>CAVCLB010000059.1:0-15877 GCA_963602915.1 Dysosmobacter segnis | reverse complement strand
GCATTCTCAACTGCTTCGCAGAGCGCAAATTCGGTGCTTACTGGTTCACTTCAGGCACGCCGACTTACCTTATTAATATGATGCGCAAGCACGGCGCACTACCAACCGACCTCTGTCGTGTGGAGGCGGACGAAAGCGAATTTGACGCCCCGACGGAGAACATGACCACAATCATGCCCCTACTATACCAAAGCGGATATATCA
Source organism: Dysosmobacter segnis (assembly GCA_963602915.1). Classification (GTDB taxonomy): domain Bacteria; phylum Bacteroidota; class Bacteroidia; order Bacteroidales; family Bacteroidaceae; genus Prevotella. The sequence goes on along the minus strand of CAVCLB010000059.1, from coordinate 15,673 downwards.
CAATCAAGGATTATAACCGCGACTACAACTATTACACACTCGATGTGCCAAACAAAGAAGTGAAGGTAGGACTGACAAAGGCTCTCATACCGTCATACGTCACACAGAATACCCTCGCTACAACCAACACGGCACGGCGCATAGCACAGGCACTTGACAAACAGGACATGGAAGGTGCACTGCACTTGCTGCAAGATTTCCTCGGCACAGTGCCCTACTGCAACGTAACCAACTACGAAGGACACTACCAACAGATGCTCTTCATCATCTTCTCACTGCTCACAGACTACTTGGTGGACGTAGAGGTGCATACGCCCAAAGGCAGGGTGGACATAGTATTGCTCACCCGCACAAACCTCTACATCATCGAACTGAAACTCAACCAGTCTGCACAGGCAGCAATGAGGCAAATCGACCTCAAAGACTACCGCCAGCGTTTCGCCCTGAGCGGCAAGCCCATCACTAAGGTGGGCATCAACTTCGACTCTACGAAGGGTAATATCACAGACTGGGTGATAGAAGCATAGGGGTGGTTTACGGCAGTAACTGCGCTGTCTTCTAACGGTAATCACAATAGTTAACATTAGTTAAACGCTAAACCAATATCAACCCTCAATTTGGCCAACCCGTTTTGTTTTATTAATTTTGCAAGGTTTTAATGTATAAGGATAAAGTCGGTTACAGTTTCGTAAGAAATAGAAGGTAAAGAAGATGAGACAACTTAAAATTCAAAAGAGTATTACAAACCGTTCGAGTGAAGCCCTCGACAAATATCTTGTAGAGATTGGCCGCGCTCCGTTGATTTCCATTGACGAGGAAATCGAACTGGCGCAGAAAATCAAAAAGGGCGGTCCCGAAGGCGAACGTGCAAAGAACAAGCTGGTGACAGCAAACCTGCGTTTTGTCGTTTCGGTTGCCAAACAATACCAACATCAGGGTCTCACACTTACCGATCTTATCGACGAGGGCAACATCGGCCTTATAAAAGCCGCCCAGAAATTCGACGAGACACGCGGTTTCAAGTTCATCTCGTATGCCGTGTGGTGGATTCGTCAGAGCATTCTTCAGGCAATTGCCGAACAAAGCCGTATTGTGCGCCTACCGCTCAACCAAGTAGGCTCACTCAACAAAATCAACCACGAGATAAACAAGTTTGAGCAGGAAAATCAGCGTCACCCTTCTGTGGGCGAACTTTCCGAGGCTACAAACATCGACGAAGAGAAGATAGGCCAGAGCCTTATGGCCGACGGACACCATGTGAGCATCGACGCACCTTTCCAGGATGGTGAAGAAAACTGCATGCTCGACGTGATGCCAAGCGGTGAGGACAGCAGAACCGACCGCCATGTGGACCACGAATCAATGGCACTCGAGCTCAACTCCGTATTGAACAAGGTGCTGAAAGACCGCGAAATAACCATAATCAGAGAGTGTTTCGGCATTGGCTGCCACGAAAAAGGACTTGAGGAGATAGGCGACCAGCTTGGACTCACACGCGAGAGGGTGCGTCAGATACGCGAAAAGAGCATCGCGAAGCTAAGAGACAGCGGCAATGCAAAGATACTAATGAAGTATTTAGGCTAAGCGGCAACAGCCACAACAGGCCGATGAGGGTATGCACTCTTGCGCTAACTGCGCACGACGCATACCCTCATTGTCGTTTTACACTGCCGCAAACCCATGCGCGGTGTTGCCACAACAGCACATCACGCACTACGAAAGCCGCCAGCATGCAGTTTGTAGCACAATTTCAACAAATTAAGACTGACATTGCAGGAATTTACCAAATAAAAGCAGTATTTTTGCTACTATAAACACATGGGGAAGCCACCGGCGGCATTTTCCTGCAACAAACCTACAGAAAGACAATGAAAAACAAGTATTATATCGCGAGCCTGAGCCTGGTACTGCTCCCAGCAGCCATACAGGCAAAGAAGGCAGCAACACGCCCCAACATCCTGTTCATCTTGTGTGACGACATGGGCTACGGCGACCTCGCCTGTTACGGACAACCATATATAAGCACGCCCAACATCGACCGAATGGCAGCCGAAGGCATGCGCTTCACCCAAGCCTATGCCGGAGCCCCCGTGAGCGCACCGTCAAGGGCAACAATAATGACGGGACAACACACGGGACACACGCATGTGCGCGGCAACAAGGAATACTGGAACCAGTCGGAGCCTGTGTATTATGGAGCAAACCGCGACTTTTCTGTTGTGGGACAGGAGCCATACGACCCCGACCATGTAATACTGCCCGAAATAATGAAAGCCAACGGCTACCACACAGGAATGTTTGGCAAATGGGCCGGAGGCTACGAGGGCTCGGTATCGACACCCGACAAGCGCGGCATCGACGAGTTCTACGGCTACATCTGCCAGTTTCAGGCTCACCTGTATTTTCCCAATTTCCTCAACCGATACAGCCGCAGCCTCGGCGACACGGCAGTGGTGCGCGAGGTGCTCGACGGTAACACGCCCTACCCCATGTTCGGCAAAGACTACCACAGGCGTAGCCAGTATTCGGCAAAGATGATACACGACAAGGCTCTGGCGTGGCTCGACAAGCAAGACGGCAAACAGCCATTTGTGGGATTTTTCACCTACACCCTGCCCCACGCCGAACTGGCGCAGCCCGACGACTCGATACTGGCAGCCTATGAAAAGAAATTCTTCACCGACAAGACGTGGGGCGGACAGGAAGCCTCACGCTACAACGCCGTGGAGCACACACACGCCCAGTTTGCCGCAATGATAACGCGCCTCGACGGCTATGTGGGCGAAATCTTTACAAAGCTGCGGCAGAAGGGACTCGACAAAAACACCATTGTGATATTCACAAGCGACAACGGCCCGCACGAGGAAGGCGGCGCCGACCCCGAATTTTTCGGGCGTGACGGAAAGCTAAAAGGACTGAAAAGACAATGCTACGAGGGTGGCATACGCATACCCTTCATCGCATGGTGGCCCGGCCACATAAAACAGGGAAGCACAAGCGACCTACAGTTTGCCTTCTACGACCTCATGCCCACCTTCTGCGATCTTGCAGGCATAAGTCATTACGAAAAGAAATATGCCAACGGCAAGTCCGACGACCATTTCGACGGACTGTCTATAGCCCCGACACTGCTGGGCGACGAGGCACGGCAGAAACACCATGAGCACCTTTATTGGGAGTTTGCCGAAACCGACCAGATTGGTGTGCGCATGAACGACTGGAAACTTGTGGTGATAAAAGGCATCCCGCACCTGTACAATCTTGCCGACGACATACACGAAGACAACGACATAAGTGCCGAGCATCCCGACCTAGTAAGGCAGCTAATAGAAGTCATAAACAAAGAACACATAGACAATCCCGACTACAAAATAACGCTCCCGCAATAGCATACAAGCAATGGCGCAAAACGCCCCGTGCCACACCTACACCTGCAAGCGTCCACAAGCCAACGGATTTTGCCGCCCGATGCTTTCATTATTCGTTTTTTTTGTCTAAATTTGCATATTAATATATGTGTCTTTGGGTAACTTCATTCACTGCGACATAATCGCCCCGCCATCTGCAGGGAACTTGCCCAACAAACAGTATTTGCATGAAAGAGATAATTGTTAAAGACGAGGATTTGCGCAAGGCATCGGCTGAAGATTTCGATGCTTTCCTGAAAGTGTTCTACGATGCCATAATGTCGCATGTGGGCGGAAAGCTTACTGCCGAAGCCATGCAGCAGCTCAACACCCCGCAAATCACGCTCGTGGCATACATACAGATGCGCGACGAGGTGATGGACGGAGGTTTCGTACAACTCATATACAACGGCCTCGGTGGTTTCATCTTTATGAATCCGTTTGCAAAAATGATGCGCGTATGGGGCATAACCGACTTGGCAAAACTGCTTTTCGACGTGCGCAAGCTCTACCTGAAACATCATGAGGCAATAGAACGCGACTGCAACGACGACGAATTCATGGCCATGTTTGAGCAATATCCAGAGTTCGATGATTTCGATGACGCTTTTGTGGAACACGAAGAAGAGTGGACCACGGCGGTAGCCATGTATGTAGACGGGCACATAGAAGATTTTGCCAAAATAGTTTAAATGACATTTTGACGATGAACAAAGAAGAAGAACTGATAAGGAAAAAAAGTCCTGTAAACATAAGAAACAAGAAAGCCTCGTTTGAGTATTTCTTCGTTGACACATATACTGCCGGAATCGTACTCACCGGCACCGAGATAAAGTCGATAAGACAAGGTAAAGCAAGCCTTGTCGATGCATTCTGCTACATAAACAACGGCGAGATATGGGTGAAAGGAATGAACATATCGCCATATTTCTACGGTTCATACAGCAACCATGAAAGCAAGCGCGACAGAAAACTTCTGCTCAACCGCCGCGAGATAAACAAATTGCAGGAAGCCACCAAAATGGTGGGCTTCACAATAGTGCCCATTCTTATCTTCATCGACGGCAACGGAAGGGCAAAGGTAGACGTTGCCCTTTGCAAGGGAAAGAAAGAATATGACAAGCGGCAGACACTGAAAGAGAAGGAAGACCGCCGCGAAATGGACAGAGCCATGAAACATTATTGACGCGCAAAGTTCGAAGCATGGGAATAAGAGAGGCAATAAAAGACCGGGTGCTGGTGCTGGACGGTGCCATGGGCACGATGATACAGCAATATAACCTCACCGAACAGGATTTCAGGGGATACAGGTTTTTGAACGTCGAGGGAATGATGCGCGGCAACAACGATATGCTCAACATAACACGCCCCGATATCATATCCGAGATACACTGCAAATACCTCGAGGCGGGAGCCGACATCATCACAACCAACACATTCAGCAGCCAACGCATTTCTGAGGCCGACTATCATTTGGCCGACTATGCGCGCGAAATGGCATACACCGGTGCACGGTTGGCACGCGAGGCTGCCGACAGATATTCCACAGCCGAGAAACCGCGCTTCGTGGCAGGATCTGTAGGACCAACCAACAAGACTTGCTCGCTGAGCCCCGACGTGAGCAACCCAGCAGCACGCGACGCAACCTATGCAATGTTGTTTGATGCCTACTACGAACAGATTGACGCGCTAGAACAGGGCGGCGTAGACACGGTGCTGATAGAGACCGTGTTTGACACGCTCAACGCCAAAGCTGCAATCGACGCAACACTGAAAGTGTCACGCGAGCGAGGCAGAGATCTGCCCATAATGCTCAGTATCACAGTGAGCGACCTTGCCGGAAGAACATTGAGCGGACAGACACTTGAAGCCGTCTTGGCAAGTGTCAGCAGTTTCCCCGTATTCTCAATAGGACTGAACTGCTCGTTCGGGGCAAGGCAAATGAAACCGTTTCTCGAGGAATTGGCGCGCAAAGCACCTTATTATATAAGTGCCTACCCCAATGCCGGACTGCCCAACAGTCTCGGACAATACGACGAGACAGCCGAGAGCATGGCCCCGCAAATAGCTGAATTCATCGACGAACGTCTTGTGAACATCATCGGCGGATGCTGCGGAACGACCGAGGAATTCATCAGAAAATACTCAGAAATTGTAGCCGAGAAGCCTATACACATTCCCGTTGCGCCACCGAATACACTCTGGCTGAGCGGTCTTGAACTGCTCGATGTTACTCCGTCGGTGCATTTTGTAAATGTAGGCGAACGCTGCAACGTGGCTGGTTCAAGAAAATTTCTGCGTCTGATAAAGGAGAAAAGCTACGACGAAGCCGTGGGCATAGCAAGAAAACAGGTGGCCGACGGTGCATTGGTTATCGACATCAACATGGACGACGGTCTGCTTGATGCTAAACAAGAAATGGTGACATTCCTGAATATCGTCGCTTCGGAACCCGAGATTGCGAAAGTCCCGATAATGATTGACTCTTCTAAATGGGAAGTCATACAGGCCGGACTGCAGTGCATCCAAGGCAAATGCATTGTCAACTCAATATCACTGAAAGAGGGAGAAGAAGTGTTTCTGAGCCACGCCCGCGACGTTATGCGCTATGGTGCAGCCGTTGTCGTAATGTGTTTCGACGAAAAAGGGCAGGCCACTTCATACGAACGCAGGATTGAAATAGCGCAACGCGCCTATCGTCTGCTCGTTGACAAAGTGGGAATGAACCCGCTCGACATCATCTTCGACCCCAACATTCTAGCCATTGCAACCGGAATGGAGGAGCACGACAATTATGCGGTAGATTTCATTAGGGCCGTTGAATGGATTCGCACCAACCTTCCCGGGGCTCATGTAAGCGGCGGAGTGAGCAACCTCTCGTTCTCGTTCAGAGGCAACAACTACATAAGAGAGGCAATGCACGCCGTGTTCCTGTATCACGCCATCAGCAAAGGCATGGACTTTGGCATTGTCAACCCGGCTACAAAAGTAGCCTATGCCGACTTGCTTCAGGCTCATCTCAACATCATTGAGGATGTCGTGCTCAACAGAAAGCCCGACGCAGCGGACAGGTTGATAAGGCTTGCAGAAGAGATTAAAGCACAGAGCGACATAGACAAGGCAGCGAAATCAGCCAACGGGACACCGTCTAAGGCCGGTTCTGAACCCGAATGGCGCAAGACTTCGGTCGAAGAAAGGCTTGCTACGGCTTTGATAAAAGGCATACCCGACTATCTTGAAGACGACCTGAGAGAAGCCCTAGGCAAATATCCTACGGCGGTAAACATCATCGAGGGGCCGCTTATGAACGGAATGAACACCGTAGGCGACCTTTTCGGATGCGGCAAGATGTTTCTTCCGCAGGTGGTGAAGACCGCACGCACCATGAAGAAAGCCGTAGCCATATTACAGCCATACATTGAAAACGAAAGGAAGGCCGGACAGTCGAAGAACGGGAAAGTGCTGCTCGCGACAGTAAAGGGCGATGTGCACGACATAGGCAAGAACATAGTTTCGGTAGTGATGGCCTGCAACAACTACGAAGTGATTGACTTGGGAGTAATGGTTCCAGCCGAACAGATAGTAAACAAGGCAAAGGAGGAAAATGTAGATATGATTGGGCTAAGCGGCCTGATAACCCCAAGCCTTGAAGAAATGGTGCATGTGGCCACAGAAATGGAAAAGGCGGGGATGAACATTCCCATTATGGTAGGCGGAGCGACAACGAGCCAGCTGCATGCCGCACTAAAAATAGCCCCTGCTTACAGCGGTATCGTGGTATGGGTGAAGGATGCCGCGCAAAATCCCATAATCGCCTCGAAACTCATGAACGGCAACGAACGGAAAGTATTTGAGAAAGATTTGCAGGCCACCTACAAGCGTCTTCGTGAAGAATACGCCCGAAAACAGGAACAAATATCGTCACTCAACGAGGCACGGAGCAACAAGCTCGACCTATTCAAAGACGAACGATAGCCAAAAGCCGCACAAAGCAAGATATTCCACTTGGCTAAAAAGCAGTAGAAGTAATGGGCGGCGAGCATCTAACAAAGAAATCATACAAGCACCTCAGCAATTTGGGGAATCTACAATAAACAGTAACAACAGATATGACTTTCAAACGAAAAAGGGTCTGGCATTGCCTTCCGGGGCAAGAGCCTACCGAACTTGACAAGAAAGTAATGTATTGGGAGAACAAGGGAAAGGAAGTGCCTTCCCGCGAATTGATAAAGACTCCCGAACAGATTGAAGGAATACGGCGCAGCGGTGTGGTGAATACCGGTGTCTTGGACGAGGTTGCCAAGAACATACACGCAGGCATGAACACCCTCGAAATAGACAAGATATGCTACGATTACTGCGTTGCCCACGGAGCTACGCCTGCCTGTCTGGGCTACGAAGGCTACCCCAAGAGCGTGTGCACAAGCATCAACGAGGTAGTATGCCACGGCATTCCGAAAGAAGAAGACGTGCTGCAGGAAGGCGACATCGTTAATGTCGATTTCACGACAATACTCGACGGCTACTACGCCGACGCTTCGCGCATGTTCATCATAGGCAAGACAACTCCCGAAAAGAAGCAACTTGTGCGAGTGGCAAAAGAATGCCTCGAGATTGGAGCAGAGGCCGCCAAGCCTTACGGGTTTGTCGGTGACATCGGACACGCAATACAGAAGCACGCCGAAAAATACCACTATGGTGTTGTGCGCGACCTGTGCGGACACGGCGTAGGACTTGAATTCCACGAAAAACCCGACGTGATGCACATCGGTCACAAGGGACAGGGCATGCTTCTTGTGCCTGGAATGGTATTCACGATAGAACCTATGATAAACATGGGAACGTGGAAGGTGTTTATAGATGCCGAAGACGAATACGGATGGGAAGTCATTAGCGGCGACGAGAAGCCGAGTGCACAATGGGAACACACCTTCGTAATGACCGAACACGGCGTTGAAATACTCACGCACTAAACGCCGCTTCTGAAGAAACCGGCAGAAACAACAGTAAAAACATCATTTTCTGAACTGATTTTGCAGAACATAAAATGGCCGAACCAATATATATCTTAGGAATAGAAAGCAGTTGCGACGACACGTCGGCAGCTGTATTGCGCAATGACGTTCTGCTTAGCAACGTCACGGCATCGCAGGATGTCCACCGCGAATACGGCGGTGTTGTGCCAGAACTCGCGTCAAGAGCCCACCAGCAGAACATAGTCCCGGTTGTCAGCGCAGCCTTGAAACGGGCAGGAATAACCAAAGAGCAACTGGCCGCCGTGGCCTTCACGCGCGGTCCCGGGCTCATGGGTTCGCTCCTTGTGGGCGTTAGCTTTGCCAAAGGTTTCGCACGCAGCCTCGGCATCCCATTGATAGATGTCAACCACCTTCAGGGACATGTAATGGCACACTTCATAAAAGAGAGCGACGACGACAATACCAATCCTCCGTTGCCTTTCCTTTGTTTGCTCGTGAGTGGAGGCAATTCGCAGATAGTCAAAGTGAATGCCTACAACGACATGGAGGTGCTTGGACAGACAATCGACGATGCTGCGGGCGAAGCGATAGACAAATGCTCGAAGGTGATGGGCTTGGGCTACCCAGGAGGTCCTATCATCGACCGTCTTGCAAGGCAAGGAAATCCGCTGGCCTACAAGTTTGCCGAGCCGCACATAGCAGGTCTCGACTACAGTTTCAGCGGTTTGAAAACATCGTTCCTTTACAGTCTGAGAAAATGGATTGCCGACGATCCCGACTTCATCGAGCATCACAAGAACGACCTTGCCGCAAGCCTTGAGCACACAATCGTTGACATATTGATGAAAAAGTTGCGCCTTGCCGTGAAGCAAACAGGCATAAAGCATGTGGCAGTAGCCGGTGGAGTGTCGGCCAACAACGGACTGCGAAACGCTTTCCACGACCATGCCGAAAGATACGGATGGCACATATACATACCAAAGTTCAGCTATACCACCGACAATGCCGCCATGATTGGCGTGACAGGCTATCTGAAATACCTCGACAAGGAGTTTTGTTCGATAGACAAACCCGCTTTTAGTAAAGTAACATTTCAATAAACAAAATAATGGAATTCGAGAAGAAAATATTGAGCAGAGAGATACAACAATACCTGTATGAGTCTGGCAAGACAGTAGGTTCGGCCGAGAGCTGCACCGGAGGCCGCATTGCCGAAGCCATAATTGCCGTGCCCGGAGCGTCGGCATACTTCAAGGGCGGCATCGTGTCATATACAAACGAGATTAAAGAGAATCTGCTTGGAGTAAGCAGCCAACTGCTTGCCGAAAAGACGGCAGTATGCGAAGAAGTAGCAACAGCCATGGTGCAGGGAGCCATTAAAGCCCTAAACGTAGACTATGCCATAGCCACTACAGGCATAGCCGGGCCTGGCGGAGCTACCCCCGGCAACCCGGTGGGAACGATATGGATAGCTTGCGGCAGTGCCGACAAGGTGGAAACGATAAAATTGCAGGAAGACTACGGACGCGACATTAACCTCGCAATTGCCACAAGCAAGGCTTTGCAGCTTTTCCTGAAATTTCTGAAAGAGAACGATCCCAAGGAGCAGTAAAATGCTTTCTATAGTGAGTTTGCCACAAACGACAAACCAACAGCGCAACATCCCACTATATGCAGAAAGCGGTGGAAGGTGAGAAAATCACCTTCCACCGCTTTTTTATTGCTCTACATGTGCCGAAGCCATCGTCAATGCAGCCTGCCTGTGCACATGCATTCCACTCCGCAAACCTAAAATTCGCTTGTGAAATGGAATTTTATATGCTTGAAATCCTGTTGCGCCATGCTCAACACATAGCCAGAGTCAGCCAAAAACACATCGCGTCCGTCACGGTCTTTGGCCATATACTGATACTTGCGCTTCTTGAAAGCATCGAGTTCCGCTTCGTCGTCACTCTCTATCCAGCACGCCTTGTAAAGGTGCACTGGCTCCCAACGGCACTTGGCATTATACTCATTTTCAAGTCGATACTGTATAACCTCAAACTGCAGCTGACCCACAGTGCCTATAATCTTGCGTCCGTTGAACTGGTTTACGAACAACTGTGCCACACCTTCGTCCATGAGCTGACTGATACCTTTCTCAAGCTGTTTCGACTTCATGGGGTCGTCGTTCTCGATATACTTGAACATCTCGGGAGAGAACGAAGGCAACCCTCTGAAATGCAGACTCTCGCCATCGGTCAGTGTGTCGCCAATCTTGAATATTCCGTTGTCGGGCAAGCCCACGATGTCGCCCGGCCACGCCTCTTCAATAGTGCTCTTGCGCTGTGCCATGAACTGTGTAGGCGAAGAAAAGCGCACCGTCTTGCCCAGACGCACATGCAGATAAGGCTTGTTGCGCTCAAACTTGCCGCTGCACACCTTGCAGAAAGCAATGCACGAGCGGTGATTGGGGTCGATATTGGCAGTTATCTTGAAGATGAAGCCCGAGAATTTAGGTTCTTCGGGTGTCACATCGCGCTCCTCGGCCTTTGTCGGACGCGGCGACGGAGCTATTTCAACAAAACAGTTGAGCAATTCCTGCACTCCGAAATTGTTGAGTGCCGAACCGAAGAACACCGGTGCCACCTCGGCCGAGCGATAGGTTTCCACATCGAATTCGGGATAAACTCCGCTCACCAGTTCAAGGTCGTCGCGCAGTTGGCTTGCATCCTGTTCGCCTATGTGCGCCTCGAGTTCATCGGAATTGATGTCAACCTCCACTTTTTCGGTGACGCGCTGCTTGTCGGGCTTGAACAGGTCGAGCTTGTTTTCGTAGATATTGTACACACCCTTGAACTTCGCACCTATGTTGATAGGCCACGAAAGCGGGCGCACCTTTATTTTGAGTTCGGCTTCAAGCTCATCGAGCAAGTCAAAGGGGTCGCGTCCCTCACGGTCCATCTTGTTGATGAATATTATAACCGGAGTGTTGCGCATGCGGCACACCTCCATGAGCTTGCGTGTCTGTGTCTCCACACCTTTTGCTCCATCCACTACGATTATGGCCGAGTCAACAGCGGTCAGAGTGCGGTAAGTGTCCTCGGCAAAGTCCTGGTGTCCGGGAGTGTCGAGGATGTTTACCTTATAACCCTCATAGTCGAACTCCATTACCGACGTTGACACCGATATTCCGCGCTGTTTTTCGATATCCATCCAGTCGGATGTGGCAGTCTTGCGTATTTTGTTGCTCTTCACGGCACCTGCCACCTGTATCTGTCCTCCGAACAGAAGGAATTTCTCGGTGAGTGTAGTCTTACCCGCATCGGGGTGCGATATGATGGCGAACGTTCGCCTGCGTTCTATTTCCTGATTCATGTCTTATTACTTGTCCAATTGACTGATGCACTCGGCGAGGCTCTCCTCCCAATGCGGTATTTCGATGTTGTATGTTTGCTTTATCTTTGTTTTGTCGAGCACAGAGTAGTGCGGACGGTTGGCCGGTGTGGGATATTCGCTCGTGTGCAGAGGCCGCACATGGCAGCCTGTTATGCCCGCGATGCGGTGAATGGCTTTGGTGAAGTCATACCAGCTTGTCACTCCCTCGTTGGAGAAATGATATATGCCCGGCACTATGCCTTTGTCCACGGCCGTCATTATAGCCACTGCGAGGTCGCGTGCGTAGGTAGGCGTGCCAATCTGGTCAAATATCACTCCCAATTCGGGCTTCTCCTTGCCGAGCCTCATCATTGTCTTCACAAAATTGTTGCCGAAAGTGCTGTAAAGCCATGCCGTACGCACAATCATGCTCCGGCTGCAATTCTCCACAACGAGCTTTTCGCCGGCGAGTTTCGTGCGCCCATACACGCTGTCGGGGCAAGTGCCGTCGGTTTCCACATAAGGCGTGTGCTTGGTGCCGTCAAACACATAGTCGGTAGACACCTGCACCATCCATCCGCCACGGCGGCCCATTGCGGCTGCGAGCCATCCCGGAGCGTCGGCATTGAGTTTGCCGCAGAGAGCTTCGTTCTCCTCAGCCCTGTCCACGGCAGTGTATGCCGCACAGTTTATGATGCCGTCGATTGAATGTTCGTCAACAAAGCGTTCGATGACTTGCGCGTCGGTTATGTCAAGTTCGTTGACATCGGTGTTGAAGAATTTATGGTTTTCGTAGCTCTTTTCCAAGAGCTGGATTTCATTTCCCAGTTGGCCGTTACAGCCTGTAACCAATATGTTCATAGCATTGAAATACAATTAGTCGTCTTCAAATTTCAGACCTTCGTTGCGGTCTTTTATATAATAGTCGCTGAGCATGCCCACGAATGTGGATATTTCCTTCACTGCATGCTCCGTGTCAGGACTTATTGTCTTGCCCTGCAACCTAAGCAGCATAGTGCCGTAAAGAGCGTCGAGACACGTCTCAATCTCGCTCACCTGGCGGTCGCCCTTGTTGCGCAGCTCCACGATAAACGGCAGCACCTTGTAGTATTCGGCGTTGTAGAACGGAAACTTGCCGCTCTGCAGCAACCTGTTGTGCAGGTCGTTCATATCCTGCACCAATATGGCGTTTATCTGCAGATGTCCTTTTTCGCGTTTTCCCTCCTGATTCATCATGGTTATCAGGTTGCCATACCAGTCGGTCATTTCTTCCTTCTGCTCCTCGGTATAGTCGAAACGGCTGATATATTCCTTTTTCAGTCTCGACAACTGGCAACCGTAGGCACGTATGATGTCCTCAACCTGCCACATATACAGCATATATTCAGCTATGCTTTTCTTTCTTAATTCCTGAGCGATATACATCCTTTTGGCGTTGAAATTGTTATGTTGAACTGTCACTCCGCACGGTTATGCGTCGCGGCATGCCGTCGCAACCGCAAACCGAAGCGTCAGGCTATGCCCGGCACGAGTGCCGCGAGACACGTCAGTAAGGCAGCTTGTAAAGGTTGAATACGGTGCCTACGAGCATTATCACCGAAAAAATAATCACTATCCAACCCACTATTCTGTTGATAATCAAGACGCCGTTGTCGTCGAATTTCCCACGCACCTTGTCGATGAGCCACGTCAGTCCGAACCACCACAGCACCGCTCCGCCCACTATGCTCGCATAGCCGATGCCCATCTCTATCGGACGGTTGGGCACGACAAACGCAAACTGTGCGAAAAGGAAGATGAAAAGGAATATTATGAGCGGGTTTGACAGTGTGACGAGAAACGCCGTGATGCCGTTGTGCACAAGCGACCCCTTGCTGCGCCGCGTGCTCCTGTGCAGCTTGCGCGTAGGATTTGAGCGGTAGCAATAAATGCCGAAAATGAGCAAGAGCACGCTTCCGCTTATCTGGAGCAGAAACCTGTTGCGCTCATTGTTCACGAAATTCATCACAAAGCTCATGCCAAATCCTGTGAGCAGGGCATATATTATATCGCTCACAGCGGCCCCAATGCCAGTGATAAACCCATACCAACGGCCTTTGTTGAGCGTGCGCTGTATGCAAAGCACACCGACAGGACCCATTGGCGCCGATGCCATAATGCCTATCAAAATGCCCTTCAATACAAAGTCCAATATGTCTAACTGAATAGGAAACTGCATAACGGGTGCAAAATTGCGAATTTTATGCGATATGGGCAAATTTTATATTGAAAACTTTGTGCGTTACGGTATTTTTAATACCTTTGTCTAGGAAAGGCCGCAACGCCAGACGCGCGCATAAACACTGCATAAAGCCAGCCTTGCGCGAGCCTCGAAGCACAACGGCCGCCTATCGTTAACAATTAATTTACCAAATAAAAACAGCAAAACATGACTACAGAAGAATCTTTGAAACCGTATGTTATCGGTCTTGACCTTGGCGGAACCAACTCCGTATTCGGCATCGTTGACAGCCGTGGCGACATAAAAGTGACCACAGCCATAAAGACCCAGGGATATGCCGACGTCAACGACTACGTTGACGCAGCAGTAGAAGCCCTGCAGGTAATCATCGACCAGGTGGGCGGTATCGAGAAGATCAAGGCCATGGGAATAGGTGCTCCCAACGGCAACTACTATAACGGAACAATTGAATTCGCACCCAACCTCGAGTGGGGACACAGCGGCATCGTGCCTTTGGCAAAACTCTTCTCCGACAAGCTCGGCATACCCGTGGCACTCACCAACGATGCCAATGCCGCAGCAGTGGGCGAAATGACCTACGGCGTGGCACGCGGAATGAAGAACTTTATCGTCATTACACTCGGCACCGGCGTGGGTTCGGGCATCGTTGTCAACGGACAGCTCGTTTACGGATGCGACGGTTTCGCCGGAGAGCTCGGCCATGTAATCGTGAAAGAGGACGGACGTCAGTGCGGATGCGGACGCAAAGGATGCCTCGAAGCCTATTGCTCGGCAACAGGCGTGGCACGCACTGCACGCGAACTCCTCACCACTACCGACCAGCCTTCGCTCCTGCGCGAACTCGACCCCGAGAAGATTACATCGCTCGATGTTTCGATTGCAGCATCGAAGGGCGACAAGCTCGCACTCGGCATCTACGAGTTCACTGGCAAGATGCTTGGTGAGGCTTGCGCAAACTTCGCAGCATTCTCCTCACCCGAGGCCTTCATCTTCTTCGGCGGCCTCACCAAGGCAGGCGACTTGATTATGAATCCCATAAAGAAAGCCTACGAAGAAAACGTGCTCAACATATTCAAGGGCAAGGCAAAATTCCTTGTCAGCGGTCTTGAAGGTTCTTCGGCAGCAGTGCTCGGAGCCTCGGCCGTGGGTTGGGACATAAACTAATCCACCGCAACATTTGCCCACTTCAAGGGCAACAAGTGCGTGTATGCATCGGCGCAAAGCCTGCATACACGCACTTTCTTTTTGTCCCTGTGGCATGCACCGCATGCGGCACGCACGCACAGCAGGTGCTGCACACGCGTGCACCATACAGTGCACCGTGCCGAAACGGGCTTTGTTAAGCAACGATGAAGCCCATTGCATGGTTTGCACTCCATTGACTCAGAAAGGTAGGGTAATCAAAATCAGATTAGAAAATGTGCGCGATTTTATATTGGTTTAAATTTACAATTGTCTGATTCTCAAAAGGTATTCAGTATTCAAAGCCCTGTAGGGGCGTAACAATCCCAGCCCAGGGTGAGGAAGGAGCGAAGCGACATGCGTAACCCTGGGTAAATGCACGACGGAGCATGTTGGCCTGTAAGGTCAACACAACCCACATTTGTTGTGCTGACCTTACAGGCCAGCCTTAAATATCAATCATTAACCCAGGGTTACACCGTTTGCTGTCGCAAACGGCTCACCCTGGG
>CAVCLB010000058.1:0-16146 GCA_963602915.1 Dysosmobacter segnis | reverse complement strand
CTTTAACCCAAATCGGTCGTTAGATTCTTTATGTCTTATGACCGATTTGGGCTTTATGTAATGTTTAAAAAATAACTTGCGCAATTTTTGTATTTTAGACAGGTCGCTCTTTGCGTCTTTTTGTTTTTAAATCCCTCAAAGTCAATCTATAGAATCCGCCTAAAGCTAATTCTGACAGATAGCTAACACGAGGCAAAGCGTTATCAGGTACACCACAGAACCATAGGCATGGATGATTTTGCACTCCTCACAAGAATTGATTTCTTTGACTCTACATACGTTTTTTGCTACAATGCCACAAAATGCGCTCCCCATAATTTGGCGTTTCAAAAATAAAACACTAACTTTGAAAGCACGATAAACCCATAAAAAACCTTTACTTATGATAGGATACTTCATTGAGAACGTGTGGCTGCTATGGCTCATCATTTCGGTAGTATGCCTGACAATGGAAATGTGTTCGGGCGATTTCTTCATCACATGCCTGGGCGTGGGTGCACTGTGCGCCATGGTGTCGGCCCTCATCGGTGTGCCGTTTTGGGTGCAAGTGACGGTGTTCGCCATATTTGCCGTTCTCTCGATATGCTTCCTGCGACCGAGGCTTTTGGCTATGCTGCACGCCGGCGGCAAGGAAAGGGCAAGCAATGCCGATGCCCTCTACGGACGCATAGGCGAGGTGACACAGACGATAGCGGCAGGCGACTACGGACGGGTGAAGATTGACGGCGACGACTGGAAGGCGCAGTCGGACGATGCCGCCGACATAGCCGTGGGCGACAAGGTGCGCGTGGTGGGACGCGAGAGCATAATTCTTAAGGTTGACCGCGTGTATACCGCACCATAACTGGCAATCAATTTCTTAAACAATACCTAACAACATTAATTTATGGAATTTCTCACAATCTTTCTAATCGTACTGGTAGTGCTCGCCATAGTGTTTGTGAAAATGGCGGTAGTGATAATACCACAAAGCGAAACACAGATTATCGAACGCCTCGGCAAGTATTACGACACACTCAGCCCCGGTGTCAACGTGATAATACCGTTCATCGACCGCGCTAAAACCATAGTCACGATGACACGCGGACGCTACATGTATTCAAACACTATAGACTTGCGCGAGCAGGTGTATGACTTCGACAAGCAGAACGTTATTACCAAAGACAACATACAGATGCAGATAAACGCACTGCTGTATTTCCAGATTGTAGATCCGTTCAAGGCCGTATATGAAATAAACAACCTACCCAACGCCATAGAAAAACTCACGCAGACCACCCTGCGCAACATCATAGGCGAAATGGAACTCGACCAGACACTCACCTCACGCGACACGATAAACACCAAACTGCGTGCCGTGCTCGACGATGCCACCAACAAGTGGGGAATAAAGGTGAACCGCGTTGAGCTGCAAGACATCATTCCGCCGTCGAGCGTGCTGCAGGCCATGGAGAAACAGATGCAGGCCGAGCGCAACAAGCGTGCCACCATTCTCACGTCGGAGGGACAGAAACAGGCAGCCATTCTGCAGTCGGAAGGCGAAAAGACAAGTACCATTAACCGCGCCGAGGCCTTGAAACAGCAGGAAATACTCCATGCCGAAGGTGAGGCTCAGGCACGCATACGCAAGGCCGAGGCCGAAGCGATAGCCATTGGCAAGATAACCGAGGCGGTGGGACAAAGCACCAACCCCGCCAACTATCTGCTCGCACAGAAATACATTGCAATGATGCAGGAGCTGGCCGAAGGCGACAAGACAAAGACAGTGTTCATGCCTTACGAGGCAACAAACATGCTTGGAAGCATCGGAGGCATAAAGGAACTGTTCAAAGACATAAAATAAAAGGAAAAGAACACTAACGCCAATGCCCGCCATGGAGAATGCGCCACAACGGCACACGCTCCATGGCGGATTGGCAATAACAAAAATACAGAAAGATGAACATTTGCATAGTTGTGGGCGCACGCCCAAATTTCATAAAGGTGGCTCCGATACTGCGTGCCGCCGACAAGGCCCACGCCGCCGGCGACGACATAAGTTGCCGCCTTGTGTATGCCGGACGCGACGACGACGCGACACTCGAACCGCAGCTCTTCGACGACCTGCAGATGCGCAAGCCCGACGTATTTCTCGGCGTTGACTGCGAGAACTTGAACGAGCTCACTGGGCAGGTGATGTCGGCATTCGAGCGTTATCTGCAACAGAACAAGACCGACGTGGTGATTGTAGTTGACGACCTCGCCTCGACAATGGCTGCTGCAATAGTGACAAAGAAGCAGGGGCTCACTCTGGCACACCTCGTGGCCGGAACACGTTCCTTCGACATAAACATGCCCAAAGAAATCAACCGCCTCGTGATTGACGGTCTGTCCGACCTTCTCTTCACTGCCGGACTGAGCAGCAACAGCGCAGCCACACGCGAGGGGGCAGAACAGTCGAAGATATATATGGTGGGCAACATACTCATGGACACGCTGCGCTGCAACTATCCGAGGTTCTGCCAGCCTGAGGTGTTCAAGCAGCTCGGACTCGAAGAAAAGCATTATATCGTGCTGACACTCAACCGCAAGGTTCTGCTCGCCAACAAAGCCGAACTGCGACAGTTGCTTGCCGCACTCGCAAGCGGAGCCGGCGACATACCGGTGGTGGCCCCCCTGAGACAACGCGCCGAAGAAGCCGTGGCCGAAATCATGGCCGAAGACCCCGAAAAGTTCAAGTGCATACATATAGTAAAACCGCTTTCTTACCTTGAATTCGGTTATATCTCGACCCACGCCATGGGCGTAGTGACCGACTCGGGCAACGTGGCCGAAGAGGCTACATTCAACGCAGTGCCATGCATAACGCTCAACAGCTATACCGAACACATAGAGACCGTGAAGACCGGAACAAACGTCTTGGTGGGAGAAGACCCTGAACGGCTCGCCGCCGAACTCAAGAATATGGTTGCCGGACAATGGAAACACAGCGGCGTGCCCGAACGTTGGGACGGCCGTTCGGCCGAACGCATTGTGCAGATATTGTCGGAACTGAAACATTAAGTAACGGTGAAAGAATAAGTTGGAATGAAATATATTATTTCACCGTTCTTAAATCGTAGCAAGTTATTTTTTTACCGTCACTAAAAAAAAGCATCGTTATGGAAAAGAAAAAGATAGTGCTCGTAACTGGAGCAACAAGCGGAATAGGCGAAGCGTGCGCACTTAGATTCGCACGCGGCGGCTTCGACGTGATAATAACCGGGCGCAACGCCGAAAAGCTCAACAAGGTGAAGCTCGCCATTGAGCAAACCGGTGCCGAAGCAACGACACTTTGTTTCGACGTGCGCGACCGCGAGGCGGCCACCAAAGCCATTGCACAACTCGACGGACGGTGGAGCAAGGTGGATGTGCTGGTGAACAACGCCGGACTGGCACTCGGTCTTGAAAAGGAATACGAGGGCAACCCAGACGACTGGAGCGTGATGATTGACACCAACATAAAAGGTCTGCTCACAATGACCCGACTCATTGTGCCGGGAATGGTGGAGCGCAACAGCGGACATGTGATAAACATAGGCAGCGTGGCAGGCGACCAGGCCTATGCAGGAGGCAACGTGTATTGCGCCACAAAGGCTGCCGTGAAGGCTCTTACCGACGGACTGCGCATTGACTTAATGGACACCCGCGTGCGTGTGACCAACGTGAAGCCCGGACTTGTTGAGACCAATTTCAGCGTGACGCGCTTCCATGGCGATGCCAACCGCGCCGCAGGGGTGTATGAGGGAATAAAACCTCTCACCGGCGACGACATTGCCGACGTGGCATTCTATGCTGCAAGCGCACCCGAACATGTGCAGATAGCCGAAGTGCTCGTGCTTGCCACCCATCAGGCCAACGGCAGTTTGCTGCACAGAGATTCAGCCTGCGACTGACAGTCTGAAGCACACGAAACACGATACGACAAAATCCTACATAACCTAAAAAACATAACTAACATGGAAATGAAAACTGACAACCGCATCATAAGTGCGGCAATACTTGCCGTGGGCATCATCGTGCTCGGCTTGTGTGTGAAATCGGGCATCGACAACTTTGCCAACAAAGACAGGAAAGTGGCCGTGAAAGGACTGGCCGAAAGGGAAGTGGCAGCCGACAAGGTGACATGGCCCATACTCTCGAAAGAACTGGGCAACGACCTACCCGACCTGTATGAGAAAATTGGCGTGACGCAACGCAAGATAAAGAAATTTCTCGTTGCCAACGGGGTGAAGGAAAGCGAGATAAACGTAAACGCCCCAGTGGTGATCGACCTGAATGCCGACCAATACAACAACAATGTGAGAACCTACCGCTATAACATCACGTCGATAATAACAGTAACATCAAACAACGTGAAACTCGTGCGCAGCATCATAGCACGGCAGGGCGAATTGCTCAAAGAGGGGGTGGCCATTGTTGACGGCGGATATGAGAATCCCGTGAAATATGAATATGTGTCGTTCACATCGATGAAGCCCAAAATGATGGAAGAGGCCATTGAAAACGCTGAGAAAACCGCACAGCAGTTTGCCAAGAACAGCAAGAGCAAGCTCAACAAGATAATAAGTGCCGACCAGGGACAGTTCTCAATCGACGACCGCGACTCAAATACTCCCTATATAAAGAAGGTGAGGGTGGTGACAACTGTCACCTATTCGTTGAAAGACTGACTGCTCTAGCCTTGGAAAAAGGCTACGCCCGCGCACAGACACGACAGAATATTGCAAAAAACATTAATATTACTACCATTCGATTAAAATAATATTGAAAAAACAATAAAAATGCCATAAAAAGTATTTTAAAGCATATTTTTTCGTATCTTTGCGAATGAGGAAGAATTAAACGAACGAAGCCTAAAAGCGGATGTAGTCTCGCATCCGGAAAAACAACATAAAAACGACTGAAATGAGACACACAGTCGGAACAGGAGGGACAAATTATGAGATCAGTGAAGAAATCGTATGACCTGGAATCATACGAGTTAGACAATGTCTACAACGAAAACGACGACCGTTACGTCAAGGAGAATTCCTCCATTTGGTATAACTGAAAATCAAGTGTTATAAAAAACTGCGTGTGGGTCAGTTGCCGCCAAAGCCACAAGCCAAGGCACAAACATTGCCCACACGCAGTTTTTTTGACTGGCGGGTTATAACACCTTTAATAGATAACATCCCGCAAAAAGGCGCAGAGCTATACGCCTGAGTGACAATATAAAAATAACTTGATAAGATTTAAGAACTAAGAGAATGTACGCAACAAACCCAACAACAAGACACACCATTGCCACAATGCTGCTCGCACTGTTGCCAGTTTTGGCAATGTCACAAACAGCCAAAGACACCATAAACACGCTGAAGACCATAGCACTGCCGCTGCTCGACATCGAGACAGAAGGCCACGCCGACCCAACTTTCACCCCAATATACGCGCCCGAAGGCTGCTGGGGAATTGGCATCACCGACAACGACTATGTGCCAGGACGCTTGCAGATGTCGCTTCTCGACTCCACTCTCTACGACAGTGGCGACTATGTGAAAGACAAGTCGGGCTTGCGAATAAAGGTTCGCGGCAACACGTCGGCTATATATTTCGACCAAACACCCTACAAATTGAAGCTTTCGAAGAAAGCCGATCTTATGTTGCGCGACGACAAGAAACTGAAGAACAAGAACTGGGCGTTGCTGAGCACACAACTCACGGGCAACCTTTTCTTCACAATTGCCGGACTGGAGGCGGCGCGCATCGCAGGCATGCCATGGGAACCCGAAGCGCGATTTGTCAACGTGGTACTCAACGGACGCTACATAGGGCTATACAATCTGATTGAAACCATTGAGCGTGCCGATGCACGCATAGAAACCGACGACAGCGGTTTTGTGATAGAGAACGATGCCTATTGGTGGAACGAGGGCGATGCCTATTTCCACACGCCGCACCAAGTGTCGGCCATGGGCTACACATTCAAATACCCCGACTATGAAGACATCGACCAGCAACGCGTGGCACAGATAAAAAGCATCATGGAGAAAGCAGAGGACGCTCTGTATGGCGACGGGGAAGTTGACGAATTGTTCGACTACACATCGTTTGCAAGGTGGCTGCTCGCCCACGACCTGCTCGGTTCGGGCGACGCTGCCGGCACTAACATATACTATATAATGGAAGCAACCGACACCAACGGCAACGCCTTAAAGCCATTACAAGCCGGTCCGCTGTGGGATTTCGGCGCGATATTTAAGACAAACGACTCCGATTGGAGCAAACAGCACACAAGCAGCATAACATATTATCCGCAACTTTTCAAGCGCGAGAAATTCACACGCGAATACATTCGGCTCTTCAACGCATTGAAATCTACATTCGTAAGCGACATTGCCAAACACCTCAACCAGGTCAACGCCACCTACGGAGAGGCCATTGGCCAAAGCATCAACATCGACAACAGCGACTATTCGGGCATAGAACGGCAAATAAACGAACTGACTGCCAAATTCGCCATGCGTGTAAACACCATTGACAATCTCATAAAACACGACTACTCCACACTCGGCATAGAAGCCACGACAACGCAAACAAACCAATGTCACACAACCGCAAGGCGCATCGACACGGCCGGCCGCGATGTCACCGGCATCGACACCAAAGCATTGCCCAACGGCATATACATTGAGAAAATGGCCGACGGAAGCGTCAGAAAACGCATTGTGGTAAACAGACGATAGGTAGAAAACCTGCCACCGCAATCTTATTTGGAATTTTGGCACAATACTCACCAGGCATTATAATTTGGCGCAAACTTGAAGAATAGACAATGAAGAAATGGATTTTAAACGTTGCCATAGCACTTGCTATGGCAATACCCGTAAATGCACAATTGCTGAACACCACAGTGGCGCAAGGCAAGATTGAGGGCGTGGCACACGAAGGACATGCCCTGTATAAGAACATACCCTATGCAGAACCTCCCGTTGGCAACCTTCGTTGGAAAGCACCCGTGTCGAAGAAGCCATGGGTGGGGGTGTACAAGGCCAACAAATGGGGCAACCGCCCTCCACAACCAACCGACCCAAACCAGAACGGCAACGACATTCCAATGAGCGAGGACTGCCTGTATCTTAGCGTGGAAACACCCGCCAAGAGTGCGGCAGAGCGTCTGCCTGTGTTCGTGATGATTCACGGCGGTGCGTTTCTCACTGGCTCATACAGTGGCACACAAGAGAGTTTCGTGCGTGAAGGCATCATATATGTAAGCATAGAATATCGTCTGGGCGCACTTGGGTTTATGAGTCATCCCGAACTCAGCAAAGAGACGGGCGGTATTTCGGGCAACTACGGCATACTCGACCAAATAGAAGCCCTCCGATGGATACACAACAACATCGCGGCCTTTGGCGGCGACCCCGACAAGGTGACCATAGCAGGAGAGTCGGCAGGGGGCATCTCGGTGAGCATTCTCTGTGCCTCACCACTGGCAAAAGGACTGTTTCGTGGCGCCATATGCGAGAGCGGCAGTTCGTTCTGGCCCGTAAGCGACCAGCGTGGCGGCAATACGGCAATGTGCACGATGCACTCGGCAGAGCAGATGGGGGTTGGCTTCCAGAAAAGCCTCGGCAAAAAGAACATAAAACAGCTGCGCAAAGTGCCATTCAAAACATTGGTTGACAGTACCCGTATGGAGTCGTTTTGGCCGGTTGTGGATGGATATGCCATTACCGACGACCAATACAAACTCTACGAAGCAGGGAAATACAACGACGTAAACGTGCTCATTGGAACCAATTCCGATGAGGGTTCGATGTTCTCCTTCCCCATGCCCGTAGACATCTACCATCAGCGCATCCATTCCACCTATGGCGATTGGGCCGACCGCGTGCTGGAAATATACCCCGCAACCAATGAGCAGGAAGTGTATTTCGCGCAGTCTGACATCTTCCGCGACGGTTCATTTGCTTGGGGCACATACGCTTGGGCGAATTTGCAGACAAAGACGGGCAATGGCAAAGTGTATATGTACTATTTCGACCAGGACTCAGAGAACACTCTTGTAAAGAGCCGCAAAGGCGGTGCCAGTCATGTGGCTGAGATGCCATTCGTCTATGGCTATACCTACAATGGAGGTCGGATGACCGACACGGAACGACACATGCAACAAATTATGTCGCGCTATTGGATAAACTTCACAAAGACGGGCAACCCCAACGGAAACGCACTACCCTATTGGAAGACTTACGAGCTGGGAAAGCCAACGGTTATGGTTATGCACGAGGGATTTCATCTCGACCATGTGCCTAACCAACGTCAATTGGATTTCTTTGAGGCTTTTTTCAAGAGCCGCAGAAAATAGGATTATAAACGGGGGGAACCATTGTCGCAATCCGCACATCAGTCATTGACTATCTGTTACTTGGAAAATTGTTGTTTATCGGACAAAACGTTTTGGTGTCCGATAAACAACAATAAATATAGAACTACGTTTTACTGTCATCTTGCCATTATCGTATGGTACACCTTATCCATAAATTTCTCATAATCGTTGAGAATTACAGTGCCACCAGGTTTGATGTATTGATGTTGGGTCATCTGCAAATGGGGAGCATTTGCTTTATAATATTCCAGGTAGTCAGCTCTTGTATCCACTGCATCATCCTCTGTTATTTCGGGAATAACATGAACAACTAAGATTAAAGTCTTGTTGGGAGTGTGATAGAAGAGTTCTGAATCATCGTCAGACAATTTACAATACTTGGATATGTTATGGTCGTTAAATTTTTCCCACTTTGACAATACGCCCTTGTTATTATAGTACGGCAGTTTATCAAATACAATAAAGACCTGGAAATAAGGACAGTTCGCAGTTCTTATGTTCGCAGTTTCTCCAAGCATATTCTCAAAATAATTGTTTGAGTTTTGGGAATAGTTTTGCATTACAAACTTAACTGCAATCCCTGCAACCGTTCTGTCCGTACCGTTTTCTTTTATTGTAATATCAACTTTTTTATCGACATAACGACCTTCTATTTTCGCTTCTTTATCATCGTCATACCCTTGTGATTTAACATAATATCCATTCCCGAGACGTTCTGCAATATCAGCAGCAATTGCCCCATGCAAAGGTTTCAATTTAGCCGTACTTCGCGACGTACCAACTGTTATGAACACCTTAAACGAATCTAAAATCTTGTCCAAAAAATCTTGATTTGTCAGCATATTTCTTTTCTGATTTATATGTTAAGTAATAATTCAAGTATTGCTGTACATCTTTGGAATTAAAGGTATAGTACCCTCCACTCTTGTATTTTTTCAAAAGACGCACATATTCGGCAAAATCTTGACTAACCAAAATATTCTTTATATCTTCGAAAGGGATTTCCATCTCACTTACAATGTAAAGACCGCTATATATTCCTTCGCCTGCTTTAACTTCCTCTACTTTCAAGTCGTTTTCTGTGCGAAGCAACGCATTAACAGCAATTTTATATTTCCACACATCAAGCAACGCCTGTGTGCGCCCATACTCATAGTAGGTTGGATATTCGTCACGGCCTTTAAGGAGGTCTTCTTTGTGCGCTTCAAAATGCCTGGCTAATATAGTATCTGCAAATACGGTTTCTCGTGAAAGCAATCTCCCGTGTTTGTTGTAAGGGAACAGACAGTTATACCATTTTCCCGTTGATGCTTTTAAAGTCTTTATTGTTATAAAGGTATCAGGTATGTCTTTACCTATAAAAACCTTATCAGCAAGCGTAGCGAAACCATTCTTGACAGAAACATATTTAACAGAAATTTTTGTCTTAATCTCCTTCAATGTATGGAGATGTGTTTTATCAGAAAGGTAAAAATATGAATCTATACAACTATCGTCTATAGATAATTTATCAATAAATTCCCGTTTATGCGTGTTCCCGTTAAATATATAGTAGTCAAAACACTTGCTATGTTTATCTTTTGCAAACAACGAAATTAATGTATAGGTAGTAGCATTTTCGAATGC
Source organism: Dysosmobacter segnis (assembly GCA_963602915.1). Lineage (GTDB taxonomy): Bacteria > Bacteroidota > Bacteroidia > Bacteroidales > Bacteroidaceae > Prevotella. The sequence continues at coordinate 6,131 of CAVCLB010000058.1, read as the reverse complement.
TTGAAAATGTCCCAAGTCTGTCAATGAAACAAGATTTTGTTGTTTAATCAAATAACGCCGCATATTTTCCGCTGCAACGCTATTCAACCACGAACTGGGTGTGATGTAACACAATTTACCGGTCGGGTTAAGCATATTAAAGCCCAATTCAAAAAATGCCAAATAAAGATCAGTCATACCTCCGTTGGCAAACTTGAATTTCTTGACATCATTATATGTCGAATCTAAATTGTGAACTCTAACATACGGTGGATTACCAACAACAAAATCCATATTCTTGTCAAATTTCCTAACTGACAAAGAGTTTTTGTTGTATAAGTCCCATTTCACGTTCTCTACCCCAAAGTGACGAGCCACTTCATTCAGATTGTCTAGACATTGATTGTAGGCAACTTCGTCTATATCTATGCCATGTACATATTGCTCCAAATCACTCTTTATCGTATCTAAAGAACGGCCTTGCTTAATGGATTCTTCACAATATCTAAATACAGCTACTTTAAGAAACGCACCATCTCCACAACTATTATCAATTACATGTTTTCCAATAATATGCATACCAACATATCCTGCATAATCAAGCATCTCCTCAACAAGATATTGAGGAGTGAAGATTTGTCCGTTCTTTTTAATTTTCTTATCCTTATCTGTATTCATTATACTCTTGTGAATTCAACAAGCAAGTGCAGATTTGCAATGTTTGCTACCCACTTGTAGTTTGTTGCAGGGAAACCGTCAATCTTTTTAGGAAAGATATTTTGTTTAACCAATAGCTTACTGCAAAAATACAAAATAATAACAGAAAACATTTCCACTCGGGGATTAAATGACCATTTACCCCGAAAGAAAAAAATCCCAATGCTCTGTGCGAGCATTGGGAAATGTATTTCGTTTTTATAACGAATCTGTCGGGAATTTATTTTGCATTGTCGTTGAATGTGGCAACGCGGTTGAACTCAACCTGCTCGAAGAGCTTGTCGGTTGCACCCATACCCTTTGTGGTGAGACGATCGGCAGAAATCTTATATTTCTTAACGAGAGCGTTCTTCACTGCCTCGGCACGAGCCTCAGAGAGTTTCTGGTTAAGTTCCTTAGAGCCTTCGGGAGAAGCATAACCCTTGATTTCAACCTTAGCATCCTTGTGGTTCTTCATGTAGTTGGCGATAAGTTCAATCGGAGCATACTGTGCGGGCTCGATTGTAGACTTGCCCTGACCGAAGAGCACTGTGGGCTGCAGGTTGGTTGCAGTTTCGGGTTTAACATACTTGGGCTTCTTGTTGCACTCGTCAAGAGCGTTCTGCAGGTCGGCAATCTGCTTGTCCTTTGCAGACAGTTCAGAATCCTTGCCGTTGAGGTCGTTGCGCAGGCTGTTGATCTGGGCATTGAGAGCGTCGATTTCCGACTGGTCGCGCAGCTGGGCAATCTTGAAGTTGTGAGTGCCGTTAGATGTCTTGAACTTGTAAATCAAGCCAGCGTTGAGCTGAACAGCCGAACGGTTGATGTTGTATTCCATGCCTTCGTAGCCATCGCCGTTGAGAGCGTAGTTGATAGAAGGCTCGATATAGAACTGCCATGCTTTCTTCTTGCCGAGGTTGAATGCGAAATCAACTCCCACCTTAGATGTGAAGTTGTCCTGCTTCCACTCGCTTGTAGGATTGCCGAAAGTGTGTCCCCAGCCGAGGCCGTAGAGTGCGATCACCTCAAATGTGCGGGGCTCGCCCTTATAGCCGCCAAACCAGTTGCTCAGGTTTACAGTTCCAAGCAGCGATGTGTTCAAGGCATTCACCAATGTACCGGTTGTGAAACCGTTGGTTGTCTTGAAATAGGCGTTGCTTTCAACAGCGAGACCGAACACCGGAGTGAAGTTGCGGCCAATGCGGATGCCGAAGTTAGGAGTGAGGTCTTGTGCCCAAGAGGCATGGCCTGTTGTCATTGTTGCGACACCGGCATTGATGCCGATGTAGAAGTTGTCGAATGTTTTGCTTTCCTGCACGGTCTGTGCAGAAGCCGACACTGCCATCACGGCAGCAGCGAATAAAGCTGTAATCTTTTTCATAATTCTGCTATTTTGTTTATTTAGTCTTTAAATCCTATTACAATCTGAGTGCAAAGTAAAACATTTTTTATTTAAGCACCAAATTATTGGACCAGAAAAAGGGATTTTGGAATAGTATAGCTGACAAAAAGCGCAATATTCACGACGTTTTAAGTATATCAAATGGCGTAAATGGCCACATGTCACGATATTTTTCCAAGGCTTATTCTCTTTTACATATTTCCATTTGCCCGATATCCATGAGGCAGGCATCAATCTTTGTTGATGTCTGCCTTGGCCGGCAAGACTAGCGATGCCCCTACCCCAGCTACCAACACTGCCACAATAAACAGCAACGAAGCCACGGCATCAATTTCGAAATATTCGTGTATGAGCATCTTCACGCCGATGAATATCAGCAGAACACATACGCCCACTTTAAGATAGCGGAATCTGTCGGCAACGGCTGCCAGCAGGAAGAACATGGCACGCAGACCGAGTATGGCAAAAATATTTGAAAAGAACACCACATAGGGGTCGAGCGACACTGAGAAGACTGCCGGGATACTATCGAATGCAAAGATAAGATCGCTGAACTCAATAACCAGCACTGTGACAAACAACGGGGTGAGCAACCATTTTGAATTGCGTTTCACAAAGAACCTGTCGCCCTCAAACTGAGGATGTATGCGCCCGGTGCGCGAAAGAAACCTCACAAGGGGGTGATGCTCTACATCAATCTTCTCAGTTTTATTGCGTTCAAGATACATCTTGATGCCACTGTAAACCAACAATGCACCGAAGACGAGCAATATCCAGTCGAACCGGCTTATGATGGCAGCACCAAGAAAAATGAACACGAAACGCATCACGATAGCCCCGAGTATGCCCCAATTGAGCACATGCTGGTATTCGTTCTTGCCCACGCCGAACGATGTAAATATCATCATCATCACAAAAAGGTTGTCCACCGAGAGGGTTTTCTCTATGAGATAACCAGAGATGTAGGAAAGAGTCATGTAATGACGGTACTGGCCTAGACTCGCCTCAAAATCGTCAGGATTGAGTTTAAGGTGCGGGGCATAGCGCGTTGCCACGGCTTGAAGGTCGGACATGTTGTCTATGCCATGCACCATGTCGCCGTGAAACCACAGAAACACCGAGAAAAGCAGTGCAAGCCCAATCCAAACGACAGTCCATGCACCGGCCTCTTTTAAGGACACGACATGGGCTTTGCGGTCGATTACAAGCATGTCAAGCACAAGAATGGCAGCGATGAATGCAACAAATCCGCCAAGAAACAGAATTTCACTCATAATGATACGTTTTTTATAGAATATTTTCCCTTTAATAATATAGATAGAAGTTGGGTCAGAAGTCAACCACGGTTATACCGGCTCCGCCAAATTGCACATGCTCATCCTTACAGCTAATTACATTGGGCACGGTTGACAGATACTGCCGAATAAGATTGCGGAGGATGCCGTTGCCCTTGCCGTGAAGTATTCTCACGCGCGGCATGCCCACAAGAATGGCATCGTCGATGAAATGTGTCACGGCATTGAGTGCTTCATCGCCACGCATTCCGCGCACGTCGAGGTCTTGGCGGAAATTGAGTTTGCGGTTGTCTATAACCGAACGCGTTTCACGACTTACGGCAAAAGCCTGTTGGGCTGCAGTGGCAACCGGCTTTTCGGTATGTTCAAGGCGACTCGTTGCCACCTTTGTGCGTATGCCGCCAAAGACCACCGTGACGGTTTTGCCATCGACTTTCTCGACAGTGCCAACGGAGGTCAGACCTTTCATGCGTACAGTATCGCCTGTATTGAACGGCATTTTATCGGCTTCTGCTTTGGGTTGCACCGACGGTTGTACAGAAGGTTTGAGAGCAGCAGATGTCTTTTTTTCGTGCTTGCGCTTCTCGCGCCGTTCCTTGCGCTCCATTATCTGGCGCATTTTCTTCTCTATAAGTTCGTCGGTCGATTTAGTGTCGATTTCGCCGACATCGGCCTTGAAGGCGTTCAGCTCCTCGCGCAAACGTTTAGTTTCCTCTTTCTGGGCCTGACATTCACGTATTTCGCGTATGGTGTTTTCAATATTTTTGTTGCTCTCGCGCAACAATTCTTCAGCCTGTTCCTTGGCCTGCCGTATTATTTCCTTGCGTTTTTGCGCAAGCTCCTTAATGTCGGCCTCATATTTCTCCACTATATTCTCGAGGTCTTTCTCGCGCTGGTGTATGTTCTGCCTCTTGCGCTCCCAATATCGTTTGTCGCGCACAATATCCTGCAAATACTTGTCACTCTGTATGTAGTCAGACCCAACGATGTCGCTCGCCTCACGTATCACCTCTTCGGGCAGCCCGGTCTTACGAGCTATTTCCACCGCAAACGAACTGCCCGGCTGACCTATAGCAAGCTGGAACAATGGCTTCATACCCTGCCGGTCATACAACATCGCGCCATTGGCTATTCCGGGATGACTGTCGGCATAATGCTTCAGGTTCTGATAGTGGGTGGTAATGACACCGTAGGAAGATTTCTTTACAAACTGGTTGAGCACGGCCTCGGCTATCGCGCCACCAATCTGCGGCTCTGTTCCCGTACCGAATTCGTCGATCAGAAGCAAAGTTCTGTCATTGGCCCGCTGCATCATGTTCTTCATGTTGAGCAAGTGCGACGAGTAGGTGCTCAAATCGTTCTCTATGCTTTGCTCGTCGCCGATGTCAATCATAATGTTTTTGAACACGCCCATGTGCGACCGCTCGCCTACTGGCACCGACAAACCGCACTGCAGCATGTATTGCAGCAATCCGACTGTTTTCAAACACACAGATTTTCCTCCGGCATTCGGCCCGGAGATTATGAGAATGCGACTGTCGGGCGTGAGCATAATGTCAAGAGGCACTACCTTCTTGCCCTGCTTTCCGAGCGAGAGCCACAACAACGGATGACGCGCACATATCCAGTCAACCACGGGGCCGTCGGCTATATCCGGCTCAATTCCGTTGACGAGTTTGGCAAATTCGGCCTTGGCACGGATGAAATCGACATCAGCCAAAAGTCTGTATGAAGTAACGATGTCTTTTGCAAAAGGACGTATTGTATTGGTAAAATCAGTGAGGATGCGTATAATCTCACGCCGCTCCTCGGCCTCAAGTTCCCTAATGCGGTTGTTTGCCTCCACTACTTCAGCGGGCTCCACAAACACCGTCTTGCCTGAAGACGACTCGTCGTGCACGATGCCTTTTATACGACGTTTCATGCCCGGAGCTACTGGCACTACAAGACGGCCGTCGCGCATAGTAGGCGTTACGTCCTTGTCGATAAGACCTTCGCTTTGCGCGGCATGCAATATATTATATAATGTACGCGAGACACTGCCCTCGGCCCTTGACAACTCGCGGCGGATGTCGGCCAATGCGGGCGAAGCAGTATCCTTAATTTTGCCGAATTTGTCCACAATCTGGTCAATGCGCACGACAAGTTCGGGAAAGACACGTATGTCTTCGGTCACCCTGTGCAGGGCAGGATAATCATAATTGCCATCACCATCGCTGCCATTGAGATACCGCACAATACAAGCTATCGTGTTGAGCGAACGGCGAAGGTCAAACAACTCGGGCTCTTCAAGATGCGTTCCTTCAATTCGTACACGCGACACTGCCTCGCGCATGTCGAAGAAATATTGCAAAGGAAAATCGTCGGCACATTCTTGCAACCTGCGGAACTCACGCGTTTGACACAACCACTCGGTCACGACAGAAGCATCGTCAGAATATGCCATATTGTCAACATTCTCTTTACCAAGAGTGCCAAGACAAAAACTTTTCAGGTGGGTTCTTATCTCGTTGAAACCTATCTTGATTTCGAAATTGTCAGGATAAATCATACTGCGAAATTACAGAAATTATTCAATACAACAAAAATATCGCCACAAAAACTTGCACAAACAAAATAATTATCATACCTTTGCACTCGCTTTCAACCATGAAAGTCTTGGAGAGATGGTAGAGTGGTCGATTACAACGGTCTTGAAAACCGTCGTACCGAGAGGTACCGGGGGTTCGAATCCCTCTCTCTCCGCCAGAGTCAGCGTA
>CAVCLB010000057.1:0-16651 GCA_963602915.1 Dysosmobacter segnis | reverse complement strand
CCCGGAACCTTCTGATCCGTAGTCAGATGCTCTATTCAGTTGAGCTACGGAGCCATGCTTCTTGAAAGCGAGTGCAAAGGTAGTGATTTTATTTTGAAAAGCAAGCATGTTTTGAAAAAATATTTTTCACGATTGAAAAATATTGCTCTTTGCCGCAGGCGGGCAGCCTATGAAAACTATTTTGCAACAATAATGGTAGGTTTCCATATTTTTGTTGTATTTTTGTAATAAGATAAGTTGCACTCGGTAATTTGAAAGAGGGTTTTCATTGCACCCGTTTGCATTGTCTTTATAAAAAACATGAGTAGCCTGATGATGTAATTCGCTCGGTTGCATCCGGTTTGCTATTGATATTTTTAACCCCGTTAGCCACATGAAATGTAAAACAATGTTCTTGCATCTGGTGCTGATTGCCGTAACGGTTTTGTGCGTGACGGTTTCGTGCGGCGTGCCTGCCGGGCAAGAGGAGGCCGACAGATGGAACGACATTGCTTACAGTTTCCACTACCGCAACCTTGACAGTGTGGCGGCTAACGCAGACCGTGCCTACCGGGCTTCGGAACGGTATGATGACGGGCGGGCCGAAGCCTTGAACAATTTCGCTTTTGTGGATATAGCGCGCATGGACTATAACAAGGCAGAAAAACGGCTCGGCGAGGTGGGCGAGATTACCAACAACCAGATTGAACTCATGGTGGCCGATGTGCTGATGATGCGATTGTGCCAACGGCGGTCGGAGAACAAAAACTTCTACCGGTTTATGCAGTGTGCGATGTCGCGCCTTGCAAGGATAAGGGAAAACGATGCCGAGCTCACCCCAAGACAGCAACGGCGGCTTGTCTATGCGCAAAGCGAATATTATATAACGGTGTCGGCCTATCTGTATTATGTTGGGCAGACCGTAGAGTCTTCGGCAGCCCTTGCCGAAATAGATGCCAACGGCGAGATTGTGAAAGACACGGCGCAGCTGCTCAACTATTATTATAATGTGGGAGCCGGCGGCATAATATCGGGCGATACGAAAGAAAGCATAGCCCAAATAGAGTTCAACTATCTCATGCGCTGCTATCTTTTGTCGCGCCAATATCACTATGCTTACTGGGAAGCCAACTCGTTGCAGGCTTTGAGCGAGCATCTGCAAGACGATGCACAGCGCAGGACACTGCTGCACAACAATCCGCAGGAAGTGGAATATCTGAATGTGGACAACATGCCTGATCGCCTTCTCGCTGGAAACTTGGCACAGCGGGCTCTCGCGCTCTTCGGAAAATACGGCGATGTGTATCAGGTGGCGGGTGCCTACCGCACCTTGGCTGAGTGTTATTGGGCAATCTCCGATTACGGTTCGGCTTTGGCGTGTCTTAACACTGCCTTGGGAAAGAACCGTCTTGTGGAACTCGCCCCCGACCTCGTGGCTTCAATACGCGAACAGTTGTCGCTTGTATATTCTGCGGTGAACGACAAAAGGCGCAGCGACATGAACCGTAACATCTATCTTGACATACAGGAAAACACGCGTCAGGACCGTATGCTTGAAGCACGCGCCGAACAACTCGACCAGTCGCTCAGCACGCTTAACTTTATGATTGTTGCTGTCGTGGCGACGATAATACTCGTGGGCACGATATTGTTCAGACTGGGTTACATAAGGCGGCGGCGAATGCGCACAATGTCGGTGGATGCCTTGAAAGAACCTCTTGCCAAATGGAAACAGTCGCAGGAAAAGCAAGCTGAGGCCGAGGCCGATGAAATGGAAGAACTTGCCGAGCAGACTAGCATGGCCGAAGAGGAACTGAGACGTAACCGATGGCAATACATAGAACAACGCGCGAAGATTTCGCTTGTGAACAGTGTGACGCCTCTTGTAGGCCGTATGGCCCGCGAAGTGGCCTTGCTCGAAGAAAACGGGGGCGACGACAATATAAGGAAAGAACGCTATGAATACATAGCCGAGCTTACCGACAAGATAGTGGCTTGCAACAATGCACTGACAAAATGGATACAGATGCGGCAGGGCGAATTGCAACTTCACATAGAGAGCTTCTGTCTGCAAGACATATTCGAAACCTTGTCGCAAGGCAAGATGCTTTACACTCTGAAAGACATCAATCTGGAAATAGTGCCTACCAACCTTGTGGTGAAGGCCGACAAGACTCTCACCCTCTTTATGCTGAACACGATGGCCGACAATGCACGCAAGCATAGCCGGCAGAACGGGCACATAAAGGTGAGTTGTGAGGATATGGGCGACTGTGTGGAAATATCGGTTGCCGACGATGGCGAGGGCATGCCTGAACAGCAACTGAAGCATGTTTTCGACCACAAAGCAATCGTTGACAATGCCGTAGGTGAGAAAAACAACGGGGGAGAAACCGCTGCCCATCACGGATTCGGACTGCTGAACTGCAAGGGAATAATCGAGAAATACCGAAAGATGAGCGGTTTCTTCTCGAAATGCATGATTTCGGCCGAGAGCAAGGAAGGCGTGGGAAGCCGCTTCTTCTTCCGTTTGCCGAAAGGAGTGTTGCGCACCATCGCAGTGGTTGCAATGTTGTTGCTGCCGTTGTCGTCTGTCGTTAGTCGGGCAAAGTCTGCGCCGCAGCGTGCGCGTGGGGCTGGTGTGGTGGCTGGCGCAGGCAACCGTTGTTTGGCTATGGCTGGCGTTTTTGCCGACAGCGCATATTTTAGCAATATAGAGGGACGGTATGGCAAGACCCTCGAGTATGCCGACAGCTGCCTTAAATACATGAACATGCATTACTATGACACTTTGCATGGGAAAGGGCGTGAACTCGTGTTGTTTGATGCCAATGGCGTGTGTCCGGCCGAAATAGAATGGTTTCGCGACAGCGTAAGGGTTGACTATGGCATAATACTCGACGTGAGAAACGAAACGGCAGTGGCTGCTCTGGCCTTGCACAAGTGGAAACTGTACAGATATAACAACAACGTGTACACACAGTTGTTCCGCGACAGCAGTGCCGACAATACGCTTGCCGACTATGTGAGTGTGATGCAGAAGTCGGAGAACAGCAAGAATGTAGCTATGGTTCTGCTCTTGTTTTTCTTCATGCTGATATTTCCCATATATTATATATTGTATTATCGCCATCGTATATATTATAATATATGTGTAGACAATGTGAGAAAACTCAATAGTTTGCTGTCGGGCGATACCGGAAGCGACAGCAGTCTTGCCGCCATGGACAAGATATGGACGGCCAACGACAACGCAATGGTTGCCAATGAGCATCTTGCTAAGCTTCAGGAACTGGTGTCGGAAATAAGAAACTCTCTTAACGATGGAATGGAACGGCACAAAAAACATGCCGACAACATGAGGATTGCAGGCGACAATCTGAAAAGAATAAAGCTTGACAGCGACAATCTGTATGTGAGCAACAAGATAATAGACAACTGCCTTTCGACGTTGAAACATGAGACGATGTACTATCCTACAAGGATAAGACAACTGGTAGACTGCTCTGACGGCAATTTGCAGGCAATCGGCGAACTGGTGAATTATTACCGGGTGATATATTCGGTGCTGAGCATCCAGGCCATGCGCGTGGTTGAAAACCAAGGCATTCCGGGCAACTACAGCATGGAATGCTTGTATGGGTTGTTGAAAAAGGCGAATGACGGAAAGTCGCCGCAATGGCAGGTGAAGTCTTCGGAGTCGGGCTATGTGGGGATTGAAATAGTGCTGCCCAATCTGCATTTGGACGACAAACAGTGCAGATTGCTGTTTACTGAGGCCACCAGCAATGTGGCATTTCTTGTGTGCAGACAGATAGTAAGGGATATAGGCGAACGCTATCACGCCCGGGGATGTGGAATATCGGCATCGCCCAGCGCTGAGAGTGCAACGACAATATATATAAAAATAGCAGGATTAGCATGGAAAAATTCAATGTGGTCATAGTTGAGGACGTGCCTTTGGAACTGAAAGGCACGGAAGGTATAATACGCAATGAAATACCCGAGGCGCAGATAATAGGCACTGCCGCCAGCGAAAGCCAGTTTTGGGCACTTATAAAACAGCAGGTGCCCGATTTGGTGCTGCTCGACTTGGGACTTGACGGCGCGACGACCGTCGGGGTGGAGATATGCCGTTGCGTGAAAAATGAATATCCTAAGGTGAAAGTCTTGATTTTTACTGGCGAGATATTGAATGAGAAACTGTGGGTGGATGTGCTCGACGCGGGATGTGACGGCATCATATTGAAAAGCGGTGAACTGCTCACAAGAAATGACGTGATGTGTGTGATGAGCGGCAAACGCATGGTTTTCAACCAGCCAATACTTGAAAGAATCGTTGAACGTTTCAAGCGTGGCATCAACAACCAGATAATGCGGCAGGATGCATTGATACGTTATGAGATAGACGAGTATGATGAACGCTTCTTGCGCCACCTTGCCCTCGGCTACACCAAAGAGCAGATTTCTAATCTAAGGGCTATGCCTTTCGGCGTGAAAAGTCTGGAGAAAAGGCAGAACGAACTTGTGCAGAAACTCTTTCCCGACGGTAACGGACGTTTGGGCATAAACGCGACACGACTCGTGGTGCGTGCCTTTGAACTGAGAATATTGGATGTTGACAATCTCGTGCCCGACGATGAATGACGCTCAGACGGCTTCGTGCCGTCTGTGTCAAGGCGTTTTGTGCAATTCGTTACATGGGGTGCGCGTTGCAATGTCGAAGGAATGCAGCTATTGATATGGTGAAATACAATAAAATATTTACTATCGTGACGCTGGTGTTGGCAGGACTCCAGTTTGTCGTCGTGATGTTGTCGTGGCTTGTGTCGGCTGCAAATCCCGAAAGTAACATCCGTTCCTTGTTCGGAGGCGAAGGTTTGCGTTGGCTCTTCGGCAGTTTCGTCCGCAATATGGAAACGCCGGTTTTGGTTTGGCTCTTGCTGTGCAGTATAGCCTATGGAGTGGTGAAATCGGGTGGGGTGGTGCGTTCGCTGCGTGCTTTTAGGCAATGCGACTATCGCGAACGCATGGCCTTATATGTCGTTGCAGGTGAAGCTGTGTTTGTGTTGGTGGTGATGTTGTTGCTTACCGTCGTACCCCATGCGGTGTTGTTGAGTGCGACAGGCACCTTGCTCACAAGCAGTTTCTCGGCCGGACTTATTCCCGTTGTCGCTTGTTGTGCATGTGCAATGGGGGCAACATTCGGATTGCTGGCCGGACGTTTCCATTCATTATATGATGTTTTCCGGGCCATGTCGCATGGTGTGTCGTCGTGTGCGCCTCTGTTTGTAGTCTATATCTTTGCAGCAGAACTCTATCTTATGGTGATGTTTGTCTTTGTGTTGTGAGTCACCAAAGGTCTTTTTTCGGTTCGCTGTGCACAAAGGTCAGCTCTGAAGGCAACTTCACCCACTTCCTGTCCACAACAATTTTAATTCGGCTGCCTGATGTTTGCCGCAATATGTAGCTTCCGTCTTCTTTACATTCAAGTGTGGCTTCAAGGTCTTCGCTACCATAATCGTTGGTTATAGCAATGTTTGCCATCTTCGCATCAATGATGTCTGCACTTGTTATCAACCACTTGCGTGAGTCTCTCAATGCTCCCAAATATCCCGGCATTGTGCCGAAAACCTCTTGTCCGGGAACGGTGATGTTGTTGCCGTGGAAATCTATTTTTAGGTAAACTTTGTAGTCGTCGTTGTATAAATATCCACAGAAAGTCTTTTCCTGCACATTTTGTGCAAAAGCCGTCAATATGGTTGCGCACATGGCACACAATACAATCAATTTTCTCATATTCTCTGTTTTTGACGCTGCAAATGTAGCGAATTTAAGTCAAGAATACGTGGTCATTTTTGAAAAAGTCGTTGACGCGTTTGCAGTTTTGTAATTAATGTCGTATATTTGCAGCCGCTATTTAATTTCTTTATGGTAACAAACAGATTATTTCCAGACTATATTTTTGAATCAAGTTGGGAAGTATGCAATAAAGTCGGTGGAATTTATGCCGTATTGTCAACCAGAGCCAAGACATTGAAGGAGGCAATGGGAGACCGTTTGATTTTTATTGGACCTGATTGTTGGGGTAAAAACGAATGTCCTTATTTTGTAGAAGATGACGCTGTTCTGCCTGAATGGCGTGAAAAAGCCGTGTCGGAAGGACTTGCAATAAAGGTGGGTAGATGGAATGTTCCGGGAAATCCCATTGCAGTTCTTGTGGATTTTTCGTCTTATTATGCCCAAAAAGATGCGATATATGCTGCACTCTGGAACGATTTCGGAGTTGACAGCCTGCACGCTTATGGCGACTATGATGAGGCTTCAATGTTCTCTTACGCTGCTGCATTGGTAGTTGAAAGCCTATATAAATATGTGGTTGAGCCGAAAAGCAAGGTCGTTTATCATGGAAATGAATGGATGACCGGACTCGGACTCTTGTATATTCGCAAGCACCAACCCGAAATAGCTACGATTTTCACGACACACGCTACAAGCATCGGCCGCAGCATCTCGGGCAACAACAAACCGTTGTACGGCTATTTGTCGGCTTATAACGGCAATCAGATGGCTGCCGAGCTCAATATGCAGAGCAAACACTCCATAGAAAGGGAAACTGCTGCAAACGTAGACTGCTTCACTACGGTGAGCGATATAACGGCACGCGAATGCCTGGAATTGCTCGACAAACCGGCGGATGTGGTGTTGCCCAACGGCTTTGAAGACGATTTCGTTCCGCAGGGACGCGACTTTACAAAGAAAAGAAAGGAAGCACGCAAACGCTTGATAGGCATAGCCAATGCTTTGACTGGGTGCAATTATGACGACAACGTGCTCATCGTGTCGACAAGCGGACGCTATGAGTTCCGCAACAAGGGCATTGACGTGTTTGTAGAGTCAATGCACCGCTTGAATGAGATGACCGGCTTGAAGCGTCAGGTGCTTGCTTTCGTGGCTGTTCCCGGTTGGGTTAATTGTCCGAGACATGACTTGGCACAGCGCATCGGGGCTGGCGAAAAATACGATACACAACTCGAACGCCCGGTAATAACGCATTGGCTTAACGACATGGACAACGACCGCGTGCTTGGACAAATGCGTTATCTCAACATGAACAATGCCATGGGCGACAACGTGAAACTCATCTTCATTCCTTGTTATCTTACAGGTGACGATGGGATATTAAACCTTACATATTTCGATGCAATCTTGGGCAACGATATATGTGTATATCCTTCTTATTATGAACCTTGGGGATACACTCCTTTGGAAGCCGTAGCTTTCAAGGTGCCTTGCATTACCACCGATCTCGCGGGATTTGGTGTGTGGGCAAGTCAGGAGTTGAAAGGAAAAACATCACTTAAAGACGGAGTGCTTGTCGTGCATCGTACAGACGATAACTACAACGAGGTGGTTGACAATATTAAAGATGCCATCTATGAATATGCAAATCTGGATGCAAAACAGGAGACCTCCGCACGAAACAAGGCACGCAAACTTTCGCAGAAAGCTTTGTGGAGCAATTTCATAAAGTATTATTGTGATGCCTATGATTTCGCTTTGGAAAAAATGCAGGAACGTACAAGATAAAACAAAAACATTAACGATAAAATTATGAAAATCAAAGCAGACTATGCTAACAACCCTCAATGGAAGGAAGTTACGATAAAGTCGACACTGCCCGAACAACTGAAATGTTTGGATGAGTTGGCTCATAACATGTGGTGGGCTTGGAACTATGAAGCCCGCGATATGTGGAAGAGCCTTGACAAAGACTTGTATGAAGAGGTTGGACACAACCCGGTAATGCTGCTCGACAGGTTAAGCTATGAGCGTAAGGAGTCGATAGTAAAAGACCGCTCCATTATGAAGCGCGTCAAGGATGTGTACAAGAGCTTCCGCAAGTATATGGATGTCAAGCCTAACGACAAGCGTCCGTCTGTGGCTTATTTCTGTATGGAATACGGTATAAATCAGGTTGTGAAGATTTATTCCGGCGGTCTTGGCATGCTCGCAGGCGACTACCTGAAAGAGGCTTCCGACTCAAATGTAGACATGTGTGCCGTTGGTTTCCTCTATCGTTACGGCTATTTCAAGCAGACTTTGTCGATGGATGGCCAGCAGATAGCACAATACGATGCACAGAACTTCAATTCACTGCCCGTTGAGCGTGTGCTCGACGAGAACGGCCAGCCGGTGGTTGTTGACGTGCCTTACATGAACTATCAGGTGCACGCCTATGTATGGCAGATGAATGTGGGTCGCATCAAGCTCTATCTGCTCGATACCGACAACGAAATGAACTCCGAATACGACAAGCCCATCACCCATGCGCTTTATGGCGGAGACAACGAAAACCGTCTGAAGCAGGAAATATTGCTTGGTATCGGAGGTATCCTCACACTGAAGAAACTCGGTATTAAGAAAGACATATACCACTGCAACGAGGGCCATGCTGCCCTGTGCAACCTCCAGCGTCTCATCGACTACATACAGACCGGCCTTACATTCAACCAGGCAATCGAGCTGGTTCGCGCCTCGTCGCTTTACACCGTACACACTCCGGTGCCCGCCGGCCACGACTATTTCGACGAGTCTCTCTTCGGAAAGTATATGGGCGGTTATCCCAGCATGCTCGGCATTTCGTGGGATGAGTTCATCGGAATGGGCCGCCAGAACCCCGACGACCACTCAGAACGCTTCTGCATGTCGGTGTTCGCATGCAACACCTGCCAGGAAGTGAATGGTGTCAGCAAGCTCCACGGTTGGGTTAGCCAGCGCATGTTCGCTCCCATCTGGAAAGGATATTATCCCGAGGAAAGTCATGTTGGCTATGTCACCAACGGTGTTCACTTCCCCACATGGACAGCAACCGAATGGCGCAAGCTCTATGCCAAGTATTTCGACGAGAACTACATCAACGACCAGAGCAACGAGAGCCTTTGGCATGCAATCTACAACGTGCCCGATGCAGAAATATGGGAAACCCGTATGGCATTGAAGAAGAAGCTCGTTGACTATATCCGTGAGAAGTTCACCGCCTCATGGCTCAAGAACCAGGGCGATCCCTCGCGTGTTGTCACCCTTCTTGAGAGCATTACTCCCAATGCACTTTACATTGGTTTCTGCCGTCGCTTCGCTACTTACAAGCGCGCTCACCTGCTCTTTACCGACCTCGAGCGTCTGTCGAAGATTGTGAACAACCCTGACCGTCCCGTGAAGTTCATATTCTCGGGCAAGGCCCACCCCGCCGATGGCGCAGGACAGGGACTTATCAAGCGTATCTTCGAGATTAGTCAGCGTCCTGAATTCCTTGGAAAGATTATCTTCCTTGAGGACTACGACATGCAGTTGGCACGCCGTCTTGTTTCAGGTGTAGACATTTGGATGAACACACCTACTCGTCCTCTCGAGGCATCAGGTACATCTGGCGAGAAGGCCGAGATGAATGGTGTGGTAAACCTTTCCGTTCTCGACGGATGGTGGGTTGAAGGCTATCGTGAAGGTGCAGGTTGGGCACTTCCGCAGGAGCGTACCTATCAGAACCAGGGCTATCAAGACCAGCTTGACGCTGCCACTATATACTCGTTGCTTGAGAACGAGATTCTCCCGCTTTACTACAACAAAAATGAGCAAGGATTTAGCGAGGGATGGATCAAGACAATCAAGAATTCAATCGCAACTATCGCTCCTCACTACACCATGAAGCGTCAGCTCGACGATTACTACGACAAGTATTACACTCCCGAAGCTGCTTGTTTCAAGCGTCTGTCGGCAAACGACAACCAGTTGGCCAAGGAGCTTGCACAGTGGAAAGAGACTGTTGCCGAGCGTTGGGACAGCATTCATGTTGTGAGCAAGGACGATTCTGTGCTTTACGGCGCAGAAACCGGCAAGAAATACACCTTGCGCTACGTCATCGACGAGCAGGGCTTGACCGATGCAGTTGGTCTCGAACTTATCTCGATTAAGACCGATGCAAACGGCGAGGAGCACATCTTCAGCAAGCGCGAGTTCAAGGTTGTGGGCCATGAAGGCAACAACTACATCTTCGAGGCTACTTTCGAGCCCGACGTAGCAGGCACGTTCAAGAGCTGCGTGCGTATGTATCCCAAGAACGAGAACCTTGCTCACCGCGAGGACTTCTGCTATGTTAAGTGGATTGACTAATATTTTGAATTGCAACTGAATACCGCAAGGTATAAAACAAACGGGGATGTCTGACTTGATTATTGTCGGACATCCCCGTTTTTCGTGCTTTAAATGTTTGCAATTGTTATGTTGTCGGTTTATTGGCTGATATATCCCGGATTTTGTTTGATCCTTGCATTAAGGTCGATGCACTTCTGTGGTATCGGGAACACTGTCGTGTAGCCAGTGTGTTCGTCGGGCAATGCCGTGCGCATATCGTAGCTTTTGGCGTATTGGCCAAACCTTATGAGATCTTGCCTTCGCCAACCTTCCCACACAAGTTCGAGCAAACGTTCGCGCAGAATGTTGTCGAGTGTCGCGTTGATGTGCGGCATGCCCACACGTGAGCGCACTTCGTTGAGCGGTGCATCGCCGTTGCTGCCGTTGCGCACGAGTGCTTCGGCTTTCATTAGCAGCACGTCGGCATAGCGGAACAGCACGATGTCGTTGTCGGGCATGCGCCCGTCGGAATAAGCAGTGCGGTCAACTTCATATTTCTTCATCCTCGCTCCTGCCGTTTGCTTGTATTTGCTTGCTGTGAGGTTTTCTTCCACTGCCATTGGCATATATTCCAGTTGCTCGCCGTTGTCGAGCATTACAGGGTTGCCGTCTACTTCTATCTTACCCGTATAGAAATTCATGTCGAGCCGCTTGTCGGCATTGTCCGTGCCGTAACCATAGGCTTGCATCGTGGCAATTGTGGCGCAAGTGCCGTTCTCCGACGAACCACCATAGGCTCCGCCATGAGCATAGTGGCGTGAACGGAAAAGATAGTGAAACTCGTTGGTGTACAACATCTTGTCAAGAGGAATGGTGAAGATGTTCTCTTGCGAATTCTCGTTGTGCACGGCGAAATTGGTCGTGTAGTCGGCTTCAAGCTTATATCCGCAAGCCTCTATCTTGTCGCAGTAGGCTATGCAAGCCTGCCATGTGTTCATTTTTGTTCCGTCGATGATGAATGAGATGTTCTTGCCGTCGGGATGTTCGCTGCCGGTCCAGTTGTCGTTGGTGTATATCTCGGCATTGAGGGCAAGTTTTGCAAGCAGGAAATAGGCCACCGGCTTTGTCACTCTACCATAGTTTGTGCCCGGCATATTGCTTTTCCCGTCGGGCAGAAGCGGTGCAACCTCCTGCAGTTCGTTCACTGCAAACCAAAAAACGTCGCTGCGGTTGCTTTGTGTTATGCCGTCAACCTTATTGTCGGCCGATGTTGTCAAGGGTATGCGTCCGAACATGTCCATGGCATAGTAGTAGAACATTGCGCGTATGGCCCGCACTTCTGCCATATAGGTTTCAATGTCTTTGTCGCCTACGATGCCTGTGCTTGCCTTCAGTGTGGCTATCGACTTGTTGGCAAGCATGATTACCTTGTAGAGATATTTCCACACGTTGTAAAGGTCGGTGTCGGTTGGTGTCCATGTGTGGTCGTACATGTTTTTCCACAATCCGCCGTCATACCAGTCGCCGCCCCTTATTGGGTTCAAGGCTTCGTCGGTCGTTATGGTGTTGTAATCGTATATGCCCCGGCAGGTGCCTTGCAGTCCTTCGCATTCCTGGTTGGCCCCGATGTAGTTGTAGAGTGTGGCCACGGTGTTGGTGTAAAGGCTCGTTGCGTCGGAATATATTTCGTCTTCGGGAATCTGGTCCTTGGGATTTTCGCCCAGACATGACGACAGGGCGAGTGCCGCCGAAATTATGGCCGCTAATGTGTATGCTTTTTTCATAGTGGTTGGCGTTTAAAATTGTATGCTTACTCCAATGGAGTAGGTGCGGAAAACCGGGTAGTTGCGTTTGTCGTCGATGCCCATTGTCGAGTTCACCACGCTGCTATTTATCATTGGTGTCAAACCGCTGTAGCCAGTTATCGTGGCAAGGTTGTTCACGCTGCACGACACGCGCAGAGCGCGTATGGCCTTAGTTTTTATGGGCACGATGTAGCCTATGGTGAGACATTCAATGTTGAGGTAGTCGCCGCGTTCGAGCCAATAGTCAGAAATATTCTGGTCTACGATGTTTTTCTTGGGCGCGTCGGCGAGCACGTTGTAGTCGGGAAAACTTGACATGTTGGTGTAGGCTAGCCCCGTGCCGTTGAAAATCTTGTGTCCGAAAGCTCCGTTCATCTGCAGCGACATGTACACGTCGCGGTAGCGCAAACTTATGTTCGATCCCAGCAGAGCCTTCGGTGTGGCCTGTCCGCATATCCTTCGGTCGCCACCGTCGCCGAAATCAATCTTCCCGTCGTTGTTTAGGTCTTCTATGTCATATTTGTTTGTGCCCTGCTCGTCAACGCGCAGTCCCTTGCAGTGTGGTAGGTAGAATACGCCGAGGGGCTGTCCCACAATCTGGTAGAGCACATGGTTGTTGTCGCCTCCGTTCTGTCCGGCACCGTTGAGGCTGCCTATTGCCGTCACGTCGGCGGCCGACATGTGCATGCCGTTGTAGTAGCCGCTCAGCGATAGCAGTTTGTTGCGCTGGAACGACACGTTCATGTTAATGTTCAGTTCGAGGTCGCGGCGTTGTATGGGTGTTGCCGACAGACCTATTTCAAAACCGCTGTTCTGCATCGCGCCTATGTTGGCCAGCAGTTTGTCGTAGGCAAACGGTGGCACCGGCACGTCGTAGGAATAGAGCATGTCGGTGGTTTTCGAGTAGTAATACTCGGCCGTGAGCATTATCTTGTTGTTCAATATGCCTATGTCGGCGGCAATGTTGAATGTCGATTTCGTTTCCCATTTCAGGTCGGGGTTGTTGTTGCGTATCATGCCGAGCGTCACTGTGGGCGTGTTTCCCACCGGCACGATGCCGGTTTGCTGCACGTTGTTCATCGACGTGTAGGCTGCAATGCCGCCCAGATTGCCCGATTGTCCGTAGCCGGTGCGCACTTTCAGCGTGTTTACAAACGACTGGCCTCGCATGAATTTCTCGCGCATCACGTCCCATGAAAGCGACACCGACGGGAAAAAACCCCAACGGTTGTTGTCGCCCACCATTGACGATCCGTCAGCACGCAGTGTGGCGGCAGCCGTGTAGCGTTGCATGAACGTGTAGGATGCCGTGGCCATTGCCGATGCAAGAGCCCGGTCTTCGTAGGTGCTTCCCGAACCGCTGAAGGGTTTTGATGCCGTTGCCCCGATGTTGTAGTAGCCGAACAGGTTGTTGGCTATGCCCTTGGCGTGTATGCCGAAAGCCGAACTTTCCAATTTCTGGTATTCTCCGCTCACATCGGCCGACACCGAGTGCGCCTTCCATGTGTGCTTGTAGCCGAGGGTGATATTGCCGAGCCATTCCTGTTTTTTGTATTCGCTGCGGTAGACATTGCCCTGCGCCCACACCCATGTGGGGCAGAACTGCGACGTTTCGGTTGACGAATAGGAGTAAGAACCGAATGCCGAGAGCATAAGCCACGGCGTGAGTTCGTAGGAGAGTTGCAAATGTGTGTTGAAGTTAAGGTCTTTCTGGTCGTTGCGCTCTTGCAGAATTGCTCCCGGCGGATTTATGCTGTAGGCAGTCTGGTTCTTTGTCCAGTTGCCCGATGCATCGCGTCCGGCAGGGAAAGTGGGGTTTTGGCAGGCGGCAGAATAGAACAGCATTTGTGTGTCGAATATGTCGTCATTCTTGAATGAAGACCCGAACACCCCGAACTCGCCTTTCAACCGTCCGCCGAAAGCCTGCTGCCTCGCGTCGAGTTTGGCCACGAGGTTGTCGTAGCCCTTGGTTTTTATTATGGTGTTGTGGTCGATGTAGCCGAACGAGGCGCGGTAGTTTGATATCTCGTTACCGCCGCTGAAAGCCAGATGATGGTTATGCACAAGTCCGGTGCGTGTTATCACCTTGTAGAAATCGTTGTCGTAGCCTCCGTCGTTGTAGTGGAGTCCGAGCCGTTTGGCGGTGGCGGCATAGTCGCTGGCACTGAGCATTTCGAGACGTTTGTAAACCGACTCGAAACCGATGTTGCCCTCGTAGGAAATCTTGAAGCCGTTGCCCGTTCCCTTCTTCGTCGTCACCACAATCACGCCCGAGGCTCCGCGTGAACCGTATTGTGATGTTTCCGATGCGTTTTTCAGCACGTTGAAGCTCTCAATGTCGGCCGGGTAGATTGTGGCGAGGGTTGATATGTCCGACGTTACGCCGTCGATAACCACCAGAGGGTCGTTGCCGCCCGTTATTGAAGTGGTGCCGCGCACGCGCACGCTGTTGAGCATAGCCATTCGGTCGAGACCATTCGACGTGACGCTCACACCGGCAGTCTTGCCGTTTATCACGTCGAGGGCGTTGGTCACCATGCCCTTCTCGTTGTTGTCAATGCCGGCTGCGGCGTTGCCTGCCCCCAGTTGTTTGTTCACTGTAGTAGTGTCGTTGGGCATCGTGCCTGCATGTGTTGTGCCGGCGGGCGTGCCGGCTGCCTGCATGCCTATTGCCGGAGCACACATAAGTGCTGCAATGCACAGGGCGTTGGCTGCGGAATCGGCACTCGGTTTGCTGAAAGTCGATTTCTCGTGGTTGGTCATAAAAGCTTGTCTTAGGTTAGCGGTAATGTTTGTTCAGGTTGTGTCTTTATAATTAAGGTGGCGCTGACTCATTCGTCCTCGTCTTCTTTTATAGTCTTGTCGTAGATTATTTCAGGACTTGGCAGCCCTTTCTTCATGTCGTTGTAGGCCCGCGTCAGGTCGCTGTTGTCAATGGTTATGTCGCGCTGCACGGGGCGATCCTTGTCGGTGAGCGAGTGCGAGAAAAGCCATTCGTAGGTCTTTTTCATGTAGAGTATGCGTGCCAGTGCCCCGTGCGATGCACCTTTGAGCCAGTCGTAGCGCAGCCGGCTGTCGTTGCCTTCACCTTTCAGTTCGTCAACCACCACCTGCGATTGCTTCACCGGCACCGCCTTGTCGGCCGTGCCGTGTATTATCCACAGCGGCAACTGCCCGAGTCCGCTCTTGTCTTTCAGCGAACATCCGCCGCACAGAGCCATTGCTGCCGCCACCTTATCGGGGTAGGTGCCCGCGAAGTCGAGTGTACCGTAGCCTCCGAGACTCATTCCCACTACATACACGCGTGTGGAGTCGAGTGCATAGTTGCGCTTTGTCCATTCAAGCACATCGTTTATCTTGTGCGGGTTCCATGCACCGCCCGTGTTCTGCGGCACCACCACTAGGGCGTCAATCTGTCTTCCGCGCACAATGGCGTCGAGCGGTCCGTAGCGTCGCACACGGTTGATGTCGTGTCCGCAGAGGCTTGCCCCGTGCAGGAATATTATCACGGGCGTGTTCTCAAACGAGTAGTAATAGTCGGTAGGGGTGTACACCCAGAAATCGTAGCCGCCGGGAATGGAGTCTTTCACGGGGCGTATATAGTCGAATTGTGCCATTGTGCCGAGTGTGAGGCAGAACAGCATCGCAATAAGGCAGATAGTTCTTTTCATCAGCGTTTCATCGTTTCGGTCGTTCGCCGTGCCCAGTTGTGCATAGGCAAGGCTTATGCCACAAAGTTACTTTGTTTTTGGCAGAATGCAGACAATGTTTCAAAATCTTTTTGACCGATGTGTGGCCCGGCGTACGAATTTTAGTAATTTTGGACTTTCAAAAAATCACATGACATGGCAAAACAGGAATATGTGCGCAAGAACCGGGAGTGGATTGAGGCCAAATCGCAAGAGCCGGGAGTGATGCCGCTTGCTCGCGGCGTGTTCTACAAAGTGCTGTCGGCCGGTGCCGACGGCGGAAAAAGTCCCTCGCCGCGCAGCATCGTCACGGTGCATTACACGGGATGGACAATAAACGGAAAGAAATTTGACAGCAGCCGTGGCGGTTGTCCGCTTGCAATGAGGCTCAACCAACTCATCGACGGGTGGATAGTGGCCTTGCAGAAAATGCGTGTGGGCGACAGATGGGAAGTGTATATCCCTGCCGAAATGGGCTACGGCAAATTCTCGCAACCCGGCATTCCGGGCGGTTCCACGCTTGTTTTCGACATCGAACTAATCTCGGTAGGGTAGGGCGCAGCCACGTTTTGCGGTGTGCACATCGTGTCGTGCTCGCGTGCTTCATCTGCTGCACGCGTGTAGGGCATGTGTTGCATGCGCGTGCAGCAGATGCTGTACGTCAAAGTCAGCGTATGCCGCCACAGTGGCAAAAGCTTGTAGACGGTGTCGCCAAATGCTTGTTGACGATAAAAAATGCAGGTGTCCGTTGAAATTTCGCAATTGGCAAGTCCCGTAGGGACGGCAGATTATAGCGCAGGGGCAAGCCCCTGCGTTTGTTGTTTTCACTAAATTTGCCCCATGTAAGGTAGGGTGTTCAAAATCGATAAAATATTCTGCATTGTTTTTTGTAGAACAATAAGCATAAAACGAGACATTGCATTCATCAGCCCTGTAAGGGCGTAACAGTCGTAGCCCAGGGTGAGCCGTTTGCGACAGCAAACGGTGTAACCCTGGGTTAATGATTGATTTTCAAGGCTGGCCTGTAAGGTCAGCACAATATTTGTT
>CAVCLB010000056.1:0-16862 GCA_963602915.1 Dysosmobacter segnis | reverse complement strand
AATAGATAGGGGCAAGCCCCTATCCTATAATATTCGCCCCATACTGGGGCAATGAAGTGCTAACCATGCAAAGGGCAAAAGTTAGCCACCGGGGTTCAGAAGTCTTATACAGACCTGACTTTCCCCGTTTTACAATGTTAGACCAATATTTTACCGGACACCAATAAGCTATAATGTTAACCCCATACGTTGGCGTTAAAAACAACAAGAGAAAACCTCTTAACGCAAAAAGCCCCGTGCAGGGATTGGCTGCACGGGGCTTTGCTATGTGTAAATGAAAATTATTTAGTCAAATCGACAACTTTCTGGCCATTGGCGGTAATCTCAGTATCGCTGAAACCGCTGATGATGCTTTCGGCTATCTTGTTGTTCACCCAAGAGCTGTTGGTGTAGTTGGCACCCCATGTGCCGAAGCCGGGGTAGGCGGTAGTAATGTTTGTCAGCTCAACGGGCCACTCCCAATCGTAGGGCAGGATGAGCATCTGGGGAGCAGAACCATTGCTGGGACCGGTCACTGATGCAATGAAGCCGTCGGCACGTTGCACCTTTATGCTGAGGCCGTTTGACTGATTGCTGAAGGCTTTGATGCTCCAGTCGGTGGGCAGGTTGTTCAGACGTATGGTCTTTACGGCGTGTGTCTCTTCACCCTTGCCAGTGTTAATCATCACATCGCTTTCGTAACCGTTGCCGAAATGAGTGTGCCATTCGTCGGATATCTCCTCGCCGTTGTAGAAGAGTTTGGCTTTAAGTGTGCCACCGGCAGCCACGGGAACGAGAATAGCATAGTTGTTGCCTGAAGTGTGGCGCACGCGGAATACGATGTCGTTGAAGTCGTAGTCGAATGTGCCACCGAGGTCTTCGCAGGCGATGGTCCACTCTGTCTCGTTGCGTGTGATGGGTGTCATCTCCGTCGGTGTGTAGAGCACAAGGTCGTTGTAGTCCTTGTCGCCCTCGTTGCCGTTGTCGTCGGGGTCGTCGAAGCACAAATAAGTGTAGTTGTCGTCGGTGCCGTCACTACTTGAAACGTGGTTCTGGGCAAAGAATTTCTTGCCGTCGTTGAGTGCAGGGTCCGAATAGTAATACTTGCCGTCAACCTCTACATAGATGCCCGCTGCGAGGCTAGCCGTGGGTGTTATTCTATAGGGGCGGCTACAGAATTTAAATTCACTCTCGTAAGTCACGTCCCACTGTCCTTCGGTCGGACTCAAATTACTTTTCGTATGCGAGTAGTGCCAGCAGTTTTCGGCATCTGTCTCCACTGGGTAATCAATCTCACCTGCTTTTGATGTATAGAAAGCCAAGTCCTCCTTGTCTTTATCATCTATATAGGTGTCAGTCTTGTCGGCAAATACGGGGATATGCACGAGTTGGCTTGTGCCTTGATCATTGTAGTAGATACCGACAGTGTGCTTCTTTGGCGAGTTCCAGTACAACGGATAGAAATTTACAGTAACGCCTTTGCTGAGCAATCCGCGATTGCCGCTGGCAATCTCAGTTACGGTGCCCATATCCACAACATTATTGCCGTTGTTTGCGTTCAATACTTTCAGAGTCACGTCTGTTGACGACAATGTGAGATTCTCCTTACTATCACGCATAATCCAATCAATATTGTCTGGATACTTTTGGGCGCGTGCGGGGCCACCCTTCGCAGTAGAGCCGACGGTGAGCGTCTGACCGTTCTCCACAGCGTAGGCTGCGTCGTCTACAAACACAATGAACGGTGTATTGTCGCCTTCCAATCCGTCGAAAGTGATGGTTTTCTTTGTTACGTCTTTATAGTCAGCAGCCAGGCGGAACTCTTTGCCCTGTTTCTCGAAAATCATTACGTGTGAAGATTTCGGCAAGTCTACTGAAACGCTCTTCTGCTCAACAACGCTCCAGTCTTGGTTGGGGTCGATAGTGCCAAACTGCTTGATAAACTCGCGGGTGTAGTCTTCCTTCACTTTTGAGGCTGTGCTCTCGTTGTCCTCCACCGAGCAGGATACGATGGTGCCTGCTGCAAGAACAACGCCAAGGATTGTTTTAATTTTCATGTTTATTGTCTTTATAGTTGTCGTCTGTAATTTATGGCTCTGTTCAGAGCCTTTTTGTTTTTGCAATGGTTGTGTCGCGTTTTTGTATTGACGTGAACAATTCATAATGCTCCAAGTGCCTACAAAGGCATCCATCAGATGCAAAATTAGCACAATAATTTCAAATGGCGTTGATAAATAAGCCCTTTTTTGCGTGTGGGGGGTAAAAAAGTGCTTTTTTTATGCATAATAGCGCAATTTTGCGGGAAAAGACTTGCATGCATGGGCATGAAATCGCCTTTTGTGGTGCAGGCAACGTGAAATGATGGCATGGCTTTGGGCATAAAAATATATAGGTGGCCGGTTGGAATTTTGAATTGTCAATATAAAAAAAAGACCGGGAGCATCGCTGCTGCCGGCCTTCAATAATTAGAGAGTTATAAAAAATTAAGTTCTTCTTGTGTGTTTTTGCCGCCGTGCCGCCGTTGCAATGTGTCGTGTAGCGTCGCGGCAATACGGGCATTACTGCTTCTCGATGATTTTCATGCCCTCTTCAACGGCTTGCATGTTGAGCGGAATGAGGCCGTGGTGGCGTTCGGGAAGCGTCTTGAACAGAGCCTTGTTGAGACCTTCGGTGCTCACTATGGGGCACACTTTGAGCAAACCGCCCAGCACAATCATGTTGAACACCTTTGAGTTTTTCATTTCGGCGGCCTTGTTCATGGCATCCATGCGGTAGATGCTGATGTCCTTGCGTGTGGGAAGGTTGATGATGCCAAGACTGTCGTAGATGAGAATGCCGCCCGGTTTCACCTTTGGCTCGAACTTGTCGAGTGATGGTTGGTTGAGCACTATCGCCACATCGTAGTGGCTGAGCACGGGCGAAGAGATGCGCTCGTCGCTCACAATCACCGTGACATTGGCCGTTCCGCCGCGCTGTTCAGGTCCGTAGGCCGGCATCCATGTCACTTCTTTGTCTTCCATTAGTCCGGAGTAGGCAAGAATCTTGCCCATGGAGAGCACGCCCTGTCCTCCGAAGCCCGATATTATGATTTCTGCTTTCATAGGTTTGTCGTGTCTTTTAAATCGCCCTTGGGGTATTGTTTGAACATGTTTTCTTCCATCCACTTGTTGGCTTTAACGGGCGGCATCTTCCAACCGCTGTTGCATGTGGCCACGATTTCAATGAGTGATGAGCCCTTGCCCTCCATTGATGCAGTGAAAGCCTTTTTGAGTGCAGCCTTTGCCTTGCGTATGGATGCCACGTTCTCGACGCTTTGTCGCGAAACATAACAAGTGCCGGGAAGCGTCACTGCTATCTCGCTGAGGTTGAGCGGCCAGCCGTGCAGCTTGGGGTCGCGGCCATAGGGGCAGGTTGATGTCTTTTGGCCAATGAGCGTGGTGGGAGCCATTTGGCCGCCCGTCATGCCGTAGATGGCATTATTGATGAATATGAGCGTTATGTTTTCGCCACGGTTCAGGGCGTGAATGCTCTCGGCGGTGCCTATGCAAGCCATGTCGCCGTCGCCCTGATAGGTGAATACCAAGCGGTCGGGCCAAAGGCGCTTTATGGCGGTGGCACAAGCCGGGGCACGTCCGTGGGCAGCTTCCTGCCAGTCGATGTCGATGTAGTTGTAGGCAAACACGGCGCAACCCACCGGGCTCACGCCAATGGCTTTCTCCTGCATACCCATTTCCTCAATTACTTCGGCCACGAGTTTGTGCACCATTCCGTGTGAACAACCTGCACAATAGTGCATGTGGTTGTCGTTGAGAAGAGTCGGTTTCTTGTACACCAGGTTCTCTGGGGATATAATATCGCTTGTCATAACAATTTCTCCTTTAATACGTTTACCATTTCTTCGGGTTCGGGCACGATGCCTCCGAGTCGGCCGTAGTGCTCCACGGGCACGCTGCCGTTTACTGCGAGGCGCACGTCCTCAATCATCTGTCCGGCATTTATCTCGGCCACGAGCACGCCTTTTGTTTTCTTTGCGGCTTCGGCAATCTCGTTGGTGGGGAACGGCCATAGCGTAATGGGGCGCAGCAGGCCCACCTTTATGCCTTGATGGCGAGCCATCTCGATGGCCTTTTCGGCTATGCGCGCTGCGCTTCCGAATGCCACGATGAGATATTCGGCATCTTCGGTGAACTTGGTTTCATAGCGCACCTCATTGGCACGTATGGTGCGGTATTTCTCCTGCAAGTGCAGATTGCGCACCTCCATTGCCTCTGAACGCAGTTCGAGCGATGTTATGACGTTGCGTTTGCGTCCGCCGCTGCATCCCGTCGATGCCCACGGACACTGCTTTAAAATCTCCTCTTCGGTGCGGCGTGGCTTTATTGGCGGCAGAACCACCTTTTCCATCATCTGTCCTATCACGCCGTCGCTGAGTATCATTGCCGGAATTCGGTATTTGAATGCAAGGTCGAAGGCGAGGTCAACGAAGTCGGCCATTTCCTGCACCGAGTTCGGTGCAAGCACAATGACGTAGTAGTCGCCGTTGCCGCCGCCGCGCGTGGCTTGGAAATAGTCGCTTTGCGAGGGCTGAATGGTGCCCAGTCCGGGGCCGCCGCGCTGCACGTTGACAATAAGTCCTGGTATTTCTGCGCCGGCCATATAGGAAATTCCTTCCTGCATGAGCGACACTCCCGGGCTCGACGATGATGTCATTACTTTCTTGCCGGCTCCGCCTCCGCCATAAACCATGTTGATTGAGGCCACCTCACTCTCGGCCTGCACTACCACCATTCCGGTTGTTTCCCATGGTTTCTGTTCGGCGAGAGTTTCAATAACCTCGGTTTGCGGGGTGATGGGATAACCGAAATATCCGTCGACTCCACAGCGGATGGCAGCGTGGGCGAGTGCCTCGTTGCCTTTCATCAGTTTTACTTCTTGTTCTGCCATAGTGCCTATTCCTCCTTTTTTTTACGATAAACGGTGATGCATCCGTCAGGACACACGATTCCACACGACGCGCAGCCTATGCAGTCGTCAGGTTTTACTGCCTCGGCATAGGGGTATCCGTGCACGTTTACGGCTTTTTGCGCCAGTGCAATGACACCTTTGGGGCAGGCTACAACGCAAAGAGAGCAGCCTTTGCACCGGTCGGTATCGACCACGATAGCACCTATTATTTTTCCCATGTTATTATATTTTTTTGAAGGCGTGTGCCCATGGCTTGCCGTTGTCGGGGCTTGGGGCGTTTCTGGCGGAAAGCGTTGGCAGTGCCTTCTGTTAATCATTAAGGGTTGTACATGTCCTTGCAGTAGTAGGCAAGGATGTCGTCGATCATCCGTTTCGCTTCTACGGCCGGTGATTCCGGGTCGAGTGCGATAGCTTCAAGGTAATTGTCGAGGGCATGTTTCCAATCGCCCTTGCGATGGTATTCATTGCCTCTTTTGTAGTATTCTTCGGCCGTCACTTGTAAAACTCCTTTTTATATGCCGACAAGGTGTTCTTCATAAGCGAGCAAATTGTCATTGGTCCCACTCCTCCCGGCACTGGGGTTATGTGTGAACACAACGGCGACACCTCGTCGAATTTCACGTCGCCGTTGAGCCTGTAACCGCTCTTGCGTGTCGCGTCGGGCACTCGTGTCGTGCCCACATCGATGACGGTGGCACCCTCTTTCACCATGTCGGCAGTAACAAAGTCGGGCCGTCCTATTGCCGCCACTATGATGTCGGCCTTGCGGCATTCTTCCTTGAGGTTGGTGGAATGGGAGTGGCACACCGTGACGGTGGCGTCGCCGTAGCGTTTCTGCATCATCAGTTGCGCCATGGGGTTGCCCACGATGTTGCTACGGCCCAGTATCACGCATTTCTTTCCCGATGTCTTCACGCCGTAGCGTTGCAGCAATGTCATTATTCCGAGTGGCGTGGCCGATATGAAACAGGGCAAGCCTATGGCCAAACGGCCTACGTTTATGGGGTGAAATCCATCGACATCCTTGCGGTAGTCAATGGCTTCGATTACGTTTTGCTCGTTGATGTGCGGGGGAAGGGGCAACTGCACGATAAAGCCATCGACACTGTCGTCGGTGTTGAGACGCTGCACGCAGTCGAGGAGTTCTTGCTCGGTCACGTCGCTTTCATAACGTATCAGAGTGGATTCGAAGCCGCATTGTTCGCAGGCTATGACTTTGTTCTTTACATAAGTCTCTGATCCGCCGTCGTGTCCCACCAGTATTGCCGCGAGGTGAGGCCGTCTGCCGCCTGAGGCAATGATGTCGTCAACCTCGTGTGCTATTTCGGCCTTTATCTCAGTGGCAGTTGCTTTTCCGTCGATTATTTCCATGGTGCGTTGTCTCTCCTTTCAGTTTTATCACATTTTCGGCATTCCGGGCATTCCTTTCATCTTGCCCATCATTCCTGCCATACGGCTCATTGAGTTGCCAGAGATGAGCTTCATCATCTTGCGTGTCTGGTCGAATTGCTTTATGAGACGGTTGACATCCTGAATGTTTGTTCCGCTTCCCTTGGCAATGCGCGTGCGGCGGCTTTGGTTCAGAATCTCCGGATTTGAGCGTTCTTTCGGGGTCATGCTCTTTATTATAGCCTCGATGCCCTTGAAAGCGTTGTCGTCGATGTCTACATCCTTTATTGCCTTGCCCACACCGGGTATCATTGATGCAAGGTCTTTAAGGTTGCCCATCTTCTTTATCTGCTCAATTTGGTTGAGGAAATCGTTGAAGTCGAACTTGTTTTTCTGGATTTTCTTTTGCAGACGGCGTGCTTCTTCTTCGTCGAACTGTTCCTGGGCGCGTTCAACAAGGCTCACGATGTCGCCCATTCCGAGTATTCGGTCGGCCATGCGCGAGGGGTGGAACACGTCGATAGCCTCCATCTTTTCGCCAGTTCCGACAAATTTTATTGGCTTTGTCACTACCGTGCGTATTGACAAAGCAGCACCGCCGCGGGTGTCGCCGTCGAGTTTTGTGAGCACCACGCCGTCGAAATCGAGACGGTCGTTGAATTCTTTTGCAGTGTTCACAGCGTCCTGACCGGTCATTGAGTCTACCACGAACAGTGTCTCGTCGGGGTTGATGGCATTTTTGAGACTTGAAATCTCTTCCATCATCTCTTCGTCAACGGCGAGGCGACCGGCGGTATCGACAATAACGATGTCGTTGCCTTTAGCCTTGGCTTCGCGTATTGCGGCATCGGCAATGGCTTTCACGTCCTTGTTGTCAGGCTCTGAATAGACGGGAACACCAATTTGCGCTCCCACCACTTTAAGCTGTTCGATGGCGGCCGGACGGTAAACGTCGCAGGCAACGAGCAACGGATTCTTGTGCTGTTTGGTCTTGAGCAGGTTGGCAAGCTTTCCGCTGAAAGTTGTCTTTCCCGAACCTTGCAGTCCGCTCATAAGTATTATCGCAGGCTTTCCCGTAAGGTGCAGTTCGGCAGCTTCGCCTCCCATAAGCTCGGCAAGCTCATCGTGCACAATCTTCACCATGAGTTGACTGGGTTTTACGGCCGTGAGCACATTCATTCCGAGGGCTTTCTTTTTCACCGTGTCGGTGAATGTCTTTGCCACTTTGTAGTTTACGTCGGCGTCAAGCAGGGCACGTCTCACGTCTTTAAGGGTTTCGGCAACGTTGATTTCGGTTATCTTGCCTTCGCCTTTGAGTATTTTGAAACTGCGTTCCAGCCTGTCGCTTAAATTCTCGAACATATCTTTTTCGTGGTTTTGTTTGTTAATGAATAGGATATAAACACTGCATTTGGTTCGCCTTGATGCCTTGTTTGCTGACGGTTGTCGGGTTGTGGAGGCATGGCGGTGGCATAATGTCGTGATTACGAATTGTTACATGTGTCTTATTGTCCCCTTTTAGTGCAAAAGTAAGTAATTTAAAATGAAAAGAGACAACAATTGTGGCCTATTTAATGTATTTTAAAAAAAGTTTTTCCAAAAATGCGCACAATAATATGTAGTGTGCATTCTACTTGCAGGATTTGTGTTTCTTGCTTTTGGGGGTGTGCAGGAAACCGTCTTCTACATATATTGCCTGCTCGTGTATGAGGTATTCAAGCGCATTGCCGAGAGTTTCGCGCCGGATATTGAGTTGCAGCAATTGGCTCACATGGTGTTGTCCGCCGTCGGACAAAAGTTGCAATATGGCCTGTTGCGCCTGTTGCTGGTTTTGTTCTTCGGGCAGGTTCTTTTTGCACGAAATGCACACGTCGCATTGCCCACAGTCGCACGATTGCTTCTCGTCGAAATAGCGAAGCAACTGACGGCTGCGGCACACTCTGTCGTTGGTGGCATAGTTTATGACAGAAAGTATGTGGATGTCACTTTGTTCCTTCCTCTTTTCGTATATGTCGTGCGGAATTGTTAGAAACTCAGCGTCTACCCGGTCTTCGGTGTAGGTGAGCAACGGTGTTTTGCGTTGCGGTATGAAATGTATGATGCGCCGCAGACTTAGGCTTTTCAAAATGAGGTAGACCTGTTGCCGGTTGAGGCCAGTGGCCGTCGCTATATAGTCTTCGTCGATGTAACAATAGTCGATGAAAAGCCCGGTGTATCGCCGTAAAAGCGCGGTTATCACGGCATCGTCGTGTGGCGTGTTGCCATTGAGGCGGTAAAGTTGGTCGCGGTCGAGCAGAAAACGCAGTCTTGCCTGTGCGTCGGGGTCGCTGTCATATTCCACATATCCGGCCTTCTGCAATATTGCAAGTGCCGCTTCAACAGTGGGAGGATAGTGCTTGAAGGTACGGCAGAATTTGTCGATGTCGAATGCAAAAGTGTGTCCGCGGCCGCTTCCAGTGGCTATTTGGAAGAAATAGGCAATGTGGTTGTATATTTCGCTTATCTGTTCTTTGGGTGGAAACTCGCTGTTGACGCGTCTCTCGAGTGTGCGTTGGTCGCTGTCGTTGTAGAGCAATACGGCATAAGCCTTGGCTCCGTCGCGCCCCGCGCGCCCTGCTTCTTGAAAGTAAGCTTCTAGCGAATTGGGGCAGTCGTAGTGTATCACCGTGCGCACATCGGGCTTGTCGATGCCCATTCCGAAGGCGTTGGTGGCCACCATGACGCGTGTTTCGCCGCTATGCCATGCTTTCTGTCGCTCGTCTTTAGTGGAGTGAGCCAGTCCGGCATGGTAGTATGTGGCATCGATGCCGTTGCCGTTGAGCAATTTGCTTGTCTCTTCGGCGTGCTTCCTGCTCATAACATAGACAATGGCGCTGCCTTTAGTGGATTTTAGGATGTGCATCATCTCGTCGGCCTTGTTCATTGTCTTGCGCACGACATAGGCGAGATTCTTGCGCTCGAAACTCATGCGGAACATTTGTCCGTTGTTGAATCCGAGCTTTAGCATGATGTCATCGGCCACCTGTTTGGTGGCAGTGGCGGTGAGGGCGAGCACCGGCACGTCGGGCTTTATGTGCCTTATGTCGGCTATGTGCAGGTAGGACGGGCGGAAATCATAGCCCCATTGGCTTATGCAGTGGGCTTCGTCGACGGTGATGAAGCTCACCTTCATGCGGTTGAGTTTTACCTTGAATATGTCGGTGGCAATGCGTTCTGGTGAAACATAGAGCAACTTGGTGTTGCCTAAGATGCAGTTTTCGAGCGTGGCCACAATCTCCTGACGTGTCATGCCCGAATGTATTGCGGCGGCTATGATGCCCCGGCGGCGCAGGTTGTGCACCTGGTCTTTCATCAAGGCAATGAGCGGCGTTATCACAATGCACACACCGCCCATGGCGATGGCCGGCACTTGAAACGTTATCGACTTGCCGCCGCCAGTAGGCATAAGTCCCAGAGTGTCGTGACCCTGGGCTATGCTTGTTATTATGTCGTGCTGAATGCCGCGAAAATCTTGGTAACCCCAATATTCGCGCAGAATCTGTTTGAACAGCTCTTCGCGGTTGCTCATTTTGGGTTGGTCAGTCATCGTCGTCGGTAGGACGTATGTCTTCAATCTGAAGCTGCACGAGATTGCGCTTGAACACGTTGTCTTCTATTGTGTAGGCAATGTCGAAGCTGCGTTTCGACTTTATGTATCTTGCCGACGCGCTTTGCCCGAAAGCTATGCCGTTGACAACATTGCTCGACTTCGAGTCAACCAGTTCAAGCTTTATGTGCTCCTGTTCGCGGCCCACCACTTTGCTTGTTCCGTAGTCGTAGACCCCCGTTGTGCAGAAAAGCGGTTTGGGGTTGCACGGACCGAAAGGCGCGAAACGCTTCAAGTCGTTGTGCAGTCGCTTGGTGATGTCCTTGAAGTCGATTACCGCATCGATGTTGAGCATCGCTTCGGTTTGTTCGGGTTGTATGTGCTCGTCTACGTATTTTTGGAACCGACGACGGAATGTCTGTATGTCATCCCAGCGCAGTGTGAGTCCGGCGGCATAGGTGTGTCCCCCGAAATTAATGAGCAAGTCGCGGCAGCTCTTTATTGCAGAGTAAACATCGAAGCCCGTCACGCTGCGTGCCGAGCCCGTGGCAAACTCGCCGTCGCGCGTCAATACCACTGTCGGGCGAAAATAAATTTCGGTGAGGCGTGATGCAACGATGCCGATAACGCCCTTTTTCCAGTTCTCGTCGTAGAGCACTATCGACGACTGGTGGCGTTGGCTTTCAAGTCGCGAGACAATTTGGTTGGCTTCTTCGGTCATCTGTTTGTCAATGTCCTTGCGCTGCTCGTTGTAGCCGTCGATGTGTTTTGCTTTGCAGAGGGCGTTAGAAAAATCTTTCTCTACAAGCAAATCCACGCTTTCCCTTCCGCTCTCCATGCGTCCCGAGGCGTTTATGCGCGGGCCAATCTTGAATATAATGTCGCCCATTGAGATGTCTCTGCCGTTCAAACCGCAAATGTCGATTATCGCCTTCAGACCGATGCTGGGGTTTTGGTTGAGCATCTTCAGACCGTGGAAGGCAAGAATGCGGTTCTCGTCAACAACCGGCACGATGTCGGCTGCGATGCTCACCGCGCAGAAATCGAGCAACGGAATGAGGCGCGAAAACGGTATTCCGTTGTTTTTCGCGAATGCCTGCATGAGCTTGAAACCCACTCCACAACCGCAAAGGTGCTTGAAAGGGTAGGGGTCGTCTTTGCGTTTGGGGTTGAGAATGGCCACTGCCGGCGGGAGTGTTTCGTCGGGCACGTGATGATCGCAGATAATGAAATCGATACCGAGCGATTTTGCATAGGCCACCTCCTCGACGGCTTTTATTCCGCAGTCGAGTATGATTATGAGCTTTACGCCGGCTTCATGTGCGTGGTCGATGCCTTTCTTGCTTACACCATAGCCCTCGTCGTAGCGGTCGGGGATGTAGTATTCTATGTTAGAATAGAATTGTTGTATGAATTTGTAAACAAGAGCCACTGCCGTGCATCCGTCCACGTCGTAGTCACCATACACCAGTATGCGTTCCTTGCGCCCCATGGCATCGTTCAGCCGGTCTACTGCGATGTCCATGTCCTTCATTAGAAACGGGTTGATAAGGTCGGCCAGTTGTGGATGAAAGAACCTTTTTGCTGCCGATTCGGTGGTTATTCCCCGCTTTAACAACAGTTGGGCAAGTGTCGGGCTTATGTTGAGTTTGTTTCCAAGCTCCTCAGCCATCTGCCTGTCTTGAGGTGTCGGTGGAGTGTATTTCCATTTGAATAACATTTATATCGTTTTTTATTATTCTGAATTTAAGGCGTTTGCGCCGCTGTCTTTTGACGCTTCTGCGCTGTGGACAATGCCAATGGTCGGAAATAGCGCGTTGGTGTGCAGCGTCGGTAGGTGGGCAAACTGCGTGTAAAGTTACAAAATAAAAACGGAAAAAGGCTTTGTGTATGGGCTTTTTTACATTTTTATTCAAGAGTGACTGCGCGTTTCTCGCATGTGTTGCAAGGCTAGTTTTGCACGTTGGCAGTTGTGGAGACTTTCAAGTATAGCGAAAACGGCTGCCACGAAATGCACTGTGTGGTGTCTGCACGGTGCGTTTCTTGACAGCCGTTTGTCGGTTTTCCGTCCCTAATTGCTATCGCGGTTGGGCATAGGTAATGGCGTATTTTATTCCGTAGTGGTGCGCTTGCGCCACAAAAGACTTATTTCTTCGAGTGTCTTGCCCTTTGTTTCGGGCACGAGTTTCCATACAAACAGGGCGGCGACAACGCACACAATGCCATAAAGTCCGTAGGTGAACCAATGACCGAAGTGGTCGCCGGAGCTGAGGTGCATGTTGAACATCGGGACAAAGGTGGAACTTACGATAAAGTTGAATATCCATTGGAATGCCACGGCCACGGCCACGGCTGCTCCGCGTATGGTGTTGGGGAATATCTCGGCTATATACACCCAGCATATCGGTCCCCATGAGAACATGAATGAAGCACTGTAAACCATGATTGAAACCATTGTCACTGCACTGAGTGATGCATTGCCGAACGTGAGGGCCACACCAAAAGCTCCGGCTGCCATGCCGATGCTTCCGCATATCAGCAATGGCTTGCGTCCGAGCCGTTCCACGGTGAATACCGCCACGAGGGTGAACAGAATATTGACGACGCCCATTACCACTGTCTGCACCATAGGATTGTCCATGCCCATGTCGCCGAAGATGCGCGGCGCATAGTAGAGCACGGCGTTAATGCCTATTGCCTGCTGGAACACGCTGAGCATTATGCCGATGAATATGCACATGAAGCCATAGGAGAAAAGACGCTCAGTCTTTACCTCCACCGTATTCTTTATGTCTTGCAGTATCTTGTGGGCTTTTAGGTCGCCGTTGATGCGTGTGAGAACACGGCGTGCTAGACTTTCTTTGCCGATGAGTACAAGGTAGCGTGGGGTCTCGGGTACGAAGCATATTAAAATGGTGAACAGTCCGGCGGGCAGCATCTCGCTGCCAAACATGTATCGCCAGCCCGTTGTTATTGTCCACGGGTCGCTGCCGGCTGCCACTTTCGAAAATCCTTCGCCAATCTGTTCAATCACGGGATTTGTGTGTTGGCCAAGGATAAGGAAATTCACAAAATACACCACCAGTTGTCCGAAGATAATGGCAAACTGATTCCAACTTACGAGCATTCCGCGTATTTCGCTCGGAGCTACTTCGCCAATATACATCGGACATATTGCCGATGCCATGCCTACTCCTATGCCTCCGAGTATGCGGTAGAAATTAAATACTACGAGCAGTGTCCATGTAGGTTTCCCTTCTGGCAGTATGTAACTTTCGGGGCACATTGACCCCCATGCCGAAATGAAGAAACACAAGCCTGCGAAGACAAGCGATTTCTTGCGTCCGCAACGGCTGGCGAAAAATCCCGACACGGCACTTCCGAGTATGCAGCCAATAAGTGCGGAACTCGATGTGAACCCGTGCATCATGTCGGTGTAGTTGAAATCGTCAGCACCAAGGAAATAAGCCTGCAATCCTTTTTCTGCCCCTGATATCACTGCGGTGTCGTAGCCGAAGAGAAGACCGCCGAGAATCGCAACCAATACAATTGAAAAGAGATAGGACTTGCTGCCGGTATTAGGTTTTGTTTGCATATATAATAAGGTATTGTTAAGGTTAGATTACTAAACGTTGGCAGTTATTGGTAAAACGAGCATAGGTAGAAAAGCGAGGGGCGTGCCAATGGCTGTGCCGGGACAGCCTTCAAGCGTGTCCCGTCACAGCCACTGTAATACGCCCCTGCAATTCTTCTTATTTGGCGTAGAGAGCCACGATTGTCTCGTATTTCTCCTGCTTGCCGCTTGTCTGCTTGGGTTCGCCGTGCTTCTTGGCGTAATCCACAAGCTGCTCGAGAGACAACTCTCCGTTTTCAAATTGCTTGCCTTCGCCTGAATCGAAACTAGCGTAACGCTCTTTGAGCATGGCCGGCAGCTCGCTCTCGCTGAGTATTGCAGCGGCATTCTCGAGTGCACGTGCCATTGCGTCCATGCCTGAGATGTGGGCAATGAAGATGTCTTCGGGGTCGGTGCTGTTGCGGCGGAGCTTAGCATCGAAGTTTGAACCTCCGTTGCCGAGACCTCCGTTGCGTATTATCTGCATCATAGCCTGGGTGAGCTCGAAATTGTCAATCGGGAATTGGTCGGTATCCCAACCGTTCTGTGCATCGCCTCTGTTGGCATCTATAGAACCGAGCATTCCGTTGTCTACAGCTACTGCGAGTTCATGCTCGAATGTGTGGCCGGCAAGTGTGGCATGGTTAACTTCTATGTTCACCTTGAAATCCTTGTCCAAACCGTGTGCACGCAAGAATCCGACAACAGTTTCCACGTCAACGTCATACTGGTGCTTTGTGGGCTCCATGGGTTTGGGCTCGATGAGGAATGTGCCGTTGAAGCCTTTTGAGCGTGCATAGTCGCGGGCCACGGTAAGCATTTGTGCAAGATGTTCCTTCTCGCGCTTCTGGTCGGTGTTGAGCAACGACATGTAGCCCTCACGTCCGCCCCAGAACACATAGTTTGTTCCGCCGAGCTTTATTGTCGCGTCGATGGAGTTCTTTATCTGTACGGCTGCGCGTGCCACGACATCGAAGTCGGGATTGGTGGCGGCTCCGTTCATGTAGCGTTTGTGTCCGAACACGTTTGCAGTGCCCCACAGAAGTTTTATGTCGGTGCCTTTCATCTTTTCGAGGGCATAGTCGGTTATCGCCTTCATGTTCGCCTCATATTCGTCGATGTCGTCAGACGGGTCAACGAGGTCAACGTCGTGGAAGCAGAAATACTCAATTCCGAGCTTCTGCATTATCTCGAAGCCTGCGTCCATCTTGTCTTTGGCACGTTGCAGTGCGTCGTCGGACTTGTCCCATTCGTAGGTGCGTGTGTTGCCTCCAAACTGGTCGCCCGAAGCTTGGCCAAGTGTGTGCCACCATGCCATGGCGAATTTCAGCCAGTCTTTCATCTTTTTGCCCAATACCACCTTGTCGGGTTGGTAGTAGTGGAATGCCATAACGTTTTT
This sequence comes from Dysosmobacter segnis, assembly GCA_963602915.1. Lineage (GTDB taxonomy): Bacteria > Bacteroidota > Bacteroidia > Bacteroidales > Bacteroidaceae > Prevotella. Next base: position 1,931 of record CAVCLB010000056.1, on the reverse strand, counting down.
GCTTTCTGTTCCCTCGAAGGGAATCTTGCCGATTTGCGGAAAATATTCTTTTGCCATAGTTTTTGATTTATTTGGTAAATTATTTGTAATTGCGTTTGTTTTATACGTTGCTTTGCCGCCTATTGCTATGCGGTTTTAGTCTTGCATCACGTTGTGCAGAGTCTGTTTCCATTTTGCATAGGCTTCTGCATATTGGTCGTGATGTGTTGTTTCCGGTTCGATAACGGCGAGCTTCTTCAGCGATGCAAATGCCTCGGCATTGTCACGGTATATGCCGCATCCCATTCCTGCGCCCTTTGCCGCACCTACGCTGCCGTCGGTTTCATACAGCTCGATTGTCGCGCCGCTTGCGTTTGCCAAAGTTTGTCTGAAAAGTGGGCTTAGATACATGTTGGCTCGTCCTGCATGTATCTTGTGTATGTCCATGCCCATTTCGCGCATCACCTCCATTCCATAGCAGAAACTGAAGACTATGCCTTCTTGTGCAGCTCTCAATAAATGCGAGCGGTTGTGTTTGTTGAAGTTAACACCATGTATTGAGCAACCCGTTTCACGGTTTTCGAGCACGCGTTCGGCCCCGTTTCCGAAGGGAATGACAGTAACACCGTCGCTGCCAATGGGAGCTTCGGCGGCAAGGACATTCATTTCTGCATACGACAGGTCGGGTGCGATGTTGCGGTGCATCCAAGAGTTGAGGCTGCCAGTGCCGTTTATGCACAGAAGCACGCCGAGTCGTGTGAAATCGTCGCGGTAGTTTACATGTGCGAATGTGCCCACGCGGCTCTTTGGGTCGTAGCCCACTTCGCCGAGTACACCGTAGACGACTCCCGATGTGCCAGCCGTGGATGCAATTTCGCCGGGGTTGAACACGTTGAGCGACAAGGCATTGTTAGGCTGGTCGCCGGCACGGTAGGATATGGGAGTGCCTTCGCATAACCCTGTTTCGGCTGCAGCCGCTTTGCATACACGGCTCTGTATGCCGAATGTAGGGACAGTTTCAGACAGAATTCCTTGCGGAATGCCGTATTCATTGAGCAGGGCATGTGATATGTGGCATTCCTTGAAATCCCAAAACATGCCTTCCGACAGTCCGCTTATCGTGGTGTTTACCTCGCCACTGAGTTTCAATGCGAGATAGTCGCCGGGCAACATCACCTTATATATACGTTCAAATAGCTCAGGTTCGTTTTCATGCACCCATGCGAGTTTGGCTGCCGTGAAATTTCCTGGGGAATTGAGCAAGTGGCTCAGGCAATAATCGTGTCCGAGGTTGTTGAAAGCTCTGTCGCCGTAAGGCACGGCGCGCGAGTCGCACCATATTATGCTGTCACGCAAAGGTTTCATGTCTTTGCCTACACACACAAGACCGTGCATTTGGTAGGATATGCCGATGCCCTTTATGTCATTGCCCGTGCATCCGGTTTCGGCCATTATTTGGGCGAGAGCCAGTTTGGCATTGTTCCACCACATGTCGGGGTCTTGTTCGGCCCATCCGTTTTTTATGGCTTTTATCGGCGCTTCGTGTTGGGGGTAGAAGGCGGTTGCGGCGCATTCTCCGTTGTCCACATCCACGAGCGATGCCTTTACACTGCTGCTGCCGACATCGAAGCCGAGCAGATATTGTTTGTTTTTCATCTTGGTTTTCAGTTATAGTCTTTTTTTATCGGGGCGGTTGTTCCCCTTTTAGGTTTTATTCTTGCACAAAGTTATAAATTATTTTTGTTGTTGTGTTGTTTTAGGCGATATTATAGTTAGAATTAACTTTTTATTGGTGTCGTATAAAAACTTTGCAGCAGACAAGTCCCGTATGGACGACAGATTATAGCGCAGGGGCTTGCCCCTGCGTTTATGTTTTTCTCTGATTTTGCCTCTGTAAGGTAGTGTGTTCAAAATCCATATAATATTCTGCATCGTTTTTTGTAGAACAATAA
>CAVCLB010000055.1:0-17115 GCA_963602915.1 Dysosmobacter segnis | reverse complement strand
AAGGGCGTCACAATCCCAGCCCAGGGTGAGGATGGAGCGAAGCGATATCCGTAACCCTGGGGTTAATGCACGACGGAGCATGTTGGCCTGTAAGGTCAACACAACGTACAAATATTGTGCTGACCTTACAGGCCAGCCTTTAAAATCAATCATTTACCCAGGGTTACACCGTTTGCTACCGCAAACGGCTCACCCTGGGCTACGAATGTTACGCCCTTTCAGGGCTGATAAAACCAACCGTTTACCCAGGGTTACACAGCCTCACTACGTTCCGCGGTTCACCCTGGGCTGGGATTGTTACACCCTTACAGGGCTTAGTATGCAAGAAACCACTAAAAATGCTACTATTTTTTTCTGAAATTTGAACACTCTGCCTTCCAAAACTCTGTATGCAAATCCTCACCAACCATTCACTCATACCGTCTGCATTGGCTAAATTATGTTAATATACTTACTCTATTCACTTTTTTGTTCTGAAAAACCGGGCATTTATCTATACCTTTGCGCCGAATTCGCGAAAAAAGTATAACAGACATGTATCTTCCCCGTGCCCAAAAACTATACTCTGCACGAACCCAGCACACAAAAATGGCAAACGATTAGTCACTTTATACAATAATAACACATATAGCAGACAATGAAACTTAAGTTCACATTGTGCGCCCTCGCCGCCGTAATCGGGGGGGGGTAATTTCAGCGCAAAACGCTGAAACCCTGTCAGTTACAGTCTCAATAATCGGCACTGACAGCGCCACCATCACCACCACAAAGACCAATGCCATCGGCACCTATCAGTACGGATACAATTACACCGATGCAGTAAAACAAACACTCACAGAAGCTGCCAGCGCAAACATCACCAAAATCAAGGTCAGCGGTCCTGTATCCGACGATGATGTCAATGCTGTTCTCAACAACAACGGCAAGAAAAACCTTGTCACCCTCGACCTTAGCGAGGCCACAGTGACAGCCCTCAACCCAATTTCTACCGGCGAGAATTACAAGCAACTCGGCACTTTCGCCATTTGCCAGAATGGATATTCCACACTCCAACACCTTTCTCTTCCCCAACTCTCGGCAGACGCCACCTCTACCGTCATCCCCTCAAAACTTTTCAACGGATACATTGAGAATTATCAGACCGTAAATGGCCTGGTGTCACTCGTCATTCCTGCTGGATATACCGCGATTGAAGCCAACACCTTCAAGCAGAACACCAAACTCACCAGTCTCGACCTCAGCGGCACTACCATCACGACTATCGGAAAGAACGCTTTTTGGCAGTGCTCGTCACTGGCCAGCCTCGTGTTCCCCAAGACCCTTGAGCGAGTAGAAGAAAAAGCCTTCTGCTACCACGCCTGCAAGGTGCTGCTCTTCCCCGAGAACGTGAATTACCTCGGTGAGTCGGCCTTCCAAAGCAGCGCCAACGACCTCAGCGACGTCTACTTCCAAGGCCGCACATCGCCCGAGTGCGCCAACGACGTGTTCGGCAACGGCCCTTACACTGGATGGGGCGGCAACATCGGTTTTGAGGGCCAGGTCGCCACGCGCGAGAACTACATCAACTCCGGCCATTGGTTCACCATCATGCACTACCGTCCCGACCTCACCGAGGAGGAGACCCTCACCTACGACGACCTCACCCGCCAATACTCCATCAAGGATGCCTACCTCGGCGACGAACGTCTGTGGCCCTCACAGCAGGACTACAACAAGGCTCACGGCCCACAGAGCGCAGACGGCTCAAAGGTAGGCACCATCAACGGCTACCTCTTCAACGGCACCGAGATGAGCGAGGAGCGCAAGAAGCACATTGGTATCCTGCGCTTTGTCTTGACCCGTCCCGATGCGCCCATTCCCGACAATGTTGTCCCCATAACCGACAACAACTGGTGGACTATCTGTCTGCCCTACAACCTCACCAAGGCCGAAGTGAAGAAATACTTCGGCGAGAGCACCCTGCTCTACACCCTCGGCAAGGTGACCCGCGACTACACCAACCACCGTATACAACTCTACTTCACCAGCAACCAGATGCCCGACGACAACACCAACGCCGACGGCAATTTGCTGCTCGAAGAGGGAGGCATCAAGGCTTGGTATCCCTACGTCATCAAGCCCTCCAACGATTTTGGTGTCGATGCAGAAGCCGGCAAGAACGTTATCCGCACCCGCGTACCCGAACCAGGATCGGAGCACAACCAGTTGACCGAGGCTACCGCCATCATCAACGGCACGGAGGTAGAAGACTATTCCAGCGTCGATAGAAACAAGTGGACCTACGTCTTCCGCGGTTCCTGCTCGGGTGTAAAGAGCCTGACCTCCGGCACCAACGGCGACACCTATGTCTACTCTGCCGTCTTCCACCGTCCAAACTACTGCTACTTCCTTGGCGGCAAAAAGGTAGGCGACGAGTATAAGGTAAGTTTCTACTATCAGAACGGAGTCAAGGACAAAGTATGGGCGCCCTACTCCTGCACCGTACTGCCCCGCAAGTACACCAACGAGTTCACCGATGGCGAGTATGCTGACGACTCCTTCATCATCAACGGCGAACAGAAGGCCCGCGACAACGACACCACATTCGGCCTCGACGATGACGCCACGGGCATCATCACACCCGAGATCGACATTATCACACCCGACAAGGCCGTCAACGGCAACATCTACAACCTCGAAGGACAACTCGTGCGCTCCGCCGCCCATAGTCTCGAAGGACTGCCCGCCGGCATCTACGTATCGGGCGGCAAGAAATACATCGTCAAATAATCCACAACACCACAAGGGCGGGCCGCAAAAAGCCCGCCTCTAAAACGCAAAATAAAAATGAAAAAGACATATATCGCCCCTTCCATCACAACCCTCTCCCTTGCCGTCGAGCAAGGCATCATGGCCGGTTCGGCCTATAGCACCGAGCGCGGCAACATCACTGGCGGCGGTGACAGCACCACCCCTTCGGGCAACGTCGACAAGTACGACGGTTCCGGGGACATCGACCAACGTTCTGCCAGTAATACCGGCGGTTGGGACAATGATGACTGGGAATAACCATCCATACCTTCCTCTCTCTGCGGTTTGCAACCTACCGCACGGAGAGAAAATTTTTATTTCCAAATAATTATACTATTGTATGTCCACCGGCAGTCAGTGATGATAGCCGGTGGATTTTTTATTGGTGTCAGGCAAGCATTTTGCAAAGGCTGGGGCTTCCACCTCCCACATATTATTATAAAAAGGGGTTCACCCTCCATCATTGCTAAAATTTTTGCGTAAGGCAATGCCGTGCTTGTCATTTTCACATTGCAAAACGTTTGTATTGCCGCCTTGTATGTGTTAACAAAAGTAAATAATGTGAAGAAAAATGTGTTTGCATTGTATTTATGTGTACATTTGCAATAAGAATACAGCGACTCTGCCGCTTTACAATGTATGGAATAAGATAAAGGCTTGAAAACTCTTGCCTCAATCAATCAAGCTACAAGCTGCACTCACCGACAACCCCAACGCCGCGCACAGAAGGACACATTGTGTCTGCACGGCTGCAAAGTGCCAACCACATTACACAGAGCAAGCCCCAACGACTTGCCCGAATACGCGGAAATGCAGCGCGACCATGAGCCGCACCCGATGTTTCTACAAATACCAATAACTATAAAAAACATCCACAATGAAACAGTCTATCAGCAAACATCTGTTTCTCGCAGCCGGTTTCGCGCTGTGTGTAACGGGTGCCTCGGCACAACAGTTGCGCGAGGGCTACATTGATGCCGGACAAAACACGGGTAGTGAGAAATTCCAACTCCTGCTGCAAAGCTGGAGCAGCAACCACCAAGTGTCGGCCGACGACAACTTCTACATTTCGCGCGTGAAGCCGCACACACGGTTCCGCAACACCGCAACACAGGTGCGCAAAGACCTCACCGCCGAGAACGACAAGAAACTTATTGCATGGTTGCCCGTGAGCGACCCAACATTCAACGCGCTGCCCAACGGCGTGTTCGACTCTGAAGTGTTCTCACTCTGGTCGTATGTCACCCACTGGGGCGACTGGACCGCAAGCCTGGGACGCATTCCCGCAGCCTTCCTCGACGCAGCCCACAAGAACGGCGTGGCAGTGTCGGGCGTGGCAAGCATACCCAATGCATCGCTGTCGGGCGACTGGCTCAAGATGGTGCAGGGCATGGGCACGGCCGACGTTGACAACGCAGCCAAGTTCTTCAACTACTACGGCATCAACGGTATGGGCTACAACTCTGAGTTCTACGACTACTCGGGAGCCGTTGAAGACCTGCGCGACTTCCACGCAGACCTCGTGAAGGCTATGGCCGACAAGGATCCGCTCTTCGAGAACTTCTGGTATGACGGTACCAACGACGGTGGCGGCATCACATTCGACGGCGGTCTGGGATCGCACAACGAGGAGACCTTTGGCGACAGCGACAACAAACGCACATCGCTCTTCTTCAACTACAACTGGAACCGCATCGACCGCGCAGGATCGGTGAGCAAGGCCGTGAGCATGGGCCGCGACCCGCTCGACCTCTACTGCGGCGTAAACATGCAGGGCGGCGAGCCTAAGGGCACATCATGGTCGCTGCTGCCCAACGTGCGTCTGTCTATCGGTCTGTGGGGAGCGCACTCCAACAACATGTTCTGGGAGAGCCGCGGCGAGAAGGGATCGAACGCCGAGGTGAAGCAGAACACCTATCTGCAGCGCATCGAACGCTACTTTACCGGCGGCACACGCAACCCGGCCAACTGCCCGAGCATCGTTGACCGCCACGCCAACAACGCCGACAACTTCAAGTGGCACGGCATGTCTACATTCATGACAGCACGCTCGGCCCTGAGCTGGGACCTCGCCGAAGAACCGTTCATCACTCACTTCAACGTGGGCAACGGTAAATACTTCAACCTGAACGGCAAGCGCCAGAACAACAACCCGTGGTATAATATAGGTATGCAGGACTACCTGCCCACATGGCGATGGTGGTTTGCAAGCAAACTCCTGGGCAACACGGCTGCCGACGTGCCCGCTACCGGACTCGACGCAAACATCACTTGGGACGATGCCTACTTCGGCGGATCAACCGTTTGCGTGTCGGGAAGCACCTCTGACGAATATCTGCACCTCTTCAAGACAGAATATGCACTGAAGAAGGGCGACGTGATAACATTCAAATACAAACTCGCGGGCGGAACATCCGACATCGACCTGCTGCTCTCGGCCAAGGGAAGCGAGACATCGGCAACAGCCTACAACGTGCTCACAACATCGCAGAAGGCCGACGACGAGGAGTGGCTCACCAAGACATTCACCGTGGACTCTGACTTCGACGGCAAAGACCTCGCCCTCGTTGCACTCCACTTCAAGAACGCCACCAACCTCAACCTGCTCCTCGGCGAGTTCTCAATCGTGCGCGGAACAGCTGCAAAGCCCGCCAAGCCCGAGATTACAAGCGGATCGATGCTCTACAACAGCTACGCCGGAATGGACGGCAAGCTCATCTGGAACATGGCCAACGACAAGGCCGAAGGCGAGCCTTGCTACAACATCGACGTGAAGACTGCCCACTTCAACCTCTATGCTCAGGAAGAAGGCAAGGAGCCGGTGCTCATGGGAACAACCACATCGTGGGCCGGACTGTTCTTCGCCATCCCGACAACAGAGAAGAACGCACGCGTGCGCCTCGGCGTTTCGGCAGTGGCATTGGACCAGAAGTCGGAGTCGGACGTGGCTTGGACAGACTACATGGAGCCTGCTTCCTACACCTACAGCGACGATATCGAAATAGACAAGACCACCATAAAGCCGGGCGAGAAATTCTCGATGAAGTATCTCGACTCCGAACATGAGGCTGGAACATGGACTCTGCTCGACTCCAATGAGAAGGTTGTCTACACAGGCACTGGCAACAGCGTGACCGTGGAGAACGGCATCAGCGAGATTGGAAGCTACACGCTCCGTCTGGAAGGCAAGGTTGACGGCGAGACAAAGACACGCGAATATCCTGCCTATGTGCAGATTACCGACAAGAGCGTAGGCGCTCTGCCCGAAATCTACACACTCACTGCCAACGGCTCTGAAAACCCCATATCTATAAAGGTGGGCGACAAGGTGACAATGGAATACACCGGACGCGAGGCCAACGGAGCTGGTTCGCAGGGCGTAGACTTGCAGGAATACCGCTATGGTGCAAAGTGCGCCGACCTCGGACTCGTAGGTCAGCAATCGTTCTCGGTGGCTTTCTGGCTCAAGATAAACAAGCTCGCCGAAGGCGAAACACAGCTCTTCTCGGTGGCCAACAAGCTCGACTCGTGGCCTAAGACCGACTGGGGTTGGATTTGGAGCAACATCGGCAGCGACGGCTCGATAGGCAGCTTCACATGGCGTGGAGCCGACAAGACAAGCAACAACGAGATACGCTACAAGTATGCCAACACCAAGTTGCCCATCGGAACATGGGTGCATGTGTGCTACACGTTCGACTACAACAGCGACGGCGCACTGCGCGGCGAGTTCTATGTGAACGGTATAAAGCAGGAACGCACGGGATGGAACCGCGCCACCAACGGCGACACCTACTACACAACCGACCCGGGCTACCAGTCTAACCCGTACAACATCACCGACGGACAGGTGCTTGCAGTGGGCGGCGACGCACACGGACGCAGCGGCATCGACGGTGCAGTTGACAACCTCCAGGTTTACGGCAAGGCTCTCAGCGAGGATGAAGTGAAGGCAACAATGGGCACGTTCGACAACAATAACCTGCCCACCGACCTCATAGCTCTTTGGGATACCGAGAAAGAGGCCGACGACGACGGCACATTCGCAAGCGTGGGTTCGAAGGCAGGCGTGCAAGCCGGTCTCCATGCCTACACCGCAAGCGGCGGCGAAGGCCAGGGCCAGTTCGGATGGGTAGCACCGAAATACACCTCGGGATGCCCGTTCATCGCAGGCGAATCGTTCAAGGTTGAAACTCTGCCCACATGGAGTGCACCCAAGGCCGACCTCATCTCGTCTACCGGAAACGACACCGCCGGAAAGGCAGTGCTGTCTTACGACAAGGAAGGCGTGCGCAACGTGACGCTCACACTTGCCAACTCGCTCGGCAAGGCACAGCGCGTGTTCACCGCAATAACGATTGGTGACGGTGAAAGCGGCATCAACGACGTTAACGGCAGCGAACTGAAAGCCTACACTTCTGGCGAAGATGTAATCGTGGTGTTTGCCGAAGCAGGCAACTACGAACTGCAGGTTGTCAACACAGCAGGACAGGCTCAGGCACGCAAGAAGGCTGCCATCACAGCAGGCGGCAACATGCAGGTGCACCTCGCCAATGCCGGTGTCTACATCGTTACGGTGAAGAAAGACGGCAAGACAGTGCGCACAGTGAAACTCATAAGAAAGTAATGGGCGCCAAAAACCGTAAAACGTTATAACACAACGGGGCAAGCCGAGCCGGCAACAATACCGGTGCGGTCTTGCCGCGTTGTCATTTGAAAGGCTCATGTGCAGGCCGCAACGCCAAAAGCAACGGCTACATGCACTCCGGGCCACACTATAAAGAAAGGTAAACGACATTAACCTAAAACCTAACTATAAAATGATGAACAAGAGGAAACTTCTACTCTCTATGGCACTGTTGGGCGCAACGATGAGCTACGCACAACGCACGCCTACACATCCGCTGGACATCACCGACACAAAGTTCGAGAACATTCTGCAGAACATTGCGTCGTGGGAAGCCGGCAAACAGCCTGTCGGCGTGAGCCGCATCGACGATGAGTTCTACATCTCACGCGTGCGTCCGCTGCAGCGCATCACCGACGGCGACTACCAGGCAAACAGCGTGGCCGACCCGTTGCGCAAGTTCTGTCTGTGGACTCCGCTCGACGACCCTACTTCTACATGGAAAGCACTGCCCCGCTACTGCTTCGAGGGCGACAACTTCTCAATGTGGTCGTATGTTGACATACACGGAAACTGGACCGCACCTTGGTTCCGCGTGACCGCAGGACTTAGCGACGTGGCACACAAAAACGGCGTGAAAGTGGGATGCGTGCTGTCAATTCCATGGGCAGCATCGGTGTATCTCGACGGAAGCAACACCTACTCGCAGATTCTCACAAAGCTCACCGAACGCGACAACAACGACAATTTCAAGCACGTGGAACGCTTCGTGAAGCTCCTGAAATACTACGGCATCGACGGCATCGGCGTGAACTCGGAGTTCACATCCGACTACGACACGATGTCGGAATGGCAGGCTTTCATAGCCGAATGCCACAAGAAAGCCAAGGAACTGGGCTGGGAATTCCAACTTCACTGGTATGACGGCACCAACGACAACGGTAGCATCACGTTCGACTGCGGCCTCGGCTCGCACAACAAGGGAATGTTCGGCGACGGCGACAACATCGTGACCGACATGATGTTCTCCAACTACAACACCGGTAAGAGCACGCTCCAGAGCACGGCAGCCTATGCCGAAAGCATGGGACGCAATCCCTACGACTACTACAAGGGCTTCGACATCCAGGGACGCAGCCTCGCCAGCTCATACAACGCACGTTGGACCGACCTCGACGGAGTGAAGGCTTCAATCGGTTTCTGGGGTGCTCACTCGCAGGGCCTCATACACCAGAGCTCAACCGACTACGGAACATCCGACGTGGCAATACAGCAGGCTTACCTCGACAAGCAGGAACTCATATTCAGCGGCGGCAAACGCAACCCGGGATATGTGCTCCCCATCTCGAGCGACGCTACGCTCTCCAACTCCAACCTCAAGGACAATTTCCACGGAATAGCACGCTTCAACACCGCAAAGTCAACCATACAGCAGGTGCCTTTCGTGTCGCGCTTCAACCTCGGCGACGGTCTCAAGTTCCGCAACGAGGGCGTTGTGACCTTCGACCACAAGTGGCACAACCTCGCGACACAGGACTTCATGCCTACATGGCGCTGGTGGATTGTTGACGCTAACGAGTCGGCAGAAAGCAGCAACCTCGTGAATGCAGAGCTGACATGGGACGATGCCTACTTCGGCGGCTCTTGTCTGCGTCTGAAAGGACAAACCAATTTCTCGCGCGTGAAACTGTTCAAGACCATGCTCACCGTAGAACCCACCTACAACATCTCGGTGGTTTACAAGATGAACAACGACCTTGACACCCACGCCAAGCTCTTCGTAGCTCTGAAAGGCGACGTCACCACATATAAAGAGGTGGCAATCCCGGCAGCAAGCGAATTCGGCAAGTGGACAACATTCACCACTACTCTCGACAAACTCGGCCTCAAGTCGGGCGACAAGATTGCCATGATAGGTATCGCAGTGGACAACACTGCAGCCGACTACAACATGCTCGTGGGCGAACTCGCAGTGCGCAATCCGCAACAGACATTCGCTCCCGTGGCTCCCGCAATCAAGGAAATCGACGTGTTGCGCGGTAAAGGCAGCACTGTTGACTTCAAGATGCGCTACGCAGCCAAGGAGGAAACTGGCGAGGTGAAGACCTACAACGACGAGGTTGACACTTGGTATTATGAAATCTACATGCAGCAGACCGGCCAGAAGGAGCAACTTCTCACCGCCACCACATCTTGGGCAGCCTACGTTGTAGACGCTCCCATCAAGAGCGGATTTGAAGGTCGCGAGTGCCGCTTCGGTGTTCGCGCCGTATCTCCCGACGGTTTGCAGAAGTCAGACATCACATGGAGTGACTACCAGGAAATCCCCTACGACACACCTTCAAGCGAAGTGGTGCTCGACAGGCAGGTAGTGAAGCCCGGCGAAACCTTCACCGTAGGTCTGGAAGACGAGATGGCCGACCCAGCACAGTCTTGGACCGTGACCAACGCACAGACCGGCGCAACAGTGAAGACCGTAACCAATGTGAAATCGTTTGAGTTGACACTCGACGAGATTGGTGTTTACGACGTTACCGTAGTTGATTCCAAGGGCGAACAGGCCATTCTCCGTGGCAAGATTCACGTTTCTCCCGAAGAAACGGGTGCCGTTCCGCAGGTGAAATCTGTTTCTATCGACAAGAATTCGGCTGAGACCAACGAAGCACTCAACATCAGCTACACCTCACGCGACGGCGAAGGCAAGGTGTCACGCGGTCTGCAAATCAAAGACCCCAACATGCTCATGATTCCGGGCGAAGTGCAGCCTGGCATGGCATACTCCTATGCCCTTTGGGTGAAGGTTGACAGCTACGCTCACGACAAGCAGGGCACCAACCTCATAAGCAAGAACACCGTGGCCGACAAGTGGCCGCACAACAACTGGGGCGACCTCTGGGTACAGATACGTCCGGCCATTGAAAAAGGTCACGACGACATCACAAAGGATCACCCCGCCAACGAGGTTTCGTTCAACACATTCGGTTGGACACTGCACGACTGGCCAAGAGAGTCGATGATGACCACCGGCTACAGCCTCAACCCCGGCGTTTGGAACCACATCTGCGTGACTCAGGCCGAGGACTGCCAGCAGAAGATTTACTTCAACGGAAAATGCGTTGCCGGCCCGATTAACTTCGCCAACTCTTCACGCCGTGAGGAAAGCACCGACTCACGTATCGACCGTTACACCGTGGCCAATATCTTCATCGGCGGCGGCGGTGTCTACAAGGCAGGCCTCAACGGCACCATCGACGAGGTGCAGGTATGGAACAAGCCGCTCACCGACGCCGAAGTGCTCCAGGCAATGAAGGGTTACACCGACGGCAACGTGCCCGAAGGACTCCAGGCCTACTACACATTCGAAGACCTGAACAAGACCGACTCCACATTCGCCAACCACGGACACGCCGGCAGCGAGTATGTGGCCAAGATGGTTACAACATCGGGCAGCGGCGGCGAGAACACCACCAACGCCTACTATGCCAAGACTGGTGCCAACAACGAACTCACCGGCTATCCTGGCATCACCGGTACACTCGAGGTGAAGACAAGCCGCAAGTGGGTGCTCAACGGCGGACGCATCTCGTCGGAGAACGACAAGGCAGCCGTTATTTCCTACGCACGCAGCGGCGAATATGAGGCAGGTGTCAACCTGTCCAACTTCTGGGGCGAGGACGAGAAGATGCTCGACAACGTGATCAACATCACCGGCACCGACGGAATATCAGGTGTTGAGAGCGGAGCTTCATTCTCTGTATTCCCCAACCCGTTTGTGGAGAGCGTCAACTTCCGCTTCGCCGAAGGCGGCGAATACACTGTCAACATTGTCAACGCAAGCGGCGCGCTCCTGCAGAGCAACACTTTCAACGCCGGAGCAGGCGAAGTTGTCAACGTTACGGTTAACGGCGGCAAGGGACTTTATGTTGTCCAGGTGCTGAAGAACGGCAAAGTGTACAAGGCAGTGAATGTGGTGAAGAAATAAACACCGCACCTAGCCTTTTCCACGAAACATTCAACAAGATTTCAAAAACATGAAAAGGCGGGGCGGCAATGCGTAAAAACACTTGCCGCCCCGTATTCAGAACATCTCAAAACAAAAAACAACAAAAGATGAACAACAATTCAAACGAAAAGGGACAGCTTTTCCTTAAAGCAGCCTTCGCCATGCTCGCGGCAGGAGTGCCGGTGCAGTATGCGGCTGCGGCAGGCAACGCAAACTCCAACGCGCTTATCCAGGCACAGGGGAGCACGGTTCAGGGAACCGTGACCGACGGCACGGGCGAACCGCTCATCGGCGTAAGCGTAGTAGTGAAAGGCGCTACCGGTCTTGGCGTTGTCACCGACATCGACGGCAACTACAAGATTAACGTGAAGGACAAGAATGCTACTCTCGTGTTCTCCTACATCGGCTACACCCCGCAGGAGGTGAACCTTGGCGGCCGCACAGCTCTCAACGTGGTAATGAAAGACGAGAGCTCAGTGCTCAAGGAAGTCGTGGTGACAGCCATGGGTATCAAGCGTAAGGAGACATCACTTACATATTCCACACAGCAAGTCAAGGCTTCCGACCTCAACCGCGTGCAAGACCCCAACGTGGCCAACTCTCTCGAAGGAAAGATTTCGGGCGTTACCATCACCCCGAGTGCCGGTGGTGCCGGTGGTGCATCGAAGATTCTGCTCCGAGGCAACAAGTCGATTATGGGCAAGAGCACCCCGCTCATCGTGGTTGACGGAGTGCCTATGAGCAACAACACGCGCGGCGAGGTGGGCAGCGGCTCCATGCTTGCAGTGGGAGCATCGGAAGGCGGCGACGCACTTTCAATGATCAACCCCGACGACATCGAGTCGATCAACGTGCTGAAAGGTGCCAACGCCGCAGCGCTCTACGGTTCTGAGGCCGCCAACGGTGTGCTCATGATTACCACAAAGAAGGGCCGCGAGGGCAAGATGTCGGTAACGGTATCGTCGAACATAACCTTCGACAACCCGCTCCTCACCCCCAAAATACAGAATGTCTACGGCGCGTCGGTGACCGACAGCAAGGTAGGAATATATAGCTGGGGCGAGAAACTGTCAAGCCGTTCAAGCAGCAATCTGCTCGTAGACGTGCCCATGAGCTCTGAGAAGTTCCCCATTCTCGATGCCGAAGGCAACGTCACTGGCACACAGGTAAACTCGGTTCACCTGCGCAACTACGCCAAGAACGACCTCGACGACTTCTACCGCACCGGTGTAACCACCAACAACTCGATAGCATTGTCGGGCGGTACCGACAAGATGAGCAGCTACTTCTCCTACGGAAACTCGCATGCCAACGGTATGTTGCCCAAGAACACATACAACCGTCACACCCTGTCGTTCCGCCAAGACTTCAAGTTCTTCAACCGCGTTGACATCAACGTGTCGATGAACTACATACAGACCAAGACGAAGAACCGTCCCGGCGGTGGTGTTGCGATGAACCCCATCTACCACATGTACACCGCAGCCCGCAACATCGACATGGACTACTACCGCAACAACTATGTCAATACCGAGGGCAACTGGCGCAGCGAGCCGCAGGGCTACTACCAGAAGAATTCTGACAACAGCTACTCTTGGACAACAGGCCGTGCCGACCTCTCCGGCCCGCAGCAGAACTGGGCCTACCAGGAAAGCGGACAGAACAACCCCTACTGGCTGCTCAAGCAGAACAGCGGAGTGAACCGTGAAGACCGTTTCTTCGGCAATGTGACCGGAACGGTTGACATCTACGACGGACTCTCGTTCCAGGCCCGCATCGGTATGGACTTCAACAAGTATGAGAGCGACGCACGCCGCTATGCCACCACATGGATTCCTTCGGGCATGGAAGACTACGGACGCTATTGGTGGGGCTTCAGCAAGACCACAGAAATCTACACCGACTACATGCTCAACTACAACAAGACCTTCGGCGACTGGGACGTAAGTGCCACGGCAGGTTGGGTGGGACACACCACCAAGGGCGAATCGAAGTCTTACGACTCGGGCAATGCCACCTATTACTTTGCCAACCGCCAGCAGCTGAGCACTCTGGTCAACTACTTCTCCACCTCGGCCGGAGGCCCCGGAACACTATCTCAGAGCAAGTCGTCAGACTGGAACAAGGGTGCAGTGTTCACAGCCCAAGTGGGATGGAAGGACCGCATCTACGTAGACGGTTCTTACCGTGAAGACTGGTATCGTGCATTCCGCCAGTTCAAGGACCGCGGAACGCCCGAGCACTACGGCTACTTCGGCTTCGGTGCCAACGCCATCATCAGTTCGTTGGCCAAACTTCCGGAGTGGTTCAACTACTTGAAATACCGCGCATCTTACTCTGAGGTGGGTAACTCCATACCCAACCAGGTGTACGGAACGCAGACCATCAACTACGAGACTGGTGCCTACACGCCCTCGCAGTGGGCTACATTCAAGAACCCGCGCCCCGAGAAGACAGCCTCGTTTGAGACCGGTATCGAGTCGTTGTTCTTCAACAACCGCCTCAGCCTCGACCTCACCTACTACAATGCAACCATGTCCAACCTCTATCTCGTGGGCACAAACGCATCGGGCAAGTCAATCCCGATGAACACATGTAAGATACGCAACCAAGGAGTAGAGGCCACCATAGGCTACGACTTCAAGTTCGGTGCACGCGGACTTCGTTGGAAGACATCATACAACGTGTCTTACAACGACAACAAGATTCTGCGCACTGCCTACGACGAGAAGACCGGCAAGGAGAACATCATCGCCAGCTATGTGGGCGGCGTGCAGGTGCTCTACAAGGAAGGCGGCAAGTTTGGCGACATGTATGTTACCGACCTGAAACGCTACACCGCACAGAGTGCCGACAAATACAACCGCCGCAACAAGACAGCCATTGAGGCCGGCGATCTTCAGGCAGTCAAGGAAGGATGGTATGTGCTCAACTCCAAGGGTGGAGTGCAGATGGATTCGGAGAACACCTACGGCAAGTATGTGGGCAACATGAACGCCGACTGGCAGATGGGATGGACCAACACCTTCTCCTACAAAGACTTCTCGCTCTCGTTCCTCATCAACGGCCGCATCGGAGGCAAGGTGCTCTCCATGACCGAGTCGTTCCTCGACGGCTACGGAGTATCGCAGCGTTCGGCCGACGCACGCCTCAGTGCCGAAGCCAACAAGGTATATGCCGACAAGATGTACGGCGAGAACGTGCTCGGAATTAAGCTCAACGACGGCAGCGGACGCATCGTTCCCATCGAGGGTTACTACCAATCGGTGGGCGGCGTGGCCCCGCAGGACATCGAGCGCTACCTCTACAGCGGCACCAACTTCCGTCTGCGCGAGCTCTCCTTCGGCTACACCTTCCGCGATCTCTTCGGACAGAACAAGAACCTGAGCCTCTCGTTCATCGCACGCAACCTGTTCTTCATCTACAAGGATGCCCCGGTTGACCCCGACGTATCGCTCTCTACCGGCACTGGCCTCAGCGCATTTGAGGTGTTCAACATGCCTTCATCGCGTTCGTTCGGCTTCTCGCTGAGCGCAAACTTCTAATCACTCACCATTAAAAAGAAGAAAAACGACATATGAAAACAAAGAAAATATTGTTGCTGTCAGCCATAGCACTCTCGGTATGCGGCCTGCAGTCGTGTCTCGACTACGACACCCCGTCCGACGAGTTCCAGCAGAACACGGTGGTGGTGGAGCCCACCGTGCTGCAAGGCAAGGCCGACTCCATTAACTACATGAAAGAAATTTCAGAGACCGGATATAAGGCTGCCTACAAGAGCCTGCGCTCGAGCCTCGGCACCGCGCTCACCGGCATCTACGGCATACGCGGCGGAAAGGAAGGCGGCAAGCCCGAAGCCCACGCCTACCAGTTCCAGTATTGCCTCGGCCCCGACAACTATGTGCAGTACAGCTGCGTGCCCCACACCGACTTCCCCTACTCCAACGCCGAGTTGTTGTCCACCTATCACCTGTCAAAGGGCTTCAACGGCGGCCCCGGCGGCGGCTTCTCGCTGTGCCGCCAGAGCGTTGCCCCGGTGCTCAACAACGGTCTGCTCGACTCCATTCCCGAGCTCAAGGCAGCCTATCTGCTGCTCTACAACTACTCGGCCATAGAGAATGCCGACCTCTTCGGTCCGCTGCCCTACGACGATTTCAAGGCCAACAAGGAGGAGTCGCCGTTCACCTACAACGACCTTCGCACCATATATTATAGTGCAGTGGCCAACATCGACACCTGCATCAACGCGTTCAACCACTTCAAAGACCGTCCCGAATGGTATAAGACAGCAGTTGTGAAGAACATCTTCATCAACCGTCTGCCGCTCCTAAAGAAGGGCGAAGTGCTCGAGACCGAAGGTCTTGAACCGTGGGTGCGTTTCGCCAACTCGCTCAAGCTCCGCATGGCAATCCACATTGCAAAGGTTGAACCCGAAACGGCCAAGAAATGGGCCGAGGAAGCAGTGGCCAGCGGTGTGATTGAAAAGGTTGACCACGAGTTTGCACTCTTCTCTTCTACTCTCGGCTTCGACCATCCCCTCGTGCAGGTATCCGAGTGGGGCGACTCTCGCCTCAGCGCATCGTTCTGCAGCATTCTCGAGAGCCTCGACCACCCCTATGCCAAGTATCTGTTCAAGAAGAACACCGAGTCGATAGCCAAGGTGGGCAGCGAAGGTTCTGCACCTGCCGAAACCCCGGCCAACACAGTGCTCGTGGGCATGCGCGACGGTACGTTCCCCGGTGTGGGACAGAGCGCCGGAACCAACAGCTACATCTCGTTCTCGAAGCTCGACAACCAGTACATGAACTCCCACTTCCCGCCCTGCTACTTCATGAAGCTTTCTGAGGTGCTCTTCCTGCGTGCCGAAGGTGCGCTGCGCGGATGGAACATGGGCGGCTCTGCCGAGCAGTTCTACGAGGAAGGCATACGCTACGCCTACCTCGAAGACCGCAACATGGACGACATCACCTACAAGACTCTGCTCGACGACTATTTGAACGTTTCGGCTCCGAAAGCCTACACCTATGTTGACCCCACGGGCGAAACGCCCGACATGCCCAGCGTGACAAAGATTGGAGTGACATGGGCATCGGCCGGCGGCGACCGCGAGAAGCAGCTTGAGATGATTATCACCCAGAAGTATATAGCCTCGTTCCCCTACAGCTACGAGCCGTGGGTTGACCTGCGCCGCACCGGCTATCCGCGCCTGTTCCCGGTTCTCAACCCCGACGACGGCGACGGTTCGCTCACCATGGGCGACAATGCCGAATACAGCTCTGGCCTCAACATCATCCGCCGTCTGCCCTGGTTCACCGACGACCCGCAGACCAAGGCCGACCTCGAAGCAACTGGTATTCCCGCACTCGGTGGTGCCGACCAGCAAGGCACACGCCTGTGGTGGGACGTGAACGAACCTAATTTTTAAGCCGTCACACTACGGCAACACAAAAAAATCCCGGTGTTCTCGCATGAGCACCGGGATTTTTTTGTTTCATATAATTGGTGTCCGGTAAAAATATCGCAACGGGCAAGTCCCGTAGGGATGACAGATTATAGCGTAGGGGCTTGCCCCTGCGTTTATGTTTTTCACTAATTTTGCCCCTGCTTTCTATGTTAAGATCCAAATGTTTTGACCGATATTTTTTGTTTATGCAGCATTTTTATATTCGGGGTCGTATGTTTGTCGTTCTCTCAC
>CAVCLB010000054.1:0-17599 GCA_963602915.1 Dysosmobacter segnis | reverse complement strand
AATAGATAGGGGCAAGCCCCTATCCTATAATATTCGCCCCATACTGGGGCAATGATATGCATTGCTATGCAATGAGCAAAAGTAAGCCCCGTGTTTTCTAAAGTCTTATAAAGACCAGACTTTCCACGTTTTACAATGTTAGACCCATATTTCATCTAACACTAAGTTGTTTTTTTTGCCGTCACTCAGTTGTTCTTGCGGTAGCTTGCCACAGCCCATACATTTATAATTGCGGCAAAGGCCACAAGGACCGCCACCTGAGTGGCTATGCTACTGAAGCCGCCACCACGGACAAAGACCGTGCGAATGGCATCGATGAAATAGTGCATCGGGTTGACGGCTGTAGTGAGCAAGGCCCAGTCGGGCATGGAACGCACGGGAGTGAGAAGGCCGCTCAGAAGCAACAGGCACATCACCACAAACCACATGACAAACACGGCCTGCTGCATGGTGTTGTTGTAGTTGGATATTACCAACCCCATGCCACTCACCGTGAATGCCAGAAGCATGGCCAGCAGATAAACCAAACCAAGACTGCCTGCCGACGTGATGCCGTAAATGGCCCATGCCAGCACGAAACATACCGTCATCACCACCATTCCTATAATCCAGTAAGGTATTAGCTTGGCAAGAATGAACTCCCATTTCTTCACCGGGGTCACGTTTATGGATTCGATTGTGCCGCTCTCCTTTTCGCCTACGATGTTGAGTGCCGGCAAAAAACCGCACATCAGCAAGACAAGAATGGCCATAAGCGACGGTATCATGAACAGCTTGCTGTCGAGATGCTTGTTGTATAGGTAGAGAACCGACACTGACGTGTCGGCAGACGACAGCCTCTCCGACATGCCGCGACGCAAAGCCGAAGTCATGTGCTGCGAAACGATGTTGCCCATATAGGCCACGCCCATGGTGCCCTTCGTGCCGTTCACGGCATTGGCGGCCACAAAAATCTGCGGGCTTCCTCCCCCCACGGTTTCACGCTCAAAGTGCCTCGGTATTTCCATTATCATGTCGGCTTTCGACCGTTCCACATCGGCCATGGCTTCGGCATAGCCTGTTTTCTGTCCGCCGAAAACGAAATAGCTGCTTGCCCCGATGCGCTGCACCAGCTGCGACGACAGTATAGAGCGGTCGTTGTCAACCACATCCACCACGATATTCTTCACTTCGGAGTCCATAACCCAAGGCATGACACACATTATCATCACGGGAAACACCACGATGAGACGCAGAACAAAGGCGTTGCGCCTTATCTGCACAAATTCCTTGCGGAGCAAATGTTTAAGCTGCATAACTATTCCAACCGGTTTTTAAAATTCAGGAGTGCCGCCGAGAGCAGCACTGCGGCCATTGCCGACAACACACATATCTCTGTCACTACATTTTCCACGCCCACACCCATAACCAGCAGCTTGCGCATTGCCGAGATGTAGTATCTGGGCGGGATTATGGCCGAGACCCACTGTAGCACCTCGGGCATGCTCTCCACCGGGTAAACCAGTCCGCTGAGCAATATGCACGGCATCATGAGCATCATAGCCGACGCGAGGAGTGCCACGAGCTGCGTTTTGGCCACAGTGCTGATAAGTAGCCCGAGCGACAAGGCAAGCATGATGTATATGCCCGAAACCACATATATCCACACGAGGCTTCCGGCCAACGGAACCCCCAGCACGAATTTGGCCAGCACAAGGATGCAGGTGAGAATGACGAAGGCAAACACCAAATAGGGCACTGCCTTGGCTACGATAATCATCAGCGGGCGCACGGGGCTAACAAGAAGCACCTCCATAGTGCCGCGCTCCTTTTCTCTAACGATGCTTATGCTCGTCATCATGGCGCATATAAGCATGAGTATTATGCCCATGATGCCCGGCACGAAATTGTAGCTGCTGCGTAGCTGCGGGTTGTAGAGCAGCCTGGCCGAAAGCCCTGGTTGGGCTATGCCGTTGCCCTGCTTCACCGTTTCGCCGGACAATATCTGGGTGGCATAGTTGGCATACATCTGCGCCATGCTCGGGTCGGCACCGTCGGTTATCACCTGCACGCTTTTGCCTTCGTTGCCAAATGCCACCGCAATGTCGGCCTTCTGGTATCTTATGAGCTGTTCGGCCTCTGCCGTGGTGTTCACCTTGTATGATATATTGAAATACTCGTTTGCCCCCAGTCTTTCCACCATTTTCTGCGTCGGCAGACTATTGTAGGAGAGCACCACCACGACGCGCACATTGCGCACGTCGGTAGATATGGCAAATCCGAATAGGAGCATCTGCACGATGGGGATGCCGAAGAGTATGAGCATCGTGCGCTTGTCGCGCAATATGTGCCGCGTTTCCTTTATGACGAATGATATAAATCTGTTCATTTGTATTCTACTAAACGATAAGACTAAGCCCCACATACGGGTGTCATTTTCTCGTGGCCTGCCGTGCCAGACAGGTGAAAACGCCGTCGATGTCGGGCTGGTGCCATTCGCGCTTCAGCTGATCGGGCGTTCCCATTGCCTTTATCTTCCCGTCGACCATAATTGATATGCGGTCGCAATATTCGGCCTCGTCCATATAGTGGGTAGTTACAAACACCGTTATGCCACGCCCGACGGCATCGTAGATGAGTTGCCAAAACTGGCGGCGCGTGGCGGGATCGACACCTCCAGTGGGTTCGTCGAGAAACACAATTTCGGGTTCATGGAATATGCTTACCGAGAAGGCTAGCTTCTGTTTCCACCCCAACGGCAAGTCGGCAACGATGTCGTTGCCGTGCTCGGCAAACTGCAGGCGGTGGAGCAGAGCTTCGGTCTTGCGCTTTATTTCAGCGTCGTTCATGCCGTATATCCCGGCAAACAGGCGTATGTTTTCACGCACGGTCAAATCGTTGTAGAGCGAGAACTTTTGGCTCATATAGCCTATGTGCTTCTTTATCTGCTCATGTTCGGCCACGATGTCGCAGCCTGCCACCTGCCCGCTTCCGCCCGTAGGCCGTGTCAGTCCGGTAAGCATGTGCATGGCCGTGGTTTTGCCTGCGCCGTTGGCTCCGAGAAAACCGAATATCTCGCCACGATCAACCGAGAACGAGATGTCATCGACGGCGCGGAACGAACCGAACGCCTTCACAAGATGCGACACTTCTATCGATTTGCCACGCTCAGCATGCGGCACTCCGTTCTCCGAAGCGGTGCTGCCATGATAGTTTTCATGGGCTTCCATTCTGTCGGGACAGAACACGTCTCTAAACGTTTCGAGTATTTCGCCAGGTT
Organism: Dysosmobacter segnis; assembly: GCA_963602915.1. Taxonomy (GTDB): domain Bacteria; phylum Bacteroidota; class Bacteroidia; order Bacteroidales; family Bacteroidaceae; genus Prevotella. Next base: position 14,340 of record CAVCLB010000054.1, on the reverse strand, counting down.
TGCCTATGCCCATAATCCGGCCTTTCTGCATGAACGCTATGCGGTTGCAGCGGCGCACCTCGTCGATGTATGGCGTTGACACGACAATGGTCATGCCCTGTTTGGCAAGCGTTTCGAGCATGTCCCAAAACTCCTTGCGGCTCACTGGATCGACCCCGGTAGTAGGTTCGTCGAGCAACAGCAGACTCGGTTTGTGCACCAGTGCGCACGAAAGGGCTAGTTTCTGTTTCATTCCACCCGACAGTGCTCCTGCCCTTCGCTTTTTAAACGGCTCTATCTGCGAGTAGATTGCCTTAATGTTGTCATACTCCGCCTCGACGGTAGTGCCGAAGAGCGTGGCAAAAAAATCAAGGTTTTCCTCTACCGACAGGTCTTGGTAGAGCGAGAATTTGCCTGGCATATATCCTATGCGTTTCCTTATTTCGGTCATGTCAGCCACTGCGTCAAACCCGTCTACGGTGACTGTAAAGCCGTTGCAGCCGGCATTTTCCCCGTTAACATCGGCACCACGTGCTTTTTTGGGCTTCAACGCGGCAGTTCCGTCGGGCAGGACAAGCGTGGTGAGAATGCGGAACATAGATGTCTTGCCCGACCCGTCAGGCCCGACAAGTCCGAATATTTCGCCTTTGTCCACCGAGAAGCCCACGTCGTGCAACGCCTCTACCCCACCGTAATGTTTGGAGACATGCTCCACGATTATTGCCTTACACATAATTATTATTCAATCGGCAAGGCATCAGAATTTTGCCTCGCCATACATACCTATTTTTATATAGCCGTCGTTTTTCACGGCTATCTTCACAGCATACACCAAATTGGCACGCTCGTCGTCGGTGAGGACGGTCTTGGGCGTGAACTCCGACTTTGACGAAATCCATGACACTTTGCCTTGATAGCAAGTCGTCTCGTTGCCTCCGTAGTCGGCAACAACTTTCACGCTCTGGCCAACCTTCACGCTTTTGAGCTGGGCCGAGGTGATGTAGGCCCGCAAATACATGTTGTCGGTGTCGGCAATCTTGAACAGCGGTTTGCCGGTAACGGCAAATTCGCCTTGCTCCATGTATTTTTCGAGCACCGTGCCCGTTATGGGCGAAACCACATGGCATTTCCTTAGTTGGTCGGCCACCTGCAGTTTCTGAATGTCAGCCGTGCTCATCTGCGCGTCAAGACTGCTTGTCGAGGTGTTGAGCGAGGAGCGCAACGCCTCAAGCTGGCGTTCAAGCACCTGCACCTGACTTCTTGCATCGTCGAGACTTTTGCGATTGGCCGCCCCCTCCTTCACCAGTGCAGCAAAACGGTTATATTCCTCACGCGCCTTTGCCAGCTGCTGCCGTGTGGCCGCCAACTGCTTCCCGGTGTCGGGACGTTGCGATGCATACACCAAGCGGGTTGCCCCTATCTGCCGCGCTTTCAGGTAAAGCTGCACGGTGTCGATGAGCCCCACTTGCTCGCCCTGCCCTATTCTGTCGCCTTCGTTCACGTCAAGGCGCAGCAACGCGCCGTTCAGTTCTGCCGAGACAGTTACTTCGGTTGCCTCGAAGATGCCTGTCGCGTCGGTTTTCTTTTCATTGCTGCCACATGACACAATGACTGTTGCAGCCAGTGCCACGCCAAATAAATATTGTTTTTCCATAAATCTGTTGTTTCTGTTAGGGTTGTAAGTGACTATAATTTAATTTTTATTGTCACATAATCATTGTTCAAAGTCTTCCGCCTGTACATCTCCTGTAGCAACTGCACCTCATGCAACGACTTCTGTGCCCTTGCCATGCTCACGGCATTTATGTCGCGCACAAGTTCGCTCACGCTCTCAGTGCCGAGCTGCACCTTTTTACTTGCCCTGTGCATGATGTTTTCACGCAGGCGCACAATCTCGCTGTCTTGTCTTATCTGCCTTTCAAGAGCCTCGGCAGTGCCGCGTGTATCCTCGTTTTGCAGACGGTTTTGGAATATGAACACATCGCGCATATTGTCGTTGACTGCCCTCTGCACTTCCAATTTTCTTATGTCGTTTTTGCGGGTGTAGAGAGCTCCTATGTTCCACGAAACCGACAGCCCGCCTGCAAGTATGCCGTTGTTGAACATATCGCTCAACTTGGTATGCACCATACCTATGCCGAAAATGCTCACCGTGGGACGGAGTTGGGCATCGAGTTGCCGGCGTTGTGCATCAAGCAAAACATTCTGCGAGGCATAATACTTCATCTCGGGGCGGTTCTGGCATAGGTTGCCTTGCTTGTAGACTACACCAGTGTTTATGGCCGACGCTTCATTGTCCGAGACCGCACCGCCCGCCATTGGTGCGCCGAATGATGCCGAAGATGCTGGCAACGACGGCTTTTCAAGCGTCACATCTGCGCCCAGGTCTTTACCCAGAAACACTCCAAGCATTCTGACATAAGCCTTACGCGAAGCCTGCAACGTCTCTTTCTGCTGACTGGCTTTCAGTCTTTCCACGAGCAGGGCATCGAGGTCGCTTTGATTGGCAATGCCGCCGGCAATCATGCTACGCACTGTCTGTTCGCCCGTGGCGAGGTCGTTCTGCAACAAACCATTTTGTTCCATTTGTTCGTCAAGCAGCAAGATGCCGAAAAACAGTTGGTCGATGCGCTCGTTGACGGCATACAACGACACGTCGAGCTGGTGCTTTTCCACTTCGGCCTGTGCCAATGCCACATTTTTCTGGGCCGATGTCTGCCCTCCGTCATACACGTTTTGCGAAACCGTGACCGATGCATTTGCCATCCAGTTTCTCATGTCCAGTCCCATTTGTGCAGCAACGGGCGTTGACTTCACTATGTCGGTGAAGGCATAGACTCCTGCCGTTGCCCCTAGTTTAGGCAACCATCCTTTCGCCACGTTGTCCAATGTGAAATCGCGACACTGCTCAATCATTCCATACTGCTTTATGGCCGGATAGTTGTCGTGTGCCATTTGGCGGCATTCTTGCAGCTTAAGCGTCTGCGCCGGAAGGCTAAAGGGGCAAACAGACAACGAAATTGCCAGTGCCGATGCCAAAAACAAATTTCTTTTCACCATATTATATTTCTTTGTGTGTGGTGACGGTAAAGAAAACAACTTGGCGGGATTTGAACCACACCTTCTTGTTTTTTCACCGTCACATAATTGTCGTTTTGTATCTTCTGTAATAAGTTTTTTTTGCAAAGTTAAGCCCTAACGACGGGCTTTTGGTTATCAATAGACAACGAGAAATGTTCGTTTTGTTCGATTTTCAGCCTTAAACAACAACATAAAGGAAACAATCGTTATCTTTGCATCACACTTCAAACAAACAGAACATCGAGGAAAACAAATATGAAACAGCCGCAACTACTCACACTGCAAAACATTTTCGACACATTCAACCAAAGCAACAACCTTCCCGAATATTCTTTCTTCAACGAAGGTTTGGGCATAGTTGTCAACATGAGCCAATTTCTGCAACCATTCATCCACGCCACACCCACCCCTTATCTGCTGGAAGATTATCGTCTGGGATATATAAAACAAGGATATATGCGCGGGAGCATCAACCTGCAGGAATACACCATCACGGCAGGACATATGGTGTTCATAACACCGGGCACAATTGTCGAACCTATCGAGATAAGCGACGATTTTATTATCATGGGCATGGGCATACACTCCGACCTGTTTCATATTGCCCTTTCAGGCAAACTGCCAAACCTGTTCAACGGCAAGCAGAAACACGGCATCATTGCCGTGAACAACCAGGAGGAAACACTACTCGACCACATGTTCCACATGCTCTACGAAATAGCAGTGACACTGCAAGACAACGAAGAAGACGGAAATGCCGCCAACGCAAACCGCCAGACGCAGGACACATGCCACTACCACCAGACCACACTGCACATGATTGCCACGATAGTTTTTTATTTCGACCGCGTATTTGCACACTGCCAACCCGCCGCACAGGTGCGCCACAACGCCAACGACATATTCGACCGCTTCATAAAACTCGTGAACCTGCATTGCAAGGAGCAACGACAGCTCGCTTTCTATGCCGACAGAATATGCCTCACCGAACGCTATCTGGGCACCGTGATACGCCAGACGAGCGGCATCACGGCAAAAGAATGGATTGACAAGGCAGTAATCACACAGGCTAAGGTGATGCTGCGCCACACCAACCTGCAAACAACCGAGATTGCCTACCGACTACATTTTTCAAACGCGAGCTTCTTCTGCAAGTATTTCAAAAGACTGACGGGATGCACACCACAGAAATACCGTGACGAAAAATAAATGACAACCCAAAACAGGCTCGGCAAGATTTCAAGTTGCCTTAAATGTTACTGTTTTTTAACCATAATATTATATACACGTTGACATATTCTTAATACCTTTGCACAGATAAAGCGGTGCGTTAACAACACGCTGCAAAGCCAACGGGAAACCACCCGAAAGCGAAACGGCCTATCAACGCGCCACTCACGAACAAACATACTACGGTATTGCACACTCTTTACCAAGACAAGTCATTTCTGCATTGTGAAACACTTCATATATATCTTAAGATATGCCATATTGTGCGTTTTCCTGTTGCTGCCAAACGCAATCTCGGCACAACGGCAATATGACAACACGCAAAACACCGACTCGATAGAGGTGAGTCTGCTCACATGCCAGCCACGACAGAATGTGTACAGTCTTTACGGCCACACCGCAATAAGATTCACCAACTACACACGCGGCATCGACGTGGCCGTGAACTACGGCATGTTCTCATTTGCAAAGCCGTTCTTTGTGCTCCGCTTCGTGTTCGGCCTTACCGACTACGAAATGGGAATAGAACCCATCGATGTATTCATGGCTACCTATTCGAGCTACGGATGCGGCGTTTGGCAACAGACGCTCAACCTCACGCAAAACGAGAAAGAGGCTCTTGCCAAGGCACTTGCCACCAACTACGAACCTCAGAACAGGGTATACCGCTACAATTATTTCTACGACAACTGCACCACACGGGCACGCGACATACTCACAGGCAACATAGCCGGAAAGGTGGACTACACGGCACGGCACGACAACGGCCCGTCGTTCAGGGAGATTACCCACCAGTATAACAGCCAACATCCATGGGCACGCTTCGGTAACGACCTGCTGCTAGGTATCAAGGCCGACATGCCCACAACCGTGGCGGAACAACAATTTCTGCCCGACAATCTGAAAAGCGATTTCAGCCGGGCCACAATTACCAACAGCAAAGGACAGAAACGACAGCTTGTGTCGGCCGAGCGATGGCTCGTGCAGCCCACGACACAAGTGATGGAAAAGGAGTTTCCACTGTCGCCAAGCACATGCGCCATAATATTCGCAATCATTGTGATAGCTGCAACGACGTTAGAGGCAGTCAGAAAGAAGAACTACTGGGGCATTGACTGCATAATAATGCTTGCCGACGGACTGTGCGGAATGATTCTAATGGCAATGGTATTCTCCGAACACCCTACGGTGAGCGTCAATCTGCAAATACTGCTGCTCAACCCCTTCACATTACTGTTTCTGCCACACACGATAAAAAACCTGCGCAACAAGCGTCACGGACGGTGGTTGCCTATATGGACAGTGTGCATGGTTTTGTTCTTAATCGGAGGATTTTTCCAAACCTATGCAGAGGGAATGTACATTGTGGCATTATCTTTGCTGTTAAGATACTTATTCAAAATAAAGCAATCGGTCAAAGCACATGAATAGATATTTATCGACATTAATAATACTGTCAGTACTTACTGGCGTGGATTTGCATGCACAAAGTCTGCAACCCGCGCCACGACTTGTGGTGAATATCGCAGTTGACCAATTGCGCACCGACTACATAGAGCAGTTTGCCCCGCTCTACGGACAGGACGGTTTCAAGAAACTCTTACAACAAGGCTGCGTCTACGAAGCCGCGAGCTATCCGTTCTCGCCTGTTGACCGCGCATCGGCAATAGCATCCATAGCCACCGGCACCACCCCACATTATAATTATATAGTGGGCAATCAGTGGCTCGACCGTGCGACACTGCGCCCCGTCTACTGCACCGACGATGAGAAAAACGGCACATCACCGCAGAAAATGGCAACATCGACAGTGGGCGACGAGCTAAAAGTGGCCACGAAAGGAGCGGCAATAGTATATGGTGTGGCACACGAACGCGATGCCGCCGTGTTGTCGGCCGGACACGCAGCCGACGGTGCTTTCTGGGTGAACGAGCGAAACGGACAGTGGACCACATCGGCCTACTACCCCAAGGCAGCACAAAGTCTTGTGCGTGCCTACAACAGTTCTGTCAGTACGGGCAACGACAACGATGCCGTGGCCGACCTTTCTGTGGCATGCGTGAAGAACATGTCGATGGGCCGCGACAACATAACCGACATGCTCTCGGTGACACTCTCGGCCAAGACCAACGACATTGCCAACTGGCAAACAGCCATGGAGATAGTGTATGTGAAGCTCGACAAGACCATCGCATCACTCATAAAACGCATAGAAGACAACGTGGGCAGCGGCAATGTGATGTTTGTGCTGACAAGCACAGGCTATACCGCCGACCAACCCGTTGACTATGAACGCTACCACATACCGTCGGGTACATTCTACATAAACCGCACCTGCAATCTGCTCAACATGTATTTGGGTGCAATCTATGGCCAAGGGCGTTATGTTGAGGCCAGCTTCCACAACCAAATCTACCTCGACCGCAAGCTCATCGAACAGCGGCGCATAAGCTTCAGCGATGCCGTGACACGATCGAAAGAGCTTCTCGTGCAGACAGCCGGCGTGCGCAACGTCACAACAAGCCCCTACAACCCGGCCGTGAGCGGTGACCTTATAATAGAAACCGCACCGGGATGGCATATAATAAACGAAGACAACAACGAGAACTACTATTCACGCGCAGCCTTTGTGCCGTTTCCCGTCATTCTCTACGGAGCCGGAATAAAGGCCGGACGCGTAAACACTCCTGTTACTGTCGACCGCATCGCGCCGACAATAGCCAAGGCAATACGCATCAGAGCCCCCAACGCCTGTTCGTCAGCACCACTGCAATAGACATGCCAACGATGCCCGAAAAAAACGCGAAAAAGGAGTTTCGTGGCATACAAGCAAGGGTGTTCGGATTTTTTTTAGTAATTTTACACCCAGTTAATAAAATTTGCGAAACAATAAAAACAACATAAACAATGAATTTAAACAAATTTCTGCAATCATTGTTTGGCAACAAGTCTACCAGGGACATGAAGCTTATCCAGCCTCTCGTTGAGAAAGTAAAGGCTGCATACCCCGAAATAAAGGCTCTGAGCAATGATGAACTGCGCGCCCGCACCAAGCAACTCCAACAGTATGTGCAGGATTCGGCAAAAGAACAAAAGCAAAAAATAGCCGAACTCAAAGCCAAGATTGAAGAGACACCTATCGATGAACGCGAGGCAATATTCAACGCTATCGACAAGCTCGACAAGGAAGTTCTCGACCTTTACGAGAAAGCCCTCGACGAAATCATGCCCGTGGCATTCAGCATCGTCAAGGACACAGCGCGCCGTTTTGCCGAAAACGAGGAGACAATAGTTACCGCAACCGACTTCGATCGCGAGCTCGCTGCCAACCCGAAGAACGACTTCGTGACCATCGACGGCGACAAGGCTATATACCACAACCACTGGACTGCCGGCGGAAACGACCTTAAATGGGAAATGGTGCACTACGACGTGCAGGTGTTCGGAGGTATCGCCCTGCATCAAGGAAAGATTGCCGAGATGGCTACCGGTGAGGGAAAGACCCTCGTGGCAACCCTGCCCGTGTTCCTCAATGCACTCACCGGCAACGGCGTGCATGTGGTGACTGTGAACGATTATCTTGCAAAACGTGACTCGGAGTGGATGGGACCGCTCTATATGTTCAACGGACTTTCGGTTGACTGTATCGACAAACACCGCCCCAATTCGCCCGAACGCCGCAAGGCTTACATGGCCGACATCACGTTCGGAACAAACAACGAGTTCGGTTTCGACTACTTGCGCGACAACATGTCGCTGTCGCCTGCCGACCTCGTACAGCGTGCCCACAACTATGCCATAGTCGATGAGGTTGACTCTGTGCTCATCGACGACGCACGAACACCGCTTATTATCTCGGGGCCCGTGGCCAAAGGCGACGACCAGATGTTTGAGGAATACCAGCCTCTCGTGGAGCGTCTCGTTGATGTTCAGCGCAAACTCGCCACACAATACCTTGCCGAGGCAAAACAGAAAATAAGCGAAGGACAGGCCAAGAACGACCAGAAACTGCTCGACGAAGGCTTCCTCGCACTCTACCGCTCGCACAAGGCTCTGCCAAAGAACAAGCCCCTCATTAAATATCTCTCAGAGGAAGGCATCAAGGCAGGTATGCTTAAGAAGGAAGAGTATTACATGGAGAACAACAACCGCCGCATGCCGGAGTGTGTGGAGCCGCTGTATTTCGTCGTAGACGAGAAGCTCAACAGCTGCGACCTCACCGACAAGGGAACGGAATGGCTCGCCAACCAGGTGAACGACAAGGAGCTCTTCGTGCTGCCCGACATCACTTCTGAACTGTCGGCACTCGAAAATGAGACTGAGCTCGACGACCAGGCACGCCTCGACAAGAAAGACTCACTGCTCAACCACTATGCCGTGCAGAGCGAGCGCGTGCACACATTGCAGCAGTTGCTCAAGGCATACACGATGTTCAACAAGGACGACGAGTATGTAGTAATGGACGGAGAGGTGAAGATTGTAGACGAGCAGACTGGCCGTATAATGGAAGGCCGCCGCTGGAGCGACGGTCTGCACCAGGCCGTGGAAGCCAAGGAGCATGTAAAGGTAGAAGCGGCCACACAGACATTCGCCACCATAACGCTCCAGAACTATTTCCGCATGTATCACAAATTGTCAGGTATGACCGGTACGGCAAGCACCGAGGCAGGCGAGTTCTGGGACATCTACAAACTCGACGTAGTGGAGATTCCCACCAACCGCCCAGTGATACGCAAGGACATGGACGACCGCGTGTACAAGACAGCACGCGCAAAATATGCCGCAGTAATCGAGGAAATCGTTGAAATGCGCAATGCTGGCCGCCCCGTACTCGTAGGTACGACATCGGTGGAAATATCGGAGCTCATCTCTAAAATGCTCAACATGCGCAAGATTCCGCACCAAGTGCTCAATGCCAAGCTGCACCAGAAAGAGGCTGAAATCGTGGCTCTTGCCGGACGCAGCACACTGGGCCGCGTTGAGATAACCGACGAGGAAGGCAACAAGCACACCGAAGAGCGCATGCTCGGAGCCGTGACCATCGCCACCAACATGGCTGGCCGTGGAACCGACATCAAGCTGTCGCCCGAGGTAAAGGTCGCCGGCGGACTCGCAATCATCGGTACGGAGCGTCACGAAAGCCGCCGCGTTGACCGCCAGCTGCGCGGACGTGCCGGACGACAGGGCGACCCCGGAAGCTCGGTGTTCTACGTTTCACTTGAGGATAAACTCATGCGTCTGTTCGCATCTGAGCGCATCGCCAGTCTCATGGACCGTCTGGGCTTCAAAGACGACGACCGCATCGAGAACTCAATGATTTCGAAGAGCATAGAGCGCGCACAGAAGAAGGTGGAGGAAAACAACTTCGGTATTCGTAAGCATCTGCTCGAATACGATGACGTGATGAACAAGCAGCGCACCGTAATCTACGAGAAACGCCGCCACGCACTCATGGGCGAACGCATAGGCATGGACATCACCAACATCATCTGGGACCGCGTGGTGAACATCATCGAGACAAACGACTACACAGGATGCCGTGAGGACTTCCTCAAAATCCTCGCCATGGAATGTCCGTTCACCGAAGAAGAGTTTGAAAACACCAACAAGGCCGACCTCGAAGAGCGTGCCTTCCAGGAGACTATGGCTACGTTCAAGCGCAAGACCGACCGCATAGAAGGCGTGGCCTACCCGATAATCAAGCAGGTGGAAGAGACACAAGGCGCGATATACGAGCGCATAATGGTGCCCATAACCGACGGAAAGCGTCTCTACAACATCCCCTGCAACCTGAAGGAAGCCTACCGCACCGAAGGCAAGGATGTGGTGAAGCAGTTTGAACGCGTAATCATGCTCCATGTAATCGATGACTGCTGGAAGGAGAACCTGCGCCAGCTCGATGAATTGCGCCACAGTGTGCAGAACGCATCTTACGAGCAGAAAGACCCGCTTCTCATCTTTAAACTTGAGAGCGCGAAACTCTTCGACTCGATGGTGAACGACATGAACAACCGCATATCGAGCATCCTCACACGCGGACAGATACCCGAAATGCAGCAAGACGAGGTGCGCGAGGCTGCACCCGAGCAGCACATCGAGCAACACTACAACGAGGAGAAGGTTGACCTTGACGACCCTGCACAGGCAGCGGCAGCAAGCCAGGACACTAGAGAGAATGCAGCAGCCACACGCGAACCTGTTGTGAAGGACAAACTTCCGGGCCGCAACGACCCATGCCCGTGCGGAAGCGGCAAGAAATTCAAGAACTGCCACGGCCGAGGCTTGGTATAAGCACAAGGCATAATCATATTGCAAGTCCTGTCGCCACACGGCGGCAGGACTTCTTTTTTGTTGCCGTCGGACAGCAAGTGACCCAAGAGAGGATTATAAAAATTACGGTTTGACTACCGTTATCACTCTTTTCAACATCCACAAGAAATGAAAACGGCAAAAAAGCAGTAACTTTGCTTTCAGTAAAGAAAGCAATCAACGACACTCGCCTGGGCAATACCGGGCAAGCAAAGAAAGTGCCGTTACACAAGGTAAAAAGATGAAAGACAACAAAACAAAAAACCGTATTGACATGCTCCACGGCCCGCTTTTGGGCAAGATAATAATGTTCACCATTCCACTCGCGGCGAGCAGCATACTGCAGCAACTTTTCAACTCGGTCGACGTTGCCGTTGTGGGACGTTTCGCAAGCAGCCAGGCGTTGGCCGCAGTAGGAAGCAATGCCCCGGTAATAAGTCTGCTAATCAACCTTTTCCTCGGCATATCAATGGGTGCCAACGTCATAATATCCAACCACATAGGACAGAACAACCACAAAAGCATACACGACTCGGTGTCAACCGTTGGGCTTGTGGCCATTGTGGGCGGCCTCGCACTCATGTGCATCGGCCTTGCGGTGTCGCGCCCGATACTCGAACTGATGAACACTCCAGCCGACGTACTCGACATGGCCATTGTTTATCTGCGCATATATTTCCTCGGTATCCCGTTTTTCCTGATATTCAATTTCGGCGCAGCCATACTCCGCAGCATGGGCGACACACGCCGTCCGCTCTACATCCTCGTTGTAGCAGGAGTGGTAAACACTGTGCTCAACCTCGTGTTTGTCATCGTGTTGCACATGGGAGTGGCAGGCGTGGCCATAGCTACATCCATAGCCAACGGCGTGAGCGCATCACTAATAATATGGCTTCTCATGCACGAGAAATACCCGTTTCGCCTCGATATACACGCAATGCGCGTGGAGTGGCGCGAGCTGAAACGCATGCTTCAGATTGGAATACCTGCAGGACTGCAGGGAATGGTGTTCTCGGTGTCTAACGTACTGCTCCAGTCGGCCATCAATGGCTACGGCGCAAGCGCAATAGCAGGTTCGGCAGCCGCCCTCAACTTCGAATATTACAGCTATTTTATAATAAGCGCATTCAACGGTGCGGCAATAAGTTTCATAGGCCAGAACTACGGAGCAGGCGACATGCAGCGCGTGAGGCGCGTGTTTTGGATATGTATGGCGATGGGATTCGGCGGCTGTGCCCTGCTCAATTGGATGTTCATTTGGCAGGAAGATTTCTTTCTCGGTCTGTTCACGACAGACAGTGCCGTTATGGAATTCGGCAAGACACGCATGCACATAGCCCTCGCCACACAGTCGATTGCGGCATCCTACGAACTGTCGGGGTCGGCCATGCGCGGCATGGGCAAGTCGGTTTCACCCACATTGATAACGATATTCGGCACCTGCATGCTGCGAATAGCATGGGTGTATGCAGTGAGTCCGCACTGGCAAGGCTTTGACCACCTTATTGTGGTATACCCCATTTCGTGGATTGCCACCGGAATAATGATGCTGACACTCTATGCCGTGCACTGGAAAAAGGCATGTCGGAAAGCCGCCATGCGCCACATACCAAGCAAGTCTGCCGCATAAAGTATTGGCAAAAGACTTTGCCGCAACATTCAGCAAATGCGTTAGCAAGGCGAAATAGGCACACAAATCGGCGGTTTCTTTCAAAAAATATGTGTAAGTTTGCAACACACATCACACTTCAACTTATATGATAGAAATGTACAACGGCTCTGTGTCAATGCACGGCAAGCCTCTGTTCAAAGGAGTGACGTTTCAAGCCACAGCAGGCGACAAGGTGGCCGTAACCGGCAGTGAAGGTTGCGGCAAGACAGTGTTGCTGCATGCCATGCTCGGACTTACGCCTATGAGCATCGGTTGGGTGTGCGTTGACGGCGAACCCGTACTGCCCGACACTGCGCAGATATTCAGGAACAGGATGTCGTATATGCCTTCTGGCGAAGGGCTCGAAAGCGTGCTGGTGGGCGAACTCATGGAGGGTGTGTTTGCATTGCGTGCCAATTCAGACTGCATATACACCAAAGAAGCCGTGTTCAAAGAATGGGACAAGCTGGGCATTGCACACGATTGCTACACGAAGACATTCGGCGAGACCGATGCCGCCACGGCGCAACGCATACGGCTCGCCCTCACCGGACTTGCAGGACGGCCATACGCACTGATAGACGACCCTCTTTCGCACCAGGATACCAATGGGCAAACGACAGTACTGGCCTATCTGTGTTCACCGGTGTTCAACCAGTCGGCCATAATTGTGGCCACACGCGACAATGAACTACTCTCGGTGTGCAACAAGACAATAAACCTCAACGACTATTGACATGACTATAACAATAATGCAACTGGCTCTCGGAGCCGTATTTCTCGTTATTCCGTTCTATGCGATAAGCATCCTTCACATAGGCATTGGACGGCAACTTGCCATGGCAGTCATACGCATGCTGATAAAGATGGGGCTGCTCGGCGGCATACTCTTCGGTCTGTTCAAACTTGACAGCATGGCTGCCGACTTAGTCTTTGCCCTGCTTTTCATCTCGTTTATGACTTTGGTGGCCGTAAGGCGTGCCCACCTTAAAATGCGGCAATATTACCTTCCGGCACTAGCAGGCATCGGCACGGCGGTAATAGCAAACGGCCTTTTCCTGCTGTTTGTCAACCTATCGACCAGCATGGGCAGTCTTGCAAGGATGTTGGCTGTGGTAATGGCTATGCTTGCAGGATGTGCCGCCGACACCGTGAGCAAGTCGCTTGCTACATACTACGCCGGACTGCGCAACCACGGACAGCTATACTACTACCTGCTCGGCAACGGAGCCACACGAGCAGAAGCGTTGCGCTATCTTGCACGGCGAGCCGTAACCAAGACGATGTTGCCCGAAACGGCACGTATGGCAGGCATGGCGGTGAGCGTGGCACCGGTATTGATGTGGACAATGCTGGCGTGCGGAACCGATTTGCTCACTGCCATAGCGTTCGAAATACTCGTCACTGCGGCATCGCTCAACACGTCGGTCGTGGCCACGCTAGTGGCACTTGCCGTGGCTCGGCATTATGCTCTCGACGAATACGGACGCATGAAAGCAGAATAAAGAGGCTACCCAAGAATTGATTTATGTCAAAAAACACCTATAAAACGCTCTTTTTTTCCTATAAACAACCTGTCGTTTTTACGGCAAAAATGTAACTTTGCATCAAAGACATACGGCACACGGCATCTGCATCTTGTCTTTATAGTTGTAGAGTCTCCGTTGTCTTTGTATTGAATGACAATATGCTTCAAAACTTCAATAGGAAAAGATGCGATGTTGCGAAACATCAAAAAGCCCAAAAATGACGGCACGGCAGATGCGTGCCACCACATGAGGCTTGGGCGTACGGCACACGACTGACACCGCAGAATGCGATTTTAGTGCGACCGCAGAGCCGTCACACAAGTATCGAAACCAATAGAAGAGCTGAAAGAGGGTATGCCTGAGGGGCACGCCCTCTTTTATTTTTTATGCCATACAAATGCAGCATGGCCCAATAAATGCATACAGATTCATGGATAAAGAAGCCATTATATAAACACTAAACACTCGGGCATAAAAAAGAGACGCCTTATTTAAAGACATCTCTCTGTGTCGGGGCGACAGGATTCGAACCTGCGACCACCTGGTCCCAAACCAGGAGCG
>CAVCLB010000053.1:0-17744 GCA_963602915.1 Dysosmobacter segnis | reverse complement strand
ACCTTACAGGCCAGCCTTGAAACTCAATTATTTACCCAGGGTTACACCGTTTGCTATCGCAAACGGCTCACCCTGGGCTACGACTGTTACGCCCTTCCAGGGCTGATGTATGCAATGTCTTGCAATTATGCTTATTGTTCTACAAAAAACGATGCAGAATATTATATGGATTTTGAACACACTACCTGTAAGGGGCGCATAGTTCAAAATCACAATGAATTATGCGCCCCTTACAGGGGCAAGTTTATTTAAAACATAAACACAGGGGCAAGCCCCTACGCTATACTATGTCGTCCCTACGGGACTCACCCGCCGTTTGCAAGGTTTTCTGCCACCAAAAATTCACGCATCCAACATCGTTTCCCTATTCCAAGGGGATGGCCCATATTTGTTGTCGGCCTCACTTTGCAATAGGGTGAATATGAAAAGCACAATGATGCCCGGCCCGCTCAGAAGCACCAACAATAGCCACCAACCCGATTTTGAAGAGTCGTGCAGCCGCCGCACAAGAAGGGTAAAGCGCGGAATGAAGTTGAATAAATAAAAAAGACCCACTGCAAAAAACGCATATCCCTCATCAAGCTCGAAACCCACACTCACCGCTATGCACACAGCGGCAATGGCTATATAGGCCAACCACGAGTATAATTGAAACCACTAGAACTCAGAACGGGTGGCTCTGCCCCGTATGGTGAAATAATTTGAGTAGACATTTCTTACAGCGTCAAGCATTCCCATAAGTTTGCAGTTTGTTGATAAAACTTTTGCGGTTTTATTGCCGCAACGGCAAAGATAAGCATTTTCAAAGTGTCTCTTTACGCAAAAACAAAAATTTTTGGGCGAAAAGAAAACATTTTCTGACCGAAAAAGCAAGCACTTTGCATAGTGCAGAAAGCACGCGGTGCATATAGAAGGTAACTTTGCAAGCAGAAAAGAAAGCACTTTTTATCTTAAACATTTAAATCAATTCCTACTATGGACAAAAGACTTTTAACAATTCCGCTGCTTGCGTCAATCGGCTGCATGGCCCAGGCGCAAAACGACCCTAACCACCCCAACATCGTGTTTGTGCTTGCCGACGACATGGGATTCTCTGGAATCCACGCCTACGGAGGCAACCAAATACCCAGTCCCAACATCGACTATCTTGCCGAAAACGGTATTGTGTGCGACAACTTCCGCGCCACACCGCTCAGCTCAACATCGCGCGTGTGCCTTATGACAGGCCGCTACTCGCAGCGCGCAGGTCTTAACCACATCTATTCGGAGGTTGACCCCATGGACGGACTCGACCCCGCTGTCAACCCATCGTTTGCCGGACTGCTGCGCGATGCAGGCTATCACACCGGTCTTATAGGCAAATGGCACTTGGGCCAGGACATCAAGTTCAACCCGCTCAACCACGGTTGGGACGTGTGGCACGGCTACACTATGGGCAACATCGACTTCCAGTCGCACTACAACACCGTGCATGAAATTGACTGGTGGAACGGCAAGAAGCGCGAAGACGAACCCGGATATGTGACTTATCTCATAAACAAATATTCGGTGGAGTTTATTAAGGAGTCGGTGAAGGAGAAGAAACCCTTCTTCCTCATGGTTTCTGAAAATGCAGTGCACGTGCCCATGCAGGGTCCCAACGACCCGGCTCTCCGCACCGACGATACCTGCCCCTACCGTAATGACGAGAATATGACCGACGACGAGTATCGCCGCGTATATCAAGACATGGTGCAGGCCATGGACGAAGGCGTGGGTCAGATTGTGCGCACACTCAAAGAGCAGGGCGTGCTCGACAACACAATAATTATATATACATCAGACAACGGCGGCGAGAAGGTGGCTGCCGAGAAATATCCGGGCAACAACGGCTATTTCCGTGGCTTCAAGGGCGGAGCCTATGAGGGCGGATGCCGCGTTCCGGCAATATTCTACTGCCCGGCAAAGTGGGGACACCGCAAGACATCGGAGCCCATGCACTTCATCGATTTCATGCCTACGTTCCTCGACATCGCAGGTGTTGAAAACCCGCGCAAGGTTGACGGCGTATCGCTCGTGCCCACACTCACAAAGAACGAGGCCATGCCCGAGCGCAAGATATTCGCTGCCGAAACTGGTTTCATGTCGGTTGTTGACGGCGACTGGAAATGCATCTGGGGCAAGAACGACAAGATGGAACTCTACAACCTTATGACCGACCGCAACGAGGAGCATGACCTCTCTGCTATGTATCCGCAGCGCGTTGAGAGCATGAAGAACGACATGACCGCATGGTGGAACGACTGCACACGCGGCACTCGCCTCGAAGGACGCACCACCTGGAACTCAGGATGGGTTGTGGAGCTCATCGAAAAGCTGAAGAAAGAAGGCAAGACCCTGCAAGACCTGCCCTTCTTCCAGCAGGCAGCAGGCAAGGGTGTGATGAATCCCGTGAAGAAAAGCGGCAAGGCTGCAAAGAAATCAAAGAAATAAGTAGTGCCATAAGGCTATGATGCAGCACTCGCTGCATGATATGACAACAACGGACCGGCTCAACGTTTTTAGGTTTTGGTGAGCTGGTCCGTTTGCCGTATATGGCGGTGAATGTGCCAACCAACTACAAATGGCGTGCTTTTGGCACACAAATGCGCGGTTTTCAACAAAAAATAAGTAAATTTGCACATGCCGTGCCACACATGGCTGGCACACGAAAAACATTAACACCATAAGACATGAGCAAATTACTTAACGAATTCAAGGCATTCGCGGTAAAAGGAAATGCCGTCGATATGGCCGTCGGTGTAATCATCGGAGGCGCATTCGGAAAAATAGTGTCGTCGATAGTAGACGACATAATAATGCCGCCAATAGGATGGATTATCGGAGGCGTAAACTTCACCGACCTCAAGTTCACACTCCCGTCGGTTGACATGGGCGTGGAGAAACTGCAACCCGCCACAATAAACTACGGCAATTTCATACAAACCACCATCGATTTCGTAATCATAGCTTTCTGTGTATTCATGCTCGTTAAAGGCATAAACAAACTTGCCAGCATGACAAAGAAAGAGGAGGAAAGCAAGGCTGCCGCCACTCCCGAGCCGCAACCCACAAAAGAAGAGTTGCTGCTCACCGAAATACGCGACTTGCTGAAAGACCGGAAATAAAAACACCACAGCACAACGCGCGACGGCGGAAAGAAGCATTTGGGCTCCTTTCCGCCGTCTGCGCGTTTTATATGCCCTATCGCTTTTTGCTTCGCTTCGGTCTACCTAAAGAACACGTTTGGGCACATAAGAAAACAGAATTTATCGGAAAAGTGTGGTTTTTGCTTGGCCATTTCGTAGGAAAAGTGTATTTTTACAACGTCTAAAATATAGGAAAAGTGTAATTATGCTGTATAGAAAGATAGAAAAATATATCACAACTCACTTATTGTCAGGCTCTGACAAAATACTGATAGTAGATGGTGCACGCCAAATAGGCAAGTCTTACATCATTAGAGAAGTGGGGAGAACGTTGTTTCCAAACTATATCGAGATAAATATGGAAATAGACAAGCTCGGTGAAAAAAACTTTGCCGAAGCTAAAACTGTGGATGATTTCTATTTGGCCTTGAGCACTGTTGCCGGCGACAAGATGAAGGAAAAGGAAAACACCTTGGTTTTCATCGACGAAATACAGGCGTATGACCACTTGCTGACACTCCTCAAGTTTCTTCGCGAAGACGGAAAGTTCACCTATATCGCAAGTGGTTCGCTCTTAGGTGTAACACTTAAAACCACATCCTCCATACCATTGGGCAGCATAGAAATCAAACATATGTTTCCGTTGGACTTTGAGGAGTTTCTGATAGCCAATGGCGTGGGGCAGTTGGTGTTGGATACTATGAGAAAGAATTTCTCTGCGAGACAGTCTATGCCCGCTCCCGTCCACAACAAACTCCTTGACCTGTTCAAGAAATATCTCTTGGTGGGCGGCTTGCCTGATGCAGTCAACGAATTCATAACAACCAAGAACATTACAGTTATCCGTAGCATCCAAAACGAAATACATCACTTATATGGGGTGGATGCCGCAAGATATGAAGAGGCGCACAGTCGTCTGAAAATCCGACGTATCTATGAAATGATTCCATCCAATTTGGAAAACAAGAAGAAACGGGTAGTCGCAAAAGATATTGAGAACAAAAAAGGCACGCGCATGAGTGATTATCTGGAAGAATTCGACTATCTTATATCTTCTGGAATAGCCTTGGAAGTAAAGGCTGTCAGCAAACCCAGCTTTCCTTTGATAGCAAACAGCGGCAAAAATCTACTTAAACTTTACATCAACGATGTAGGCATCTTGACCAATATCTTCTTTGGAACTAACATCAGAGCTATCATGGACGATGTGCCAAGCATCAATCTCGGTTCTGTCTATGAGACGGTTGTCGCACAAGAACTTCGGGCACATGGTTTCAATTTGTTCTATTACGATAACAAAAAGGCGGGCGAAGTGGATTATCTCATTGACGACATGGAGAATCTTTCAGTGCTTCCGTTGGAAATAAAGTCAGGTAAAGATTATCAAGTGCATAGTGCTTTGGACAAGTTTTTGCAAATAAAAGAATACAATATACACAACGCATTCGTATTTTCCAACGCTCAGCAAGTGGAGGTGAAAAACGGCATTACCTATCTGCCGATATATTACATCGCATGTGTTGAGCCTTAGTTCCATGTAGCATTATATAATTGTGTAACTATTTGTTTTCCATTGCCGGATTTTTTATGTTGGGTTTGGGAATAGTATAGATGTCCTTTTCCCAGGCGTTTTTTTTTGAGTCATGTCTAGAAAAATATGAGTCGGACTACCAACCGAAGATGGATTCAAATCATACCAAGTTGTTTTTTTATCGTCACAAAAATTTGGCCTGTTGAAAAAAAAGCTATATCTTTGCATCGTCCTTTTTGAGACACGTTGCCGATATGGCTCAGTTGGTAGAGCAATTCATTCGTAATGAATAGGTCCTCGGTTCGAGTCCGAGTATCGGCTCATTCGCGGTAATAGCTCAGTTGGTAGAGCACTAGCTTCCCAAGCTGGGGGTCACGGGTTCGAACCCCGCTTACCGCTCAATGATTAAAAGTCTTGACTTTCAACAAGATATAAATAAAAAGCGGTTCCACAAGAGCCGCTTTTGTCGTTTACAGTCTAACCGAAAACAGTGCTTTTAGTTTTTTTTTAGTGGTACGAAGGGGTTCTTTGCTTTAAAAAAGTGCTGTATTGCGAATAAATTCGTAATTTTGTGTTTGTTGTATAGTGTGGTGACTTTCAGACTCCACATACTTCAAATTATAAAGATTTTAGAATTCACCATACATGAAAATAGGAATAACTACTTGTTGGCAGTCGAGTGACAATTATGGTCAACAGTTTCAGTGTTGGGCATTGCAACGTTATCTTGAGCACAATGGTCACGAACCATTTCTTATACGCTATTCGCCAGTTGGTGTAAGAGTCGGGCTTGTCAGGCGGGTGTGGAATGCATTGAAATATCGTATGTACACTCCCAAGGATGAGATAAGGCGCACCCGTGAGAACGCGGTCTTGTATCGTGAGAATGCAGCACTCGATAAACAACGAATGTTTGAGGCGTTCCGGTCACAATATTTGCGGTCAACTCCTGTGATTTACCACTCGGTGGAAGAACTGCGTGCGCAGCCCCCAGAAGCCGATGCGTACATTACGGGGAGTGACCAAGTATGGCATGATGCTTATGACAACCCAAACATTGCCGGGTGGTTCCTTGATTTTGGCAATAATAAGGTGAAGCGCATTTCCTATGCGGCCAGTATTGGACGTGAACTGGGTGCAGACGACCGGCAGAAGCTATATGTGTATCTCCAGCGGTTTGACCATATTAGCGTGCGTGAAGAATCGACACTTGAACTGTGCCGGCTTTTGGGTGTTGAGAAAGCATCGATGGCCATTGATCCGACACTGCTGCTTGATGTGTCGGACTACGAAGCGATTGAGACTGATATTGGCAAGGGTGATACATCGCCTTACGCCTTTGTCTATCTTATAAATGTACAGGACGAGAAGGATGCCTACCTTGATATCATCAGTCAGACACTGGAAAAACAGGGTATGGAGATGAAGGTAGTGGCATCGAGCGGATATCTGCCGGCAAGGCCGTGTGTATGTGGACAACCGATTATTCGGGCTACCATCCCAGAGTGGCTTTCGCTGGTGAAGAATGCCAATGTGGTGCTGACGACATCCTTCCATGGTGTGGTGTTCAGTCTGCTCTACCATAAACCATTCTATGCAATCTTGCTGGCAGATGAGTTTGCTAAAGCTAATGATCGTATATTCACGTTGCTCAACCGCCTTGGTTTGAGTCACCGTATCATCGGTAGTGTGCAGGATGCCGAACTTCTTTCGCAAGAGCCTATAGCATGGGATGAGGTAGACCGCCGCCTTGATGAGTACAGACAACAGTCAATAAAATTTCTGACAGAAGCCTTATGAGTCCGATAACAAAAGATAACACACTGAATGAAATTTCCTATCAGGTGACCGCACTTTCTGCACAAGAGATGCCGAAGGTAAGTGTTGTGGTGCCGATATACAAGATGGAGACCTGTATGCGGAGATGCATTGATAGCCTGCTGGCCCAGACGCTCACCGATATAGAGATAATTCTTGTTGATGATGGTTCGCCCGACCGTAGTGGCATCATTTGTGATGAATATGCGATGAAAGACGCTCGTGTGCGTGTGATACACAAGGCCAATGGCGGTGTGAGCAGTGCGCGCCAATGCGGACTGGAGGCGGCGCATGGCAAGTATATCATTCATGCCGATCCTGATGACTGGGCGGAGCCGGATATGTTACAATGTCTTTTGGCCAAGGCTGAGGTTGAGAATGCCGATATGGTTGTCTGTGATTTCTGGGTACACACATCCCAAGAAGGAAAATACTGGTGCCAACGTCCGTCGGCCTTTGATTGTGAGACCCTATTGCGCGATTTGTTCAAAGGAATCTTGCATGGTAGTTGTTGGAGTAAACTTGTAAGACGGAGTTGTTTTACAAGTCGTGGTATTCATTTCCCCGTAGGATGCAATTACTGCGAGGATGTGTTTGTCAATGCTTGGTTATTGCTTGATGCGCATCTCAAGGTGGCATATCTCGACAAAGCGTTGTACCACTACGAACGTATATCCAATGCCAACTCTATGGTGGACAATCTGACGCTCAAAGATTTTGAAATGGGAGAAACTCTCTATGCACACATTGCCGAAATCTTGCGGGGAAGTGTTGTCGAGCGGTTGGGTAGGGTGGCAATTGCAAATGGAATACTGACCAGAGCGTTTATGGGCCATTTTTTCAGCAGTCAGGAGTTTTTACGCCGTTGCCGCCCTTACCGGGAAGGATGTTTCAAGGATGGTCATTGGGTATCGGGTATCAGTCTTTGGCTTTCGTGTATGGGCTGCTACGGATTGATGTACCGTATTTATAGATGGGCGAAAAGGAAAGGTTGAAATAGGCTACATCACGAGCGTCTCGTTAAAATTGTAAACATGTTATCCAGAACTGAGGTAAATAATATTTTGATGGATGCAATATGAAAGAAACCATCTACCAATGGATTAGAGAAAAATGTTGCTCAGCCACATTGGTAGATGGTATTTTCGGATTATTCCACAATTCCGTAAGTCACCTTCGTCTCATCCCACTTGTCCTTGGGCTGCAACGGTTCGTCGGGATAACCGATGATTATGGCGTTCATGGGAATTAAGTTGGTGGGGAGATGTAGGGTGCGTGAGATGCCCATCACCTTCTTTTGGATAGGATATATGGTAGTCCAGCAAGCACCCAAGCCCATGGCGTGGGCTGCCAAAAGAATGTTTTCTGATACGGCAGACAAATCCTGCACCCATAGCTCACGGCCCTGTCCCTCTGCCATACGGGTGGTGTCGGCGCAGACAAAGATGAAGAGCGGTGTTTTCTTGATGTCCTCGGCGTGATATTTGTTGGATGCTGCATACAGCTCAATGCCCTTCTTGTCTTTCAGCACCACGAAATGCCATGGCTGCATGTCGCCCGATGTGGGCGAAGCCATGCCTGCGCGGAGCAAAGCTTCAATCTTGGCATCTTCCACAGGTTGCTGCTTGAACTTACGAACACTTGTGCGTGTCATTATGTTTTGCAACACAACCTCGGCCTGTGCATTTCCCTTTACAGCTTCCGGCATATTGCCCGGAAGCGATGTCTGTGCGTTTGCCGAAGCAAAGCTTGCGGCTGCCATGGCAGCCACAAGCAAAGTTCTGAGATTACTCATAAACTTGAATGAACACATTATAATTATTTCTTAAGAATGGTTACAGCTTTGAGCAAGTCGCCAGTGCTGAAAGTCATGAAGGCGGTTGCTGCGCCTGTAGTGGCATCAATCTTGTAGATGGTGGGAGTTACGGATGAGCTACTGCCCGAACCGCCGCTCATGCTGGTAGGAGCAGCCACCGGCAAATAGTAAGAACCGGCATAACCGTCGCCCCAACCGAACGAAACTGTAGAGGCATCGGGCAATCCTGTCACCCATGTCAGGCTTTGTGCATCCATGTCCACCACGGCCATCTTACCGGAAGCATCCATATTGCCATACTTGTTTTTGTCGGTATAGAACTCCAGAAGGAACTTGCTGCCGCTGATGTGGAATGCCTTGCGGAAACGATATCCGTCGGCTTTGCTGAGGATATCAAACTTGTAGCTCTTGTCAAACTCGGTTTCGTCCTTCTTTATGCGCAGTGCACCCACCTTGCTGTCGGTTGCACTTGAACCCGAGAACACATACACGTTGCCGTTGTTGTCAATGCCGCTCTGGGTGTAGCGCACGGAGCGCATGGCACCTACCGATGTTCCTATGCGGTCGTCATAAATCATTTTCTTTATGTTGAGGCTGTAATCGCAGATGGCCACTACGGCAGAATCGCGGTTACTGTAGTTCAGCACCATTGCCACTTGGTTGTTGCCAAGATCTACGATGTTAGAGATGTTGGGGTTAACCTCGTCTATTGCATACTGTGTCAAGCCCACGGCAATGTTGTTGCCAGATCCCGTCTTGTCGACAACCATTGCGTATGGCTTGCTGATTTGTGCTGCATACGAGTAGGTGCCGAACGTACCAGTGTTGCCGAAGGCTTCCACCAACACGGGCGAAGCAGCTTCCACCAACTTGCCGTTCTCAATCTTGTAACTGCGCAGACCTGCCTTCTTGCTTCCGAGACCCTGCTCCGATGCGCCGCGGGCATAGATGTAGCCTGTGAAAATGCCGCTGGTTTTGTTGTAAGTAACCTGCGTAAAGCTGTCATAGCTTCTCACGGCATCTTCCGCTCCATACACAGTTTGTCCGCTCTTGGCAGTGGAAAGGTCGTTATAAACCTTCATATACACACCGCCAGTGAGGTCGCTGGCAGGGTCGCCGGATGTCACCACGAAGCTAACTTCCTTAGGGTCGATAGATGTAGGGCCGTCACCGTTGTTGTCGTTGTCATCGCTTGAGCATGAAGTGAAGGTCATGCAAGCCGTGAGCGCCATGAGCGCCGCTGAATAGAAAAACTTTTTCATTCTGTCCTGTTATTTATGATTTGTGATTGATTAATTGAGCTTTCCGATAGT
This sequence comes from Dysosmobacter segnis, assembly GCA_963602915.1. Taxonomy (GTDB): domain Bacteria; phylum Bacteroidota; class Bacteroidia; order Bacteroidales; family Bacteroidaceae; genus Prevotella. The sequence continues at coordinate 8,099 of CAVCLB010000053.1, read as the reverse complement.
TCTGATTTCTGTTACTCCCTTTATGGTGATGCCCTTGGTGGCCACACCCGTCTCGGGATTTACAAGATAGATGCTGGCATCTTGACCGAACTGGGTGATGGGCAGATAGATAATGCCGTCGGCATACATCGGTACACCGCCCGTTTCCGAACCCGAGGTGATGAGATTCTTTGTGGGAATGCCGCTGAGCCAAGTGAACGTCTTGCTGTTCATGTCGACAAGGGCGAACTGATGGCCGGCGGTCATGGTGTTGTTGGTCTTCTCGTTGTAAATCTCTAGCAGAAACTTGCTGCCCGTCATGTGCCACACGCGGCGGAATTTATAACCGTTGGCAGGTGTTTGAAGGTCGAAATAGTAGTCTTTGTCAAATTCCGAAGCCCCCTTCTTTATGCGGAGAGCACCGGCTTTGAGGGTAGTTGCCTTGTTGAAGGCGTTGGAGAAAACATACACCGTGCCATCGTCGGCCTTGTGCACCTCGTGCAGCACCTGTGACCGATACTGACCGGCGGCATAGCTGATGCGGTTGTCACGATATACTTGCAGCACATTCAAGTCTTTGTCCATCTTTGCCACCCAGCAACTGTCTGGATATTTCACATCGCCCACGCTGGAACCATCGCCCGTGCCAGTCTGGTGGAAAGCCGACTGCAGCATGGCTGTGAGGAATGTGCCGTCGCCAATGTCGATGATGCTGGAGAAGGTAATCTGCTGACCGTTTCCCGTGATATCCTCCGTCCATATTGTCTTAGTGTGGTCGAGTTTCACACCGTTGGCGGTGATGTTCCAAAATGCAAACGTTGCACCATCTTTGCGATTGCCGTCGGCTGACACCTGTCCGCCAACGCTTGTGAGCAACTGACCGTTGAAGAAACCGTAGTTGGAGAAGCGGGTATCGATGCGGAACTCGCCGAGCTTCATAAACTGCACATCGTCGGATGTCCAGCGCAAACCATAGCCTAGTCCGGCAAACTGCTGCTGATAGACCATGCCGATGGCATCGTGGCCGTTGAACACCCATGTGTATTCGGTTTGCGGCAGCTCCATTATGTTGTTCTTCACGTCGAGATTGCCGGCAGTCAGACTGTTGGTCTGCATGATATACTCCGTGCCGTTGTCTGTCTTCACGGCAAGAAAATAACAACCCTTGCCGTTTTTCACGGCATCATCGGAGCCAGAATCGTCTTCGTGCGTGGCGTCGTCGGTGGCGTCGTCGCCGCTGCTACAACTTGTAATGCCCATTGATATTGCAAAAAGGCACAAGAAAATCCCTGTCGCTGCCATTTTAGGCAGTGATAAAAAAGTAAATTTCATTCTTAAAAACGTTGTTAATTTATAATGTATCCTTCATTGCTTGTAGAACACATAACGGAACTTTATGCTGAAGTTTCTGCCAGGCTTTTGCAGACTGTAATTGTCGTACAACAATGCATTGGTGAAGTTGTTGGCCTCTACCGATATGTTGTAGCGTCCGCCTTTTATGGCATACGTCATGTTGGCATCATGGCTCAACTGACTTGGCACATATAGTTTGGCTCCTTCGCTTGCCCATGAACGGAAAAACTTGTGCACATATCGCATATTCCACCCAACGGAGAGTCGGTTGGCCTTGCCCAAAACGTGCTTGAAAGTGTAGCTGGCATCGGCACCTCCGAAGAAATACGGCAGGTTGGGCACACGGTCGTTGTAAGTCACCGATTCTGCTCCGATGGAGTTAAGCCGTTCCTTGTTGCGGGTGTTCTGTATGGAATAGTTGCCGCCTATGCTTGCCACGTCTTTATAATAATAATGTGCGCCGAGGTCGATTCCCAGTCCCAGTATCTTTCCGTGGTTGGTGCTCACCGCCACACCTTTCTGTCCGATGGTGCGGATGATGTAGTCATGAACGTTGCGGTAGTTGAATCCGGCATCCATGCTTAGCGTATGTTTGTCGTTGAACGTGTGCTGATAACCAAGGTTCAGGTTTGCGTTGTCGCTCTTCTCCGGGCGCAGTGTGGCGTTGCCGTCTTCATAGTCGCCGTCGCCGAAGAGTTCGCGGTCGGTGGGCAGACGATAGGTGCGCTCATAAGAGAGCTTCACTTGCAAGTCTTTGTTCAGCAAAAAATAAGTGCCGGCCGCACCCCAACCCAGTGCATCGGTGCTGCGCTTCTGTTCCTCATAGTTGGCACGACCCGAAGTGGCAACATTTACCGGGCCTTGCACCTGCGAGTAGTAATGTTTCAAGAAAGCCACCATGTTCCAATGTTCATCGGGAATGAACTTGTAAGACAACCCCAAAACGTTTTTCCTGTTGATGCGGCGCATGAATGTTGAAGCCGTTTGTTGCACGCTGTTGGCTGCGCTGTTGGTGGTGCGGCGGCGATAGTTAGTGTATGTATTGTTGAGTGTAAAAAAGTGTTGGTCGCCTATGTGATAAGTAAGATTGGCCACCCCGGCAAAGGTGTAGCCCTTGAATTCGGCAAGCGTAGGCACTCCCTCGCCCTGATAAGCATTCACCTTATACTCACCCGTCCAACTGTAGGTGCGGCTGAGCGTATCCACATTATTGGTCTTCACCATGTCGTACCGTGCCGACAATCGGAAGTTCAAACCTGGGACACCAAGGTTGCGCTTCTCATAAAGGAGCGAGGGAGCCCAGCCCTGCGCCGTTCGGTATTTGCCGCCAAACACGATCTTCATCAGGTTGGCGTTCTGTATCTGTGCATATTCGTGGCTGTAGTTCAGTCCAAAGATTAGTTTGTCGGCCCATGTCTTGTCCACCATGCCTATCTGGAAGATGACCGCCTCGTTGTGATAGCGGTCGTGAAAGCGTCGAAACCACGCCTCGTCCTTGCTCACGGCGTTGGTTTGGAGGTCGGTCCATTGTGTTTTCACCTTGTAGTCGTTGTCGCTGTAGTTTTGGTAGGCATTCAGTCGCACGGTTAATCCCTGTTTGCCCGTCCAACCAAGCGAGAGATTGCTGCGATGGGTGTTGAATGAACCGTAGCTGTAACTGGCATCTACATAGGTGTGGGGAGAGTGGTCGGTCACGATGTTGATTGCACCGCCGAGGGCATCGCCGCCGAAATCCACTGGCACCACACCCTTATACACCTCGATGCGGTTGGCGAAGCTCGCCGGAATGTTGTTGATGCCAAAGCTCGACGAGGCACCTTCCATCGGCACACCGTCGATGAAGAGTTTCACATGTTTGCCCGTGAAACCGTTGAGGTTGATGTTCACGCCAGAACCAAGTCCGCCGTCTTCGCGCACCTTCACGCCCGACACACGATCCAAAACATGTGCCAAGTCGAGGTTGGTGTTGCGCAAGCGTCGTGTGTCAACCGCCAAAACATTGAATGCCGACGAGTTGACACGCTTCACCTGGTTGCCACGAACCACCACTTCGCCCAGTTGCTGGGTCTTCTTAAATCTGTCACCCTGAGCGTGTGACCTTTTCTTGAATTCATTTTCTATGGAGTCGGTGCTATGCTGCGCCATTGCCAACGATGAAATCGTCAGCATGTATAGCGTCCCCAAACCCCTACGCACGTAGTTGCTTCTTATCATATCAGAGTTATTGCCGTTTGATGGGTAATAATTGTGGTACCATAAGGAGTATTGTACGTCGGGCCTAGCACATTCTTGGGGAATATAAAAATACAAAAAGGCTCTTACACCTTATTATAAATTATAGTCTGCGGAATGATATGGGCAATGACTGTTTCTCGCTTATCCGTTGCTCTTATTCCAAATCGGGCGCAAAGGTATTTGTTTTCCGGAAAACTAACAATACCTAAAAATGGTGGTTTTGACAATCGGTGTCTTTAATACCTATTGTGAGGTATTTGGAGAAAAAAGAGGTTCCTTTGTTTTTTTTTGCGGCAATTTTTCTGCAATTATCACATAGTTTTGGTGAAATACAAAAAAGCAATAGGAAACTCTTATTGGTTTTCTATTGAAATGAGGAGGATGAAAATCTTGTGATGTTTTGAATATTAGCTTGTTTTGTATGGCTTATATTCTTAAAAAAAGGGTGGCAGGTGGGACTCGAACCCACGACATTCAGAACCACAATCTGACGCTCTAACCAACTGAACTACGGCCACCATGTCGTTTTGCTTTGTCCTTCAAAGCGAGTGCAAAATTACAGTAAATATTTTTAACTGCCAAATTTTTACTTGATTTTTTCATCGTTGATATGCTCTTTTACTTTAAAATGATGTTTTGTTGCACTGTTTACGGCATATTTATGCTGTAAGTTCATTGTCCGCAAATTCCCAACCGTTCATGTTCGGCAATGGTATCGATTACTTTCTTTGCCCATTCCGACATTGTAGCGTTGTGTCTTGCTGCAGGCCGGGCGGCGCATGCGCTCAGATATCTTGATGCTGCAACGATGCCAAGCGATGTGCGCGTCACTTGCGGGTTGTTGCCGCCACTCAGCCAATCGTTGCTGCGCAGGTTGTCTTTGCCCCAGTGTTCAAAGAAGCAGGCAAACCTCCACACGTTGCTTCCGGTCATGTGTGCCAATGCAAGTGCAAGTATGCGCGAGTGCCATGGCGACGGTCCGAATTGCGAGTAGCATTGTGCATATATGGTGAATGCTTGCCATAGCCGGTCGTGTTGGTGTTGTGATGCCAACGAATGCAGCTTCTCGTGTATGGGTTGTCGAAGTAGGTCGAGTGCCGTTTCTTTGTCAAGGGGCAGAAAACTTATGATGTCGGCCACGTCGATGGTTTCGCCGCCAGTTGCAAGCTGTTTGAAAGCGCGTTTCAAAAGCGACGGTACGGTTTTGCCGTCATGCCCCCTGTCGTTCATGTCTTCGTCGCGTAATAGTGAAGGATTCCACATGCGGAAGAAACGGTAAAAACTGAAATCGCCGTGACGGGCAGCATGATTCACTGCGAAGTTGAGCATAAGCGAGTGCAGGAGCGACGGTCTGCGGTTGTCGAGATTGATGTAGTCGCGCAAGAGCCGACGCACTTCAACCGAAGAAAGACTGCCCGATGATGCTTTAAGATAACGGTAGACAATCCAACCGAGGTCGTCGTGCCAGTCGCAGCTGACGTTAGCCAGTGTTGCGCCGTAAGCCTCTCTTACAAGCAGGAAAGCCTCCGAAGGATGTTCGGCCGACATTGCCGTGGCACGCGACATCACCCCGGCATCGCTGCAGATGTGCTTGTGCAAGTCGCGGTAGGCATATTTGGCTATTTTCTTCGGGTCGTCGATGCGCGGCAACAGTTTGCCCATAAGTTCGAGGCAGTTGGTGAGCGCGTCAATACGGCGTGTAGGCAGAAAACCATGTCGGCACACGTCACGCAACGTCCAGAACAGTGCAGCGCGGCTCTGTTCGTCGTCGTGCGTCTCAATGTCGTGCAAGGCCATGTCGTAAGCCTCGTCATAACGGCCTTCGTGTCGCAGTCGTGTCACATCGTGTGCGGGCATTTTCGGTGGTTGTAGTTTGTTGTATGCAGTGCCAACCGAATGCAGCCGAGCTTGCTCAAGGTTGCTGAGGTGCAGCCTGCATTATGCAAATGTAGGCAAATTCCGCGACATATAGCATCAGATTGTAAGTTTCGTAGCCCTTAGGTTGCATTTTCTTTCACCTGCAGTATGCCGTTGTGCGCTTGTCGGCGAATTGTAAGGAGCAAAGAAGGGTAATACACGTTTTTTTGCTAATTTTGTAGTCAGTTTAAAACCTTGACTACAAAACAATCGCACAAAATATGAAAAAGACATCTATTGTTACAGCCGCAGCCGCTATGTGCCTTGCCGTAACGACAGCAGTTGCCGGCGACTATGCCACAAAGGTCAACACCTTGATTGGCACCGACTATACGGGCAACACCTATCCGGGTGCACAGGCTCCGTTTGGCATGGTGCAGCTCAGTCCCGACAACGGCCTTCCCGGTTGGGACCGCATTGCCGGTTATTTCTATCCCGACAGCACCATTGCCGGATTCAGCCATACGCATCTGAGTGGAACAGGTGCGGGCGACCTCTATGACATCTCTTTCCTGCCCGTCACCCTCCCCGTGCGCGAGGCCGAAGCACCGCTTGGCATCCACTCTCGTTTCAGTCATTCCGACGAGACTGCACACGCGGGCTACTATCAGGTGAGGCTCACCGACTATGACATAAACGTGGAGCTCACCGCCACCGAGCGTTGCGGCATGCAGCGTTACACGTTTCCGCGCAACGGCAAGGAGCGTGTCGTGATACTCAATCTTGCCAAGGCCATGAACTGGGATGCCACCGTCGATACGCGTATAAACGTTGTCGACTCGTGCACCATCGAGGGCTACCGTTTCTCCGACGGTTGGGCACGCGGACAAAAGGTGTGGTTCCGCACACGTTTCTCGCGTCCCTTCGAATGGATGAAGACCGATACCACTCAGCTTGAGAAAGGCATTGGCTGCGTGGCACGCTTCGGTTTTGGCCATGAGGGCGGCGACGTTATAACCGTGACTACGGCCCTATCGCCCACAGGATTGCGCGGAGCCGAGAAAAATCTTGCCGCCGAAATGCCATGCGATGATTTCGACCGCTGCCGTGCCGAGGCCGAAGCACGCTGGAACAAGGCTCTCTCGCTCATCGAAGTGGAGGGCGGCACCAAAGCTCAGCAAACCACTTTCTACACCGCACTCTACCACGCCTTGACCGCACCTACGCTTTTCTGCGACATCGACGGGGCTTACATGGGTGCCGACCGCAAGGTGCACCGCGCCGACGGGTGGGCCAACTATGAAACGTGCTCGTTGTGGGATACTTATCGTGCGGCACACCCTCTCTACGACATTCTGCTTCCGTCGCGTGCAGGCGACATGGTTAAGTCGCTGCTGACATTCAGTAAGGAGAACGGACGTCTGCCCGTATGGAACATGTGGGCATCGGAAACCGACATGATGATAGGCTATCATGCGGCATCGGTCATTGCCGAAGCCGTGTTGAAAGGAGTGCCGGGCATCGACCGTGAGCAGGCTCTTGCCGAATGTGTGAAGACGGCCAACCTCGACAACTACCGTGGCATAGGCCTCTACAAGAGCCTTGGATATGTGCCTTACGACATTGCCGACCCGACGTTGGGCGACGATTGGTCGCTGTCGCGCACGCTTGAATATGCCTACGACGATGCCTGCATTGCTGCACTTGCCAAGGCCATGGGGCGCAACGACGTTTATAACACGTTCAGCCGCAGGGCACAAAACTATCACAATGTCTACAATCCTGGCACTACATTCATGCAGCCGCGCGACTCGAAAGGACAGTTCCAGCCCGGCTATTCGCCCGACGACTACACACCGCATATATGCGAGAGTAACGGCTGGCACTACATGTGGTCGGTGCAGCACGACCCCGAAGGACTCATAAAGCTCGTGGGCAAGAAGCGTTTCGCCCAGAAGCTCGACAGTCTGTTCACCTATACTCCTGCTGCCAACGCCGAACTGCCGCTTTTCAGTACGGGCATGATAGGGCAATATGCACAGGGCAACGAACCGAGCCACCACGCAGCCTATTTCTTCAACAAAATAGGACAGCCGCAGAAAACGCGCCGTTATGTGCACGAAATTCTCACCAAACTCTACAACGACTCGCCTGCCGGACTGTGTGGAAACGAGGACTGCGGACAGATGTCGGCATGGTATGTGTTCAATGCCATGGGCTTCTATCCGTTCAATCCTGTAAGCTGCCAGTATGAAACGGGAGTACCGCTCTTCCCCAAGGCCATCATACATCTGCCCGGAGGCCGCGATTTCGTGGTTGAGGCCAAAGGCTACAAGGAAGGTTCTTATGCGGTGAAGCGCATCACGCTCAACGGAAAGCCGCTGAAACGCACGTTCTTTACCCACGACCAGCTCACTGCCGGAGGCACTCTGTGCTTTGAAATGGAGTAGCTGGCCAGTTGTCGGCGGCCGACAAAAAACACCGCAAACAACGAGTTTTATAGTGACGATGTGCAAAAGCGCAGGGCACCCTTTGCTTTTGTCTTTTGCATAGTTTTTAATTTATAGCCCCTGCAAGGGGCGCAGAGTTCAACATCACAATGAATTATGCGCCCCTTGCAGGTAGGGTGTTCAAAATCCATAAAATTTTCTACTCTGTTTTTGGGTAGAACAATA
>CAVCLB010000052.1:0-17800 GCA_963602915.1 Dysosmobacter segnis | reverse complement strand
GTCGTGAAACACACGCACCTGAAACGTGCGCGTCTACCAATTCCGCCACCTGGGCAGTTGAAACCCTCGTTCCAATTGGATTTATTCAGAATATCTGAGCGGCAAACGGGACTCGGACCCGCGACCTCAACCTTGGCAAGGTTGCGCTCTACCAACTGAGCTATTGCCGCATTTTCCTAATTCTTAGGAGCTTCTCTCTTGAATGCGGTTGCAAAGGTAGCGTTTTTTTTCTAACCTCCAAAACATTTCCCGGTTTTTTTTCAAAAAAGTTGATTTTTCTTTGTTTTTTCCGGCCTTCACCCCCATAATCGCCCTAATTTGGGCACAAAATCCCTCAATAAACGCAAACATACGAGGAGAAACATTCCTTTTATTGTTCACTTAAAATGAGGGTGGCGCGCATTGAGCGAATGGCAAGATGCACAAAAACTATGCAATACTTTATTATAATAGAGAAGAAAAAGGTCTTAAGATTTAAATTCGGACTAAAAAAGAAAGGCATGGAATGCGTTAACCCGGGTCCAAGCCCATTGGGCGCGTTTACCTCCAATGCCTTTTTATAAAAAAGTTTTCCGAACCCTCTCCCTCCGGGACTACAACCCGGCGCGGTATTCGAAAATACTTTAATAATTTATTGCAAAAATAAAAACATTAATCTAGACCACAAATATTTTGGCAAAGAAAAATGTTCTTATCCATGTTCAATGTCCATTTACTTTAATCCATACGCGCGAAATAGTCTTCAGGACTGAATTTGCGCAATATTTCAAGCGAATTATCTGCTTCATGCACCATAGCTATTGCCGGATGCGAGATGCCATTAAACGTGCATGTCTTCACAGTAGTATAATGTATCATATCCTCAAATATTACATTTTCGCCTATTTCTAGTTCGTGATCGAACTTCCATGAAGACATAAAATCGCCCGAAAGACAACTATTGCCACCCAAACGATAGACAAACTTTTCATTCGGGCAATCGCCTTCAATGGTTTCCGCGTTTCTTACCGTCGGCATATAAGGCATTTCCAGACAGTCTGGCATGTGGCATGTAAAGCTCACGTTGAGAATTGCCGTACGAATGCCTTTGTTTTCCACGATGTCTACCACCTGCGAAACGAGTGGTCCGGTTTGCCAGGCGAAGGCACTGCCAGGCTCCATTATGACCCGAAGCCATGGATAACGTTTATGAAAGCCTCTAAGCGTATCGATCAGCAATTGCACATCATATCCTTTTCGTGTCATTAGATGTCCGCCTCCAAAATTAATCCATTTTATTTGCGGGAACCATTTTGAGAATTTCTGCTCGATATGCGACAATGTTCTAACAAACACCTCTGCCCCACTCTCGCAATGACAATGACAGTGGAAACCGTCAATATCATTAGGAAGTTGCTGTGGCAACACATCGGCAGTAACACCAAAACGGGTTCCTGCCGCGCACGGATTATACAAGTCGGTTTCTATTTCCGAATATTCAGGATTAATCCTAATGCCCAAACTTATCGCCGCATTCTCATTTTTCACCTTATCGTGAAACCTGTCATACTGCGAGAAGGAATTAAACGTAAGATGACTTGAACACGCAGCTATTTCTCTTATCTCGTCTTCTGTATATGCCGGGGAGTAAGTATGTGCCTTGCGTCCAAATTTCTCGTTGGCCAATCTGGCCTCCGACAACGAACTTGCTGTCGTTGAATTTATGTATTCACGGAATATCGGGAATGTTTTCCACAAGGCGAAGGCTTTAAAAGCCAATATTATCTCAACGTCGGCACTGTCTGCTACCGATTTTATGAGCTGCAAGTTATTCCGCAAACGCGCTTCTTCAAGCACATAAACCGGAAAGTTCACTTCTTTGTAGTTTTCTGTATTTACACGCATAAATTGATGATAAGGGTGTCGCTTTACCGACACCGGTTATGGTCTTCGATGAAAACAGACATTAACAACGCGCAGTTGTCAATGCATTTGGTAATAATACCAATATGTATTGCCGAAAGTTTCGCGCAACTGGCACTCCCTTGTGTTTCTGTTTTTTATAGTGTCATTCATTTTCTGGTAATCCTGAAAATCGGCATTCATAACATTGTTGCTGTACAACAACTTCGGGGTGGATCGCAAATGGTTGTACAACACAAGGGCTTCGCGGTAATGCTTCGGCAAAGAATCGTTTATCGCATAATAAGTCTCCACATTACTGGCGAAATCATCAAGCCGCTTGTCGAGCAAGTAAGCACACAACAGGTAGTCACGGCCTGCCCGACTAAGCATATTATACCGCTGAAGAAGTTGCAGATAACGCATGGCAGGCATTTTCTGCACAAATCTGCCACCTAGGTATCCATATATTTTGTTTTCAGGCAGAACTTCGAACGAGATATTCTTGCCGTTTGGCAACAACGCCGAAGACCCTCCTGTCAAAGGAAATTCAAACAGCCGCTCACCCATTTGGTTGTTTTTCGACAATGTATATGCAGCAAGCATTGTCAGACACGAATCGGGCTTTTCCTGCGATTTCAACGTTGAAATGGCTTCTTCATAATCGTTCCGCGCCAGACTATATTCTATATGTACGCGCGCGTGAGTGATTTTGTCGCCGTTTCCGGCAATTCCGACAAAGATTGCCAATGCAGACATGATGAGCACATTAACCCAAAGTTTCCGGTGGGCATTCCTCATGCAATCGGACAGATAAGCCGAAAGGTCGGTTTTATAGCACAACCAAACTGCGCCGGAAAAGGCCAACAAGGCCATAGGCATGCCCACGACCCAACCGCCAAATGAAAACCAACCGTTACCGTCGGGGTGTGCAGCAGTCAGTGTCGCCAACAACACTGCCGAAGGTAAAAACGTGAGTGCAAATGCTATTCCCGATTTGCGGCAAAGTTTTTCCACCCCTATCTGTACCAACACCAGCACAATGGTAATGAGCGCCGTTCCCACGACACTGTCATAATGCGTTTGTCCATGCGAGAATGTCTGCTGCATTGCTGCTAGCAAATCCGCCTGAAAATGATACAAGTAAACAAGCGAGAATGCCACAAACAGCAACACGCACACTATCTTCAACAAAACATCCGGCGTGCCGGCACCATGTCTACCCATTGTCAGTTTTTCTTTAACACTACTGCCGACCGTGCCGGAACATACAGTTTCAGCCATTCCTTATGTTCGCCAACATAAGCAGGGTCGTAATTTGTAAGATGCGTGATGCTGTCGTCAGCCAACCCGTTACCACCGAATGCTTTGGCGTCGGTATTGAGCACGACATCGTATGACCCGGTGGGCACGAGGAAGCCGTAATCTGTGAACGAGCGCGATGGACTGAAATTGAACACGAACACCAAATCGCCACGCATATACGCCAAAATCTGGTCGCTGTCGTTGTGCCATATTTCCTGTACGGGCAATTTCTGAATGCCCTTCACACTTTTAAGCACCTCAAGCATGGCTTTGTCGAAATCGCCGAGGAAATGGTAGTCCAACTCGGGGTTGTCTACAAGATTCCATTGGCGGCGTGCATATTTATGGCTCCATCCATTGCCCTCACGCGGGAAATCTATCCACTCGGGATGTCCAAATTCATTGCCCATGAAATTAAGATAACCTCCATTTATGGTAGATGCCGTGACAAGACGTATCATCTTGTGGAGTGCTATGCCGCGGTTTGCCCTGTCGTTCTCGTCGCCGCATTTGAAATGCCAGTACATATCCGAGTCAACGAGGCGGAATATTATTGTCTTGTCACCCACCAATGCCTGGTCGTGGCTTTCGCAATAGCTTATTGTCCGTTCGTCGGAACGGCGGTTTGTCACCTCCCACAATATTGAACTGGGTTTCCAATTCTCGTCGGGCAGTTCTTTAATTGTCTTTATCCAGAAATCGGGCACATTCATTGCCATGCGGTAGTCGAACCCATAGCCACCGTCTTCGAATTTTGCGGCTAGTCCCGGCATTCCGCTCACCTCCTCGGCTATCGTGACTGCATCTTTCTTAACCTCGTGTATGAGGATGTTGGCCAACGTGAGGTAACATATTGCATTGTCGTCCTCGTGTCCGTTGAAATAGTCGCCATAATTGCAAAATGCCTCACCCAGTCCGTGGCTGTAATAGAGCATTGACGTTACACCGTCGAAGCGGAAACCATCGAAATGGAATTCCTCAAGCCAATATTTGCAGTTGGACAGAAGGAAATGCAGCACCTCGTCCTTGCCATAGTCAAAGCAAAGACTGTCCCAAGCCGGATGCTCGTGGCGGTCGCCGGCATAGAAATACTGGTTGGGGTCGCCGGCAAGATTACCGAGCCCTTCCACCTCGTTTTTCACTGCATGGCTGTGCACTATATCCATTATCACCGCTATTCCGCTCTGGTGTGCGGCATCGATGAGCCGCTTGAGCTGCTCGGGAGTGCCGAATCTGCTTGATGCAGCAAAGAAGCTGCTCACATGATAGCCGAACGAGCCATAGTAAGGATGCTCCTGTATAGCCATTATCTGTATGCAGTTGTAGCCGTCGGCCTTTATTCGCGGCAACACATTCTCGCGGAATTCGTCGTAAGTGCCCACCTTCTCGGCATCCTGTGCCATTCCTATATGGCATTCGTATATCAAAAGCGGAGAGCAGTTTGGCTTGAAAGTTTTGCGCTTCCACACATAAGGTTCTGGATTCCACACCTGTGCCGAGAATATCTTCGTTTCTTCATCCTGCACCACACGGCGTGTCCATGCCGGTATGCGCTCGCCTTTTCCGCCATTCCAATACACGTGCATCTTGTAGAGGTCGCCGTGACGCACTGCTTTTTCGCTGAGCTTCAGTTCCCAGTTGCCAGCTTCGTCAATGCGTTTGGCTTTATAGCGTTCGGTTTCTGTCCAGTTGTTGAAATCGCCCACAAGAAACAGTTCGGTGGCATTGGGAGCCCACTCGCGGAACACCCATCCACGCGACAGTTTGTGAAGTCCGTAATAGTTGTGTCCGTTGGCAAAGTCAGAAAGTTTTTTCTTTCCGTTTGCCGTGAGCGAAGCAAGTTTCCACAACACATGGTCGTGACGACCGCGTATCGCGTCCTCATATGGTTCGAGATAGGCATCATTGCGTACGATACCGATATGTTTCACCTTTTTTGTCTTTGTTGCCATAGTTGATTATTTTGACCGTACAACTTATGCACGGGGAGTGTATTTTCTGTTATAGATTTGTTTTTGCCGGCGACAACGCGTTTCAATCCTCAAAGCGTTTGCCGCGCTCATAATGTCCGCGTTTCACTATCTGGCCGTTGCGGTCTTTCTCTATGAAATTCCCGTCACGCCGTCCGTCCACATAAGAACCTTCAAAGCGTCGCCCGTCTTTTCCTTCTTCAATGGCAGTTCCGTTTCGCTTACCGTTCTTGTAGGTGCCCTTGAAACGGCTGCCGTCGGCATAATGTATCACGACAACTCCGTCAACCATTCCGGCACGGAAATCGCCTTCAAACACGTCGCCGTTTTTCTTCACCAGTTTTCCGTGGCCTTCCTGCAGGTCGTCTTTCCATTGCCCCACATACATGTCGCCGTTTTTCCATGTGAACGTGCCGAGCCCGTCCTTCACGCCTTCCTTGAAATGGCCGGTGTATTTATCGCCGTTACGATATTTGAATATGCCCTCACCAGTGCGTTCGCCCTGCAAGTAGTCGCCCTCATAAACATCACCGTTCTGGAACTTGTATATGCCTTTTCCGTTCTGTATATCGTTCATCCAATCGCCCACATACACGTCGCCGTCGGCATAGCGGTTGGTGCCACGGCCCGATCGCTGATTGTCAAGCCACATTCCGTCATATGTTGTGCCGTCGCCCCAGTCGAAGAAGCCCTTGCCACTCTTCTTGTCGTCCTTCCAGTTTCCGTCATAATATGCACCGCTTGCAAATGTATATTTGCCCTTGCCTTGACGCTTGTCCTGCTGCCAATAGCCGTCATATTTGTCGCCATTGTAGTAGTACATCACGCCATGGCCTTGCTGGTAGTCACGAAACCAAAGGCCAACATATTTGTTGTTGTTCATGAAATAATAGGTTCCGTTGCCATGTTGCTGGTCTTGAAACCATTCGCCTTCATACTTTTCCCCGTCAGAGAATGTATATATGCCTTGTCCCTGTCGCCGTCCCTTTACATATTCACCCTCATAGGTATCGCCGTTCTTGAATATTGTCAAGCCTTTGCCATACGGCTTGCCCGATTGCATCTGGCCTTTATACTGGCCGCCATCGTGCGTCACGCAAGAGCCCAGAACTATTTTCTGCGCACTTGCAACAATCGGCAAAGCTAAAAGGAATAACGATAATATTATATGTTTCTTCACTATAATTTCCCAATGTAAATTGATATTGCCAAAATTATTAATTTTAAGTGACACGGCAAAATGTATTTAGTTTTTTTATAACAAATGCCATGTCATTTCCATACAAATACGATGAAGGCGTGTTCTATAAATTCCACGTATTCAAAATCCATCAAAGGCAATTTATAAAACCCGCCTAAAACATCTTTCAGTTCACCGTGATATGGAAACACCCCTGATGCACCTCATATTTCACAAGGCATCTGTTTTGCAGGCGCATGTCGTTCAGCACCTCGCTCAGCACCCATTTCAACGTGTCGTTGCTCACCTTGCGCCTTGGGCTACCCTCAGGGTCTTCAACGGTTTTATACCGATTGTAGCACACGTCGAATGTCGTGCCATACAAGTGACAACTGTTTTGGGTGGCATTGCCGTTGTGCCCGCGCAACTGGTCGATGTCGGCTCTGCTGCGCAACACCGAGGTGACAATTATTTTATGGAGTGGAATGCGCTTCACTTGCAGACTGTCGAAGAAATTGCGGCCGATGTCCTGAAGAAGAACCGATGCCTTGGGCACAAGATATGGGATACTGCTTTTCAGCTTGTCAACATGAAAGAATGGGTTACAACCCACATATACAAGTTCCGACTTGCGCAGTTCGGCATCGTTGCGGTCGGCCACTGGCTTCACACCGTTGCGTTGGGCTGCAACAAGCTGCACATCGTTCTGGTCGGGAAATGCCTTTCCGAAATTACTCACACTGTATATGCGGCTTTTCACAAGACTGCCGTCAGGCATAAAGAAGCGCGAACGTTTTCCTTCGCCGTCGGCATTATAGCCTACCTCCTCGGGCATACCGGCATCGGCTGGCGCCACAATGGTGTCACTGGCGGCATTCTGCTTGTCTGAAGGCTGTGCCCCAGCACTATTGCCTTCGGCTATCGTTGGAAATGCACATCGCAAGCATGCCAACACTATCACGGTCACGCCAAACCCCTGTAAATATCTGTTTTTCGTTATGTTCATATTCTGTTGGTTGGCAAAGGACAACTAGCTGCATGCAGGAATACCATTGCCAATGATTGAATTGTATATTGCAAAGTTACACAAGATTAAATTCAAATGCAACTTGCAGCACACGTCAAGAATGTTAATTGTATTTAAAAGCGCAACGCGCAACAACATATGCCAGGCTAACGGAAGCTTTATAAACACATTGCCCCGCTTGGGACAAGTGCTTATCCCAAGCGGGGCAAACATGTAGTTCTTCCGCTGTACGTCTCTGTTTTGTCTGTTATTCGCCAACAATTTGGCGTGCACGCGCGAGGGCAAGGTCTATATGACTGCAGATATTTTCCTGCCCCACCAAATCATAGAAGCGTGCTTTCTCTAGTGCTTTATGCACTTTCGGGTTTACACCGGAAAGTACTACCTGAATACCTTCTTTTCGGCTCATAATACAGAGGTTGGTGAGATTGTGGATGCCCGTCGAATCGACAAACGGAACTTTTCGCATTCTTATTATACGCACTTTGGGTCTGTCGCCGAAAGATGCCATTATTTCCTCAAAGCGGTTTCCTGCGCCGAAGAAATAAGGACCGTTTATTTCATACACCTCAACACCGGCCGGTATTACAAGATGTTCAAGATTTCCAACGCTCAAGTCCGACTCCTCATTTATCTCGTCCATTACCACCTTTACATCTGTCGTCTCCGACATTCGTTTCATAAAGAGCAGACACGCAATGACAAGTCCTACCTCGATTGCTACGGTTAGGTCGAATATTATAGTAAGGAAGAATGTTATCAGCAACACGCAGACATCGCTCTTCGGATTTTTCATCAGTGCTGCAAACGAACGCCATCCGCACATGCCATACGACACCACAACCAAGACTCCTGCAAGGCAGGACATGGGAATGTATTTTGCCAACGGCATAAGAAAAAGGAAGATCAAGAGCAACACAAAAGCATGTATGATGCCGGCCACGGGGGTCTTGCCGCCGTTATTTATGTTGGTCATCGTACGGGCTATTGCTCCTGTGGCGGGAATACCGCCGAACAAAGGCGACACAAGGTTGGCAATGCCTTGGGCAACAAGCTCGGTGTTGGAGTCGTGTCGGTCGCCTATTACACCGTCGGCAACAGTTGCCGATAGCAGCGATTCAATTGCTCCCAACACGGCAATGGTGAGAGCCGGGGCCACAAGACCTTTTATGGTGAGCCATGTCATTGCCGGAACATGGGCTTCAGGTATCGATCCGTTAACCGAGAAGCGGTCGCCAATTGTTTCAATGGTCTGCACACCCATAAAATTTTTCAGCAACAATGCCGCCACCGTCATCACGATAATGGCCACAAGCGACCCGGGAATTTTCTTGCTGAAGCGTGGAGTTACGGCAATAATCACTACACTGAGAATGCCAACCACCGAGCTCCACAAATCGGCAGTATGGAAATCTGCGATATAAGCCATCCATTTCTCAAGAAAATCAGACGGCACGACATCCATTGTGAGACCGAAAAGGTCTTTCACCTGCGTTGTGAATATAGTCACAGCAATACCGCTTGTAAAGCCCACGACTATTGGATAAGGTATGTATTTTATAATCGTACCAAGCCGCAGCACGCCGAACAACACGAGAAACACACCTGCCATGAAAGTGGCAACAGCCAATCCTCCAATGCCATACTGCTGTATTATGCCATATACAATTACGATGAATGCTCCGGTAGGACCGCCTATCTGCACTTTGCTTCCTCCAAACAAAGAAATGAGAAAACCTGCCACAATAGCCGTAATGATGCCTTTTTCGGGTGTTACGCCCGACGCTATTCCAAACGCAATGGCAAGAGGAAGCGCCACAATGCCTACAATCACGCCAGCCATGATGTCAGATACAAGCGTTTTGGTGTTGTAAGTTCGCAACGCAGAGAACAATTTTGGGGTGAATACCGCTGTTTTCATTTAGAAATAATAATGCTTGAAATGTTATCCTTAAGTGATATAATGTTTAATCGTTATCCCTCAACAATGAAAAATCCATTCTGTGCAACATGAGCAAAAGCATGTAACGCACACGCCCGCACCCACACACAGCACAAAGAAAGTGCAAAGTTACGATTTTTTAGCAAAACAGACAAGTAGAAATGTATCCATTTTCGCCTACAATCTACACCGGCCCCGTCAGCATTGACGAAATCCGCCTATTATAATTCCGTGCTACTCGTTAAACGACAACTTCTGCAACTCAGCTTTTAGCTTGCCTGCAAGCGAACGTTTTATTGAAAGTTTAAATTCGCAAGTATTGTCATATTTCTGGCTTAATATCCTTGCGTTGTTGTTGCGTATCACTCGCATTACGCCATCCATCATTATATAAGGGAAGTCATGTTCTATTGTTTCCTCACAAAACAATGTCTGTATTTCACATTTGTCCAGTGCATCGGCTGCAGCTGTGCGGTAGGCCACTATCAAACCACCGGTGCCGAGGTTTACACCTCCATAATATCTCACGACAATCACAAGCACATCGGTTAGCTCCAAGCGGTTTATTTGTCCAAGTATAGGTTTGCCTGCCGTGCTGCTCGGCTCGCCATCGTCGTTGGCACGAAACACATTGCGTTCAGGCCCAAGCACATAGGCATAACACACATGCCGTGCATCATAATATTTTCTGCGGTATTTCTCTACTATTTCCTTCACTTCTTCCTCTGAGGTTACATGAATAGCAAAAGCGAGAAACTTGCTACGTTTCTCGCTATAAAATCCCTCAGAGATTGCGTCGGTTATCGTCTTATACTCGTCGGTTTGTTCCATTTCAAGACAGTTTGTGAATAATAAGGCCCGAGCGCAATTTCGGCTCAAACCATGTAGCTTTTGGTGGCATTATCTTGCCACTGTCGGCGATGCTCATTATCTGTTGCATCGACACGGGATAAAGGGCTAGTGCCATACGCATTTCGCCGCTGTCTACCCTACGCGACAACTCTTCAAGCCCACGCAAGCCACCTACGAAATCGATTCTCTTGTCGCTGCGGAAATCTTTTATTCCCAATAATTCATCGAATATCAAGCGACTTGAGATGTCAACATCAAGCACTCCTATCGGGTCGTTGTCATCATATGTGCCTTCTTTTGCTGTCAAGGCATACCACTTACCGTCAACATAGAGTGCAAACTCATGCAGATGGGCAGGACGGTAAGGTTTTTCACCTTTCAGTTCAACCACAAAATTCTTTTCCAAAGCGGCCAGAAACTCTTCGGTTGTCATTCCGTTTAGGTCTTTCACTACACGATTGTAGTCGAGCACCGTCAGCTGTGATGCCGGGAAACATACAGCCATGAAATAGTTGTATTCCTCATTTCCGATATGAGCGGGATTGTTTTTAGCCTTCTCGGCACCCACCAACGCCGCAGCAGCACTGCGGTGATGGCCGTCGGCTATGTACAGGGCAGGCATCTTGGCAAACTCGCCTGTAATCGTTGCCTTGTCGGTCTCATCGGGCACAACCCACAATTGATGGCGGAAGCCGTCAATGGGCGCGATGAAATCATATTCTGGTTCATCGGCCACATAGCGCGCAATGAGGCCGTTTAGAGTTTCGTTGTCAGGATAGGCGAAAAACACTGGTTCTATGTTGGCGTTGCACACCCTCACATGTTTCATTCTGTCTTCCTCCTTGTCGCGTCGCGTCAATTCATGTTTCTTTATCACTCCGCTGAGATAGTCGCCCACGAACGCACCGACAACAAGTCCATATTGCGTCTTGCCGTTCATGGTTTGGGCATAGATGTAATAATTTTCGCAGTCGTCCTGACGCAGCCAACCGTTTTCTAGAAACTTGTTGAAATTTTCTGCCGCACGCTCATACACCCTCGGATCTGACTCACTCGTGCCAATTTCGAAATCAATTTCGGGCTTGATTATATGGTAAAGGCTCATCTCGTTGTCTGCTGCCTCAACTCTTGCCTCTTCACTGTCGAGCACGTCATAAGGCCGCGACTCCACACGTTCCACCAATTCTTTCGGAGGACGTATGCCTTTGAAAGGTTTTATTGTTGCCATAATTCTTGTTCTTGTAGATGCAGACATGGCATTCCGCAGCGGCTTATCAGCCTATTTGTTAGTGCCAGCCATAGGCCGCCGCAGAATGATATGTCGGTTGTTTAAGTTTCCGAAAGCATCAGTTAACTCTGAATTTTGTTATGCCTTCCTTGAAAAAAGCCATGATTTGGCGTGCAGCTGCTATTCCAGCGTTGACGTTGGCTTCTGCCGTTTGTGCTCCCATTTTCTTGGGAGTGCTGAAATAACGGCCTTCGAATGCTGCGAACTCAGCATCGGCATCAGGCTTGATGTCGGTAATGAAACGCAGGTCGGCACGCTCTGCCATAAGCTCTAGCAGTTCCGGCTCGTTTATTATTTCTTTGCGGGCAGTGTTTATTAAGATAGCATTTTTGCGCATCTTGCCAACGAGGGCGCGGTTGATGCTCTGTTTGGTTTCAGGTGTTGCCGGGATGTGCAGCGACACGATATCGCATGTTTCAAACAGTTTTTCCTGACAGCAAACCGCGTGCACACCCGAAGCCTCAATGCTTTCTTTCGGGCAATAGGCATCATAGGCATACACCTCCATGCCGAAACCTGCTGCAATGCGTGCCACGTTGCGTCCCACATTGCCAAAGGCGAGTATGCCGAGTTTCTTTCCTTTAAGTTCAGAACCCGATTTTCCGTTGTAGAAATTGCGCACGGTGTACACCAACAGTCCGAACACGAGTTCGGCCACAGCGTTTGAGTTCTGCCCCGGAGTATTCTCCACGACAATACCCTTTTCCTTTGCGTAGGCAGTATCTACATTGTCGTAACCCGCTCCGGCACGCACTACTATTTTCAGTTTCGGTGCTGCATCGATAAGCTTAGGCGTAACCTTATCCGACCTCACAATGAGTGCATCGGCATCACTTACAGCCTCAAACAATTGTTCTTCGGTATATTTTTCGAGTATTTCCAGTTTGATGTCGTCTCCGTTGACGGCATTTTTTATCCCGTCAACAGCCTCGGCAGCAAACGGTTTCTCTGTTGCAACAAGTATTTTCATAGTTCTTGCTTTTTAAGGGTGTTACATGTCAATGCGTACTCTCAAACTCTTTCATGCAAGCCACAAGAGCCTCAACGCCTTCAACAGTCTGTGCATTGTAGCAGCTTGCGCGGAATCCGCCCACCGAACGGTGTCCCTTTATGCCCACCATACCTTTCGATACAGCGAAATCGAGGAATGGTTTTTCCAGCTCTTTATACTCGTCGTTCATCACGAAGCAGATGTTCATGAGCGAGCGGCTGTCAGCTTCGACCGTACCACGGAACAGTTTGTTGCGGTCTATTTCGCCATAGAGAATTTCGGCACGTTTCTTGGCACGGCGGTCCATCTCCTCCACTCCACCGTTTGCCTTTATCCAGCGCAGCGTCTCGAGTGCGCAATATATTGGCACAACCGGCGGTGTATTGAACATCGAACCCTTTTCAACGTGCGTACGGTAGTCGAGCATGGTGGGAATTGGGCGTGTTACACGTCCGAGTGCATCGTCTTTTACTATAACGAGCGTCACTCCGGCCATAGCAAGGTTTTTCTGTGCTCCGGCATAGATGCAGTCGTATTTGGCAACATCTACGGGGCGGCTGAATATGTCGGACGACATGTCACCGATAAGGCGCACGGGAACATCGGGGTCTTTGCGTATTTCAGTACCGAAGATGGTATTGTTGGTTGTTATGTGCAGATAGTCAAGATCGGCGGGGCATTCAAAATCTTTCGGATAGAAAGAATAATTGGCATCGGCAGAAGAAGCCACTTCAACCGTCTCGCCGAAGAGTTTAGCTTCTTTCATAGCTTTCTTTGCCCATGTGCCGGTGTTCACATATCCAGCCTTCTTAACGAGGAAATTGTAGGGAATCATGCAGAATTCAAGCGATGCG
This sequence comes from Dysosmobacter segnis, assembly GCA_963602915.1. Classification (GTDB taxonomy): domain Bacteria; phylum Bacteroidota; class Bacteroidia; order Bacteroidales; family Bacteroidaceae; genus Prevotella. The sequence goes on along the minus strand of CAVCLB010000052.1, from coordinate 4,510 downwards.
CCACCTCCGAGAAAGAGCACTGAATAGCCCTCGGGCACGCCGAGCAACTCTTTTATAAGAGCCATAGCCTCGTCAACCACGGGTTGGAAATCTTTTGCACGATGACTTATTTCAGCCAAAGACAATCCCGAACCATTGAAATCGAGAATTTGTTTCGCGGTATTTTCAATAACTTCACGCGGGAGAATTGAAGGACCCGCATTAAAATTGTACTTTTTCATCAGCTGGTTTTTATTAAGTTAATAATTTGTTACTTTCGGGCACTAAGATACAATTATATTTTGACACTACCAAATAAAAAGTAATTTAATTGTTCTACAACGCCATTTAGCACATAGAAGTCCCAAAAACAGCTGAAAAATATACCATAAACTTACAAAAAGTCAATTTGGGCAAAAGAAGACCTATATATAAATGCGCCAGATATCAAGCCGACGCAACGTTTTTTCATTTCTTCTTACGCGCCTTTACACGCAGTTTCGGTATTTTCAACTTGTCACCCACACGCACACTGTTGCAGCCGTTTACGGCCTCAACATAACATTCCATGCCCTCGCCAAGATATGCTTTGCTTATCGATTGCAAGGTTTGTCCGGCTTTCACCGTTACTGTTTGGGCAATGCCTTCTATCACATACGCCCCTGTGCGTATGCGGTAGTCAGAATTATAATCGGCATGAGGTTTTTCTTCGGTTGCAATCGGCTCTGCTTTAGGTTTTTCCTTGCTCACCGTATCGTTTTTTGCAATGGCCTTCACCGCCACCACCGTATCGGTCTTTGCCTCGGTCACTACCGGATTATTAGCACGAATTTCCTTCTTTCTTTGCAAGGCATCACTTTCCAGCACAGCCATGCGGGCTTTCTGCTGTTGCATTTGCCTATACATTATATATATACCAGCCCCACAACAGCCAACAATGAGAAACAGCAACGACATACCTACATAAGTCCATCGGCTTGTGTGGCGTCGGTGACAGTTGTGACTGCAATGCTCACAATTGTCGTGCGACGCGCTCGTTGTGTCAACATTTATATCTTCCAGACCTATTGTTTCTGTTTCAACATCGGCTTTCGGCTCAACTAGTGGTGCAGCAGTTTCGTCTGCAGCCTCTGCATTCTGTTGTTCCTGACCATTGTTGCCGTCTGTTTCACCGACGGCAACGACATTTGTTTCACTGTCTACCGCCATAGGCTTCTCGTCATGCACTTCTTCTGCAACGGCACTCTCTTCCATGCCTGAGATATCGCCATCGGCAGAGGACACAACATCGTCGTCGTCAATCGAGGAGAAATCAACTCCATCGTTAAGTTCTACTGTCTCAAACGGTGCAAACGGGCGGTTTACCCTATCCCTCATCTGAGCATCGGGAGTGAATGATATTTTGTTGCGCCCTTCAATGCGTATGCGCTCGCCCGTATTCACATCCACGCTCTCACGCGAGTTTACAGCCGTCACCTTGAACGTGCCGAGACCTTTTATCTTTACCGACTTGTTTTCCTCGTCAAGCTCATCGGCAACGATGGCGAACATCTGCGCCACGAATTGTTCGGCTTCGCCTTTCGACAAACCATACCGTTCAACAAGAACTGTTGACAAATCGCCCGACTTAACCATTTGCTTCCTCCCCTCCGTTCATTTTTTTCTTCACCGAAGCCGAAGGCTTGAAGGCGAGCACTATTTTGGGAGGCACAAGCATTTTGCGCCCTGTCGAAGGATTCACAACGATGCGTTCCTGGCGTTTTTTCAATTCAAACACGCCGAAATCAGGCACTTGCACCGACTCTCCTTCGTCGAATTGCAAGACCATCGACTCAACAACGCTCTTTACCAAGCGTTGCGTATTGTCCTGCGAGTAGCCGCAGCGTTGCGCCAGTTCGTTTATAAACTCCTTGTTGTTCACGTTATGAATTGTATTATTAGTATAAGGAATAGTGAAGACACCGCAGTGTCAACGCTTCACCTCGCCATAAAGGTCAAACTCGTCGCTATCGGTTATAAGAACATCATAGAACGAACCTACCCTCAATCGCCGGTCGGCCTTGACCAGCACTTCGGGGTCAACCTCGGGCGAACAGTATTCCGAACGACCAATGTAGTAATCGCCTTCCTTACGGTCGATAATCACCCGCAAGGTGCAGCCCACCTTTTTGGCTTCCACTTCGGTGCTTATGTCCTGCTGAACTGCCATTAGACAATCAAGACGGCGTTGCTTTTCTTCTGCCGAAATATCGTCCTTGTAGTTTTCCGCACTATAAGTGCCGTCTTCTTCAGAATAGGCAAACGCGCCCATTCGCTCAAACTTGGCCCATTTCACAAACTCCACAAGTTGGTTGAAGTCGTCTTCGGTCTCGCCCGGGAAGCCCACCATTAACGTGGTGCGCAGGTGTATGCCCGGCACAGCCTCGCGTATTTTTGCTATCAGTTTCATGGTCTCAGCCTTCGACACATGCCTGTGCATGCGCGTAAGCATGTTGTCGGAAATGTGCTGCAAGGCAATGTCGAGATATTTGCACACATTGGGTTTCTCACGCATCACGTCAAGCAGCTCGAGCGGAAACTGGTTGGGATAGGCATAATGCAACCTTATCCATTTCACGCCCTTTATGTCGGCAATGTCGCTGATGAGGTCGGCAATGTGGCGTTTCCCGTCGATGTCCACGCCATAATATGTAAGTTCCTGTGCAATAATCTGAAATTCTTTCACGCCGCTGGCCACAAGCTCGCGCACCTCGTCGAGTATTTCCTCTTTCGGGCGGCTCACATGTTTCCCCGTTATTATGGGTATGGCACAATAGGCGCAATGACGGTCGCAGCCTTCGCTTATCTTCACATAGGCATAATGGCGCGGTGTGGTGAGGTGACGGCGGCCATCACATATAGCCACATCGGCCTTACCGAGATCGGAGAGTAGTTGGCGGTAGTTGAATTTGCCGTAGAACTTGTCAACCTGCGGTATTTCTTTTTCTAGCTCATCCTTGTAACGCTGCGACAGGCAGCCCATGACAAACAGTTTGTTGAGACGCCCCTCTTCCTTGGCCTGCACCAATTCGAGAATCATGTCGATGCTCTCCTGCTTGGCCGATTCTATAAATCCGCAGGTGTTCACAACCGCTATTTCGCCCTCCAGACGTTTTGCGTCGTGGGTGCAGCGGTAGCCCGCCGACTCAAACTGGTGCATGAGGCTCTCACTATCGACAAGGTTTTTAGAGCACCCCATGGTGATAATGTCTATCTGACCTTTCTTCATCGGGTTATTTCTTAAACAGTGAGTCAACAAACTGGCGCTTGTCGAAAAGTTGCAAAGCCTCCATCGATTCTCCCAAGCCTATATATTTTACCGGCACTTTGAGCTGGTCGCTTATTCCGATAACCACCCCACCCTTTGCGGTGCCGTCGAGCTTTGTTATTGCAAGCGATGTCACCTGGGTTACAGCAGAGAACTGTTTGGCCTGCTCAAAGGCATTCTGTCCGGTGCTTCCATCAAGCACGAGCATAACTTCGTCGGGTGCTCCGGGCACTATCTTTTTCATCACTTCCTTTATTTTCTTCAACTCGTTCATCAGCCCCACCTTGTTGTGCAAGCGTCCGGCAGTGTCGATAAGCACCACGTCGGCACCGTTTGCCTTGGCCGAAGCAAGGGTGTCGTAGGCCACAGACGCGGGGTCGGCCCCCATTTGCTGCTTCACTACGGGCACGCCCACGCGCTCGCCCCAAATGCAAATCTGCTCCACGGCGGCGGCACGGAATGTGTCGGCGGCACCGAGACACACCTTCAGTCCGGCTTTCTTAAACTGGTAGGCAAGCTTTCCTATTGTCGTTGTCTTGCCCACACCGTTGACCCCGACTACGAGTATCACATAGGGCTTGTGGTCGGTGGGCAACGTCCAGTCGGAGTTGTCGGCCGTGTTGTTCTCGGTGAGCAACGACGCTATCTCGTCGCGCATTATTCCGTTGAGTTCCGATGTTGACACATACTTGTCACGTGCCACACGTTCCTCAATGCGCTTAATGATCTTGAGTGTCGTCTCCACGCCGATGTCCGACGTTATGAGGGCTTCCTCAAGGTTGTCGAGCACTTCGTCGTCTACCGTTGACTTGCCGGTTATGGCACGAGCGATTTTGTCAAAGACACTGTGTTTCGTCTTCTCAAGACCATTGTCAAGTATCTCTTTCTTGTTCTTGTTGAAAAAACCAAAAATACCCATATATAACTATTTGTCTGCAAATATACTGAATTATTCCCAAACGGCAAAGCAAAACATTTGGCACATTGTAACGCCAATCGCAAAACGGCAAGTTATTGCTATAAATATAAATATGTGACAGACGCAATCCTAATGTAATTCAATAGCCATGCGGCAAACAATCACTTAAAAATTTTGCAGCTTCGAAATTTATTTCTGGGATGTTCTATAAATTAAGTACCTGATAATCAGCTTAATTCTTTGCTATTTCAATAAAAAGTCGTACCTTTATAGTGAAATCAGAAGATAATATGCAGAAAACAACG
>CAVCLB010000051.1:0-18040 GCA_963602915.1 Dysosmobacter segnis | reverse complement strand
TGAAACCCAGGGTTACGGATGTCGCTTCGCTCCATCCTCACCCTGGGCTGGGATCGTGACGCCCTTTCAGGGCTATGATTACCAAATTTCTTCTGATAATCAAATAATTATAAATTTAAATCCATATAAAAATTACGCATTTTGTAATCCAATTTTGAACGCCCTAGCCTCAACCCTTGATTTCGCGGTAGATGCCATCGACGATTGAGTCGGCAAGGCTTATGTTTGGCACCATGATGGTGTTGCAATTGAGAGCCTGCGCCACCGTGAGGAAAATCTCTGCGGCAGGCACGATGACATCGGCGCGGTCGTCTTTGAGCGAGAACTGCTGCATGCGTTCCTCTATAGAAAGCGGTGCAAGGCGGCTGTGCAGGTCGGCAAGCTGCTCCACACCTAGCACTTTGTCGTCGCCCTTGACACGCGCGAGCTTGAAGAGTTTGTTGATGTTGCCGCCCGACCCTATGATGCGCGTTCCGGGAAACTCGCATGCATACTGCCCTAGCACGCTGCACATGGCGGCCTTGTCGCTTGCCTTCACCGCGCCACTGAGCATGCGCAGTGTGCCTATGTTGAAGGAGTGGCTCTCGGCGAGCACCCCGTCGTGCAGCAAAGATATTTCGGTGGAGCCGCCGCCCACATCGACATAGGCATAGTTGCCCACCCCACTGTCGGTGTTCTCGACGAGATTGTTGCACAGGAGCTGTGCCTCCTCGGCCCCGGGGATTATCTCGAGGGCGATGCCCGTTTCTTTCTCTATGCGGTGCATCACCTTCTTGCCGTTCTCGGCATCGCGCATGGCCGACGTGGCACACGCTCTGAAATGCTCCACGTTGTAGAGAAGCATAAACTGCTTGAAGCCCTTCATCATGCGCATCATCATGCGCGCGCGTTCTTTCGACACCTTGCCGAGGGTGAACACGTCCTTGCCGAGGCGCAGCGGCACGCGCACGAACATGAGTTTGCGTATGCGCCCGAACTCCGGCGCACTGTCGTCGAAACGCTTTATGAGGAGTCTTGCTCCGTTTGAGCCAATGTCGATGGCTGCTATGTTTACTGGTTGCATATATTCTTATTTATTAATGTTGGCAGAAATCTGCCGCAAGGTTACAGTTGGTAGGCATCGTGCAGTTGTTGCTGCGAGCGGAACGGTGTCTCGCCGTCGGGCACATTCTGAATGGCGTTGGTGCCCATGCCGTCGGCAATGCGTCCGTTTGTGGTGTCGCACAAGCCGAAATCGACGGTGCGCATGAGGTCGCGTTTCATGTCGTCGTCATACACCGGGGCCATTACCTCGATGCGGCTCACCAGGTTGCGCGGCATCCAGTCGGCCGAACCGATGAAATAGCGCGGTTTGCCCGAGTTGCAGAAGATGAGTATGCGCGAGTGTTCAAGATAGCGATCGATGATGCCCACCACGCGCAGGTTGCCGCCGAGTTCGGGCAATGTGGTGACCAACGAGCAGTTGCCGCGCACGAGTGCATCGACGCGCACTCCGGCCTTGGCCGCCGCATAAATTTTGTTCACCACGTCGGTGTCGGTTATGTGGTTTATCTTTATCTTCACCCACGCCTCTTTTCCGGCCTTGGCATTTTTTATTTCGTTGTCGAACAGGCGCAGCACCTTTGTTTTCATGGCATTGGGCGACACCATGAGTTCGTTGAAGCGCAGCTGCGAGAACGGGCGGTCGATGAAGTCGAACACCTTTGCCACCTCGCCCACCACACGCGGGCGGGCGGTCATCATGAGATAGTCGGTGTAGACCTTGGCGTTGCCCTCGTGGAAGTTGCCTGTGCCCACACACGCTATGTCGCCCTTGGTTGACTTTATGTAGAGCAGCTTGGAGTGGATTTTCAGTCCTTCAACACCGAATATCACGTTGACGCCTTCCTCCTGCATGCGTTTGCTCCACTTTATGTTGCTTTCCTCGTCGAAGCGTGCGAGCAGTTCGACGACAGCCGTAACCTTCTTGCCGTTGCGCGCCGCGCAGATGAGAGCTTTCACCACCTTGGAGTCTTTAGCGAGCCTATAGAGTGTGGTCTTTATCTCCTTGACGCTTGGCCGCAGTGCCGCCTCGCGCAAGACGCGGATGTAGGAGTCGAACGAATGGTAGGGCACATGTATGAAAAGGTCTTTGCGCCTTATCTGGTCGAGAATAGACTCCTCGCTCATGAACTCGGGCTTCATCACAGGTTTCCACTTGGGATATTTCAGTTCGCCGTGGCCGCAGTCGGGAAACGACATCAGATCGCGGTGGTTCTGGTAGCGTCCGCCTGCGAGCGAGGTGTCGAGTTCGCGCACGTTGAGCCTTTCAAACACCTTTTTCTGCATCTCGCGCGGCATGTCCTTGTCGTAAATCACGCGTATGGGCGACCCGTTTTTGCGCGAGCTCACACCCATTGCTATTCGCTCCATGGCTCCGTAGTCGGCCTCGTTGTCCACCTCCATCTCGGCATCCTTGGTGAACTTGAATGAGAATGCCTCGTAGGTGCTGCGCTTTGTGCCGATAAAGATGAGCGGCAGGCAGAAGCGTATCACGTCGTCGAGATACATTATGTTTTCGAAGCCGTCGCACGACGGTATCTTTATGAAGCGTCCGTAAACTCTGTCGGGCACTTTTATGACAGCATATTTTACCTTTTTGTCGTCAATGTGCGATTTTCTCACGACGAGATATATGCGGTTGTCTTCAAGCGTATTGAGGTCGTCGATGGCCGAGAGCCATATCGGGTTGGTCGATCCGTTGAGCCTTTCGTAGTAGAAATCGCGCAGAAACTGCTGCTGCTCGGCATTGAGCTGCTTTTCGTCGAGCATCCTTATGCCGTGCTGCGCGAGTTGCGCAAACACGCGGTCGATGGCCTTTGTGTATTCGGCCGAATATTGCTCGTTGAGCGCGTTTATCGTCTTCAGTGTGCGGCGCAGAGCCTTGCGGTTGCGCTGCTCAATGCTGTCGCTGTCGGCCAGACGGTTGAGCGAGGCCACGCGCACGCGGAAAAACTCGTCGAGGTTGTTGGAGTAGATGCCAAGAAACGAGAGTTTCTCCAGCAAAGGTACGCTTTCTTTTTCGGCTTCCTGCAATATGCGGTGATTGAAATACATCCAGCTCACGTCGCGTTCGACATAGGTGAGCTGGGCTTTTTCCTTGTTTTTTGTCATTGGTGTGAGATTGTTTTGCGGCGGATACGGCTTTGCCGCCGGGTGTCGCCTGGTCTTGTTGCAAAAAAAATGGGGCACACCGCTGCCCTTTTCAAGCTGCGGAGTGCCCCAGTGTATTGTCATTTCTTGTTTTTGTCTTTCTTTGTTTTGCCGTCAGGCGTTTCGTTTTTGCGTTTTTTTGCATCGGCCTTTCCGTTGGCAGCAGCTTCGTTTTTTCCTTCCTGGGCGGTTTCTTTCTTGCCCGCGCCCTTGTCGGCGGTGGGGGCGGCAGGCGTTTCAAACACAAGAGTGTCGGACTCGCTTTCGATGTGCAGCTGCTTGCGGAATTTCGAAGCAGTGCCTTCGGGCACGGTGATGGAGAGCAAAGAATCGGCGTCGGAGAATGCCGTGCGGCTGAGATGTTTCACTGTATTGAGGAAAGTCACCTTCTTGAGGTTTTCGCATCCACCGAAGGCGTAGGCATCAATTGTGGTCACCGATGAGGGAATTACAATCTCCTCAAGAGCGTCGCAGTCGGAGAAAGCGTCGCGGCCTATGCGGTCGAGCCCCTCGGGCAACTGCACTTTCTTGAGCTTTGAACGGCGGCAGAAAGCCATGCTGCCTATTGTCTGCACCGTCTTGGGCACTATAACCATGGCCGCATCGGTGAGGCATGCCACGAGACGTGTGCGGGCAGCATCGTAAAGCACCTTTGACTCGATAACGAACGAAGCGGAGCTGTTGGAAACAACCTCACTGTCGAGACCCACAAAGGGGTTCTTGCCCAACTCAACGACCGACTGCGGGATGTTTACTTTTTCGAGAGATATGCAACGAGCGAAAGCCTCATCGCCTATTCGGACAATGCTTTCAGGCAGTTCAACCGAGTGCAGGAAGGAGCATCCCCAGAATGCGTTGGCATCGATTTCCTGTGTCCCTTCCTTCACGGTGTAGTCACCTTCAAGCGTCTTTACCGACATGAGCAGACGTTTTCCGCCTTTTGAATAGTAAACGCCCCGCCCGTCGTCCTTGGCACCGTCGATTTTCTTCAATGCCAGATTGAGCACTTGACTTTCAAACTTGTCATTCTTTTCCAGATGTTTCTTCATAACGCCCAGAATGACCTTCTTGCTTTCTTTCATAATCCTTTACAATCTATTTCGCCGACAAAATTAGCCTATATAGCCGAGAAATGCGTGTCACGCCAGTTACGTTTGTGTTACGTTTGTGTTACACTGTGCGCAGCCGGCAAACCGCCCCGGCCGGGTGTAACGGTTTTGTAACATGTGTGTAGCCGTTTGTTAACCGTTTCTTATCATCAGTAAAACATGAAACAGTGAACTTTGCATCCAGATTTTTACATATCGAGAAATGAAACTGCACAGAAAAACCATCGTTGCACTGGCTCTGCTATGCACGACAATAAACGCTGCGGCGCAAGAAAACGAAGAGAAGGCGTCGCCCGTGAACATCCACGGGACAATACGCAGCAAGTATGAATACCAAACCGAAGAGAACGAAGGACGCTTTGAAGTGCGCAACGCGCGCATAAGCGTTGACGGCAACCTCACGCGCGTCATATCATACAAGGCCGAAATTGACCTCTGCGACGAGGGCAAGATAAAGATGCTCGATGCCTACACACGGCTGAAACCCGTGGGCGGACTGCAGTTCACGATAGGCCAGTTCCGCGTGCCGTTCACCATCGATGCACACCGATCGCCACACCAGCAGTATTTTGCCAACCGCTCGTTCATAGCTAAACAGGTGGGCAACGTGCGCGACGTGGGTGCCGCATTGGGCTATACTGTAAACGCTGGATTTCCTATAATATTGGAGGCCGGACTGTTTAACGGGTCGGGACTGACCGACCAGAAGAATTTCTGGACCAACAGCATTAACTTCTCGGCCAAGGCACAGATGTTTTTCCCACACGGGTTCAACCTCACGTTGAGCACACAGAAGATAAAGCCAAGCGTGGGCATAATGATGTATGACGCCGGAGCCTACTGGCATTCGTCGGGTTGGCATGTGGAAGCCGAGTATCTGTACAAGCACTACGACCACGATGCTTTCCGTGCCGTGCATGCTTTCGACTCGTTTGTGAGCTACGACATAAAGGCCGGCAAAGGGCTTGTGAAATATGTAACGCCGCTCGTGCGCTACGACTACATGAGCGACCACAGCAGCGGCACACCCGACAGCAACGGCAAACTGACGGTTGACGACCACCAGCGTTCGCGCCTCACGGGCGGTGTCACGCTCAGTCTGAAGAAGCCTTTCGTGAGCGACATACGCCTCAACTACGAAAAATACTTCTACCGCAACAGCGGCACGGCACTCGCTTCGGAAAAAGACAAGATTGTCGTTGAGTTTATGACACGATTCTGATATGGCGGCAGCAGCCGCACGGCCAATGTCAGGCAACAGCTGTCTTCGTGCGTTTTATGCGGTAGCCAATAGCGGCAACGGCCACACTCATCAGCGGCGATATGATATTGAAGAAACAATAAGGCAGATAGGTGGTGGTGGCCACACCAAGCACCGTGCTCTGTGTCATGCCGCAGGTGTTCCACGGCACAAGCACCGACGTCACGGTGACTGCATCTTCGGTGGTGCGGCTCAGCAAGCGCCGCTCGTAGCCTTGGCGGTCGTAGATGTCGCGGAACATGTTGCCGGTGAGCAGAATGCACAGATACTGGTCGGCAATGGCCACATTGAGCATCACGCCCGTAGCCGCCGTGGCACCCACAAGCGACGTGCGGCCTTTAACCATGTGGATGAAAAGGCGCGTGATGCCGCCCACCATGCCGCTTGCCGACATAGTGCCGCCAAAACACATGGCACATATTATAAGCCAAATAGTGTCGGTCATGCCGGCCATGCCGCGCGTGGCCACAAGGTCGGTAAGCATGGGGTTGGTAGTGGAAAGGTGGGTTTCGCCATACACTGTCTTCATGGCCGCCTTGAAAAGCGAAGGGTCAATCTCGGCAAGAGCCTCACCCTGAAACACCATGCCCATGCACACGGCAGCAAACGCCGCAAGGAAAAGCGTTATCACGGGCGGCGTTTTGCGGGCTATGAGCACGCCAGTGGCCACGGGCACAAGCAGGAGCCAAGGCGTGATGCAGAAGCGTGCATCGAGTGCCTGACGGAAAGCCTCGGTATTGGAAACCGTGCCGGTGTCGGCGGCAAGACCGGCAATGGCGAATATAATGAGGGTCAAAGCCATTGAAGGCACGGTGGTTATGATCATGTAGCGTATGTGGGTGAACAACGACACGCCCAAACCTCCCGACGCAAGTGTAGTGGTGTCGGACAGAGGCGAAATCTTGTCGCCGAAATATGCGCCCGAGATTATAGCACCAGCCACCCATCCGTCGGCAAAGCCCTGGGCACGGCCTATTCCCATCAACGCTATGCCTATGGTGGCAATGGTGGTCCACGACGACCCGGTCATAAGGCTCACCAAAGCGCAGATTATACAGGCCGACGCAAGAAACAGACTCGGATTTATTATGCCCATACCATAATATATAAGCGTGGGCACTACGCCACTCACCATCCATGCGCCACCCAGCGCGCCTATGAGCAACAGAATGACAAGCGCACTCGACACACTTGCCACGTTGTTGGTTATTGCTTTTTCGAAACTCGCCCATGGAACGTTGAGTTTCGCCATTCCTATAAACACACAAAATGCCGAAACCACAAGCAGCGTAACCTGCGAAGCCCCCTCAAGGGCATCGCTGCCGAAAAGACGTATGGTGCATGTGAGCATTGCCATAAGCAGCACTATCGGCATGAGCGAGAGCATTGCCGAGGGACGTTTCTTTAAATCTTGCGCCCGTGAAGTTTTGTTGTGGGGGTTGTTGTTCATCCTGATAACGTATATATATGCAATATATGAAATATGATGCAAAGGTACATATTACAAGCCAAACCGCGAAATTATTTGCCTTTCAAGAATTACAAAGCATTAAAAATATGCATAATGATGTATTCAAAATGTATAAATATAAGAAAACAGATATTTTATTGATATGTAAACAATTCATTCCAATACCATTCGGAGCATTGCGGCGCAAAGGCACCGCAATGGAAAATACACAAAAAAATTACGGCACCACTCTCAACGAGCAATGCCGTAAAGCCTATGTTTAACTAAAAATCCTTTTCTAAACTAATGAAGAACCTCGCGGATCCTCATCGTTACCTGTTAAACAATCGTTCAATTTACCTTAAACCTAATAACTAAAAACCTAAATCTATTACTACTAACCTAAACAATCTATTAACCTTTTGACATGTGCAAAGGTACGGCAGTTTTACTGTTTGCGCAAACAATAAGACAAAAAAATGCGAGTTTTTAATGTATTTTTGATTTAAATCAATGCAATGTGTGCGAACACAACATATTTTTAGAAATCGAAACACTCTACAACGCGACATTATGCAACATACGCCTATGTGCTGGGCGGCAGGCAACGACCCATGCCTTGAAAACGGGCGACAAGCATAATGACAAAAAGCAGGAGCAGGAGAATATTTTAAGGCGATTTGTTTCGGCAAACATATTTTTTCAGTAAGTTTGCAGTTGCAACAAGAAACTTCACACATGAGAGTACTCATCGTAAACAAAAGCGAAAGGACGGGCGGCGCGGCAGTAGCCGCCAACCGGCTCATGGAAGCCCTCAACAACAACGGCGTGAAGGCCAAGATGCTCGTGGCCGAAAAACAGTCGAAACAGATTACTGTGGCCGGCATGGACCGGCCAACGGCCGCACGGTGGCATTTTCTGTGGGAACGGTGGCGCATATTCTGCCACCTTTATTTTTCGCGCGAGCATCTCTTCGACATCGACACAGCCTCGTCGGGGTTCGACATCACGTGCACTCCTGAGTTTCGGGAAGCCGACGTGATACATCTGAACTGGATAAACCAGGGTATGCTGTCGCTGCGCACTATAAAGAAAATACTGCGAAGCGGGAAACCCGTGGTGTGGACCATGCACGACCTTTGGCCCGCAGCAGCCATTTGCCACTATGCACGCACTTGCAGCGCATTCAAAACCGGCTGCCACAACTGCCCCCTGCTTCCGGGCGGAGGCACGGCACACGACCTTTCCACAAAGATATGGGCAAAGAAGAAAAGCCTGTATGCCAACAGTAACATACATTTCGTGGCATGCAGCCGCTGGCTCGAAACCCAGGCAAAGCACAGCGCGCTGCTCACGGGACAACGCGTGACGAGCATACCCAACGCCATTGACACCCATGTGTTCTGCCCCGCCGACAAGGCGAAGGCACGCTTGGCCGCCAACCTGCCTGCCGACCGAAACATTATACTTTTCGTGTCGCAGAAAGTGACCGACGAGCGCAAAGGCATGACCTACTTCATCGAGGCTCTCCGCCGTCTTATCGAACAACGCCCTGCCACACGCCAAGACACCGTGGTGGCTCTGCTCGGCGGCAACTCGACCGAAGTGGCCGGGCAACTGCCGCTGCCGGCATATCCCTTGGGCTATGTGTCCGACGACAAGCGCATTGCCGACATATACAACTCGGCAGACATATATGTGCTGCCATCACTCGAAGACAACCTGCCCAACACCATCATGGAAGCTATGGCATGCGGAGTGCCGTGCGTGGGATTTCGTGTGGGCGGCATACCCGAGATGATCGATCACCGGCGCAACGGCTACACGGCCAATTTCAAAGACGCCGCCGACCTTGCCGAAGGCATGCGATGGACTCTCTACGAAGCTCCGCGCAGCGAATTGCAAGCCGCCGCCACGCACAAAGTGGCACAACACTACTCGCAGCAGTCGGTGGCTACGCGATATATAGAGGTGTATAACGAACTCATAGCACTGAAACGCTACATCAGATAAACGCATGCCTTGACACAAGGCGACACTAACGACAAAGCAAAACTACAAATACAATTCAAGCAAATGCTGAAATTCACAATCATCACCTGCACATTCAATGCACAGGATGTGCTGCAACGCACGCTCGACAGCGTGGCCGAACAGACATGGGATCTTGTGGAGCACCTCATCATAGACGGGGCTTCGCGCGATGCCACCAAAGCCATTGCCGAACGCTACCAAAAAGCCGAAACGGCAGGCGACAGCGGCCATGAAGTGGTTGTGGTGTCGGAACCCGACAAGGGACTCTACGACGCCATGAACAAGGGCATTGCCCGGGCCACCGGCGACTACATAGTGTTTCTGAACGCCGGCGACGTGCTGCACTCGCCAACAACGCTTGCCGACATATTCGCCTTCGTGAACGAACGCAGCGACGGACTGCTTCCGGCTGTGCTCTACGGCGACACCGACATTGTGGACGAAGACGGAAAAATTGTGTGCCACCGCCGCCTCGCCCCACCCGACGACCTGAACTGGAAGTCGTTCATGCACGGTATGCTGGTGTGCCACCAGGCATTTTATGTGCGCACCGACATTGCCCGCGAAGAACCCTACGACCTGCGCTACCGGTTCTCGGCCGACGTTGACTGGTGCATACGCGTGATGAAGCATGCCGAGAAACTGCGCCTTACACTGCTGCGCATACCCGAAGTGGTGGCCGACTATCTGTATGGCGGAATGACCAACCGCAATCACCGCGCATCGCTCATGGAACGTTTCAGCGTGATGCGCCGCCATTACGGTCTGATGCGCACCCTTGCCATGCACGCCTGGTTTGCCGTCAGAGCCTTGCTGAAATAAATTTCCCCAAAAGACAAAGGCCGGAGAACACGCATGCGCTTGCGTATTCTCCGGCCTTTTAGTTATATGTCCAAAGCCGTGGGGCTCACTTGGAGCTGTCCTCAGGAGCTTTGTCGATAAGATCCATAAATTGGTCGAGCTTCGGGGTTATGATGATTTGAGTGCGGCGGTTGCGCTGTTTGCCCGTCTCGGTGGTGTTGTTGGTAACGGGATTGTACTCGCCACGGCCACCGGCAGTGAGGCGTTTCGGGTCAACACCATACTGGTTCTGCAGAGCCTGCACCACGCTCGAAGCGCGCAAGCAGGAAAGATCCCAGTTGTTGCGTATGTTCTTCATCGAAGCTGCGCTTGCGTTTACTGGCACATTGTCGGTGTTGCCCTCGATGAGCACCTCGTAGTCCTTGTAGTCGGTGATAATCTTGGCAATCTTGCTCAACGTCTCGGCGGCGCGGTCGTTGATTTCATAGCTGCCACTCTTGTAGAGCATGTTGTCGGCAAGCGATATGTAAACTACGCCCTTGAGCACCTGCACGTCAACCTCCTTCATCTCTTCCTTGCTCAACGAACGCGTGAGGTTGTTGGTGAGAACCATGTTGAGCGAGTCAGACTTCGACTTCACCTCAACCAAGTGGCGTATGTACTGGTTCGACTCGTTTATCTGATCGACGAGTTTCGAGATGTTGATGTTGTTGGAATTGGCATTGGTGAGGCTCTTGTCGAGCGAGTTCTGCAGCGAGGCATAGTCTTTCTTCATGCTGCTGAGCTGGTCTTCAAGCGATGTCACGCGTGCCTGCGCGGCGGCAAGTTGCTCCTTAGCACTCTGGTAATTGCCTGTCAGTTCTTTGTTCTCGAGCCGGCAGTTCTCCAAATCCTTCTTGCTTGCGCAGCTTGCAAGCGTGAGCAATCCAGCAGTCATGGCGATTGCAAATAAGTTCAGGTTTTTCATATCTTTCTATTTTTTTGTTGTTTTCCGGTCAATACTTTATCGTGTGTTATGTGCAAAGTTATTGATAAGACCCGCAAAACAACAAATTGTACAACGCGTTTAATTTATTTTAACCTGCAAAAGCCACGCTTAACGTTGGTTTATATTGTTTTGCGCGGCATGGCAGTGGGTAAGTTGCGGCAGCACTACACCATTAATATATTGTTGCATACCCCCGCATGCTACTGCGCAAGAAACGGCTTTCGCCATGCCCACAACATAGCGATTAGAACAATGCGAGCTCAACGGTGCGCCTTGGCAACAGAATGGACGCGAGCGACGGCACAGATATATTGAGGAGTTCGCTAGGTTCAAGTTTGTGCAGTCCGCCCCCCGTATTCACGTCCGTTAGTTGCGAACTGCTCACTCGTCACTCCGCTAAGGGCGATCCACACATCGTTTAGCAATTTGGCATCTTTCAGACATTTAGAATAGTCGGCTTTGGGATAAAGCAAAAGATACACATTGGTTGTTATTGCTTCTGACTTGTTCAGTATAAAACGGAACATTTTCTTTGCAGTGTCACCACGCCCCATATAGGGAATGACAAAAGGAGCCGGTTTACGGTCTTCGCAAAAATACCATAAGGGGCGATGACTACAAATGTATCCTTTGTCAACACCTCGCCTGACACCTTCTTGTATATACTCCCACACACCATGATATTTTTCTTTCAATGCTTCTTCCGTCCAACTACATGAAAACAAATACTGCATTTGCGAAGATGCCATATTGCCATTGTTGTCTGTTGTTATGATGTCTTCTTTCAGATACCTTGGACTGCGTAATATCGGTTTTAGAAAAATATGAGGTATTTTGTATTTTTCAATAGTATCCGCACTGACGACAAAGAACTTGTTGTCACCTGTGGCAATTCCCCGTTTTACGGTGAAGAAATCGCCAATCTTACACTCTGCATTGTTTACTTGTACCGTGCTTCCTTCAAAAATGTTTGACCATTTTTCGGATGCATCCAAACTAGTTCTGTTTATTAATCTTATGTATAGGTCGTTGGCGCAAAATTAAGAAACCATTCATTGTAAAGAGAAACGGATTTAATTGTATCGCCTTTCCACATTTCCGTGTTCCTTCGGTTTACTGTATATTTGGGTTTACGTGGCATAACGCTTTTTTTTCTACAAATATCGGTATTTTCAGATTGACAGGTGTAAAGATACAAAAAACAAACGGCATGGTATTCATTTTATAACGTAAAAATACCACGTCAATATTTACGTCAATGCGGTCAAGAGAAATACCATACAGATGAAAATACATAATTTACGATTAAAGCCATACATATATATAATGTGCGACAACGGCGCTTTTTGCGGTGTCACGCATGGCTTTTGCGGCTAAACGTTGGTGCATTCCAACATTTTGTAGTAACTTTACACAACCAAAAAACAATCAACAGTAATCAAAATGACACATCTGAAACAATTGGCCATTGCCGCCGCCCTTGCACTGGCGAGTGCCGGCAGCACGGCAAAGAGCGGTGTTGACTATGTCGACCCGTTCATCGGAACTACGAATTTCAGCATCTGCAACCCTGGGGCAATACGTCCCCACGGCCTCATGTCGGTTGTTCCGTTTAATGTCATGGGGTCTGACCTCAACGAACAGGACAAGGACAAGCGGTGGTGGTCGGCCGTGTATGAGTACAACAACAAATATTTCACGGGATTTGCCCATGTCACCCTGAGCGGAGTGGGATGTCCCGAGATGGGCACTCTGCTCGTAATGCCAACAACGGGCGACGTAAATCCCGACTACCGATCCTACGGTTCGGAGTACATCAACGAGCAGGCTCGCCCCGGATATTACAGCAACGTGCTCACGAAATACGGCATAAAGAGCGAAGTGACTGCCACGATGCGCAGTTCCATAGAGCGATACACGTTTCCGAAAGGCAAGGGCAACTTGCTCTTCAACCTCGGCAACGGACTCACCAACGAGGTGGGCGCATCGCTGCGCAGGGTGAGCGACACCGAATTTGAGGGTACACGACTGCTCGGCACGTTCTGCTACAACCCGCAGGCCGTGTTTCCTATGTATTTCGTGGTGCGCGTGAATAAGAAGCCCGAAACTTTCGGCATGTGGAAAAAACAGCCCGACTACCACAACGCCCAGGCACAATGGGACAGCTACCAGGGCAAATACAAGCTCTACCCAGGCTATGGTCGCGACATGGCCGGCAACGAAATAGGCTGCTACCTCACCTACGACTGCCAAGAAGGCGAACAGGTTGAAGTGCAGGTAGGTGTTAGTTTCGTGTCGATAGACAATGCGCGCGAGAACCTCAATGCCGAACAGCAGAGCTTCGACTTTGCGAAAACAGCCAAAGAAGCGCACGACGAATGGGAAACTACACTTAACCGCGTGAGCGTTGAGGGCGGCACCGAGGCGCAACGCACCGTGTTCTACACCGCACTCTACCACTCGCAGATACATCCCACGGTGCTTCAGGACGTGAACGGAGAATATCCTCTTATGGAAAGTAACCTCAACGGAAAAACAACGGGCAACCGCTACACCGTATTCTCGCTTTGGGACACCTACCGCAACCTCTCGCAGCTTGAGACACTGCTCTATCCCGACCGTCAGGTTGACATGATAAACTCGATGATTGACATGTACCGGGAATGGGGTTGGATGCCGAAATGGGAACTTTTCAGCCGTGAAACATGGACAATGGAGGGCGACCCGGCCATTCCGTACATTGCAGATGCCTACATGCGCGGTCTGCGTGGTTTCGACATCAAAACGGCCTACGAAGCATTCCGCAGCTCGGCCACACTGCCAGGCAAGGACAACAAGATGCGCCCCGACATCGACCCTTACATCGAGAAAGGCTACATTCCGCTCGGATATTACGCTGCCGACATGTCGGGCGATAACTCGGTTTCGCACGCACTGGAATATTATCTGGCCGACAACGCACTTTCGATACTTGCAGAAGAACTGGGCCACAAGCAAGACGCCAAGCTATTCCGCCAGCGTAGCCTCGGCTATCGCCACTACTACTCAAAGGAAAGTGGAACACTGCGCCCCATACAGAAAGACGGCAAGTTCCTCTCGCCGTTCACCCCCGAAGCCGGTGCCAACTTCGAGAACTGCCCAGGATTTCACGAGGGCAGCGCATGGAACTACACCTTCTATGCTCCCCACGACGTAGCAGGCCTAGCCAAACTCATGGGCGGACAGAAGAATTTTGTAAACAAGTTGCAGATGGTGTTCGACAAAGGGCTTTACGACCCTGCCAACGAGCCTGACATCGCCTACCCCTACCTCTTTTCTTATTTCAAGGGCGATGAGTGGCGCACACAGAAGACCGTGCGCGAATTGCTCGACAAGTATTACACGCCGCGTCCTAACGGCATCCCCGGCAACGAAGACACCGGCACGATGTCGGCTTGGGCCGTATTCTCGATGATTGGCCTCTACCCCGACAATCCCGGTTCGCCGTATTACACGCTCACCACGCCGGTATTCGACAAGGTGACTCTGCACCTCGACCCGAAATATTATCCACAGGGCGACATAACAATCACCACCGACCGCACGTCACCATCGCAAATCTACATAAAGCGTGCAAGCATCGGCGGAAAGGCAATCAACGGTTTCCGCATATCGCACAAACAACTCGTTGACGGCAAACAGCTTGACTTCAACCTCAAATAACAGGCTAAAAGACAACTGAGCAAGCAACTGCAGGTTGACTTTCCGGCAATAAAGCCGCTACAATCCACGAATTTGACAGAAGAAAAGTGCAAGCTTTTCTTCTGCCTTTTTTCGATGAATGCCCCGCCTTCGCATATACTTTTTTGCACAGCTAAAAAAAAAGACGCACCGGCAATAACACCGATGCGTCTCTTTTTTATTCTTTACAGGATTTGTTCCTGCCACAAATTTCATTTCTCGGCTGCTGCCGCTCCGTCGTAAGACCACTTGTAGAACGATGCGCCATGCACGAAACCGGCTCCGAAAGCGGTGAAGATAACGTTGTCGCCCTTCTTCATGTTCTTCTCGTTGTCCCAAAGGGCGAGTGGAATGGTAGCCGCACTTGTGTTGCCATAGTGCTGGATATTTACCACAACCTTGTCCAATGGAATCCCGACACGCTTAGTCACAGCCTCGATAATGCGCAGGTTGGCTTCGTGCGGAATCACCCATTTCACGTCGTCGGCAGTGAGGTTGTTCATCTTCATCACCTCAGCCACATCGTCACTCATGTTTGTGACAGCATAGCGGAACACCGTGCGGCCCTCCTGATAGAGGTAGTGCAGACGATGG
This sequence comes from Dysosmobacter segnis, assembly GCA_963602915.1. Taxonomy (GTDB): domain Bacteria; phylum Bacteroidota; class Bacteroidia; order Bacteroidales; family Bacteroidaceae; genus Prevotella. The sequence continues at coordinate 2,891 of CAVCLB010000051.1, read as the reverse complement.
TCAACGGTGAAATGAGATGCGGGACACACTGAGCCTCCGGCTTTCATGTGCAAGAACGGAAGTCCTTGACCGTCGGTGCGCAGATAAGAGTTCTGCACTCCCACGTTTTCCTCTTCGGTGGCTTCCACGAGCACTGCGCCCGCTCCGTCGCCGAAGAGCACGCAAGTGGCGCGGTCCTGATAGTCTACGAGCGACGACATCTTGTCGGCGCCAATAACGATTATCTTCTTGTAGCGGCCGCTCTGTATCATCGACGCAGCCACATCAAGCGAATAAAGGAATCCGCAGCAAGCCGCCTCGAAATCGAATGCGAAAGCGTTTTTGAGTCCAAGTTTGCCCAAAACGATTGAAGCCGTTGAGGGGAACTTGTAGTCGGGAGTCGTCGTCGTGACGATAAGCGCGTCGATTGTGTCAGGATCCACGCCGGTTTTCTGGATGAGTTGCTTGGCGGCCTTGCGGGCCATGTAGCTTGTTCCGAGACCTTCCTCAGTGAGGATGTGTCGTTCCTTTATGCCGACGCGGGTCATAATCCACTCGTCGCTGGTGTCAACCATGCGCGACAATTCCTCGTTGTTGAGGATATAGTCGGGCACATATCCACCCACGCCGGTGATTACTGCGTTTATCTTTCCCATCTAATTATTCAGCAACTTCCTTCACGATAGCAACTTTGCCGCGATAGTAACCGCAGGTAGAGCATACTGTGTGATACACATAATATGCGCCGCAGTTGGGGCATACTGCCAATGTGGGGGCTACTGCCTTATCATGAGTTCTTCTCTTCAGTGTACGAGTCTTCGACTGTCTTCTTTTAGGATGTGCCATTTTTCTTTAATCTTTAATTATTGTTTTTAATTTTTCCAATTCACTCCAACGAGGGTCGGACTCTGCCGCGTTGCTATCACCGCTGCGCAAGGCCGAGTGCTCGGCAAGGGCAGAAAGCATTGTCTCGTTGCAACGTCCGGGGGCATGAACATGCCTTATGGGAACACTGAGCGCGACAAACTCGTAAACGAACCACGACAGGTCGATTATGCCTTCATTCTCGGCAACGGTTATGAGGTCGTCGTCCTCGGAGTATTCTTCGCCGAACTTCACCACGAGGCGGTTGTCGGCCACGACGGGCTGCTCCATATCGTCCAGACACACATCGCACGGCACTACAACGGTGCCTTCCGTGCGGATGTCGAATTCAAAGTAGTTCTCCGTGCGGTGTACATTCACCGACACGCCGATATTGCCACGCTTTATCTCCGCCTCGTCAAGCGATTCGAAGAAAGCGTCGCCAAGATTGAAATCAAGAGTTGTAACACCTTCGGCCAACTCTTTCAAATCCACTTTTAGCAGCTCTAAACTACACATTTGGGTTGCAAAGTTACGAATATTTTCCGACATTGCGTAATATATATGCCATGTTTTTGATTTTCACTGCAATTATATTGCCATTATAGATGCAATAGACACAATTAGCCACGCCTGCATCTCAGTGCAAAAGCAATGACTTTTTGGACATTGCCGCACAAGTGTTTTTCTATGCTTTGTCAGTTTTCAATTCTATACGGAATGTTGTGCCGACACCAAGTTCGCTGCACTTTACGAAGATGCGCCCACGGTGATACTCCTCCACTATGCGCTTGGCTAGCGACAGACCGAGCCCCCATCCGCGTTTCTTCGTGGTGAATCCGGGGCGGAACACATTGCGCAAGTCTTTCTTGCGGATGCCCTTTCCCGTATCAGAAACCTCAATAACGACACGACCTGCATCGCCATGCATCACACGCAACGTGATTGTCCCTTCGCCGCCCATTGCATCGACGGCATTCTTGCACAGATTTTCAATGACCCATTCAAAGAGCGACGCGTTAATACGCACCACTATGTCATTGTCAGGGAAATCGCGCACCATATGCACTTTGCGCGAAGTGCGCCGTTCCATATAGTCAACAACATGATCCATAACCTCGTTAAGGCTAGCGGGAACAGGCTCCGGCAAAGAACCAATCTTCGAAAATCGGTCGGCTATAAGTTGCAGACGCTGCACATCTTTGTCCATTTCTGGTATGAGTGCATCATCAGGATATGTTTCCTTCAATATCTCAACCCATGCCATTAGGCTTGAAATAGGAGTGCCAAGTTGGTGTGCCGTCTCCTTCGACAGCCCCACCCACACTTTGTTTTGCTCGGCCCTTTTCGACGTGAGCAGGGCAAATATGGCTATCACCACGAATATCATGACAACACCAAGCTGCACGAAGGGATAAGACGAAAGACGGCGCAGCATAACCGAGTCGTCGTAACACACATCTATATAATCGGTGTGCGACACCTCATCGAGCGATATGCGCACGTTGTGGTTGCGGTTAAGCCAACTGCGACCAAGTTCGCTCACATAAGCCACGCTATCGGCATAGGAATTGCACTTGTCTATCGTTATGTTACGGAATGCCTGCACTTCGCCGTTAGAGTCGAGCACCACAACCGGAATGGTATTATTGCTATTCACAACCTTCAGCACAAGATTGATGTCGGTATTCTCGTCGGCGCGGTTGAGCGTACGCATTGCCTCCGCCCATACTTCCATTTTGTTGCGTTCCTCGGTGGCGAGGTCGTCGATGAGTATGTGCGAGACTATAAGCGATGCCACCGCTATAATTATAGCGGCCAGCACGAGGAATATCTTTACGCGCCGTATTTGGTCAGTCCACTGCATAACTATATAACGCAAAGACATTATGATTATTGTCTGCCGGACATTCTGCTTTAAAAGAAATCATAAGCGGATGGCGATAACGTAGGCATACAAAAAAAAGGTCTCCACAAGTCGTAAAGACTGTGTAGACCCTGTTGAAAGAAGGCAGCTTCCTACTCTCCCGCATTGCATTGCAGTACCA
>CAVCLB010000050.1:0-18090 GCA_963602915.1 Dysosmobacter segnis | reverse complement strand
GGTAGACGCGCTACTTTGAGGGGGTAGTGACAATTGTGTCGTGGGAGTTCGAGTCTCCTCCTCTTCACTATATTGAATTCAATTTTGTTTGCGGCAATAGCTCAGTTGGTAGAGCGCAACCTTGCCAAGGTTGAGGTCGCGGGTCCGAGTCCCGTTTGCCGCTCATTGTTTTTTTTACTTTTTTTGAAAAGAAACTTGTTTAAATCCATGAATTTATATCTGAGATATTTTGACAAAGAAACGTTGGTTGGCAACGTTGAAGAAGCATTGGCTTTTCTGCGTTCAATACCCGAAATTGGGATGAATGATAATCTTGAGGCAGACATTCGTGACTATGCCGATAGTGAGGTGTATTATCCCAAACGCTACAAAATACGTCCTCGAGTGTATTTCATAATAATAAAGACAACCGCAGCGACCATGCTTGATTTCAAGCAGAAGAAAGCTGTTCATACAATGCCGTCGAACAATGCAGTAGTGGAAAAGAAAGATGCATCGGCATTGGTTGTCAATCGGTTGAACGAGGAAACTCCCGGATGGTATGAAGGTGTTCTTGATTTCAAGCGTGTGGTGCTTGTTCCGGCAACTGGTAAGCATGAGTACAGAGACACTCATTTCGTAGCTCGTTGTAAGGCAATGTCGGGACAGGATTGCTATAACAGAATAGTGGAACATCTGCGTGCAAGAGTTGACAGCCGTTCGCAGTTTCCTTCGGCAAAAGGAAAAAATTTCCATTATAAATATCTTGGTATGTGGAAATAGGTCATTGGCGTGATCTGACTATTGTTTTTTCATATTTAAAAGTCTTTATTTATGAATAAAGTGATGCTTATAGGTAATGTGGGCAAAGAGCCGGATGTCAGATACTATGATGCTGACCAGGCTGTTGCGCAGTTTCCTCTTGCAACGACAGAACGTGGCTACACGTTGCAGAATGGCACAAAAGTGCCCGATCATACAGATTGGCATAATATAGTGATGTGGCGTGGACTTGCGAAATTGGCAGAACGGTATGTTCATAAAGGAGACAAGGTGTATATAGAAGGGCGAATACGTTACAGAAGTTTTGATGCTCCAAACGGACAAAGACGTTTTGTTACTGAAATTTATGCAGAGAATATGGAATTGCTGACTCCAAAAACGTCAATGGCAAGTGATGTAAACCAAGTTAAGACAGATTCCACACAAACAAAAACAGTTGCAGAAGGTGATGATGAAAGCCTTCTGCCATTTTAAATAGAATTTTGATGTTCGACACATTAATGGTCTCTCTTTCAGACATTACACTGGTGCCGCCAACTCCAGGAGTTTGGTTTGCAGGTATTTTGGCTATTCTTCTATTGGGCGTTTCTGCTTTTGCAAGCGGTTCGGAAATAGCATTCTTTAGCCTGTCGCCATCTGATATAAATGAGGTCAATGCAGAGAAAACCGCGAAAGATAGCGGTATTAAAAAGCTCCGCGAAAACAGCGAGCGTACGCTTGCAACAATATTGATAACCAATAACTTCGTTAATGTGACGATAGTCATATTGAGTAATTATGTTTTTGGCGAAATATTGAAATTCAGTGAGAATGCCTATTGGTTGCAGTTTCTCTGCATAACGGTTTTGCTCACATTCATGTTGTTGCTTTTTGGCGAGATTATGCCGAAAGTTTACAGTAGGGAAGACCCATTGGCATTTTGTAGAAAGAGTGTCGGTGGAATATTGTTTCTGCAAAAAGTGTTTTGGCCTCTTGAAACGATACTGCTGCGCAGTGGCGTACTTGCCGAGAAAGTTGTACAGAAGGAAACGCATGTTCTGAGTGTTGATGATTTGGAACAAGCTCTTGAACTTACAGACAAGGATGATATTAAGGACGAGCAGAATATGCTGAAAGGCATCATTCGTTTTGGTGATGAGACAGCTAAGGAGGTGATGACAAGTCGTCAAGACATTGTAGGTCTCGAAATGACAGCAAACTATTCTGATGTTTTGAAATGTGTCGTTGACAACAATTACAGTCGTATTCCTATATATCAAGAAAATGCCGACAATATTAGAGGTATATTATATATAAAGGATTTGTTGCCACATCTTTCAAAACCGTCATCATTCCGTTGGCAAAGTCTTATACGACCTCCTTATTTTGTTCCCGAAACCAAGAAGATTGATGACCTGATGCGTGAGTTTCAGGAGAATAAAGTGCATATAGCCATTGTTGTGGATGAATTTGGCGGAACAAGTGGTTTGGTGACATTGGAGGATATTCTTGAAGAAATCGTAGGCGAGATAAACGACGAATATGACGATGACGGGAAGGTGTATGTAAAGTTGAGTTATGACACATATGTCTTCGAAGGAAAGACTTTATTAAGCGATTTTTGCAAAATATTGAACATTGACGATGACGAGTTCTCCGAAGTGGAGGGTGATGCCGATACTGTAGCAGGGTTGTTGTTGGAGATAAAGGGCGATTTCTTAAGCATCCATGAAAAGGTGGATTACAAGAATTACACCTTTGAAATCCTCGGTCTGGAAGAAAGACGCATTAGTAAGGTCAAGGTAATTGTGCATGAGAAACATGATAATGCCGACTGATACGGGCGTTTGAATATAATTATAATGCTGATAAGTGTTGAAGAAATATCCGAACGCACGTTTTTGGGATTGTGGAAATTCGACGACAGTGATTTCTTGACCCCACAATGTCCCATGCAGCTTCGTGCTCAGATGAAGAACCTAAGCAATTCGCGTAAGCATGAACTTGAAGCTGTTTATGGCTTGGTGAATTGCATTTCAGGTGAAATAGATATTGTCATTGGGCATAATGACGATGGCAAACCATTGCTTGATGATTGGTGTATAAGCATCAGCCACACTCGTGGCTACGCAGCCGTAATAATGTCGCATTGCAAAGAGGTTGCGGTTGACATTGAATATATAAGCGAACGTGTTGACCGTATTGCCGGAAAATTCATCAGGGAAGATGAGATTTTGTGCGATACGACTGCACGTCTGTTAGCCTGGTGTGTTAAAGAAACCACCTATAAGTATTTTTCCGAACAGCATCTCGGCCTTTTGGAGATGCGCATACTTCCATTTGAACTTGAAAGTAAAGGTTGTTTGTCTTGTGAAAACCTGCGGACAAAGGAAATCCTTTCTGTTAGTTATTGTGTAACAGACGAGTATATACTTACTTATACTTGAATGCCGTGGAATGTTCAAACGGCAGATAAGGCATTATGATAAGATGACGAAAGAACAGCGCAGTTGTTGTATGGCCTCCATACACGGTCAAAATTGGCAAACATGGGGGACGATATGGGAATGTCAGTTGAAGCTCAAGGTGAAGGAGCAGACATTGCAATCGTTGGAATACGCACTAAACCAGATTATCATTGAAGACCGCAAAGTAAAGCGATACAAGTTGCCTGAAGAGAAAACAATGATGGCAGCAGAAACATAAAAAGAAAAAAGTAGGAAGAAAGCAACGCGCCTTCTTCCTACTTTTTCCTTTTTATAGCTCTTTGGTCTTATTCAAGACGTAGGCTTTTCTTTATTGCGGCAATCTTGGCATTGGCCTCCTCGTCGCATCTGGTGTAGCATCCTGTGCATTTCATCGTGCCTTTTACCTCAATGTAGAACTTTATCTTAGGTTCTGTTCCTGAGGGACGCACGCTTACTTTTGTGCCGTCTGTGCAGAACCACTGCAACACGTTGCTTGTTGTCGGCATGTCGAGTTTTGTCACAGTTCCGTCTTCTACGGTCTGTTCCAAGGTTTGATAGTCTTTCCATACAGACACTGTGCTTCCACCCAAGTCCTTCGGCGGGTTTTGGCGGAAATCTTGCATCATGCGCTTGATTTCGTCGGCTCCGCTCTTTCCGGGCTTCACTACATTCACCGTGAATTCCTTTGAGAAGCCGAACTCGAGATATATGTCCATCAGCAAGTCATAAAGCGTCTTGCCTTGGTCTTTTGCGTAAGCGCAAATCTCAGCAAGCAGAGAGCATGCCGACACTGCATCCTTGTCGCGAACGAAATCCTCGGCAAGGAAACCATAGCTCTCTTCGCCGCCGCCAATGTATTGCTGCTTGCCTTCTGAAAGCAGAATCTCGCGGGCAATCCACTTGAAGCCAGTGTAACAGTCTCTCATTTCGATGTTTTCCTTTTCGGCAATCTTGCGGATAACCTCTGTCGTGACAATTGTCTTGACGATGAAATCGCCCGGTTGCATCTTGCCTGTCTGCTTGCGGTTCTTGATGATATAGTAGAGGAAAAGCAAGCATGTCTGGTTGCCGTTAATCAGAATCCATTCGCCCTTGTCGTTCTTGCAGGCCATACCTACACGGTCGGCATCCGGGTCACTTGCCATTACGATGTCTGCATCAAGCTCTTTGGCATCGCGAAGAGCCAATGTGAGGGCTTCACCGTTTTCAGGGTTAGGACTTTTCACGGTTGGGAAATCACCGCTTTTCACCATTTGCTCCTTCACGCAATGCACGTTTTCAAAGCCCCATACCTTGAGACTTCTCGGAATGAGCATCATGCCTGTTCCGTGGAGTGGTGTATAGACAATCTTCAAATCCTTCTGGCGTGCAATCACATCAGGGTCGATAGATATGGTGTGCACCTTTTCCAGATAGAGTTTGTCGATGTCTTCGCCTATGATTTCGATGAGCTGCTTGTTGCCTTCAAACTTCACATCTTCCACTTTCACCTTGTTCACCTCGTCGATGATGCCTGTGTCGTGAGGTGCAAGCACCTGTGCTCCGTCTTCCCAATAGGCTTTGTAGCCGTTGTATTCACGCGGATTGTGCGATGCAGTGATGTTTACGCCGGCCTGACATCCCAACTCTCTGATTGCGAACGAACACTCTGGTGTGGGGCGCATGTCGTCAAACAGATATGCCTTTATGCCGTTTGCCGAGAAAATATCGGCAACAGTTTCTGCAAACAGACGGCTATTGTTGCGGCAGTCGTGGCATACTACGACTGATATAGAGTCACGGTCGGAGAAATTCTTTCTCAGATAGTTGGCAAAACCCTGCGTTGCCATGCCTACGGTGTATATGTTCATGCGGTTGCTGCCGGCTCCCATGATGCCGCGCAGACCGCCCGTACCGAATTCCAAGTCTTTGTAGAAACATTCAATGAGGTCGGTCTTGTCGTCATTGTCAAGCATTGACTGTACGTTCTTTCTTGTTTCCTCGTCGAAAGACGGTGACAACCACTCATTGGCTTTAGCCACACATTGGGCTATGAGTTCGTTTTTGTTTTCCATAATTTTCTATTATGTTTAAGTTAATATTGTGTCAAAAATACTACCCACAAAGATATGAATAAATAGCGAAACTGCACAGTAATATTTTGTTTTTTTTCGGTCCACGCAAGTGTAATATAGCCTGCAAAGGGAGGAAAAAATGCAGTCAGAGCAGGAAAAATCCTTCTTTGGATGATTTTCTTGCCCCTGAAAGTTGGATATGTTGAAATTTTTTCCTACCTTTTCTGAAAAAAGAATCGGATTATTATATGGACAACAATTCTTCAAGCAAGAAACATCATTATCGCGAACTCCTCTCCATCGGCATTCCGGTAATCATCGGTCAGCTTGGCACGATTGTGCTTGGCTTCGCCGATACGCTGATGATTGGTCATCATAGCACTCAAGAACTGGCAGCGGCGGGGCTGGTGAACAACATCTTTACACTAGTCCTCGTTTCCTATATGGGATTTTCCTATGGTCTCACTCCCGTTATCGGTCGCCTCTACGGTATGGGGCATATCGGTGAAATCGGCCGTAAAGTATGCAATTCCCTGTTTGCCAACATGGTCGTTGGAGTGCTCTTCACTATAGCGATGATTGTGCTCTATTTCAATCTTGGCCGTATAGGGCAGCCCGACGAACTGTTGAACCTAATCCGTCCTTATTTTCTTGTCAACCTCATTTCGGTTATATTCGTGGGGGTGTTCAACACCATGAAGCAGTTTCTCGACGGACTCTCCCACACCAAGGTAGCTATGTGGGTGATGATAGGCGGCAACGTTATAAACATCCTCGGCAACTGGCTGCTCATTTATGGTGTCGGTTTCTTTCCTGAGCTAGGATTGCTTGGCGCGGGCATTTCCACTATGGGTAGCCGCATCTTCATGGCATTCGTGATGGTGGGTGTGGTTTTCTTCGACAAGAAATTCCGACATTACCGTCAAGACATATTCCATTCTTCCATCAACAAGGCCGATTTCAAGGAAATGAACCGTCTTGGATGGCCCGTGGCATTGCAGTTGGCGATGGAGTCGGCTGCATTCACGCTGAGTTGCGTAATGGTAGGTTGGCTCGGTACGGTTCCTTTGGCAGCCCACCAGATTATGATAACTATCTCCCAACTTTTCTATCTCGTCTTGTCGGGCATGGCTTCGGCAATGTCCATCCGTGTGAGCCATTTCGTAGGGCAGAAGGATTTCAAGGCTGTGAGACAGAATGCCTACGACGGGTTTCGCCTGAATCTTACGTTTTCACTCGTCATGGGATTGCCCATTCTGCTTTTTCGTCACCACATGGGCGCGCTTTTCACCGACAATGCAGAGGTGCAGACAATTGTGTCAGTGTTGATTATTATGATGATGGCATATCAGTTTGGCGACGGATTGCAATACACCTTTGCCAATGCCCTGAGAGGTATTGCTTGCGTAAAGCCAATGGTGACGTATGCCTTCATAGCCTACTTTGTAATTTCGCTTCCTATAGGTTATACTCTAGGTTTCCCCTGCGGCATGGGAATTATGGGTATTTGGATTGCCTTCCCGTTTGGTTTGACAACTGCAGGAGTGCTTTTCTGGCGTAGATTTGAGAAAGAGGTGAGAAAAATGGAAGCAACTATATAACCTTGAAACATCAATATAAATTTACAGTTTGATGCGGCTTGGGAGTGAATGTGGGTGGTTGACGATCTGAAAACAAGACATTGTGCCATGGCATGCAGTAAAAAACTATTGTGCGTTGATAAGTTTTTGGATTATTTTTTTGTAACTTTGCCATAAAATGCAAAAAGCGAGTTATGTATAAAGAAAACCCGTTGACAAGTTATAGGATGGAACTCAGGGACAAGATATTGAAAGCGTCCATGCATGAGTTCTTGCAAAAGGGTGTGAAGGCCGTAAAGATGGACGACATAGCCAATGCGCTTGGAATCTCGAAACGGACGCTTTATGAGGTGTATTCAAACAAGGAAGAGCTGTTGCTTGAAGGCCTCAGAAAGCATGAAGAGGCTTACGATATGCATATGTCGGTTTATAGTGCCGACCCGTCACACAATGTTATAGACATTGTGATAGAATTTCTCAGAATACAGGTGCGCAACTTTTCTGATGTAACCCCTGCATTTTTTTCCGATTTGCATAAATACAAGAAGGTGGTTGACATGCTTGAAGAGAAGCATGAATACCGCAACAGATACACTGGCGACTTCTTCAAGCGTGGAGTGGAGGAAGGATATTTCAGAAACGACGTTGATTATGAAATGATGCTGCGCCTTGGAAGCGTGTCGATGGATTATGTGATGCGTGAGCAGTTGTATAAAGTTTCCAATCTGAAACACATCTTCCGCAATATAATATTCCTATTCCTGCGTGGAGTTTGCACCACCGAAGGAATAAAGCGTCTCGATGAATTCATTGACAACGAGTTGCTGGTGCCATAGTTTCGCCGTCGGTTGCTTGCTTTTCGTTCAAGTATTTTTCGAAAAGTCTTGCAGCAATCATTACTTTCAAGGCGCAAGGCTTTGAGCGGAACTGTTCGGGAATGGGAGAGTCGGTGGCCTTGCCATGGGCTTTGTCAAAACCTTTTAGCCCTAGAATTTCTCCGCATACGGCAGAGCCAAATTGCTCCTTGAATTCTTCGGTAAGCCGTTTTCCGATGTTCATGCAGCGTGCTGTGGCTTCGCGATTTGCCGGGTTGCCGTCGGTTTCTTCAAGTCCTGTCAAAACGGCCAGTGCCAAAACCGTTCCGCAAGTCATTCTCTGTCGGGCAATTCCGCCTCCGAATGCTGCAGCCAAACGCGCCATTTGAGTCTTTGTAAATCCATAGCGGTCGGCGAATGCAATGGCCACTGCTTGCCCGCAATTATATCCGTCCATGAAAAGTTGGGCGGCGAGGTCGGCTCTGTTGGCAATTTCTGTTCCCATTATTGTATCAGTTTCGTTGCAACTTTACGTTTTGTTGATATTCTTTTCTGCTGTAAATAAAAGGCAGAAAAGAATTTGAAAAAGCTCTGTTCCTTTCTGCCTTTTGTAGCGTTGCTGTGTCATTTCCCGTTAGGAAAATACAGATGTTACATTATTTTATCTTGTCGAAGCCTTCGCCAAAGACACCTTGGCAGAACGACTGCGACACAAGTGCGTCGGGGTCAACGGCTTTTATCAGGTTGAAAACATCCTGCGATTCATATTTTCGCGTGAGCACCACAAGCATGTCAACATCATTCTTTGAATACCAACCTTTGCCTTTCACATAGGTCACGCCACGATTCACCTGATGGTTTATTGCATCTGCAATTTCTGCATATTTCTTCGAGATGATGAGAAATTGCACTGTCTGTCGTGTTCCGTTTATCACATAATCGCAAGTGAAGCTTGCCACAAGTGTGAAAGCCACACCGTAGACTATGGTTTCGGTGCTGTGGAAGAGGAAATAAGATGAGGCAATGATGGTGCAGTCAACCAGCTGAATGGCGCGTCCGAAGCTCATGCGGAAGTATTTTGTAAGAAGCACCGTTATGATGTCGGTTCCGCCAGTAGATCCGTTGTGCGAAAACACCAAGCCAAGACCTGCTCCGCCCAATGCTCCGCCTATAAGCACATGCATGAAAGTGTCTTTGCCTGCAGTTATCACGGGGTATGTGGCAAAGAAAGGTTGCATCAATCCCACAAACAACGACATTATTCCAACGCCAATAATGGTGCGTATGACAAATTGGCGTGTCAATGCTTTGAAGGCAATGGCGAGCATCGTCACGTTTAACACGAAAATCATAATACCCGTGTTTATTCCTAATGCATAGTAGATGAGGGCTGACAATCCCGATACACCGCCCATTACTACCCGTTCGGGCAGGATGAAGGCTGTGTAGCCGAATGAATACGATAAAATACCAAGAGTGATGAATACAAAGTCTTTAACGTTGCCGGTCATGGCAGATAAAGCTTTATTTGTAGCGTTTCTCATTGTTCGTTTTGTTGCTTTTCAGGCGGCTAAGATACTAAATAATTTTTAACAAGACAAATATTGCGTGCGAAACTTGACGGAACATTCCGTCAACTCTGTTTCGTGACGGAGTATTCCCTCACTTAATACACGCAATATTGTCTCAAATCTTATCCGTTGCTTTGCATAAGGAATGCCTTGAATGTATCGAAATCATTAGACATCTGTATGCTTTGCTTTTCTCCCTTCATAAATGCTGCAAGTCTTTCGGGTATTTCCACCTCATGCTTTATGGCATCCTCCACGGTCTGTTTGAATTTCGCAGGATGGGCAGTCTCGCAGAAAATGCCGGTTTCCCCGTTCTTCAGCAAGTCGCGCAGTGCCTGATAGCCGCAGGCTCCGTGCGGGTCGAGTATGTAGCTGTTGCTATCGTAACAGTTGGCCATGGCTTGTCTTATCTGTTCGTCATTGTATGTAGCCCCGGCCATGTCCTCTGCAATTTTTTGCCAATCGCCATTGTACAATTCATATATACGCGCGAAATTGCTCGGGTCGCCCACATCCATGGCGTTGGCTATTGTCTGCCGGCTTGGCATAGGGTTGTATTCTCCTGATTGCAAGTAATTGTAGAACACGTCGTTGGCATTGTTGGCAGCAACAAACCTCTTTATGGGCAGTCCCATTCTCTGTGCATAAATGGCTGCCGTTATGTTGCCGAAATTGCCGCTTGGCACGCACACCACCAGATTGTCGGCCTTGCCTATCTTCTTCATCTGTGCATAAGCATTGAAGTAATAGAACGACTGGGGCAGCAATCGTGCGACATTTATTGAGTTGGCCGATGTCAGCAGCATGTGGCTTGTCAGTTCGTCGTCGGTAAACGCCTTCTTCACCAAACGCTGGCAGTCGTCAAACACGCCGTCCACTTCCAGGGCCGTGATGTTGCGTCCGAGTGTCGTGAACTGGCTTTCCTGTATCTTGCTTACTTTTCCCTTCGGATAGAGCACATACACATGTATGCCGTCAACTCCCAGAAAACCGTTGGCCACGGCCGACCCCGTGTCGCCGCTTGTGGCCACAAGCACATTCACAGTCTGTCCGCTTTCTCTCTTTGTGAAATATTGCAGCATGCGTGCCATGAAACGTGCCCCGACATCTTTGAAGGCGAGTGTGGGCCCGTGGAAGAGTTCAAGACTGTATATGTTGTCCTCAACTTTCACTGCGGGGCACTCAAATGCCAGAGTGTCTTCTACGATGTTTCTCAGTGAGTCGGCATCTATGTCCTCTCCAAAAAAGGCTTCGGCCACCCTGACAGACATCTCCTTGAACGACATCTTGTCTATTTCCTCGAAAAACGACTGTGGCAGTTTCTTAATGCTTTCCGGCATATAAAGTCCGCCGTCAGGTGCCAATCCTCTCACAATCGCTTCGTGCAGCGATGTAGAGGGGGCTTCATGTCTTGTGCTGTAATATTTCATGTGCTTCCTTTCTTTCTGTTTTTTTATTGTCACTTAGATAGATCTGTCTTATAATCCACCTTTTATTTTATTGCCATAAATGTTACCATGAATTGTTGCAGTCGCAGCAGTCCATACGAACCTTTTACGCAGCTCACCTCATCGTAGGTTTCCACCGCATCGGGAGTTATGCCGCGATGCCATATTGCAAATGGCACAGGCTCGCTCACGTGTGTTCTCAGTTCCACGGGGGTGGGGTGGTCGGGCAGCACGGCAATGCACACCGGCTCCTGCCATTTGCTTGTTTCCTCGTATATAGGTCCGACAATCCTTTTGTCAAGGTTCTCTATTGTGCGCAGTTTCAGCTCCAAATCGCCGTCATGCCCGGCTTCGTCGCTTGCCTCGATGTGCAGAAAAACAAAATCGTCGGTGCGCAGTGCGTTTATAGCAGCCTCGGCTTTGCCTTCATAGTTGGTGTCGGCCAAACCGGTTGCGCCCTCTACAATAATGTTTTTCAAGCCTGCATAATGGCCTATTCCCCTTATCAAATCGACTGCCGAGATAACGTCGCCGCGTTTTATTTCGGGGTGCATTTCGCCAAGTTGTTGCATTGACGGACGATAGCCGCCGCTCCACGGCCATATACTGTTGGCTGCGTCGCCGCCGTCCGCCGTCCGTTTCTTGTTGAACGGGTGGTCGGCAAGCAATGTCTGCGACTGCAAAATCAGTTTGTTTAGCACATCGGCAGTTTCCTGCCCGGTCATTCGTGAGCCGTCGTGCTTGTCGGCCCATCCTTCTTCGGGGCGCACCATAAGGTTGCGCCATACCTCATTGGGATGGTCGTGGGGTGGGGCACACACAATGTGTTTGTTGCCTCCCCTCACAACGAGCAGGTGGCGGTATTGTATTCCGGTTATAAACCTGATGTCGTCGTTGCCCAGTTTGTTGTTGAGAAACTCTATGAGCATGCCACCTTCTTCGGTGGTGAGGTGTCCGCCGTGGTGGTTTTTTATTTTGCCGTCGGCAAGGGTTATAATGTTGCACCTCATGGCCATGTCGTCGGGGCGCATTTCATAGCCTATCGAGGCGGCCTCGAGCGGTCCGCGTCCTTCATAAACCTCATTAAGGTCGTAGCCCAAAATTGCGGTGTTGGCCACTTCGCTGCCCGGCAGAAAACCGTCGGGTATGGTAACAAGACGGCCGCATCGGCCTTCTCTTGCCAGCATGTTCATATAAGGTGTGTGGGCGTGTTGGAGCAAGGTCTTGCCTCCAAGCCGTTCAATGGCATGGTCGGCCATGCCGTCGCCTAAAATAATAATATGTTTCATAATTAGGCTCTTTTGTTAAACGAAAAAGTGTTGTGTGGCGATGCCGCATGAAAAAGTGCGGCATCGCCTTCATGTCGACATTAAATGTTGGCAATCGACATGATGTTGGCAAATACTCCTGCCGCCGTGACGCTTGCTCCTGCGCCATAGCCTTGAATGAGCATGGGATATTCCTTGTATCGTTCGGTTGTGAGCGACACAATGTTGTTGCTGCCTTCAAGGTTGTAGAAAGGATGGTTGCGGTCGATAGCCTTGAGTGCAACGTAGGTCTTGCCGTGGTCGAATGTGGCCACGAAGCGCCATCGTTTGCCTTCGGCTTCAAGTTTCTTGCGGCGTTCCTCGAAATCGTTGTCAAGCTCGGGCAGACGTTTCCAGAAATCGTCGAGAGTGCCGTTGAAATACTCGTCGGGAATGAAGAGGTGCTTCTCCACATCCTCCTGTTCCACTTTATATCCGGCTTCGCGGGCAAGTATCACGAGTTTGCGTATCACGTCGGTGCCGCTCAGGTCGATGCGCGGGTCGGGTTCGCTGTATCCCTGTTCCTTTGCCCGGCGCACTGTTTCCGACAATGGTACGGTTGCCGATATTTCGTTGAATATGAAATTCAGCGTGCCGCTGAGCACCGCTTCTATCTTCAAGATGCAGTCGCCTGAGTTGCGCAAGTCGTTTATGGTGCCGATGATGGGCAGTCCGGCCCCGACGTTAGTCTCGAAACGGAATTTCACACCCCGTGCCAATGCCGTTTCTTTCAGTTTTATGTAGCTGCCGTAGTCTGACGATGCCGCAATCTTGTTGGCTGCAATCACCGAGATGTTGTGCTCCAGAAACGATTGGTAGAGTGCCGACACTTCCTTGCTTGCCGTGCAGTCAACAAAAACGCTGTTGAATATGTTCATTCCAATCACCTCGTTGCGCAGCCGCTCGTTGTCGCTAGGCTCGGCGTTTTCGAGTTGTTCCTTGTATTTTGTGAGGTCGATGCCCTCACGGCTGAATATTGCCTTCTTTGAGCTTGCTATGCCCACAACATTCAGTTTGAGGCGCATTGTGCGTTTAAGCTCCTCATATTGGTCGCTTATCTGTTCGAGCAGTTTTCCGCCCACAGTGCCCACGCCACACACAAAAAGGTTAAGCACCTTATATTCTGACAGGAAGAACGAGTCGTGTATCACGTTGAGCGCTTTGCGCAGGAACTGGCTGTCAACTACAAACGAGATGTTGGTTTCCGATGCTCCTTGTGCGCAGGCAATCACGCTGATGCCGCTGCGACCCAAAGTGCCGAACAGTCGGCCGGCTATACCCGGCGTGTGTTTCATGTTTTCGCCCACCACTGCAATAGTGGCGAGTCCGCTTTCGGCATGCATGGGAAACATTGCTCCGGTTTCTATTTCCTTTGCAAATTCGGCATCGAGCACGTTTACAGCCGACTGTGCATCCTCGTCGCGCACGCCGATCGACGTGGAGTTCTCCGACGAAGCCTGCGAAACCATGAACACGCTTATGCCATTGTCGGCCAATGCTGTAAATATACGGCGGTTTACACCTATCACGCCCACCATCGACAGTCCGGTGACGGTTATGAGCGTGGTGCCGTTAATGCTTGATATGCCTTTAATGGGTTTGCTGTCGTTGGCAATCTTGTCTTTTATTATAGTGCCTTCGCCGCTGGGGTTGAAGGTGTTTTTCACCTTTATGGGTATGTTCTTCACGCACACTGGGTAGATGGTGGGCGGATAAATCACCTTTGCGCCGAAGTTGCACAGCTCCATTGCCTCGATGTAGCTTAGTTCGTTTATAGTGTAGGCAGTTTTAATCACCCGTGGGTCGGCAGTCATAAAGCCGTCCACATCGGTCCATATCTCGAGTATCTCGGCATCGAGTGCCGCTGCTATTATGGCTGCTGTGTAGTCGCTGCCGCCGCGTCCGAGGTTGGTTATCTCGCCTGTTTTCTTGTCTTGGCTTATGAAACCCGGAACAAGCGATATGCGCGGCAGGTCGGAAAACGTCTTTCTCACCAGGCGGTGGGTAAGCTCGCTGTCGAGCACATTCTTGTTGTTCTTGCGTGTGGTCTTTATAAAATCGCGTGCGTCAAACCACTTCGCGCCGCGTATCAGGGTGGCCACGATGTTCGAACTGAGCCGCTCGCCATAGCTCACAATGGCATCCTGTGTTTTCTTGCTCAGGTCGTGTATGAGGAATACACCGAAATAGATGCTGCGCAACTGCTCAAACATGGCGTCAACCTTGTTGAATAGTGTCTCGCGGTTTCTGTTGTCGGTGATTATAGTGTCAATCATTTTGTGGTGACGGTCCACCATTGCCTGGAATTCGTCTTTCCATGTTTCGTCGCCACGGAGTGCAAGTTGCGACGTGGCAATCAGTTTGTCGGTTATGCCACCCAAGGCACTTACTACAACAACAATGGGTTGCTTCTTTGCCTCACTCTCCACAATGTTTCTCAAACTGAGAATGCTGTTCACGGAACCTACCGATGTTCCGCCGAATTTCAATACTTTCATTTTTCTTGTCGTTTGTTTTGTGCCACCAAACAAAGGTGGCGATGGGTGATAGTGCTTATGGGCTTTTGCCTGAGGCTTTTGCCGTTCCTTTCTGTACCACTATACGAGGGTGGGACGTGGAAACGGTGCTTGCCATGGCCTTCCGGCGTGTCTCATAGCAGCTACAACTTTGTCAAAATCGTTGCAAAAATACAAATTATTACAGCATCGGCCAACGAAATGTGGCATTAATTGATTAATTTTGCCATTAAAATCACTGTAAATACGGCAATGTTGCAGTGAAAATAAGCTATCTACATTATTATGATAAAAGAAATACAGACACGGGTGTTGCCCGTGCAGGCCGCATCAGAACAGAATATAAAGGAGTATGTGGCGCGTGAGAAGGGCATCGACATCCGCACGATAAACGCCGTGCGCGTGCTGCGCAAGAGCATCGATGCACGCCAACGCACGATTTTTGTAAACCTCACACTTCGCGTATATATCAACGAGATGCCCAGCGACGACGAATACCGCCGTGTTGACTATCGTGACGTGTCGGCGTGCCCGCAGGTAGTTGTTGTGGGAGAAGGCCCCGGCGGACTGTTTGCTTCGCTCAAACTCATAGAGCTGGGGTGCCGTCCCGTTGTCATAGAGCGTGGTAAAGACGTGCGTGAACGCAAGCGTGACCTCTCGCTCATTGGAAAAACACAGAAAGTGGATGCCGACAGCAATTATTGTTTCGGTGAGGGCGGGGCCGGAGCTTATTCCGACGGCAAGCTCTACACCCGTTCAAAGAAGCGTGGCGACACCGAAAAAATACTGAACGTGTTTTGCCAGCACGGTGCTTCCACCTCGATATTGGCCGATGCACATCCGCACATAGGCACCGACAAGTTGCCGCGTGTAATCGAAAACATGCGCAACACTATAATAAAATGTGGTGGCGAGGTGCATTTCCAAACCTGCATGACGGGGCTGATGGTTGAGGGCGACACCGTTACTGGCGTTGAAGCCGTTGACTTGACAACCGGCGGCCAACTCACATTTCACGGCCCGGTGATATTGGCAACAGGACATTCGGCACGCGATGTCTACAACTACCTGAATGATGCTGGCATTGAAATCGAGGCAAAGGGCATTGCCGTGGGCGTGCGTCTGGAGCACCCGGCAAGCCTAATCGACCAAATACAGTATCACAACAAAAACGGACGCGGCGAATATCTCCCGGCAGCCGAATACAGTTTCGTGACACAGGTAGACGGGCGCGGCGTTTATTCTTTCTGCATGTGCCCGGGCGGCTTCGTCATTCCCGCAGCCACAGGACCGCAGCAGATTGTTGTCAACGGCATGAGTCCGAGCAATCGCGGCACTCAATGGTCTAACAGCGGAATGGTGGTGGAGCTGCGCCCCGAAGATGTGGAGGGCGACGGCAACCTGCGCATGATGCACTTCCAGGAACAACTTGAGCGCAACTGTTGGCAACAGGGCAACATGAAGCAGACCGCACCGGCACAGCGAATGGCCGACTTCGTGAACAACCGACTTTCGTTCGACCTCCCGAAAAGCAGCTATGCACCGGGACTCATATCGTCGCCGCTGCATTTTTGGCTTCCCGCACATGTGGGCAAGCGGCTTCAGAACGGTTTCCGCAAATTCGGACAGATGAGCCACGGCTTCCTCACCAACGAAGCGGTGGTTATTGCAACCGAAACGCGCACATCGTCGCCGGTGCGCATTGTGCGCGACAGGGCAACCTTGCAGCACATACGCCTTCGCGGACTTTTCCCTTGTGGCGAGGGGGCAGGCTATGCCGGCGGCATAGTGTCGGCAGGTGTCGACGGCGAACGTTGCGCCGAAATGTGTTCGGAATATATAAAATCATTGTGAAAGGCAGGTGCGTCTAAATGAGGCGAACCAAGGCTTTTAGTGACGGTAAAAAAATAAGTTGGTATGATTTGCGGCTTATATTTTTGAGATGTTTTGGGTTCTTGAAGAGGGAGCATAGCGGGCTATGTGACCGATGAAAGAGACCAAAACAGCCAAAAAGATGAGCCGAACAACCATAGGTAGATGTATTTCACAGTTCTCAAATCATACCAAGTTATTTTTTACCGTCACTTAATAAATCATAAAAGAGGAAATGAAAGAAAAGCGTTTTAATATTGTGAGATTGTTATTTGTTTGTTTGGCTTTCGTCAGCCTTGCAGCCAATGCCCAAACGGTTGTGGTGGACGGGCAAACAGGCGACCCCGTGTCCTATGCTTCGGTGTTCGACAAGACATCGGGCAAGTATCTCGGCAACACCGACGGCTCCGGCTGCATTCCACAAAATGCCGAAGCGGTGCAGACTCTTACCGTGCAGCACCTCAACTACGAGCCGTTGACCATAGAGAAAAGCACGATAGCCGACGGAAAGATAATGCTGACGCCGCTTGTGCACACCGTGAAAGAAGTGACGGTGGACAAAGGCAAGCACGAATATGTGCGCATGAAGGTGTATGCGCGCCAGCTTCTGTGGATGACCGATACGCTCGCCAAGGTCACAAAAGCCATTTGCCATTTCTATTTCAAGGCATCGAAGCCGTGCGGCACTCCCAAAGTGACGATACTATCGGGCAAAGCCGTCTACGACAAGAATATTCTCAAGGGCAAGAACTCGAAAATGGTGAGGGGAGTGTTTAATATCACACCCGAACTGGTGTTGAAAATAACTGGTCCGAAAGATTTGAAAAGCTTGCCCGAAGAGGGCACAAAGCGGCTTGACTTGGACAAGACGGGCGGCAACTGGGGCATAGAATATGCTCGTTTCGACTGGAAAAACCTGCGGTGCAGCATCGTTGAAGACAGTGTGTGCTTTCTCAAACCGTTTACACTCCCGTTCACTGGGTTGGCATTTAGCAGATTTTTCCGCACCGAAACCTACGACATACACTACGGCGCGCCCAAACTTTCTAATCTGGCCAATGTGCTTTTCGGCGCGCGTGTGACCCACAAGAAATCAAACACCAGCGTTGATATCTACAACGAAGCCTTTGTGCTCGATGTGGATTATGCCTCGAAAGAGGATTATGAAAAGGAGAAAAATGCCGAGTTGGGCGAATTCGTAGAACCGACGGGCTTCCAGCCGCTCAACGATAACGTGCTTGAAGCCATGAAAAACATGCGCACTCTCACAAAGGAAGAGAAAATGGAAATTGTCTACGGACAACAGAAAGCAAAGAAATAATCCCAGTGCGGCGCAGCAGTCTGCCCTGCTCTTAACGTTGCTCCCGGTTTGCTTATTATTATATGCAAACCGGGAGCAACTTGTTTTACGGCTTGCCACTTGCATTATATGGCCTTTGCTCATTCTGGTTTGGCCGCACATCACGGCTTGCGGCAGCCGCTGCACGTGTGTATGGCAAATGCGTGACGTGTGTAGTGCATTTGGACGACGATAAATTTAGTGACGATTTAAAAAACAACTTGCTACGATTTGTGAACCGTGAAATATATCTTCAGATTGTTGTCCGGCTTATATTTTGAGGACACTGAAAAAGTCTCCTCATGCCGAAACCGCTTGAAAATACCCCTGAAACAAGGTGCCAAACATTTGCATATGTCGATATTTTTTCGTACCTTTA
>CAVCLB010000049.1:0-18282 GCA_963602915.1 Dysosmobacter segnis | reverse complement strand
ATTGACAGTTTCTCTTCAAGTACATTTTCATTGTCATTGCGTTATACATTCAATAGCTACTCCAATAAATATAAAGGTTCATCTGCAGGTGAAAGTCAACGCAATCGGATTAATTAATTTTCAATTGTTATCTACATGTAACAGATACAGAAAGAATAACTCGGCAATTTCAAGAATGCAAAAATCCTAACCACTTATAATCAAGTGGTTAGGATTTATCTATGTGCGCCTGATAGGACTCGAACCTACACGTCATAAAACACCAGATCCTAAGTCTGGCGCGTCTACCAATTCCGCCACAAGCGCGTAAGCGGATGCAAAGTTAACACTTTAATTGCAATTGTGCAAATTTTCAGAGCTAGTGTTGAGGTCTGCACTGATGTGTGAATAGCGCGTGAATAGCGCGGAGGGGCGCATGGCTGCAAATGTTACTGCAAACTAAAACGCCAATGCCGGTGTTTCTGCAACAACCTAACATTGGCGTTTCTTGCGTTTCGTATTGTCTATTCGTCAATCCATTCGCCGCTGAATGCAGCTGCCGTCGGCACTTCTGTACCTACACGGTAGTAGGCCACGAGCTCAACATCGTAGATGAGCATGGAGTAGGCCGGGACAGAAGGCGATGTGCTGGCGGTTGTGCCGTAGCCCAGTTGGTAGGGCACATAAACTGTCCATCGGTCGCCGATGTGCATGTGCTGCAACGCCGTTGCAAGTCCGTCGGTAATGCCGGATGTAGACGATGATACTGCATATTTGCCCGGTGTGATTACAGCCGGGTTGTATTCGCCGGTGTACGACTGCATGAACACATAGCCTTCCTTGTAGGTTGCAGACGGGAGCAAACGGCCACGGATGTTCAGCTTAACCGAATCGGTGTAAAGTGGACATCCCGAACCGGTGCCGCGCGTTGTTACCTGCACGGCTACACGGTCGTAGTTGTGGGCGGCAGTCTCGTGTGTGAACGACCATTTGTCGTATATCTTCCATCCGGCATCGGTTCCGGCCGTGTCTTTCACGGCTTCGGAATAGATGCGGTCGAAACTGCTCGTGTTTTTGTTCTGCCAATCGGCGAACTCCTCCACATCGTTGGTGTTCTCGCTGCACGACGCGAATGCGGCGCAAAGGAGCATGATGGCGAGGGCTATGATGTTGTGGTGTACTTTCATTTATTGCCTTACTGAAGTTTTTTCAAGAGCGAAGAGATGCTCACCTTGTCTTCTATTATGCTGCGCAACTGGTCGATGCTGACACGTTCCTGCTGCATTGTGTCGCGGAAACGCAGCGTTACGGTGTTGTCTTTGAGCGTGTCGTAGTCAACGGTGACGCAGTAGGGCGTGCCCACGGCATCCTGACGGCGGTAGCGCTTGCCTATGGTGTCTTTCTCGTCGTAGTGTGTGTTGAAGTGGAACTTCATTTCGTCTACAATCTCGCGTGCCTTTTCAGGCAGTCCGTCTTTCTTTACAAGGGGCAGCACGGCGAGCTTTGTCGGGGCTAGGGCGGGCGGCAACAGGAGCACGACGCGTGTTTCGCCGTTGTCAAGTTGTTCTTCGCGGTAGCTGTGGCACATCACGCTGAGGAACATACGGTCAACTCCTATCGATGTCTCGATGTCATAGGGAGTGTACGATTCCTTTGTCTGCGGGTCGAAATACTTTATCGAACGGCCCGAGAACTTCTCATGTTGCGAGAGGTCGTAGTTGGTGCGGCTGTGTATGCCTTCCACTTCCTTGAAGCCGAACGGCATCTTGAATTCGATGTCGGTGGCGGCATTTGCGTAGAAAGCGAGCTTCTCGTGGTCGTGGAAACGGTAGTTGTCGGCTCCGAAACCGAGTGCCTGATGCCATTTCATGCGGGTTTCCTTCCATTTCTTGAACCACTCCATCTCGGTGCCGGGCTTCACGAAAAACTGCATTTCCATTTGCTCGAACTCGCGCATGCGGAATATGAACTGGCGGGCAACAATCTCGTTGCGGAATGCTTTTCCTATCTGTGCTATGCCGAAAGGTATCTTCATACGGCCGGTCTTCTGCACGTTGAGGTAGTTGACGAAGATGCCCTGGGCTGTTTCTGGACGCAGGTAAATCTTGCTTGTGGCATCGCTTGCAGAACCCATTTCGGTGGAGAACATGAGGTTGAACTGGCGTACGTCGGTCCAGTTCTTTGTTCCGCTTATCGGATCGACGATTTCCTCGTCTACGATTATCTGCTTGAGTTCTTCGAGATTGGGGCCTTGCATGGCTTCGGTATAGCGTGCGTGCAGTGCATCGCGCTTTTGCTGGTGCTCAAGCACACGGCTGTTGGTGGCTCTGAACTGTGCTTCGTCGAAAGAATCGCCGAAGCGTTTGCGGGCTTTTGCCACTTCTTTTGCAATCTTCTCATCGTATTTTGCTATCTGATCCTCGATGAGAACGTCGGCGCGGTAGCGCTTCTTCGAATCGCGGTTGTCTATAAGCGGGTCGTTGAAGGCATCGACATGACCGCTTGCCTTCCATATTGTCGGGTGCATGAAAATGGCGGAGTCGATGCCCACGATATTCTCGTGCAGGAGCACCATGCTCTTCCACCAATATTCCTTGATGTTGTTTTTCAGTTCGACTCCGTTCTGTCCGTAGTCATAGACAGCGCCAAGTCCGTCATAGATTTCACTGCTGGGGAATACGAAACCGTATTCTTTGCAGTGGCTCACGATTTTCTTGAAAACGTCTTCTTGTGCCATTTCTTCTGTATGTATTTGTTGATGTTTCTTTTTTAGCGGTTTGTTGTGCAGTGGCGTGTGCGTGCCGTGCCGTTCACTCAGGGCTTCAATGCGTTGATTGCATCCTTTTGCCCTGTAAACACTGACACCCATATATTTGTGCAAAGTTATAGATTTTCGTTGAGCTTTGTGTCATTTTAGAGTTAAATTTATGAAAGCCCGTGCTGCGAGCTTGCAAAACCCGACATTCGCAGATTATGTCTTGCGGCTGCCGGATTTTCTGTTTTCTATTGCCGGCAAATTTATTTCATATCACCGACAAGGCTTCTTTACAGGCAAATGCTTATGGCTTTGCGTTGTAAAGAAGCCTTGCTGATTATACGGTTTCGTGGTGTTTGCACCCCGTCAGTCACGTTCGATGAGCACTGTTGCATAGGCAGATATACCTTCTTCGCGCCCCGTGAAGCCGAGACGTTCGGTTGTTGTGGCCTTTATAGAGATGTTGTCTTCGTCGGTTTCAAGTATTTCTGCCAGACATTTTTTCATTGCCGCAACATGAGGGTTAATCTTTGGGCGTTCTGCGCACACGGTGGCATCGATGTTGCCGAGACGGTATCCTTTGGTGGCGATGAGCGATACGGTATCTGCAAGGATTTTCTTGCTGTCGATATTCAGAGTCGATGCAGCCGTATCGGGGAAATGGTAGCCGATGTCGCGCATGTTGGCCGCTCCAAGAAGAGCGTCGCAGATAGCGTGTATGAGCACGTCGGCATCGCTGTGACCGAGCAGTCCGAGCGTATGTTCGATTTTTATTCCCCCGAGCCAGAGGTCGCGTCCGGGCACGAGTTGGTGCACGTCGTAACCGAAACCTACACGTATTTTCATTCTTTTATCCTTGGGTTATGTCTGTCTTTAAATGTTTCTTTACTTGTGTGGTGGGTCAGCGTCGCTTAAAGAGGTCTTTTATTCCGTCCATGTCGAAGCTGAGCGTGAAGCGCAGAGTCTGGTCAAGCGGGTTGCTCTTTGCCGTTGCTATCACATAGGCGGCATCGAGTGAGAACACGTTCATCTTGAAACCTGCACCCACGGTGAAATACTTTCGGTTGCCTTTGTTGGCCGACTCGTTGTGGTAGCCGGCGCGCACCGAGAACTGGTCGTGGTAGATGTATTCTGCTCCGACGCTCCAGTTTATCTCCTGCATTTCCTCTTTAAAACCGCCGGGAGCGTCGCTGAAACTCTTGAAGATGCCGCTTATCGACGATATGTCGTAGTAGTCTTTCTGCACGCGCTTCTGATAATCCTCGGTTTGCTCGTTGTCTTTCTGTTTGGGATAGGTGGGCACGAGCAGTTTGTTGGCATCGGCTGCGATGGTGAAGCGGTTGTATTCGTCGATTGGGATCATCAACGATGCACCCAGACGCAGGTTTGTAGGTATGAATTCGGCGTTGTCGTCGCCGCCGAACGATATTTTCGAACCGATGTTTGAGATGTTGAGTCCGAGTCCTAGCTGGCATTCGCGTGAACCGATGTTGACATAGTTCTGGTAGTATGCGGCCAAGTCAACGGCGAAGGCAGAACCTGGCGACGTGTCTTGGGTGTAGTCGTAGGTGAGGTCGGAGTAAATCCACCGCACGGCAGCAGCTATTGAAAACTTCTCGCTGAGCATGAGAGAGTAGGCCACGTCGAGCGACATTTCATAGGGATTGATTGTCATTGAGTTGTCGTCGGTCTCTCCTGAATTGGTGTACACTTCGCCTAATGAGAAGTAGCGGAGTGATGCCGAAACCGCCGAGTAGTCGCCTATGCGGTAGTATCCGGCCAAATAGGCGAGGTCCATGTCGCTTACAAGTTGCCTGAGCCACGGTGTGTAGTTGAGCGCGACTCCTGCCCTTGATATTGTGAACGGATATTTTGCAGGATTCCAGTATTGTGAAACAACGTCGGGGTCGGTTGCCGCTCCCACGTCGCCAAGACCGGCTGCACGCGCGTCGGGGGCTATGGTCTGCGACGTTACCGATGTGTTTACGGGGTTGAATATGTCTTTTTTGTCCTGGGCCGATGTGCCGAGCGACGCAAATAAGGCGATGATTGCCACCGCAATTTTTGATACGTATTTCATTCTTTATTTGTTTCTTGTTGCAAATAGTGCCTTTGCCGTGATGCTGCTTTCTGTTTCTTTTGCTTTTAGACTAACGCTGTTTCGGCTTATTTATTGCCTGTCACCACGAGTTTCTTGGCTTTCGACGTGCGCGTGCCGCCTTCAGAGGTGAGGCGCACACGGTAGAGATACACTCCGGTTTGCAGTCTGCCGCCGCTGTCAGTCGTCAAGTCCCAGTCAATGGTATAGGTGTTTCCCGTGCTTTCGCCGGTTTCGTCATGCCGCCACAACTGCCGTCCGCTCACGTCGAATACATCGATGCCCACCGTAAGTTCCGAACCGTTGCGGTCGTGTGTGATGATGAATGTGGTGCTTTCGGTGGCGGGATTCTTCGTGCAGTCGATGCTGCACTGTGGCTTCAAACCCTTGACCACGTTGAAGTCAAGCTCTGCTATCGACACATTGTTGAGCACGTCCCATGCACGGAAAAGCAGTTTGTGCTTGCCTACGGTGAGTTCGGGAATGTTATAATAAGTAGATCCCGAGGTGTAGGAGCCGAAATCATAGCTGAAATTGTCGTTGAGCGAGTAGGTGGACGACATCTTCCCGTCGATTATGAGCTGCATGTCGTGTCCCACGCCGCTGCCCGTGGCATTTATTCCGTCCTTGTCTTTTATCTCTGCCACGAAATACGGCGTTGAGTTCACGTTGCCGCCGTTGGCGAACGACGGCGTGTTAAGGTAGCAGAATATCGACGGTCCGATGGAATCGTTGTCGGCGATGTCGCTTCCTCCGATTACGAACTGCTCTTCATATCCGTTTGCCGAGATGGTGCGGGCGGTGTTTATGGCATGAATGTTTATCAGGCCCGTTTCGTTGGAATAGTTTATGTCCTTTGGCACGGGGAACGTTATCTCGAACCGTCCGGCACGCACGCTGTCGCTACCATTATATATTGTGTTTGGACGGTCGTAGTAGGTGAACGCTGCTTCGGCTGCGCTCTTGTCGTTCAAGCGGCACACTACAAGTTCGCGGTTGTCGCGCACTGTTATCGTTGCCACTCCGTTAAAGTCGTCGCCACCCTCGATATGTCCTTTTATCGTGGCCAGAGATCCGGCCTTGAGTGTTATGTCGTTGCCGCTTCCGGGAACGATGCCGTTTATCTCATCGACTTTGGCGGTGAGTGTGGGCAGGCGAAGTGCGAGTGCAGGGTCGCCGAGAAGTGAGTATTGCAGCGAGTTGCTGGCCAGCGACTCGTTGGTCATGCTGTTCTTTGCAAGACGTTGTGCCTCGCCGATGGTTAGAGGTTTGCCGTCGGAATCGTAACTGAGCACATAGCGCATGAACGCTTTGTTGAGTATTGTGTTCTGTGCGGCATACACCGTGCGTGTAGTGCCGTAGAATGCCACCGAACCGCCTTTCTCGTTAAGCATGGCCGTTTCGCCCACGGTAGGGGTAGTGCCGTCAAACGGCATGATGTCGCATGATGCTGTAATCCACAACGGAAGGTTGGTGTTTTTAAAGGCTGCGAAGTCGCTCAGAAGAAGCACTTTCTCGTGCGAAAGCTGTGTTGCGCTTCCGTGTCCGGCATAGTCCATCACGAGAGCACCTTGCTGTTGCTGTTGCTTTATGAGGCGTGTCACCTCGGGATAGGTGTTGCCCGTTGACGAAGTTTCGCGTGTGTAGGAGTCCCACATCACTTTCTTCACGAGATATCCGGGGTGCTTGGATATTACTTGGTCGGCCACTTGGTTGGCATCGTCCATGTGCTGGTTGCTGTCGCCGTCGTCGCCCATGAAGAAAATGGTGTTTTGCCATGCCCCGCCGTTCTTGTTTTCGGCGTAGGATATGGTCTTGTCTACTATGATTTTTGCATCGGCATCGGTAGTGACGGGGAAGCGCCCTATGGAAATGTCGAGCTTGTCCTTGTAAAGTGGCTTGAGACCTTCGCCGTCGTCGAGCATTCCGTAGAAACCGTCGTCGAGGTAGCATGATCGTTTGTCAAACGACTCTTCGCTCTCGTAGACAAGCAGATAGTCGTCGGGTGAGAGTGAGCGGCATGCCGATGTGAGCATTCGGTTATCCCAAACGCAGTCGCCAAGGAGCAACAGATATTTGGGCATGTCGGCTTCGGTTTGCGCGCGGTCATACAGCATCTTCATGTAAAGACGGTATGCACTCGCGTCGGGCGTACCGCTAGAGAACTCGTTGTAGAGTTCGTCGGCAGGCACTATGTTCACGCGCATCGCGTCGTTCTTCTCGTGGAATTCCTTCAGACGTTGTGCCTGGGTGAGCAGTTTCTGCGATGTAGGGATTATGATTACCATGTCGGCTTGGCTGTCGGCATGGTGGTCTTGGTTGGTTATGTTGTAGACATATTGTGGGGTGGGGAATGTGCCATTGTTTATGTCGGGCACGGGCTGCGGATTGTTCCATATTAGCGTGGCAAAGTCGAGGCGCAACGGACCGCCCGATTTTACTGTGAACTTCACCGCATTTTCGTTCGAAAGATTCTTTACATTGAATGTAACGTTGCGCTGGCAGGCCGTGATGTAGGTAGCATCGGTAAGAGTGGTGTTTATGGTGCCTACCACGGAGTCGTTGAACGCCACTTCTATTGAGCTGCTTGTGCTGGTGGAAACGTTCACCGACAGGCGGGCACTTGTAGCGTTGGTGTTGCCGCCGAGCTTTATCGTGTACGACTCGCCGTTGTCAACGCGGTGGGTGTCGAACAGGTTGCGACCTCCGTTATACCATGAGTAGCCGTCAACCTCGTAGTGTGTGTGGTAGTCGGTGGGCGAGGGATAGAACGCACCGACGAATGTAGCCGAGTCGGCTGAAGCCGGTTCTGTGTCGCTTTGGGTGATGAAATAACATCCGTAGTCGGAGTATGGGTTGCGCGTGCGGCGTGTTGTGGTGTTGGCAGTCCACGAAACCGGGCCGAGGGCATAAAACAACCGCCGTCCGCCCACGTTGTAGGTGGGCACCTCTTTAAGGTCGTCGTGGGCAATAATGTCGTCGCCGTTGAGTTCCTCGCTTCGCAGGTTGCCACCGTAGCCGTATATCTTCACCTTGCTAAGGTCAGTAAAACCGGCCTGACGGATGAGCGCATCGGTGAGCTGGTAGACTCCCGTAGATGTCACGCTAATCTTTGCCCAACGGCCAGTGGCAAGCACCGAGTGCTCGGCATAGCGCGAAGCGGCATCCTTTGAAGCACCAGCTTCGGCGCGAAGAGGTGAAACTGCGTGTGGTGCGGGTGCTGACTCTTTCTTTAGCATGAAGCTCACCAACAGCTTGTAGCGCCCGTCGCGGAAAACAACCGGGCAGAATGTGGTGGATAGCTGTGGCTTTTTGCGGTCGAAAACCACGCTCGTTTCCACCTCGGGCATTTCGGGCGGCAGCTCCGGGCATAGCTTCTTGTAGTTGGCGATGTCTCCTGCCGGCATGTCGATAAACTCCGGGTAGGCTATCGTAACGGTATATATCGAGTCGCGGTAATTGTCGGTCAGCGGCAGAATTTGGCTGAATGACGGGACAATGGAGTCGGTCTTGACCTGCTGCGGGGTCAAGTTGTAGAATGATTGTGCGCTTGCCGCATACGCGGCAGACGCGAGTGCCATAACGGCTGCTATGTTGAATAGAAATCTTCTCACGGGCGTTATTTGCAGTTAAACGACAATACTTTTCTGTCTTCCACATATCCTTCAATGTGGTCGTCGATGTTTACCGGTCCTGTCCCGGCAGGAGTCCCGGTGTAGAGGATGTCGCCTGTCTTCAGCGTGAAGAATTGGCTGATGTAGGCAATGAGCCTGTCGATGCTGAATGTCATGTCGCTCGTGCATCCTTCCTGGACAGTCTTTCCGTTGATGTCGAGGTGGAAATGTAGGGCGTTGGCATCGCGAAACTTGTCGGCCGGCACCCATTCGCCTATTGCGGCCGAACCGTCGAAACCCTTGCACAGCTCCCACGGATGACCGGCAGCGCGCAGCCGTTGCTGAAGGTCGCGTGCGGTGAAGTCAACGCCAACGGTTACGGCATCGTAGTAACGTCGGGCAAAGCGTTCGGGTATGCTTTTGCCCAGGCGGCATATGCGCACCACGAGTTCGGCCTCGTAGTCGATGCGTCCCATGAAGTCAGGCACGAAAAACGGCTTGCCGTCTTTCAGAAGTGCCGAGTCGGCCTTTGTGAATATCACAGGCTCCTCTGTCTTATATAACGTTCCGTGCAGCTCTTTATTGTGTTGTGGGTAGTTCATACCCGTTGCAAATATCTTCATGTGGTGTAAATTGTGGCGTTTTGGGCTATTCCGTGATTTGCTTGTAAGGTGAGTTCTATAAAATTGGCTTTGTCAGATTGCGGGACTGTTTTCGAGGACAATTTGTCTGTGAGTGAAGAAGTATAGCGTGCTACACGACAGAACGAGCAGACGGATTAGACCGAAAAGTGACCGCAAGATGACAAAACGCAACTATATTATTTTAATTCTTGTTTTGCGGTGGAAATTTATAGAACCCACCGTAAACAAAAAGGAGTTATAAAGAGCCCCGCTCCTTATAACTCCGTTTATGTGCGTAATTGTTTGTTCTCGTCGAGAATTAATTACTCAGCAGCAAGGGTGAAGCGCTTGTAAGCGACAATCTTGAGATCCTTGTCCTGCTTCTTGAGGTAGTCGGCAACGCTCTGCTTGTCGCCGTCGCCGAACTGGAACTCCTGGCACACGAGGCAATTCTCTTTCAAGAACTTGCCTACACGGCCTTTTGCGATGTTCTGAATCATGTTCTCGTTGAGGTTGGCGGCCTTCTCTGCCGATACGGTAGCCTTTATCTCGTGGAACTTCTCAGCGTCTTCTTTGGTGATCCAGCCTTTGCCTATGTTCGACTCGATGTGGTCTTCAGAATCGAAGTGGTTGGGGTTGAGGCCTGCTTTCTTAACAGCCACTTCCACAGCCTTCTCTATCTGCTCCTCTTTGGTCTTCTCAACGGCAACCTTGAACTCGTTGTCCTTAACCTCAGCGGGTACAGACTCCTCGTCAAGTGCGATAGGCTTCATGGCAGCAACCTGCATGGCAATCTTGTGGCCAGCCTCAGAGTTGTCGCTGTTGAGCTGCACCATTGTGCAGAGGGTGTGCTTGCCCATGTGGTCGTAAACCTCGATGTTCTCGCCTTCGAGCACGTTGTAGCCGTCGAGTTCCATCTTCTCGCCGGTGATACCCGAACGCTGTGTCACGGCAGCCTGCACGTCGCTTTCGCCGAGTGCCAGTGCCTTAACCTCGTCGAGGGTATGAGCCTTTGCTGCGATTGCAGCGTCGAGGATGTCGCTTGTCAGCTTGATGAAGTCGGCTCCGTTGGCTACGAAGTCGGTCTCGCATTTGAGAGCAATCATGGCAGCAAAGCCGTCAACGTTCTTAACGAGTACGCATCCGTTGGATGTCTCGCGGTCGGAACGCTTTGCGGCAATGGCGAGTCCGCGCTCGCGGAGCAGGTCTTTTGCCTTATCGAAATCACCTTCAGCCTCTGTCAGAGCCTTCTTCACGTCAGCGAGTCCGGCGCCTGTCATGGCACGAAGTTTCTTGATGTCTTCAATTGAAACAGCCATAGTGTTTTAATGATATTTTTATAGTTGAATAAATTGGTTGTGGTTACTCAGCTGCGGGAGCCTCTTCCTCGGTTGCTGCGGCCTCTGCCTTGGGAGCTTCTGCCTCGTTTTCAGCCTTGGGAGCGTCCTTGCGTGCACGGCGAGTGCGCTTCTTTGCGCCATCGGCAACCTCAGCCTGCTCGGCCGATGCCTTCTCGTCGGCTTTCTCCACCTTGCGCTCTTCCAGACCTTCTGCGATAGCTCCGCAACAAGCGTCGAGGATTACGTTAACCGAATCCTTAGCGTCGTCGTTTGCGGGAATCACGAAATCGATGTTGCGCGGGTCGGAGTTGGTGTCTACAATGGCGAACACGGGGATGCCGAGGCGGTTGGCCTCTTTCACTGCGATGTTCTCCTTGAGCACGTCAACTACGAAGAGTGCGCTCGGAAGGCGTGTCAAGTCGGCAATAGAACCAAGGTTCTTCTCCAATTTTGCGCGCTGGCGTGTCACCTGAAGAAGCTCGCGCTTTGAGAGCTTCGAGAATGTTCCGTCGTTCATCAGTTTGTCGATGTTCGCCATTTTCTTCACGGCCTTGCGGATTGTCGGGAAGTTGGTGAGCATACCGCCCGGCCAACGCTCGATAACGTAGGGCATGTTGACGCTTGCTGCCTTCTCGGCTACAATGTCCTTAGCTTGTTTTTTAGTAGCGACGAACAGGATTTTCTTGCCTGACTTTGCGATTTGCTTCAATGCTTCGGCAGCCTCGTCAACCTTGGCTACGGTTTTGTGCAAATCGATTATGTGTATGCCGTTGCGCTCCATGAAGATGTAAGGAGCCATAGCGGGGTTCCACTTGCGACGGAGGTGGCCAAAGTGGCAGCCAGCCTCGAGTAATTGGTCAAAATTTGTTCTTGACATTTCTTTGTTTGTTTTAATTGTTTACTTTCCTTTTAGTTGATTGAACCAGCTCACGAGTAACCCAAATGCTTGCATATTGATGTCTGCTCCACAACCGACCGGCTTGGCACGGTGTGTTCATGTGGGGTCTCGTGGGTTTGGATGCTAAACCTCTTGTGGCTGTTGTTGCGGCAACCCGTGGTTTGGGCTTGTGCATGATCTGCATGCCTATGCCTTTAATGTTGTCTGTAGAGGGCAACGTGGGTCTGCCTTTAAGCAGCCTGGCCAAGACGCATGATATTAACGCTTGCTGAACTGGAAGCGACGACGTGCCTTCGGCTGACCCGGCTTCTTACGCTCAACAGCACGAGAGTCGCGTGTGAGGAAGCCCTGATCTTTCAATGCCTTCTTGTCCTCGGCGTTAACCTTTACAAGTGCGCGGGCGATGGCGAGGCGCAGAGCCTGGCTCTGTCCGGTGAAACCGCCGCCGTCAAGGTTGGCCTTTATGTCATATTTCTCCTCCATGCCGAGAAGCAACAGGGGCTGCTTCACCACATACTGCAGTATTGCAGAAGGAAAATAGTTGGTGATTTCTTTTTTGTTGATAGTGATCTTGCCAGTGCCTTCTGTGAGATACACACGAGCTACGGCACTCTTGCGGCGACCAATTGCATTTATCATTTCCATCTTCTATGCTTTATTTATACTGGTTAATATCGATAGCCTTCGGCTGCTGTGCCTCGTGCTTGTGCTCAGTTCCCTCGTACACGTAGAGGTTGTCGATGAGACGGCGGCCGAGAGGGCCTTTGGGAAGCATACCCTTAACGGCGTGACGGATGATCTTGTCGATGCCATTGGGACGCTTGCGCAGGTCGGCGGGAGTGTTGAAGCGCTGTCCACCGGGGTAGCCAGTATAGCGTGTGTAGACCTTGTCGGTTTCCTTCTTGCCGGTGAAAACTACTTTTGCGGCGTTGATGATGATGACATTGTCTCCACAGTCCACATTGGGAGTGAAGTTAGGTTTGTACTTTCCGCGGATGAGTTTTGCCACTTTGGAGCAGAGACGGCCCACAACCTGATCGGTAGCGTCGATTACGACCCACTCCTTCTTAGCTGTTTCCTTGTTGGCGGAAATAGTCTTGTAACTTAAAGTGTTCATTGTTAATTTTAAATTTACTACTAAAAAACATTTCTTTTGTTTCGCACAAGCGATTCACTAACCACGCAGCTCGGCCAAAAGCTGACGCTATTAACACCCTCATGCAGGAGACTCTAAGTGTATCCCCAATAATCGGACTGCAAAGTTACGAATTAATTTTCACAGTAAATTATGTTACTTGTTAATGGATTGGTGTGTTTATGAAATATTAACAAAATTATGATTTGTTATCCATTAGCACTCATCCGGATAGTCTTGTGCTGTTTGTGTAGCCTATATATAATTATTAGTGTCCGGTAAAATATTGGTCTAACATTGTAAAACATGGCAAGTCTGGTCTTTATAAGACTTCTGACCCTCGGGGGCTTACTTTTTACCTTTGCATGGTTAGCACTCCATTGCCCCAGTATGGGGCGAATATTATAGGATAGGGGCTTGCCCCTATCTATTAGGCATCACCATATTTTGCCCCTAATAGGGGCAAATTTATTGAAATTCATAAACGTAGGGGCAAGCCCCTATGCTATAATCTGCCGTCCCTACGGGACTTACCTGCTGCAAAGTTTTTACCGGATACCAATAATATATAATAAGGTTGGCGGGCGTGTAGGTAGTGCATAGGCATTTAACGGCAGATGTTGCCGTTGGCAAGTGAAATGGGTGGGGCGGCTTTGGGCACGGCAATGTTGGCGAGTCGCATTGCTCCGCCGTCGCAGCATGGGGTTGCGGCAATGCGGACGCGTGTGAAATATTCGCCCATGCGGTCGATGCGTGCACGCCACCATTGTGTCGCCTCGTTTTCGTAGTCGTGCTCAACATAGCCGTAAATGTGGGCGTAGGGATGGGCGGCAACGCTTGTGTCGGTGGCAACGCCTGCGTTGTTGTAGAGCAGAAACATTCCCGAGTCGCGCCACACGTCGCATGCGTGGCGTCCTATGCCCGTTTCGGTTTCGCAACACAACGCCACCCCCAGTTCGGCAGCCAGTGTGGCGATGGCTTTCATCTGGGTGTGCATGATGTATTGCGTGTAATAGTAAAACAGAAGTTTCTTGTAGGCTTTTGTGCGCGAGTTGGCCAGCTGCACCATATCGGCGTCGCACCATTCGCAGTGGTTGGGCCATTCTTCGAAACGCGATGTGCCGTAGGCATCGCGCAGATAGCTGTATTGTGCATGTGGTACGAGCCATTTGCTGTTGTCGGCAAGGAACGCTTTGAATGGCTGCGACTTCACGGTTGCCTCGCCTTTCTCGTCAAACACCGCACGCAAGAGGCGCAGTTTTTCCTGCCGCAGAAATTCGGGGGCGATATGCCTTGCCGGGTTTTGCGAGTCGCCGGGCAGCGGCAAGGCATTGCCTTGGGGAGTGGGTGTAGGTGTGCCGAGCTTGCTCAAGTCGGCAATTATGGGGTCGATGGCAAACGCGCTCATCACTTGTGCGCCTGTGCCGCTGGCACTTTGTGCGGAGCCTGTCTTGTCGGCAATGTCGGGTAGGGTTATCTCGCGCATGCCGTCGTGCGATGCCTGCCTTATGAGTGCGGCAATGTCGCCCGTGCTGATGCCGCAAGGCAAGGCATCACGGCATGCACGGCCTGTGCCAGCTATGCCGTCGTTGGGGCAAGCAGTGGCATAGGCCGTGGTGTGTGTGCCATGTAACGGTTGTCGTGGAATGTCGTTCATCGGGGTGCGCGGAGTGTCGGTGTCACGGCATTTCAGAACTGGTCGGCCGGTGAAAGATCGCGTTCGCGATGGCAGTAGTGGTTGTAGTCGATAACAAACTGCACGTCGCCGTCGGTCATGTCCTTGCGTTTCTCGCCGTTGTCGTTTATCACGCAGGCATCGGGCAACAGTCCGTTGTCGAAGAGCAGGCAACTCGTTTCGTAGCCGATGCTCTCGGCGTCGATGAAGAACTTGAAGCCGTTTTCTTCGGCAAACTCCGCGTCGTAGGTGGGGTTGTCGTCGGTTTTTATGCAAGGCGTGAGGCCATACAGTATGTTCAAGCCGCCGTAAGGTGTTGCAAACACGGCTATTCCGCGTACTTCTTTCGGCTTTAAGGGCAGCGGGCGGTCTTTCGACTCTTTTATTCCCATTTTATTGGTGAAGAAATCAGACAACTGCTCGTTCTCCTCAAAAAGTGCATACCATTTGCCGCCGGTGGCCTTCTTGAAATTTTCATACACAGCCTTTTCGTCGGCGTGCTCTCTTTTCTTGCGTTCTTCGGCAATGGCGGCATCGGTCTTGTCGCCGCTTTCTATGTCGGCCATTATTCCGTTCTGCCAGTAGCTGTCGCCGTACCAGAACAGACTGAGGAATATCGGGGTCTGCTTTTTAATCAGTCCCGAGAAATCGTCTATTTGCACCGATTTCTTGCAGAACTTCAGTCCGCCCTCTTCGCTAACCATGTCTTTGAGGTAAAGATAGTCTTTGTCTTCGCTTTCTATTGTGAAATAGCTCGGACCGTAGTTCTTCGCCTCGGCCCATGTCTTGCGCTCATCGTGCTGGCGTGCTATGAGAGCCATCCATTCGGGGGAGGTGAGTGCGAGCAAAGCGTTGCGCCTTGTTACTATCTCGTTGGTTTCCACACCGTAGATTATGAGGTTGGCGTTTACGGCATTGGGGCCTGCACTGGCCAAGGTGCTCTCCACCTGCTTTCTGAACTGCTGCGCATTCGACACGTTTACATAGCAGCAGAAGTGAAACCACTTGAGCACGTCGCGGTAGGTGTAGAAGTCGTCGTCGCCATCGTGGTTTTTCGCAATGAAGTCGTACATGCGCTCGTTCTCGGGCGCGGTTTCATATTCGGCATCGATAATTTGGTAAACCTTCTGTGCCACCTCGTCGAGCCCGTCGAGGTCGGGCGCGACAAACACAGTGTCAAACTCTTTCTGTTGTAGATAGTTCCACAACAAGAACTTCACGTCGGCAAGGTTGGGCTCGCCGGTGACGTAGGTTGCCTCGTCGGAATAGAACGGTATGTGTTTGCCGTAGCGGCGCTTGCTTTCGGTGGTGAAGGCTGTCCATATTCCGGTTTGCGACACGGTGTCTTCAAACCATGCCGCGAGGCACAGACTTACATACAGAATGTCGTCGCTTTTCTTGAGCTTTTCGCCATACTCCGAGCCGTAGATGGCATCGTAGATGCGGTTGGCGAGAGCCGTGTAGTATTGGTCGGTGGAGTCCTGAACGGCGTAGGGGTGCAGTTTGATCCAGTCTTTGATGAAGATTCTCTTTTTTCTTTTCATGATAGTTTCGGTATTTTGTTCTTTTGCGGCAGCATGGTGCTCCGCCTTCCGGAGTGTGCCGGAGTGGCGGCGACTGCCGTTTTAGGCTTGCCATGGGCGCGTACCAGAGCAAGATTATATGTTGCGTCTGCCGCATTGCTGCCCGTGAGGCGCGGCAAAAATACAAATAATTTTCGAGAAAACCTGTCGGTTGTTTATGTTTTATTTCGTGCCGAAGGCAATGTAATCATGGCTTGTTTTCGGCTTGTCGCGTTTGTTGCACGCGTGTGCAGCGTTTGCTGTGCATGCGTGTCGCAGTTGGTGTGATATGCCGGTGAATGTTCCGTTTGGTGGAAAAGGGCATCTTGTCGGTACGGAATATGCCGTTATTTTAAAAACACTGCGCCTTTCGGTGTGCAATTGAAAACTTTTTCCTACATTTGTATTGTTGTGGCTATGCGGCACGACCATGAGGCGTGCGTGCCGCATAAGTCGCTATGTAGGATGTGGAACATTAAAAAAGAAAGTTTATGGCAATATATGTTGTTGTGGTGGCGGTGTTTGCAGCCGCATTGTTTTTAGGGCTTTATCTCGGTGGAAAAGGGCGGCATGGTTATGCCGAAAAAGCTGCGTTGGCCGACAACTTGCAGGTGCGCGTGGATGAACTCACCGGTAAGAGTGAGGAACAGACTCAGTTGTTGAACGCTTGCAGAGAGCAAATTACGGCTCTTACCGCCGAGCGCGACGTGCAGAAAAACACTGCCGAGAATTTCCGCACACAGCTTGATGCCCAGAAAACCGATGCTGCCCGCCAGCTTGCCGAGCAGAAAAGCGAGGGCGAGGCAGCCGTGTGCGGCGAGCGCGAACGTGCTGCACAGCGCATAGCCGAACTGCAACACACCCACGAACACCAGCTTGCCGAGTTGCGGCAGGAAAACGAGAATTATCAAAAGAAACAGCAGGAGGAAGTGGCAGAATATCGGCGCACCGAGGCGAAACGCAACTCTGAAGCCATTGAGAGCATGCGCCTTGCCTATGAAACTCAGATTGCTGAACTGAAAGCTGCACATGAACGGCAGCTGAGCCAGACAAAGGAGACCAATGAAAAGCAGATAGAGGCTCTGAAACAAATGAACCGTGAGCAGGTTGACAGTCAGCTGAAACTCATAAAGGAGCAGATGCAAACCACCTCGGAAGAAATCCTTAAACGCCGTCAGGAGGAGTTGGGCGAACGCAACCGCGAGCAGGTGTCGAAAATAATCGACCCGCTGCAGGAGAGCCTGAAGGCCATGCGCGAAGCCTTTGACAAATCGAAGGAACAGCAAAGCGAGGCTCTCACACGGCTCGACGAAACCATAAAGATAAACATGCAGAAGAGCGCGGCACTCGGCGAAACCGCCGACCGTCTCACACGAGCACTCACTGGTGAGGTGAAGATGCAGGGCAACTTCGGCGAACTTAAACTCAAGCAGCTTCTTGAAGACCTTGAACTGCACGAGGGCGAGCAATTTGACACGCAGGAAACGCTCAGAGACAAGGCCGGACGACAGGCAAAAGGTGACGACGGAAAGGGACTTGTACCCGATTTCATCCTGCATTTCCCCAACAACCGCCATGTAGTGGTTGACTCGAAAATGTCGCTTACGGCATATGAACGGTATATGAACACCGACGACGGCGACCCTGCAAAGACCGAACATCTGCGCGAACACATCGCCAGCGTGAGGGCTCAGGTGAAGCGTCTTGCCCGAAAAGACTACACACGCTATCTGCCCAGCGGCTACAACAAGCTCAATTTCGCTATAATGTATGTGCCCATTGA
Source organism: Dysosmobacter segnis (assembly GCA_963602915.1). Classification (GTDB taxonomy): domain Bacteria; phylum Bacteroidota; class Bacteroidia; order Bacteroidales; family Bacteroidaceae; genus Prevotella. The sequence goes on along the minus strand of CAVCLB010000049.1, from coordinate 820 downwards.
GGGCGCACTCAACCTCGCCCTGCTCAACGACACCACGCTGTGGCGTGAGGCTTACGACGAAGGAGTGATGATACTTGGCCCCCAAACGATGTATATGAACCTGCGCGTGCTGGAAATGATGTGGACTCAGGTGAAGCAACTCAAAAACCAGCAGGCCATGATGGATGCTGCCAACACCGTGGTGGAACGCGTGCAGGATTTCGGCGTGCGCTTCATCGACGTGGAGTCGAGCATGAACGACACAATGAAGAAAATTGCAAAGCTCAAGATAACTACCGCCGACAGCGGTCCGAGCATCATCACCGCCGCCCGAAACCTTATAAAGGCCGGGGCCAAGGAAAACAAAAAGAAGAAATCGCTCTCCGAAATGGACGCCACAATGTTCATCGATTCAGACACTACAGGGATGCTTCCCGAGAGCGTATAGGGCCGGGTGTGCATGATTTTTCATATAGCGGCAAGGCTTTCGTTTCGGTCTTTCCATCGGTGCATACTTGTGCACGGCATTGGCGGTAGCCGCATTTCTCGATGAACGGTATGAAATCGTCTGACGGAATTTGTGTGATAACAATGAAATCGAGCCTTCCCGCCTTCACGGCATCCATACGTTCTTTCACCATTTCGGGTGTCGCTCCACTCTGCAATGCCCAGTAGCGGCATCCGGGAACGGCTCTCGAAAGCAAACCTTGTCCCATGTCGTTGCCAGAGAACATGAATGTGGGCTTGTGCTTTTTTGTCATTATTTGTTGTATTGCATTCCATTCGGGCCAATAAGCGTTGTGCTTGAATTTGAGGTTTGCGTTGATGCCGCACAATGCTA
>CAVCLB010000048.1:0-18544 GCA_963602915.1 Dysosmobacter segnis | reverse complement strand
TGCCGACATGGGGCGACTCAATATGGGGTGGGTTTATCAGTGCCCTCATAATATGCGCCCCTTCCAGGGGCAATGGTGTGCAAACCATGCAATAGGCAAAAGCAAGCCCTGTGATTTCAGAAATTTTATATAGAACATACATTACACGTTTTACAATGTTAGACCAATATTTTACCGGGCACTAATAATCCAATATCCACAATCATAGGAGCGAATGTATCACTGCGGTTGTGGATATTTCACGTTAATGGCAATAATCATCGCCCACGAGACGCAATGTAACGATAAGAAACAGCAAACGCCATGAAAATGCGAAACCAACACAAAAAGCACGCATCATATTTGCATTTACATTCAAAAACAGTCGTTTCACCTAATAAAATGTAAAATAGACAGGCTATTTCTTGTAACAATGTTTTTTTCTGTTTAATTTTGCAAACCTACTTTTTATAACAACGTTATTATTTTTTTATGAGAAAACTATTCTTCACCGAACTGCTGTGCGGGGTGTTGGCCACTGCCGCATGGACAGGCGGAGGTCTGCGCGCCGAGGCACAAACCGTGCCGAGCCAAACGCAGACATTTGTCGACCGCATTGCCGGAGGCGACCACTCATGGCTCGACGGCAGTCTTGCCGCCAGCTATCCCGGCATCGTGGGAAACATGAACAACACGACAATCACGGGCAATAGCCTCGGCATCGTGCCCGTGCAGAACGCACCGCGCAAGGCGGCAATTGCCACCACGGCCGACGGAACAGAGATTTGGGGACTGCTGATAAGCTCCGACGAGTGGTCGAGCACATCATCGACATCAGTGCCCTATGGTGTCTACCAGTTCAATACTGCCGACATGGCCACAAAAACCTTGCTCGGAAACGTGGGCTACGCCAACGGCGGCGGCTCGTTCTCAGAGAATACCCTGCGCTACACAGCCTACGGATTGGAGGCCAAACTCGTGGCCTACTACTACGAATATGACATCAACACATGGGAAGTGACCGAACAACCGCGCACTATGGACGGCCACATGATTAGCGTGTGCTCGGCTTTCGACCCCACAACATACAAGACCTACGCCGTGTATTACGGCGACGACTATGATGCAGCATCGTGGAATTTCGGAACAATCGACTACGACCTCGAGTCAACCACGAAGCTCTCTGAAATAACCAACATCTGCATTGCAATGGCATGCGACAACGACGGCAACCTGTATGGCATCACCGTTGACGGCTATCTCAACAAGATTGACAAGCAGACAGGTGCTTTCACGAAGATTGGCTCAACCGATCTGTCGGTGAAAACTGTCATGCAGAGTGCCGTCTACGACCGTGACAACGACAAGTTCTACTGGGCTGCTATGACCGCCGACAACGGGGCCGCACTCTATGAGGTTAACCTTGAGACGGGAAAGGCCACATGGGTGGCCGACTTCGCCAACCGCGAAGAGCCCGTGGCAATGTTCATCCCGCGCCAACACAACGCGACGGCACCGGCCGCTGCCACCAACCTCACACTCACATTCAAAGGTTCTAACACCACCGGCGCAGTGCAGTTTGATGCTCCCAGCACCACCATTGCAGGCAAGAAACTGTCGGGCGACCTTACCTACACCGTGAAAGCCAACGGCAAGACCATTGGCGAGGGCGATGCCGAAGTGGGCGAAGAGCAGGTGACAGTGCCCGTGCGCAACCTTGAAGAGGGCTACACCACATTCGAAGTGAGCCTCTCGTGCAAAGGCGGAGCGGGCGAACCGGCCTACACCAAGAAATGGATTGGACGCGACGTGCCGCAAGTGCCGCAAAACGTGGCATTCACCGTTGACACCGACAACAACAACTTCGTGACGCTCACATGGGACTATCCCAAGACCGGCGGCACACACAACGGCTATGCCGACCCCTCCGACTTCACCTACACCGTGGTGCGCTATCCCGAAAACACGGTGGTGGCCGAAGGCATCACGGCACGCACTTTCACCGAAAACGTGCCGCAGTCGAAATGGTGCGCACATTATTATATAGTATATGCAGTGAACAACGGACTGAAAAGCGAGGCTGCACAGTCGAACATCATCTCGTTCGGCGACGCCGTTGACCTGCCCTACATAAACACACTGACCACGAAAGAAGACTTCGGCGACTTCGAACTGTTCGACCGTGGCGACGGCTACACATGGCGTTTCTCACAAGGCATCACCGTGTCGGTGGCTTCGTGCAAGACCAGCTCCACCAATCCCAACGACGCATGGCTCGTTACACCGCCTATGAAGATGCGCAAGGGCTATGAGTATGAGCTTGATTTCCAGGCCTACACCAACTGGTATGAAGACGAGAAGATGGGTGTTTACCTCTGCACGGGAAGCGACACCACGACATTCAGAAACCATGTTATCGACGACGTACGCGTTTACAACGGTTCTTATACAGACCGCACGCAGCGCAACGTGCGCTTCAGCGTTGATGCCGACGGCAACTACCGCGTGGGATTCAACTGCGTGTCTGACCCCAAGTCGCAGGCAATGGCAGTGGACAGCATCTCGGTGCGCGAGATACTGTGCTATGAAGCTCCCGACTCGGTGCGCTCTCTCACAGTGACACCGGCAGCCGACGGCGCGCAGGAAGCCACCATCGCCTTCGACGCACCCACAAAGCGCAACAACGGCAACGCCCTGACCGCAATAGAGAAGATAGAGGTGATACGCGACGGCGAGGTGTTCGAGACCATAAGCAACCCCACACCCGGAGCACATTTCACCGTAACCGACAAAGAAGCCGTAAACGGTTTCACCACCTACGAGGTTGTGGCCTACAACGAGGCAGGCAAGGGTCTGGCTGCATCAAAGAGAGCCTATGTAGGCATCGACATTCCGCAGAAGCCCACCGGCGTGCATCTCACCGACAACTTCGACGGAACCGTTACGCTGTCATGGGATAAAGTGACTGCAGGACAAAACGCACAGTACATTCCCGAAGGCGAAGTGACCTACAACGTTTATGCAATTAAAAACGGCAACCCCACCGCAATAAAGACCGATCTGGAGGAGACTTCGATAACAATTGACGGCATTGCACAAACCGGTCAGCAGTCGCGTTTCTACTACGGAGTGCAGAGCCAGACCGAAGCAGGTGCCGACGGCTACACCCTTTCTAATACTCTGCTCTCGGGCGCGCCCTACACAATGCCCTACTATGAGTCGTTCAGCAACGCATCGCAGCAGAACGGTCCCTGGACGGTATCGGCTACGGGCACCGGCAAGCTCGGAATGAACAATACCACAACACAAGACGGCGACCGTGGCGCAATCGTGTGCTACCCCAGCGCAGTGGGCTATGAGGGTTATCTGGCATCGCCCAAGATTTCGTTCAGCGGTTCGCGCCACCCCGTGTGCACGTTCTACTACTACTGCACACCCGGCAAGAGCGTAGGCATCGACGTGTATGCAGTGCGCAACGGCACCGACACCACCTATGTAAAGACATTCGATTTCTCGCTGCTCTCGGGCGAGGCAGGCTACCGTCAGGGCAGTGTTGACCTCAAGGAATTCAAGGACGACCACTACGTTCAGGTGCTCTTCGACTTCTTCTTCAACGTTACCGGTACGTCGATACTGCTCGACAACATCGCCATTGAAGACATGAAGGCCAACGATCTGAAGGCTTCGATAGCCATACCAGTGAGCGTGTGCAACGGACAGACATCTTCGGCAACGGTGACAGTGGAGAACCTTGGCGAGAATGCAGCCACCGACTACACTGTCAACCTATATCAGAACGGTAAGGTTGTCAACTCGGTGACAGGCGAAAAGCTCGCATCGGGACACAAGAAAGAATACAGTCTCGACTTCACGGCAAGCAAAACGAGCAACACAGCCATAAAGCTGCGCGCGCAAGTTGACTTCGCCGCCGACGAAGACACCGACAACAACACGACAAGCACACACACAGTGTTTGTGTATGCGCCCTCCTACCCCACCGTATCCGACCTCGCTGCCAACGGACAGCAGCTGTCGTGGACGGCAGTGAGCGCAAAGGACATGCAGAAAACCGAGGACTTCGAGGCTTTCTACCCGCTTGAAACGAAGAGTCTGGGCGACTGGACAACCGTTGACAACGACGGCGGCACGCCCTATACCTTCGGTCTCAACTATGTGGAACAGCTGCGCAATCCGTCGGCCTACATCGTGAACAACCCCGCAGAAATAGGCTACGACCTCACAAGCGACCCAGGATGGGGAGCACACGAGGGCAACCAGTATCTGCTGTCACTCGCTGTAAGTCCGAAGACAACAGCCGACGGACACAACGACGACTGGGTCATTTCGCCGCTTCTCTCAGGAAAGGCTCAGACAGTGAAGGCTTGGGTGAAGAGCTACAACAACACCTATGGTCTGGAAAACTACGAGATACTCTACTCAACTGGCGGCAAGCAGACATCAGACTTCACGTCGATACTGACTGGCGAGGCTCCGCTCGAGTGGACTGAGGTGAGCGCGGCTCTGCCCGAAGGCGCAAAATATTTCGCCATACGTCACACTTCGGAAGACAAGTATATGTTCATGCTCGACGACATCACCTACATTCCCGGCGGAATGAACGTCACTGGCTACAACGTCTACCGCGACGGCGAGCTCATTGCAAGCCTCGACGCCAACACGACAACCTACACCGACAACGATGCCGACAACCACATCCACGATTATGTGGTGACTGTTGTTTATGAAGTGGGCGAGTCGGGAGCATCCAACGAAGTGTCTACATTCCTCACAGCTATCAATACCCTGACCGCAGCCACAACCGTAAGCAGCGGCAACGGACGCATAGCAATACGCGGAGCTAAGGGACAGAAAGTTGAAATATTCAACACTGCCGGCATGAAGATGTTCTCTACAACGGGCGAAGACAACATCGATGCCGCCACTGGCACGGGAGTGTTTGTGGTGAAAGTGGGCGACAATGTGTTCAACATCACCGTAGGCAGATAAGCCACGCGCTCAGCATTTGACATTAAAAAAGCTCACGCCGATATGCGGCGTGAGCTTTTTTTGTGCTTCTTTGTTTTATATTTTCACAGGAGCACCGATAATTTCCCGGTATATCCATGAGGCAAATTGCGTCAGTAAGAGTCTTCCGTGTCGTCGTAATCGAAGACACCTCCCCACGAGGGAGCACCTACTTCACCGCCGTATTCACCTCCGCCGCCGCTGCCGCTGCCACCTCCTTCACCGGATTCGGGTTTGTCTATGATTTCTTCGCTAATAGTTCCTGCCAGCAAGGGCATCATTTCCATATAGAAAGATGTTGTTTCGGGCTTTGAATAAGTTTTTCTCATTTTCAGTTTATAAATGTTACGGCAATCGCCTGAAAATCAGTTTCCGTCATGGCCGCAGCCTTCGGATTGCTGCTTTCGGGCGATTGTCTCATTGTTGTTCTATCGTGTCATTTCACCAAGTATTTCTTTCCGTTCACCACATATATGCCGCTTGGCAGTCCGGCAAGGCATTCCGACGATTTGACGGCAGTACGCACCTTGCGTCCGTCGGTTGAATACACGTCTACCGGAGCATCGGCATCAAGCTCACCATTGGTTATATGGCCAATGCCCGTAACCGAACCGTCGTCTACAAAGCATGCTGCAAGCGATGCCGCAGATATGCCTTTCATCATAAGGTAGGCTCGCATCGACGGCACGGTGGCGGTGGCTGCGAGCTTTACAAGCTTTCCTGCCACGAAACCGTCGCCCGTTGTGCCCACATATCCGTATGCCCACGGGTTGTCGCCAATGGTGATGTTGTGGTAAGTGCCGATGAACTGCACCTCGTTGGGGTCTGACTCGCGGCTCACTGCCACCTCAACATTGTCGGCATCAATATTTGTGCCGTTTGGCACGAACAGATAGGCGGTATTGGGTTCGGTCTTCTCAACGCGCGAGAATGTCACCTCCTTGGTGCTTGAATTGTAGCTCTTGTAGGCATAGAACTTGCCGAGAGCCGCCGCATTCTTGGCAGACAGACCGTAAGGAAGGAATACTGTGGACTTAACATCGGGGGTGAACACGCGCGTAGTTTTTGCCTCATCGGCGCGGAATGCACGTGGCACGTCAACAGTGGTTTTGTCTTCGATGTAGTAGTCCTGGCAATATGCAGCCGTAGCGATGCTTTCTTCGTCGTCAGCCCCGTCTTCGGGATTATTGATGAAGTTGACTTCGTAGAATGTCCGGCTGTTGCCTTTCGGCAGATAAACGAGCGTGCGTTTCGGAATTCCGTTGAATATGCCGTAATCGCGGTGGCAATCTGTAACAGCAAGATTGCGGCAGTCGGTCATATCTACATAGTTCAAACTGTTGCAACCCGAGAAGGCATTAAAGCCAAGCGACTTTATTTCCTTAGGCATCACCACGCGTTCAAGTGCCGTACAACCCTCGAAGAGACTGTTGTTTACATATTTCACGCCCGTGAAATGGCGCAGTTGGCGCGCATCCTTTAGCTCGGTGTTGCCCGTGAACCAACCGTTTATGTAGTTGACACGCTCGGCCGATGCAGTGTCGAGCACGCAGTGCATGGCTACTACGCGGAAGAAAGCATCGTCGTCGAAGTTTGTCTTCACGTTATAGGTGTGCTTCTGCAGGAGCGAATTCGACGCGATGGTACGTTGCAGAGAGCGTGTGGAGTGTATGTTCTCAACGAAGTTGTGCTTGTTGTAGAGCACGCCGGCGGTTGAACCGAAGGCGTTGCTGGCGAAAGAAGGCACAGTTTTCGACGTGATGGCGAGCGAAACAAGACGCGGAGAGTCCTCAAGTGCAAAGCTTTCAACCGTTTGCACATTCTCGCCGAATATCACAGTGTTGAGATAGTCGCACTTAGAGAGCGAATACTCGCACACCTTTGTCACGCCACGCGGCAGAATGAGCTTTTCAATCTTGTCGCAGTTATAGAAGGCGTAGGGCGGCAGCACATTGTCTTCTTCTAGTTTTGCATCGCTGTCGTCGGCCACTTTGACGTACGATCCCGTGGGGCGTTTTATCTCGGCATCGCTCAAATCGAGGTAACGCAACTGGGCGTTGGGCGTGGCAGTGTTGCTGAACGAGGTGGTTCCGGCAAGACAGTGCAGCAGAGCGATGTCTACATCAGTAATCGGACCGATTACTTTTAGGCGGCGAATGCCCGAGACATCACCTCCCGAAACCGATGATATGGCATGATCGGCAGTCTGAACGCTCATGCCGAGAGCCTTTGCGAGCGTGCAGGGTTGTGTCACCACGACTGTAATGAGCGAGTCGGTCTGCTGATATGACACTATATGTTCGCGGTATTTGGTCCACTGCGGGTGGTTGAGATATTTCTCCAGCATGTCGTCGATGACGTAGATGCGGAAATTCCCGGGCAGACTGGCAAACATTGTCTTCTCCACCGACAATGTATCTTCGCCTTCGAGCGTGGGCACGGTGTCGGTAAGCATTGTTATCGACGCCAGACTTGTGCAGTCGTCGAATGCCCCTTTACCTATTTTCTCCACTCTTATCGGCACGGCAATGCGCTCAAGATTGGTGCATCCGCTGAATGCTTCGGGCTTGATTTCATCCAAGCTGACGAAACGGAGCAGGTCGTCGAGGTTGGTCACTTTCTTGTTGTCCTTGAAGAGGGTACCGATGTCCAATGTCTTGTTGTAGTCTGTCTCGGTGAAGACGGCCTTCTTTGCAAATATGCGGAAAGCCTCATCGTCCATGAATAGACTGTTGGTGGCCGAAGCTTTCAGTCCGTAGCTCGTGGCCATACCATAGCTTGCATTGCTTGAATGGGGCACATAGAGGTCGGGAGTGTCGCTATCCTGACCTATGAACGTGCCAGTTGGGACATTACTGGAGAGGAATGCCACGCTTCCAAGGTTGGCAGTGTAATTGTTTTTCTCGTATGTATTTCCCCAAATAACATCGGTGAATCCTCCGAAATCTTCGGGGAATACAACCTTGGTTGGGTGATTTGTCACATCCGAGAACACATGGTAGGGAGATTTTCCCCATAATAATGTCTTGAGTCTACCCCAGTCAAAGCCTTTTTTCTCCCCATAAATGCTGTAAGAAAGACCAAACGGATAGTCAGAACTTGTCTCATCACTCCTTTTAAGTCTGAAAAAGCTATAAAGAACCTCAGAAGGAGATAGGTAGTAAAGCACATTACCAGTGTAGTCGTACACCATATTGGCTTCACTCAAATCGAGATAAGTGAGACTGCCCCACTCCTTACTTGCCATGTTCGCAATAAGCGTAAAGTCAGACAAACCAACGTTTCCAATGATTTTGAGCGAGTCTATGTCGCGCCATGTACCGTCGGCATTGTCTTCGTTCAACGCATAATAATAGATGTTAGGCAAATATGTCGTCTTGACGGGAGTGAGACCGAAGTGCTCTGTCAGACTTCCTGCTCCAGTACTGTTGAATGTCACGAGCCCGGTTGTCGTCACATTTTTGGAAAGTCCGTTTATGTGCGAAGCGTAATAGGGCAAGCTCTGCTTGTATTCAGCGACGAGTGTGTCGGGAACGTAGATTACATAGTTGTCGGGAACACCGCTAAATGCAGTTTGGGCAATAGTCATCTCTTCTGGTTTGTCGGAGTGAAGTTCCACGGCTATCAGCTTGGAACAGTTTTTGAAGGCGTATGCCCCAATTTCCTTTATATTCGGTCCGAAATAGAGACGGCGCACCGCAGTGCCTTCGAGAGCATTGGCACCTACGGTCTGTATGGTGTAGGGGAAATATATTGTATGCAGGTTGGTGAAACCGGCAAACTGGTTGTCTGGTACTATTGTCCTGTGGTCGGTATCTTTTGCTTCGCTCCTTCTACGATAAGCATAAAGCATATACTGTGAGAGGTCGGTGATATTCTCCTTTCCCTCTATGCTACTGTTTTCCTTTAGTCTCATGGGAACGGCATAGTCGTGCAGGTCAAATCCATCGTATTTTCTATTATACGATTCAGATTCTTTGTCGAAAAGGTTTGAAATCTGCTTCGGCTTATGGAAGTACGGCACAATGTATTCGGCATATTCACTCCAATACGGGTCAGAGATGAATTCCGTATAGTTCTCCTCTGCCACAAGAATTCTGAACGTGCTCGGGCATCCTGCAAAGACACCACTGCCCACTGTTATGTTGGAAGGCGAAAGGGGTCGGCAGTCGTCGTCGCCGTCAAAGATATGATACATAAGGCACAACTCCTCCAGACTGCTGCAGTTGGCGAAGCAAGAATCCTTCAGTTCTATCTCCACGGTGGCATTCTCGTTTGAGCCCGGACGCCATTCCACCATGTCCTCAAAATGTATTTTCTTGAGCGACTTGTTGCCGTAGTAGGCTCTCTCCTTTACATACGTCGTGTGGTAATCGTAGGAAGTGCCCGGATCGACAGTGATATTGATTGACTCCTTGGTGGCATCAGCCGGCCCAATAACATGTATGTTGAACACATTGTCGGTGCTTTTGTCGATGAGCGAGTTGTTCACGAGGTTGTAGCCATATCTCACGCCACCGTCGTCGAAGGCTTTTGTTTCGGTCCAGTCGTCCACTACAAACTTGTCCTTGTATTTGCACCAGATGGTGTCGGCAAGGAATTCATCGAGTTTTTCGCGTGCTATGTGTATTTTGAAGTCGCTTGCACATCCGTCAAACACGTGCTCGCCGAGCAAGCAGAAATTGTTCGGGCCGAGCGGATAACGGGCATTTGCCTTGTAGTCAAGATAGATATACATGTCGAGTTCCTTCAGATTGGTGCAGTTCTGGAAGGCATAGTCGGGCACAGTCATAATCAACGGCACATAAGGTTCTGCAAGTTCGTCATATACGTCATAGAATTTAATCTTCTTCAGATCGGTGTTTCCGCGTGCGGCATTCTCGCTTATGGCCGTGGTGCGGTAGTTATAGACTAAGCCGATATCGTTGTATATTTTCAGAACACCGTCGGTCAGGTTGCCAAGGCTCTTTATATACATCTTATTTACAACGTAGGTGTCTTTGGTCTTGTTCAAAGCTGCACTCAATATCCATTTATACCACGCGTCGGGATAATCCACATCGTCGCCGATAAGGTTTAGTTGCTCGTCCTCGTAAGTTGTCGTCTGCAGATATTTTGTATTACCCAGTGCCATGTCGGTCTTGAGTTTGTACAACTCCGAGTAACTTGACATTTTCAACACATCACCCAATTGAAATCCTGTCTGCTTTATTGTCTGTGAAAAGGCAGTACTTATACTTGCCGTAGCAGCACCCATAAGGCCGTCACCTACTGCGTTGCCAATCTTTTCGGCAATGATTCCCTTCACAGCCCCGGCAGTGGCGGTCACCAGATATGAAAATATCTTTCCTGCAGTGTCAAGTCCTGCATTTGCGAGCATGGCGGAAACCGCGGTAGAGCCAAAAGTAGTTGCCGCCGAGATAAGGAATGCTTTCGTGTAAGATGAGATTGTGATATTGGCAAGACTTTTCGTAAAGCCTTCCGCGAGCAACCCACCTTTTAAAAAGGTACCTAATGATCCGCCAATGGCTGTTCCGGTGAAATAGGAAAGGGCAAACATGGCCGCAAATCTCGCTGCTTTCACCGGGATGTTGAGCAGCGAGTATTGGTAGCGTGACACCTTGTCGTTTGGCATATTGTTCACCAGTGTTGCGGCATAGGCATATTCCGCTCCGTCTGCCCAGTAAGTACTGTTATCAGTCGGGGCAAATTCCCACACACGGATATAGTCCTTATAACGGCTCCAGTCGGGGTCTTCAATGAATTCCTGGTAACGGTCGGGCGACACACGGATAGTGAACAATGAGTCGCAGCCTTCAAACACGTCTTTTCCTATGAAGATGTTTTCCGGACCGAGAGTCTCGTAGTGGTTGTCGCCGTCGGTCACATAATACACCATGTTGAGCACCTTCAGATTGGAGCAGCCCTTGAACGCCCCGTCGGGTATAATCATGCGCAACGGGTAGTAGCTGTCGCATGCATATACGTCGGGCAAGTCTTGGAAGGTTATCTCCTTCACGTCGGTATTTCCACGGAATGCCGTCGGACTGATGCCAATGGTGCGGTAGTTGTAGGGCACCGCCAAGGAATTTGTAGTACACCTTGCGTTCGCTTCGGTTAACGAGCATCTCGCTTATTTTAAGTCCGCTGCACGTGAGCTGTGTACTCATATTCACAAGATATTGCCGCAAGCCGTCGTTGTCGTCGTTGGTGAATGCCGTGGTAGAACCGGTTGGAACAATATCGCTATACACCAACCCTTTGTAGCCCGTGCCTCCCGTTGGCACGTCGAAATATCCCACTATGCGGTCGCCATATTGCCCCCAACCGTACACACTGTCGGAGCGGAATTCCTCTACCAGTTCGGGTTGCACACGGATATAAGCATTTGAATCGTTGGCAAACACGCCAAGCGACATGCGGTCGCCGTTAGTGAGCTTTACCTCACTGGGTTTCAGTCCGGTCCACGCGCCGCTACTGAAATTATAACACATGAGGTCAAACGCATGCAGATTGGGGCAGTTGGCAAATGCGCTGTCGCCGAGTGTAATGTCGATACTCGTGAAAGGCGAATGTTCATAACAGTCCTGGAAGTTTACGCCCCGCAAATTGGTGCAGCCGTTGTAGGTGCTTGCCCACACTTTCTTTACCTGACCAGGATAATTCGACCCCCTCATATACAAGTTGCTGTATATCGTCGCCTTTCCGTCTGCGTCCGTAATAACGGCGTCATTATGACCAACCAAATTCATTGGATATACGCCATTCACCTTAACCTTGGTGTAATCGGCATCCTCATTACGGAAATGCTCCAACAACATACCGTCACCTGCAAACACATGATACCTCATCGAGGTCGTGGGCACGATGCGGTCGGCATATTTGCTCCAGTATTCGTCGGTGATATAGTCGTGGTAGTATTCGGCATCCACATACACCTTCACATTTGGACTTCCGTCGAATATGCCTTCTCCTTCGGGCCTCACCCACTCTGGACGTATCATCACTTCGTGGTTGGTGTCTGCTGTGGCAAGGTATTTCATGTAGATGGCCTTCAGGTTGGGGCAGTTGGCAAAGCAGCTGTCGCCCAGAGTCATGCCGAGCACCTGATACACACTGGCAATGTTTGAACTTGTGTCTTCAAACTTCACCGTAGACAGACTGGTGTTGCCGCAGAACGCCTTGCGTCTGATGCTCACCGTGCGATAGTTATAGTAAGTTCCGATGTCGTTGTAAATGGTAAGGTCGGTGGCCGAGGTCGAAGTCACCTCCACATGATAGAGCGTGTGCGAACCCACGGTTTCGGTTACATAGTCGGAACCGTTTTTCAGGCACACATAGTGGGCATTGCCTTCATCAAACTCGTCGGCGGCATGTGCTGTCAGCACATTGGCCATGCTAAGTGCCAGTGCCGCCATGAAAGCGCATACAACCCTCAATGCTCCCGCAGTGCGGAATTGTAAATTTCTCATTGTTATCGGATATTATGTTATTCGTTTATTGTTTGTTGAATATCGTGTGACAACAGTTTGCCCGGGACATCACCACCCGGGATTCTGCGTGTTCTTCGAGTTGAGGTTAAGCTCATTGGTGGGAACGGGAAACAGATAGTATTTCTTGTCATACTTGCGTTTCTTGTTGCACACCACTATATATTTGTCTTCGTTCACGCTCACCTCCACATTTTCTATGTTGGCGAGGTTGGCACCGAGGTTGATGTTGGGATGCTGGTAGCTGTCGAGTTTGTCGAGTTGGTGCCAGCGCACGAGGTCCCAGTAGCGATACCAGTTGTCGGCAATGAGTTCGCAGCGACGCGATCGGCGTATCTCCCACAACAGGTTGTCCACTCCCATGTTGTTGGCAGGGTCGGCATCGGGGTGCAGCGTGAGCGGTGGAAGTCCGGCGCGGGCCTGCAGAAGGTTAATCGACCGGTCGAGATCGGCTTGTGTGGCAGTGCCCAGTTCGGCCTTGGCTTCGGCATAGTTGAGCAGCACCACGGCATACCAGTAGAGCGGAGCGTCGGTGTAGTTGGTGTAGGTATAGGTGCGGTAATACTTGTCGAGCGTGAGGTTGTCATACTTGCGAATGGTGTAGCCCGTGGCCGAAGTCATGAGTTCGGCATCGGCCACGCCCATGTCGTTGACGCGTGCCCAGCTGTGTCCCTTGAAACACACTATTGAGTCGATGGTCAGTCCAAGTCGTTTGTCGCGCACCTCCAGGGCTTTTGCAATCGAGCAATTGCCCTTGGCGTTGGGCGTTGCGCGGTCGTTTTTGTCGAGGGTGGTGGTGGCAAGGGGCCGTCCGTCGGTAAAGAGATAGGCATCAAACGCGTCTTTCGTGAGCCCGTATTGCTCGGCCGAACCGCAGGTCCATGCTATGAGGCAGTGCATCACAAGGTCTTTGCCATAGTTGCGATAGAATATTGTCTCGGTGCCGTTGCCCAGATCGTCGGAATGGTAAACCTCGCCATACTGCGCAGTGAGGCGGTAGCTGCCCGACGCGATGAGGGCTTCGGCCGCATCGGCACTTGCCTTTAGATACTTGGCAGCGCGTGCCGCATCGGGAGCGAGGCCGTTGTCCTGCTGCGTGCGGTATTTTGCAAACGTGCCTTCATACAGGCACACGTCGCTCTGCATGGCCAGAGCCATGTGCTTGCTCCACTTTGTCTTGTCGGTAACAGCGGGCAGATGCTCCACGGCATAGTCGAGGTCGCAACGCACGGAGTCCATCACCACGTCGCGTGGGGTGCGTTCTCCGTAGACATGATCGTCGTCGGGGTCGGTTATAACCTCACTGAGCCACTCCACATCGCCATACTCACGCACGAGCTGATAGTATTGCCACGCGCGGTTGAGCCGTGCAATGGCCGTGTAGTAGGCCTTGTCGGCAGCCGACATCGACGATTGTGCCATGTTCTGTATCACATAGTTGGCGCGGCGCACCTCCTTGAAGCCGTCGGTCCAGTAGGCCGATGTGCTCGGCACGGTGGTGAACAGCCAGTTGTCGAAGCCCGAGTTGCCCTGGTCGTCGCCCAGACTTTTGAAGTAGTACCACCCGAAGCTGCCGCTCTGACTATATCCCACATAGTTGTCGTAGAACTTGTTGGTGTAGCTTTCCACGGCATTGGTGTTGCTCCAGAACACGCTGTTGTTGGTGAACGTGTCGCGCGGGTTCTTGTCGAGCATGTCGTTGCAGCCCGTGAGCAGGCACGCCGCAACGCCTGCAAGCAATAGCTTTATATCTTTCATCTTTATATTTAGTGCTTACCTTATTATATATAATGATATAGTAGTGTCTGTGGAGACCTCGTTTTATCATTATAAAATATTGAATTTCTGACTTTTACGCTATTTTTATTTTCCGGGATTACTCTTGCACATACGAAATGAGCTACCCAAAGCCCCTGAAAGGGGCGCATATTATAGGATAGGGGCTTGCCCCTATTTCTCCCGATTTTTCTCTGCATTGCCCATGTAAGGGGCGTATATTTCAATCACAAAATGAATTATGCGCCCCTTACAGGGGCAACATCGCTGACGACCGAAACACAGGGGCAAGCCCCTGCGCTATAATCTGTCGTCCCTACGGGACTAGCCTGTTGCGATGTTTTCAGTCGTCTTCAATCTATTACGATACGACATCGGCCATGCTGGCATCAGAAATCAACCTGCAGCCCCACCGACCACGATCGCGTTATGGGATAGGTGCGCCCCCATGTGCCGTAGCCGTAGGTGCCCGAGGGGCCGTCGTTCATCTCCGGGTCGATGGGCAGGTTGCGTGCCCCGTTGTGCAGCAGGCACAGATTGTTGACGCTTGCATAAAGCCTCACCCGTGAGAGATGCGCCTTTCGGGTGAGAGCCTGCGGCAGAGTGTAGCCCAGGGTGACGCTCTTCAGGCGCAGATAAGACAGGTCGGCCAGATATTTTGTCTGCGGATAGTAGTTGTGACATCCGCCTATGGGCGCGAGGGCCGACACATTGCCCGCATATTCGTTGCCGGGATAGAGGCAGGGATAGTCGTTTTTCTCCGAAATGTCAACCACTCCGTTTTCAGGGTCATACACGTTGTAGCTCGTCTGGTTGGAGTAAATGGCGAGGTCGGGCTCGCGCATTTCGGGAAAGGCATACGACGACTGTGTCCACATCGACCGTTTGCCCACGCCCTGGAAGAAAAGGTCGAGGTCGATGCCCTTGAACGAACCGCCGATGTGGAAACTGTATTCATATCTCGGCATGGTGTTGCCTATCACTTTCAGGTCGCCGTGGTTTTCGAGTGTGCCGTCGCCGCCGTCAATCTTGCCGTCGCCGTTCAGGTCTTTGAACTTTATGTCGCCCGGCCCATACACGAAGTTGTCGGTTTGAATGTCGGTCTGGTCGGCCACACCGTCCTTGTAAATCCACGTTCCGTCGGCGTTCTGCCCCGCGAAGTCGTCTTCGGTGAAATAGCGGTCGGTTTCAAATCCCCAGATGTCGCCCCATGTTTCGCCCTCATAGGCATACATCTTGGCATTGTAGTCGGTGTCTATTCCACCCGTGTGGCCTATTATTTTCGAGTCGTTGTTCCACTTGGTTATCTTCGATTTTGAGTCGCCTATGTTGAAGTTGGCATACAGTGCGAGTTCTTTATTGAACTGTCGGTGCCAGTTCACGCTCACCTCCCAACCGCGTGTGCGCAGCTGTCCGGCGTTGGTGTAGGGTGCGGCCGAGCCCACCGATCCGGGCAATGCCTTGCCGGGTGCGAGCATGTCGTTGGTGAGACGCTGGTAGCAGTCGAGCGTGAAGGTGAGCTCGTCGTTGAGGAAACTGAGGTCAATTCCGAGGTCGGTGGTGCGTATGCGCTCCCAAGTGAGCGACGGCCCCACCCATGTGGGCATGTCGAGCTGGTTAACGCGTGAGTCGCTGCCGTCGAGCCAATAGGTGCTGCCCGGGCTCACCTGCGATATTGTTGAGAGGAACATGTTGTCGCCCACGGCCTCGTTGCCTATCTCGCCATAGCTGAAGCGCACCTTTCCGTTGCTTATATATCGGTGCAGGTTTTTCCAGTAGCCCTCCTCGGTGAAGCGGTAGCCCACCGAGAACGACGGGAAGAATGCCCACTTGTGGCCCGTGGGAAAGCGCGAGCTGCCGTCGTAGCGTCCGTTCAGTTCCAGCAGGTATATGCCCTTGTAGTCGTAGTTGATGCGCCCGAAGTAGCCGGCAGTGGCGCGGTCGCCGGTAGAGGAGTTGATTGTGGCCTGCGAGAGGTCGCCGTAGGCCATATTGAGCTCGGGGTAGCTCTCGTCGTAGAGTTGCGTGCGGCGCACATAGAAATAGTCCGACGAGTAGCTCTCGCCGTTTACTCCGGCCATGACAGCCAGATTGTGTGCCTTGGCCCATGTGTGGTTGTAGCTGGCATAGGCGTTGGCCGCCCATCGGTTGGCCTTGGTGTTGTCGCGCGTGGCGTTGGTGGTTGACGGCTGCACGAGCCATGTGGGTGTGGTGCCGGTCCAGTTCATGCCGTAGACACTGTTGGCGCTCGACTTGAGGTTGGTGTTGTCCACCTGGTAGGTGTAGTCAACATTGAGCGTGAGGTCTTTGGTTATGTGCGCCACGGCATAGGCGTTCATGCGCACCATGTCGTGCACCGTAGATGTGCGGGCGGCCTGTTTTTGCAGGGCGAGCAGGCGGTAGTCGTATTTTGTGCCGTCGTCGGCCACGATATATCCCGACGGAACGAAGAACGATCCCCATCGCCAAATGTACTGGTAGATGTTGCTGAACGGATTGGCGCGGTTGATGTCGCGGCGCGTGAAATTGGCCCTCAGGCCAAAGGTGAGCCAGTCGGTGAGGTCGGTGCGTAGGTTGGCCGTGATGTTGTAGCGGCTCAGCTTGGCCGGACTTATCTTCATCACGTCCTGCTTATGGTTGTAGCCGAAGTCAATGTAGTAGGATGTCTTGCCGCTCGAACCGCTCAGCGAGACGTCGTGGCTCGTTGACGGGGCAGCACTGTCATACCATATTCCGCGTATGTCGTAGTCGGCATAATAGTAGGGCTGCCCGTCGATGAAGCGGTAGTCGCCCACATTACTGTCGTCGGTATAGGCATTCATCTGTCCGTAGCCCTTCTTCGAACCGCCGTTCTGTTCTTTCCATTTCTGGGCATAGGGCAGCAGCTTGTCAAAATACATTCCGAACAACTCCACCGAACCGCTTCCCTTGCGTGCCTTGGCGCGCAATGCGGCGGTGAGTTGCGTGGGCACGTCGGGGAAATCGGGCAGGATGGTGGCCTGGTCCCAAGCGAAATAGCCGTTGTATTTAAGTTGCACGCGGTCGCCCTTGTCGGCCTGTTTGGTGGTAATGAGTATCACGCCGAAGGCGGCGCGGCTGCCGTATATCGACGACGAGGCCGCATCCTTGAGCACAGAAATCGAGGCTATGTCGTTGGCGTTTATCATGGAGAGGTCGTCGGTGGGCACTCCGTCAACCACAATGAGCGGGCTCGACGACTGACCGTTTGACAGTGTGCCCAAACCGCGTATGCGCACGCTGGGCTGCGAGTCGATGTCGCCGTTGCTGTTGACAATGCTCAGTCCGGGCACCGCACCTTGCAGGGCCTTGGCCACGTCGAGTTCGGGACGCGAGGCGAGCGTGCGGTCGAGGTCGATATTAGACACGGCTCCGGTGAGGTTCACCTTCTTCTGCCGTCCGTAGCCCACCACCACGAGTTCGTCGAGCAGGGCGTTGTCGTCTTCAAGCACCACCTTCATGTTGGGTGCGGCAGCCACGTCGGCGGTTTTATAGCCTATGTAGGATATGCGCAAGGTGGCGTTGGCGGCGGCACTTAGCTCGAAACGTCCGTCAATGTCGGTCACGGTGCCACGGGTGGTGCCCTGCTCCACAACCGACGCACCTATCACCGGCTCGCCTGCGGCATCAACCACTACACCCTTCACCAGGCTGTTGCTTTGCAATAAATGCTGAGGTTGGGGCGTGGCTGCGACATAGCCGACATTGAGCATCGACGACGTGAGCAGCACTCCAAGAAGAGTTGCTTTGCTGTACATTTGATTTGTTTTGAGATTATGTGACGATAATAAAATGCCTGTATCCTTGCAAAATTAATCAAAAAATGTAAAAAATAGCGGAAACGGATTATACATTATTATAAATAAGGGACTTATTTCAACCGAAAGGACAATGTGCCTACCGCAAGGCAACGCTCAGCGTGCGGCGTGCGTCAAATGGTGCGCGTGCGTGCAGCAAGTGCAGTACGCGTGTGCAGCGCACGCCGCACGCCACAAAAAAAGCATTCCTTGGGCGCAAACCAATGGAGTGCGGCACGCAGAAAACCATTATTCCGGTCGGCGGCAACAACCATTGCCTTTTATTGGTGTCCGGTAAAAAATGGGTGTAACATAGAAAACGCTGAATGGTTGTTCTTTATAAGATTTTGGAAAACACGGGGTTACTTTTGTCTATTGCATAGTTTGCACTCCATTGCCCCTGAAAGGTAGTGTGTTCAAAATCCATATAATATTCTGCATCGTTTTTTGTAGAACAAT
>CAVCLB010000047.1:0-18903 GCA_963602915.1 Dysosmobacter segnis | reverse complement strand
GTAACCCTGGGTTTCATGTATGTCGAAGTAGGTTGGCCTGTAAGGTCAACACAACCCACAAATATTGTGCTGACCTTACAGGCCAGTCTTCAAAATCAATCATTTACCCAGGGTTACACCGTTTGCTTCCGCAAACGGCTCACCCTGGGCTACGACTGTTACGCCCTTACAGGGCTGATGAATGTAATTTCTCGTTTTATGCTTATTGTTCTACAAAAAACGATGCAGAATATTATATGGATTTTGAACACACTACCTTACAGGGGCAAATTTATAGAAAAACAAAAACGCAGGGACAAGCCCCTGCGTTATAATCTGTCATCCCTACGGGACTTGCCGGTTGCAATGTTTTAACCGGATGCCAATAAATAAAAGCTCAATCAATGCTGCTGCACGGCGCAGTGCCCGCACGCCCACGCCTCAGCCACACGCCTCAGCAGCCGTCTTCCATGCCCAGACGCTTCACCTTGGCCTCGAAGTCGGCCCTTTCGCCGCGTGCGCCGTTGCGCAGTCGGGCACGGTAGTTGTATATCGTGTTGAGGGCATAGTGCAGAAATTCGGCTATCTTGGCACTGTCGTCGATGCCGAGGCGTATGAGCGCAAACACGCGCACTATGGCCGTTAGGCGCGAAGGGTCGGCCAGTTTTATCTGGCAATCGTCGCGCAAGAGTTTGTTAAGGTCGTCAACGAAGTTGGGAAAGAGGTGCAGGAAGATGTTGTCGAAGTTGGAGTAGAGCTCTTCCATCTCCCTGTCTCGCGCGCCGGTGTCGCTTGTCTGTTCGAGCAGTTCGCGGTATTTGCGCGAGCGCAGCATGCGGTTGGCCGTGAGGCGCATCTTCTCCATCTTGTCTATATACACCGAGCAGGCTCCGAGGAAGTGGCCTATGTATTCCTCCTTGAGGCGGTTCGACTCGTTAAGGTCGGTATTGGCCGCCTTGAGGCGTGCGTTGGCGTGGTTGAGCTGGTCGTTGAGCAGCTCCAAACTGGCGTTGGCCTGTCGCAAGTCGTTGCGTGCCCGCGTCACTAATGACTTCTGTCTGTCCACATAGAACAGCATGGCCACAAGCGCAACGGCCACGAGTGCCACCCCAGCCACGGCCACTGCGAGGCGCACGTTGGCACTGTGCAGCTCGGTTTGACGCGCCCGGTCGATGCTGGCCAGCACGGGCGAAATCTGCCACGAGCGTATGCGCGTGCCGAAGGTAGTAGATGCCTGCCACGAGAAGTTAATGTAGCTCCAGGCGCGGCGTGTGTCGCCGTCGCGCACAAGCATGTCGGCAAGTATCCAAAGCGAGGCCTGATCCATGGTGGCCTGGCGCACGTCGCACAGTGCCGAGCGCAATATCCACTGGCGGGCGGCAGCATTGTCGCCCTTCTGCCGGTAGAGAAGGTAGCGGTAGTAGGCCACAACGCCATATTCGTGCGTGCCCGGTCGGCACTTGGCCAAGCGGCGGTCGTTCACACGGAAGGCCGCGTCGATGCTGTCGGCGGCACTCAACTGGGTTTCACGCCTTAGCAGAACGTCTTCGCAGTCGGGCGGAAGCGTGGCGAAGATGGAGTCGCGGTAGCGGGCCGCGAGCTTGTAATATTGTTGTCCGAGCTGCACATCCACATGGTTATTGACAAATCCCAGTTCGCCGTAGACGTGGTTGCAGGCAAGGTAGTAGTCGACCAATGCGCGCCCAGAAAGACTTTCGTGCTGCAAAGCGGAGAGCAGTGTGGTGGCTTCGGCAAACGCTCCCGTCACCGAATACTGCATGGCCAACAGCGCACGGCACCGTTGTCGGGTGGCATTGTCGCCGCGTGCGGCGGCAAGCTCGGCGCACTCGTTGAGGCAGTGTATGGCCGAGTCGCTCTTGTAGGAGCTGAATTCGCCGTAGAGGGCGAGCAAGGCGCGCTCACGGGCTTCGCCTTTCGACGTGTCGGCGGTGCGGCGCATCTTGGCCAGGCGCGCCTCTCTGGCGGCCACATATTGCGGTGAGCGCGCTATCGCGGCATCGAGTTCGGCATATTGGGCATCGTCGCTTCTGTTGCCGTCGCGGCATGACGTGACGGCGAGCAGCAGCATTATTAATAAAATGAGTTTACTTGTTGTTCTTTTCATATCGGTTGCGGGCAGGCCGCGCCAGACTTTACTCTGTGCCGACGGCAGCCTTGCCTTTATGCAAAATTAGCCATTTTTGACAACAAGACGGCGCACACGGGTGTTATTTTTTTGTTTTCTCCACACGCGTGCGGCCTATTGCCGCATGTTGCAAAACATAGTAAGGGGCGCATAATTCATTGTGAAGTTGAACTATGCGCCCCTTACAGGGGCAAAAGTAAGTAATGCCTGATAGATAGGGGCAAGCCCCTACCCTATAAATATTCGCCCCTTACAGGGACAATTGTATTGGCTTTTACAGACGGAGGCAAGCCCCTACACATTATTATGTGCCCTTTTCTAGGGAAGATGGGAGCAAAGATGCCTCCCACTACACCCCGTCAGCGCAGCGGCTTGCGTGCCGTGTTGTTGCGCTTCACAGCCGTGTTGGGATTGCGCTTTGCGGCTATTTCCTTGTATTGCGGTTCGCTCACCGTTCCGTCGGCATTGACTGTGGCAATGGTGAGAGCCGAGTTTATCGCTCCGTCGGCATCGAGATATCCGGCCACGAGATAGTAGACGGTGTTCTTGCCGAAGCCCGTATAGGTGAGGTTGAGCGCGCCCTTGTTGGCATGCTGCTCGAAGAAGTTGTCAAACTCGTCGGTGGCGAGGTAGTCGTAGAGCATTTCGCTCAGGCTCTGCTGCATGTAGTCCTTCACGCTGCTGCCCATCGTTACGTTGGCGGCAGGCACATAACCAGCCGTGTAGGGCAGTGTGTCGTCGTCGGGAGTATATGTCACCTGCACGCCGTTGTCGGTTTTTGTGCATGTCATCTGCACGCGGTTGGCTATGGGCGTGACGCTCTTCGTGGTGAAGTAATACTTGGTTACGGGCGTGGTGCTATTGCCTTTCTCGTCTACACCGTGACACCATATCACATACTGATGCCCTGGAAGCAGTCCGGCCTGCCACTCCTCGAAGTCGCCCTGGCCGCAGAAGCTGGCCACAATGTCGCTCACCGGCGTGTTATAGCCCTTTGCCATTTCCTCAAACCACAGTTTGTCGTCGGCCACGAGAGCCTCATCGCTCTCATAGAGGTCGAACTCGTCGCGGTCGAGATAGCTCATATAGAAATAGCTCGACTTGTCTACCGGGGTGAATTTCTGCTTCACATAGGTCTCGGCTATCACCGGCAGTTCCAACTGAACGGCTCCGTCCATGGCCCCGTCGTGGAATGTTATACTGTCAACGTTGTTCAAATCCACGCTCTGCGTGGTGTTGCCTTTGTAGTGTACTGTAAGCCGGCAGTCCTGCTGCGCCGAAGCCCCCAAGGCCACGGCCATGCACATTGCCACTGCAGCGTGGCGTGATGAAAAGTTCATTTTATGCCTGTGTGTTTCGGGTTATTTTATGAACTTGTATGACTGTCCGTCCACATTGAGCATATACACGCCCGGAGCCAGTGTGCTCACGTTTATGCCCGAGCCGTCCCACTGTGCTACGCGCGCAACGGCTGCGCCCGAAGCCGAGTAGATTGTGGCTGTGGAGGGCTTTGACAGACCTGCCACGCGCACTGTGGTGCCGTCGTAGGCGAATGTGCCGCGCACTGCCGATGCCTTTACTTTACCTATAGCCGTAGCGTCGCTGCCAAACGTTATGCGGCCCACTTGGGCCAAGTTGAATGCCTGGGTCTGCTCTGCCGCCCCTGCTTTGGTGGTGACAGTCATCGCCCCATCGGCAAAGGTGAGCTTGCTTATGCCTGCAAGTGTGAACGCGCTTTCTGTGCCCGTTTCTGCCTGCCGCACTATCATTTTGTTCTGCGCCCCGGCAGTTGCCGACGCGGCCGCCATAAGCGTGAAAAGCAATAATTTTTTCATAATATTACGTTTTAGTTTAAGCAATGCCCGCAACGCGGCTCCGCCGCTGCACGGTTTTTGCCTTGCAAAAGCTGATTTTCTGCAAAAGTAGCTGATTTTTACCTATTACACAAATTTTAGTGACGGTAAAAAAGCAAGTTGACAAGATTTTCGCTTTCATCCAAACATATTCTTTTTCTCATGCCGCTGGGCTTGCCTTGCGGTGCAAACAGGTCTTCGTGGGCACGTGCGGCATACGGTGCACGCGTGTGGTGCATCTGCTGCACGCGCGTTCACCGTATACGTCACGCCACCGAACGGCACGCATTGGACAGCGACAAAGCCCTGGCCGTGCCACTATGGGGCACGAAAAAGGCCGGGACGTTGCTGTCCCGGCCTTTGCATTGATGCCTTGCGGCGGTGTTATTTCACCACGATTGTACGGTCGTTCACCACATACACGCCGCTCTTCAGTGCGCGGAGCGACTTGATGTCCTTGGCCACGAGGCGGCCATCGGTGGTGTAGACGGTGTAGGAGGCGGTACCGTCGGCTGTCAGTGAGGCTATGCCCACGGTGGTCTCGCTTGCCGTTGCGGGCAGCGACTCGCCGTCGGCGTAGACTGCCGTCACGGCGTAGGTGTGTGTGCCTGCGGCTGCCGAGCCGTCGGTGAAGGCAAGTTTGTCGGCCGACACTGTGCCCACGAGCTTTCCGTCGCGGTAGATGTTGTAGCCCTTGAGGCGTCCGCTGCCCGACATGTAGGTCACGTCGTCAACCATGAACACGAATGCCTGCGCGCCCGGGGTGTTGTGGTGCAGGGCGAAGTGGGTTGCGCCCTCGGGCAGTGTTGCCGTGGCCTGCTGCCACTTGCCGCCGCTCACGGTGCGCGTTTCGCCCAACTTCACAAACGAGGCGAGGTCGGTGCCCTCGGTGCTGTAAAGCACGTCGTAGGTTTCGGCATAGTCGGTTCCGCCCACACTGAGGTTGTTCACCCAGAATGTCACGGTCTGCTCCTTGCCCGAAAGTGCCGGACTGATGAGCCAGTCGTTGCCGTCGTAGAACGTAGTGTTGTTGCCGTCGTCGGTGTAGCTGTAGAATGCTGCCAGATATTTGTCGCCCGAGTGGGGCACGAGCGAGGGTGCCTGTGCCGTGACTTCGGGTGCCCAGCTTTCGGGGTCGAAGGCTATGTAGGCGAATTTCTCGCCCTGGTGCTCGTATTCCTTTGTAGAGTAGAGCACTCCGGCTCCGCCCTTCTCGCCCTGGTAGAGCGATTTCCACTCGCCGAAGTTGTCGGTGTTCCACGAGTCGTAGTTCTCCATGTCGTCGGTGACGGCGGCTTCGTCGTCGGCCGGAGCGGTCCATGTCACTGCCACGCTACCGCTTTCGGTCTGCTGTGCCGAGGCGTTCTCGGGCTTGGCCTGTGTGGGCGATGTGAGCTCAACGCGTGCCGTGGCCTCGTTGTCGGCAGCGTTGCCGTCGGCATCGAGCTCTACTACGGCCTTTATCACGGCCTCGCTTGCCTCGTTGAAGAGGCTTGCCTCATAATCGAAGGTGTAGACGGTGCTTTCCAGCGGCTGCAGCTCGGCGTCGGCCTTCTGGCTTGCCACTTCAACGCCGTCGGCAAGGAGTCGCACGGTGTAGGCCGAGGTGGCGTTGTCGCCGTTGTTCTTCACAGTCACCTTCACGGTGCCGGTGCTACCCTTGCGCACCTGGGCCGGTGCCGACACTGCTGTCTGCAGGTCGTAGGGATAGACGTTGCTCACGCTTATTCCGTCGATGTAGAGGTTGTAGGCTTTCACTCCTATGTTGCCGCGGAAGCGCACCATGACGTAGGGCAGAGATGCGTAGTCGGCCAGCGAAACGGTGGCTTTGCGCCATGTTGCGGCGTCGGCCGAGGTGAGCTGAGCGTAGTCGTAGGTGTAGAGTTCGTCAACCGTGCCGTCGGGTTTCTGCACTTCTACGGTGAGACGCATGTCGGAGAGCGGGTCGGCATAGTGGCTGAAGCGCAGTTTTGGCGTGGCCGCGCCGCCGAGTGCTATCTTGCCGGTGTTTATCCAAGCCGTTTCGTAGGGGGCTGCGATGTTGAGTTTGAAGCTTCCGCCGTCGTTGTCGCAGCTGGTGTCGGTGCAGAGTCCGAAGGCGGAGTTGCCCGAGTTGTTGCCCCACCACAATATGCTCACGTTGCCTCCGGCCAGACTTTCGCTCACGGGGAGTGCGTAGGGTGTGCCCACGATGAGCTGCGACGAACCGGTGATTTGGCTTGTTCCGGCCGTAGTGGATGCTGCAAGACCGAGCTGCACGGGCTGTTGTGTGCCCTCGTTGGTGGCGTAGGGCAGGTCGTAGCTAGTGGCGTTCTTCACGCTGTCAACGAGTTCGGCGGTGGTGCCTTGGCTTCCCGATGTCACGGTGTATATCTTGTACCACACGTCGTCGGGCTTCACCACGCCGCCGTTGGCGCCTGTCGTGCCCACGGGGGTCCACTCAAGGTGCAGACTTGTGGTGCCGTCGGTGAGCGAGGGAGTGGCCGGGCGCACCGGAGTGTCGATGCCCACGTAGACCTTTGCGCTCACACTGCGGCCCTCGCCTTCGGATGTGTAGGCATGCACGGTGTAGGTGTTGAAGCCCTGCAGGGCCTCGGCGTCTTCAAACGAGAGTGTGGCGCAGGTGTCGGGAGCCTCGAATGTGGCCACGGTCTTGCCGTCGCCGCGCGTCACCTCCACACGCGACAGTGCGGCCTCGAGCTTCTCTCCGCCAAGGTTTACGCACGGTGTGGTGAACGATCCCGATGCCTTGAGCTGTCCGTCGGCATCGGCCTTGACAGCGAGAGCGGTGGCCGAGTCGGGCAGCGAGAGCGACATTCCCTCGTAGATGCTGATGTTGCGCAGGTAGAGACGGAACTCGTCGGCATCGCTCACGGCGTGGAATCCGATGAACACCTTGCGGTCTTTGTCGGCAGCCAGCTCACGGGTGTATTTCGTGAAGGTGGGCGAGAGAATGTCGGTGGGCTCGAGCAGCGTGTTGGTCATGGCCTCGGCCGTGGGCGCGTCGCCCCACTTCACCTCTATGCGCTCGTTGTAGGAGTAGCCGTAGGAGCACGGTTCGAACGACACGGAGTAGAGTTTGCCGCCCTTGAGCTGTATGGCCGGGGTGATGAGCCAGTCGTCGCCGGCATTGGTGCGGCTGTATTTGTAGGACGCAGCCTTAAGGTCGCCCTTCTCATAAAACTCCCATGTCGATCCGTCGTTGTTGCTGTCGATGATGGTGTAGACGCTCATTCCCTCCTCGGTGTCGAGTGCCTCGCTGTAAGGCGGCACTATGGCGGCTCCGTAGACGGTTTTGTTTGATGCCGTCTCGGTGCTTGTGTGCTTGCCGTTGATGGCTGTCACGCCGTAGTAGTAGGACTGCAGACTGCTGCCTTCGGCGAGTGTCTCGGTGAATGTTGTGCCGTCGTAGTCATGTGCCACGGTAACGTTGTCGGGGTAGCGCACTATGTTGTAGGTGGCCTTGCCCACATATCCGCCGTTCAGACCCTCGGTTGCTGCGTCCCATGAGAGCGTTGCCACGCCTGTCGAGGCATCGATGGCGAGCGTCACGTTCTGCACGGGTTTGGGCTCGTCGTAGCCCACATACACCTTGCTTTTGGCCACGGGGCTTGATCCTACGGCGTTGGCTGCGGTGACGTTGAACGTGGTGAGGCCCTCGGGCACGGTCACTTCCTCAATCACTTCGGCCCCGGCTTCGGCGGTGGCATGGCTGAGTGTGTCGGTTCCGGCCACTATATAGTAGTCGAGCGTGCCGCTGAGTGCGGCTCCGGCAAATGTCTCGGTGGGCATGGTGAAGCCCACATAACCAGTGGTGGAGCCGTTGTCGAAGAGTGTTTCAAGGCCCGACACCGATGCAGGCGCGTCGTCGGCAGCCTGCGCTGCGGGCACGGTGAGTCCGTAAATGGTTTCCTGTCCGCCGAAGTCGGCCACCTTTGTGGCTGCGCCGGTGGTGAGGTCAACGGTGTAGAGTGCGGTATTTTTCGAGGCATCCTTGCACACCCAGTAGAACGTGCCGGTCTTCTGGTCGATTTCGCCGCTCTGTCCGTAGTGTCCGCCGTTGCTGTCGCTCACGGTCACTCCGGTGCTTCCTATGAGCGTTTCGGTGCCGTCGTCGGTGCTTATGCGGTAGAGGTTGCCGTCGTCGGCCACGCCGTAGAGCACGTTGTCGGCCGTGACGCCGAGTGCCACATAGGTGTTTTCAGACGTGCCGAAGTCTTTGCGCGACATCGTGGCATAGTCAACCGTACCGAGCACGAAGCCCGTCGCGTCGCTGTTGTAGAACTCGCCGTAGGTGATGCCGGTGGCGGTGTTGGTGGCGGTTTCTGATGCTATGAAGGTGATGTCCTCGAGTTCGGTAGAGCCGAGCTGCTGCATCGTCTCCGGGTCGTAGGTATTCAAGTATATATAATAGTAGGGGCCGCCCTTAAACCATCGCGTGATGTAGAGCTTATCGTCCTGGAACACGGCTCCGCCGTTGCCTTCCATGTAGTAGCTTCCGGCAGTGCCTATCATCTGCACGCTCAACGGCGAGGTGGCGTTGAAGGTGTAGAATCCGCGCGAGTCGTTGCTCTCCCATGTGTTCGAATAGGTGATGTTGCCCCATAGCTCGCGTCCGTCGGCGGTGCGAGCGGCGCGCATGGCAGCCTTTGAACGCGCAGTGCGCTCGTGCAGGATGTCGGTTCCGGTCACTATCGCGGCACTCGCCGTGCCGGGAGCGTCGGGCAGGATTTTTGAAAGGAGCGGGTAACGGCCCGCCGTGCGGTCTGCCTTGTCCACGGCCGAAGCGTAGCGCATTATGCCTAACGGTTGGTGTGTCTCCGTCAGGCTACTGGTGCTTGTGCCGGGATTTTGGGCAGACAGGCTGCATGAAAGTGACAGAATGCAGCACGCGGCTGCAGTTCTGGCAGCATGGTAATGATTTTTTCTCATTTTCCCTGTCGTTTGTTTTGTTTTTCGGTAATTTGTTTTTATTCAGTATGCAAAATTATTCTTTTTCCCGACAAAACATGCCCTTAAACTGAAAAAAGTTATGTTTTAGTGACGATAAAAAATAATTTGGTACGATTTGACGTGTATAAGATACATATCAGAATGTATGTCCGGCTCATCTTTTTGGCTGTTTTTTCCTCTTTCATCGGTCACATAGCCCGCTATGCTCCCTCTTCAAGAGGAAAAAACATCTCAAAAATATAAGCCGCAAATCACACCAACTTATTTTTTCATCGTCACTTAAGAGTCGTTTTACTTTCAGTTTTCAGCTTTTTGGTGGTTTATGTGCGGCAAAAATTGCAAGTAACATTTTACTATATGCAATGTTTGGTCTTTATAAGATTTATGAAAACACATGGCTTACTTTTGCCCGTTGCATGGGTTGCAATCAATTGCCCCAGTATGGGGCGAATATTATAGGATAGGGGCTTGCCCCTATCTATTATACATTACTCACTTTTGCCCCTGTAAGGGGCGCAGAGTTCAACATCACAATAAATTATGCGCCCCTTACAGGGGCAAATTCATGGAAATTCAAAAACGCGGGGGCAAGCCCCTGCGCTATACTATGTCGTCCCTACGGGACTTGCCTATTGCGAAAAATTTACCGGACACCAACAATTGAAAAAGGGGATTGCCGTCTCTCGCGAGACATGCAATCCCCATTCAATAATTCCCAATCAATGAAGAATTTTACTTTATATTTGCTGTGAGCACGCCGTTGGCGACGCCCTTGGTGAGGTCTACCGTGAGCACGATGGTGGCACCATCGGGCAGCGTCACGCCGTCGGCTGCATACACATTACCCTTGTCATGGCCTCCCGTTCCGTCGCCTACGATTACGTAGGGACTCTCAGAGACGATGCTGTATGCCGTGCCCGGGGCAAATTCGATGCCCCACTCGCACTGCCCGAAGAACTTGAAGTTGATGTTGTCGGGGTCGAGCTGCTGGCCTACGGTGAGCGTTATCTGATATACCTTGGGCGAAACCTGTGCCAGACAGAGTGCGTTGTCGGTGCCGGTCCACCAGCCGTGGTTCACGGCTTTCCATGTGGGTTTGTTAATACCCTCGCTTCCTATTATCCACACTGCGCCCGAACCGTCGGCAGCAATGGTTGCCGGACTGTTGCCGTTCATTGCCCACACGCGCAGACTCTTGGTGGCGAAGTCGGCCTTAACGGTGTATCTGCCGTCGATGGCATTGAATGTGAACGTGCCGTCGGAGCCTCGTGTGAAGAAGTCGGGGTCGTAATACCAGTCGTCGCCGAGCTCGGCTCCGCCTGCGGTTATGCTGCACATGCCGTCCTTAATGAGCTCGCCTGTCCACTGGCGCGACGCGTCGTTGTCGGCAAGGTCGATTGATGTGATGGTGAGTTCCTCGGTGGGTGTTGCCACATAGTCGCGTGTGTCGAGCGTGACGGTTACCGTTCCGGTGCGCATGGTGGTGAAGGTGCAGTCGGCAGTGGTGCCGAATGCCACCGCGCCGTCGGCCTCGCCGAAGGTGTAGCGTCCGTCGGCGGTGGCGAAGTGGCCCTTGAACGTATGGGTGCGCGTTTCAACTGTGGTGGCATACAGGTGGTCGCCGGTCTCGGTCATGGCGTGGGTCTTGCCCTCGGCATCTATGAACTGCAGGTTGGTGAAGTGCGGGCGGCGTATGGGCACGCTCAGTGTTGTGGTGCTGGCCTTGGTTGTAACGTTCTGAAGGGTGAGCTGAAGATCGACGTTGCCGTCGGGTATCGACTGCGTGTAGGGCACTGCGAGCTTAATGGTGTAGTCGCCTTCGGTCTTGGTGCGCACCGTGGTTTCGGCCACGCTAACGCCGCTGAAGAGCAGTTTGCCCTTGAGGGTGGAGAGTGCTTTGCCCGAGTTGTCGGTGCAGTTTACGGTCACTTCCACGCTGTCGCCCATGGCGACGGCCTGTGTCGGAGCCTGTGCCGTGACCACGGGATTGCCCGCCGGCACGGGAGCATTGTATTCCTCCTCGCTGCACGAGGCCATGAACGGCACGGCAAGGAGTGCTGCAAACAGATATTTGATTGTTTTCATTGTAGTGATTTTTAGTGGGTTTTACTTTTTCCACCTGCACGAAACCACGCCCGAGGCGGGCACGGTGACGGTGAAGTAGTGCTTGCCGTCGGCCACGTTGACGGTGCGGTCGGTAGCGGCGGAGTTGAGAATCACGGCGGCGTAGGTGCCGTCGGGGTTGGCAAATTCGGCGTGCGAGAGGCTGCTGTCGGTAGGTTTGCGCTTCGTGCCCACGCGCACCGCGCCGGTTTGTGCGGCGCATGCCATGTGGGCTATCACATAGTAGTGCGAGTTGTAGCTCATGGTAGTGTAGCCGTCGGGGTTGATGTCGATGGCTCCGTAGCACGTTTGGCAGCCTCCGTCGAGGTTAGGTCCGCGGTTGGTGTCGAGCATCAGGTTCCACACGAGCACCGCCTTGCAGTAGCGGTTCACCGTGCCGAGGGTGATGTTGCTCATGTCTGCCACAAGACGCTTGCCCAGATTGCGGCCGTCGTTCCATGTGCCTATCGACGACTCGGTGAACACAAGGTCTTTGTCGGAGGCCTGGTTGTGTATGTCGTCGAGTTCGGTGTTGCTGCCGCCATAGTCGTGGTAGGCCGCGCCCACTACGAGTTCGGATCCCTCGAAGGAGTTGCCCAGGGCGTTGTACACCTTTATGGGATAGTCGTTCTGGTCGGACACGTTGTCGTAGTTGTAGTTATGGTCGAACACATAAATCTTGGTCGTGAGCCCGGCGTTCTTGAATGCGCCCGCGAGAGCCTTGACAAACGGTGCCTGTTCTTGCCACGGCATGTAGAGCGAGGCGCAGTTGGCCTTGTTGAGAGGTTCGTTCTGCGGGCTCACGGCGTAGATGCTGATGCCGTTTTGGCGCATTGTCTCGACAAACTTCACGAAATACTGGGCATAAACCTCGCGCATGTCGGGGTTGAGATGTCCGTCGGTCCATGAGTCGTATGCGGCCATTCCGGTGAGGTTCTTCACCTTCATCCACCGCGGACACGTCCACGGTGCGGCAATGATTTTCAAATCTGGGTTGATGGCGAGTATCTCCTTGAGCACGGGAATGACGTAGTTGGTCTCGTCGGAATGCAGTGCGAAGTTCTCCAGTCCCTTCTTGTCGCAGAGCGTGTATTCGGTGCTTGAGAAGTCGTTGCACCCTATGGAGATGCGTGCGTAGCTCACGCCGTAGCCCTCGGTGGTTGAGTAGGTGCGGCGCAGGAGTGCCTCGCGGTTGGCCTTGGGCATGTGCAGCAGGTTGTAGCACGTGGAGTAGGTTATGGCGAAGCCGAACCCGTCGATTG
The DNA here is from genome assembly GCA_963602915.1 of Dysosmobacter segnis. Lineage (GTDB taxonomy): Bacteria > Bacteroidota > Bacteroidia > Bacteroidales > Bacteroidaceae > Prevotella. The sequence continues at coordinate 6,607 of CAVCLB010000047.1, read as the reverse complement.
TCTGGAACGTCTGCGTGGGGTCTAATTCAATCGTTGCCGGAGCCATTGACGTGCCTTCGGTGAGCGCGACCTCGCTTTCGGCCAGCGACTGTGCGCCGTTGGCTGTGGTGGTGATGAGCTTTGCCGTGGGGCCGGAGGGCGTGGGTTCGGGCGTCGGGGTGTCGTTCGATGGGTTGCTGCTGCACGCCATTACGGCGAAGGCCAGACTGCCCGCGAGCAACGATATTGCCTTGTTTGCTTTCATATATTCTTTTCTTATCTTATTGTTTAGGGCGGCGGCACGGCACTGGCTGTGCCGCCGCCGTAGTTGTCAATAGCCGGGGTTCTGCTCGAGGTTGTTGTTTTGGTCGAGTGCAGTCTGCGGTATGGGCAGCAGATAGGAGTTGGCGTCGAACTTCTTCACAAGCTTGCTGCGCCCGGTGTCGCGCTTGTCGATGTCGTTGAGCGTGCTTTCGAGGCGGTCGTTGCGGCACAGGTCATACCAGCGTTCGCCTTCGAAGGCCAGCTCAAGTCGGCGTTCGTTGAGCACGGCGGTGAGCATTGCCTCCTTCGACGAGGTGCTCGCGGCGGTGAGGTCGTTGAGTTTTGCGCGCTCGCGTATTTGGTTGACGAGCTTGGCACTCTCGTTCAGATTGCCCAGTGCAGCCTCGGCTTCGGCCTTGATGAGGATGATGTCGGCGAGGCGCAGCCAGTAGAGGTTCTGGAAGGCGGAGCGCATCTTATACATGAAGGGATAGTGCGAGGCCGGGTAGTAGTTGCTCCATGTGCACTCGTAGTAGACCAATGACTGGTTTTTGCGCACTTCGTCGCCTTCCTTGTCAAACGCGCTTATGATGTCGCGCGAGGGAGTTATCCACTTGGCCCATGTGAAGTAGAAGTCCCACTTGTCGAGTTGTCGGCCGAACATCCACGTCACCCAGTTGCCGTTGCCCTTGTCGAAGTGGGCCTCGAGTATGCCTTCGGTGGTGTTGCGCTTCACGCAGTCGCCCGCAGCTTCGTCGTATGCCCACAGAGTGGCGTAGTCGGGCTCGAGCGAGAGGCCGTTGGTGGCAATCACCTTGTCGGCATATTCCACCACCTTGTTGTAGTCGCGCAGCGGCTTCTCGGCATACACCTTGGCCAGGAGAGCCTGTGCCACGGCCTTGCTCATTATGGTCTTGTCAGACGCATCGAGGTCGGGCGCGTATTTCTCGGCATCGGTAAGGTCGGCCACGATTTGTTGGTAGCACTCCTCGGCGGTCTTGCGCGGCGGGTAGTAGGTGGGGTAAACCTCGTCGATGTTGTCTGAAGTGATGGTCTTGGCTATCGTGGTTATCACGGGGAACGAGCCCCACAGCCTTGCCATGCGGAACATCATGAAGGCGCGGAAAATCTCGCCCTGTGCCCGGAGTGTGTTGCACTCGCTCTCGGTGAGCTTGCCGCTGTTTTTGAGTTGTTCGACGCCGTTGATGAGCACGTTGGCCGATGCGATGTCGGTGAGATAGTTGTTCCAGTCGCGCGAGAGCACGCTGTTGCTTGCGTCAATGGAGTTGTTCTCGTAGGGCTGCACCTCGGCGCCGGTGGTTCCAGCGTAGGCGTTGTCGCAGTGGGCGTCGCCCACGAGCAGATAGTCGAGGTAGGCGTGCTCCTGGCGGCTGCGCAGCAGCTCGTAGAGCGACTTGAGCTGTGCCTCGGCAGCGGCCTTATCCTTGAGCACTGCGGTGGTGGAGTCGGTCTGTTTGCCCTGAGTCAGCTCCGAAGGGGTGGATATTGGCTCGTAGTCGAGAGAGCAGCTTGCGGTGGCGAGAGCCGCCGCGCCGCACACCACGAGCGTTGTGATTTTATTGTATTTCATAGTTTTCCGATGATTTTAGAATTCAACTTTCAGTCCGAACACGAATGAGCGGTTCAACGGGTAGGTGCCCCAGTCGATGCCCTGCACGCTGCCGCTGTCGCCATACTGGTTAACTTCGGGGTCCATGCCCGAGTAGTTGGTGAACGTGAGCAGGTTGCTGGCCGTAACGTAAGGCATGAGCCGCGTGAGACCGAGCTTCTGTATGTACTTGCGCGGGATGTCGTAGGAGAGCGACACGTCTTTCACGCGCAGGTAACTGCCGTCCTCCACGAAGTAGGATGAGTTGCGTATGTCCCAGTTGGCCTTGGGCACCTTTGTCACCTGACCCGGCACGCGCCAGCGGGCGAGTGTCTTTGTGCTCTGGTTCTTGCCGTCGTACATGCCCTCGGTTTCCATTCTCGACACGTTGTAGATGTCGTTGCCGTAGCTGCCTTGCAGCAGGATGCTGAGGTTGAGCCCTTTCCACGAGAAGGTGTTGGTCATGCCGAAGGTGAAGTCGGGGTTGGGGTCACCGATGTAGGTGCGGTCGCTGGCCGACACGATGCCGTCGCCGTTGACGTCCTTGTAAATCATTTCGCCGGTTTCGGAGTCAACTCCCTCGGCCACATAGCCCCAGAATCCGCCGAGCGAGCGTCCCGGTGTGTTGCGCACCACATAGTCGCCCACGTTGTCGGTGGTCTTTGCCGAGTAGTAGATTTGCGTGAGGCGGAGGCTCTTGAGCTCGTTGCGGTTGAACGAGATGTTGAAGTCGGTGTCCCACTTGAATGCTCCCGTGAAGTTGTGCGACGAGAGGCTGAACTCAAATCCCTTGTTCACCATTGAGCCGCCGTTGTAGGTGAGCGAGTTGGCGGCCGCACTTCCGGCGGGCAAAGTGATTGTCATGAGCATGTCGTTGGTTTTCTTGTAATACCAGTCGGCAGAGAAAGTCAACCTGTTGTTGAGCACCGTGAAGTCGATACCGATGTTGGTTTGCGTGGTGGTTTCCCATGTGAGTTCGGGGTTGCTCAGCGTAGACTGCGTGTAGGTGGGCACGGCGTTGGGGTCGCCGTTCTCGCCGAACCACTGCAGACGGTTGATTGAATAGCTTGCAAGATAGCTGTAGTCGCCCAGTCCGCTCTGGTTACCTGTCTGTCCCCAGCCGCCGCGCAGCTTGAGGTCGTCAATCCATTCCACGTCTTTCAGGAAGCTCTCGTTGCTCACGCGCCATGCTGCCGAGAACGAGGGGAACACTCCCCAACGGTGACCCGGGGCGAGCTTCGAGCTGCCGTCGGCACGCACGTTGGCCGTAACGAGATAGGTGTCGTTGAAGTTGTACTGCAAGCGGGCGAAGGTGGAGATTATGGCCCAGTTGGCAGCCGACGAACCGGTGCCTGTCCACGAAATCTTGTTGGCGGCGTTGAGCGTCTGGAACTTGTCGTCGGCATAGTTGCTGCCCGAGATGTAGTTGTTGCTGTATTTGCTCTGTGTCCACGACGAACCGCCCATGAAGTCGATTTTGTGCTTTCCGAACTGACGCTTGAAATTGAGCACGTTGTCCCAGATGAGCACGCTGCTTATGCTGCGGTTGTCCGACCCGGTGCCGTAGTTCTCGCGGCCGTTGGTGGTGGATATTGGGTCGAGATAGTTGGTGGTGACGTTCTGCGTGCGGTCGAACGAGAGCGACGACGACAGCGTGAAGTCGGGAAGGAACGTCACCGTGGCCTTGCCCGTGGCGAGCAGTCGGTTGTTGGCCGACTTGTTGTTCTTTGTGCGGGCGAGGTTTTCCACGGGGCTAGTCACGTTGACGCCGTAGAAATTGGTGTAGTACTGTCCGGGATTGTCCTCGTCCCACACCGGGGCGTAGGTGGGAGTGTTGGTGATTGCCGTCACCACGCCGCCACGGTTGGCTCCCGTGCCCGAGATTATGCCTGCTCCTTTGCTGGTGTAGTCGGAGTAGGCCACGCTGGCATTGAGGCGCAACCACTTGCGCAGGTCGTTTTCAATGGCGGCGCGCATGTTGTAGCGCTTATACTTCGATGTCTTCAGCACGCCGTTCTCTCCGGTGTATCCGCCCGAAAGGAAGTAGCGCAGCTTGTCGGTGCCGTTGGTGATGGAGAGCTGGTAGTCTTGCACATTACCCGTCTGGAACACTTCTTTCTTCCAGTCGGTGCGGTCGGTAAGCCCGTCGGGAAGCTTCACCAGGCCAATCTCGTCCATGAGTTCCTTATACTGCGAGGCGTTGAGCGACTCCTGGTTGTCGCGCACCGTGGTGAAGGCATAGTGGGCGTTGAGCGAAATCTTGGCCACGCCTGCCTTGCCTTGCTTGGTGCCTATGATGATAACGCCGTTGGCTGCGCGCGATCCGTAGATTGCAGCCGAGGAGGCATCTTTAAGCACCTGTATGTTGTCGATGTCGTCGGCAGACAGATAGTTGATGTCGGTCATGGGCACACCATCAACCACATAAAGCGGCGCATTGCTGCCGTTGAGCGACGTGGTGCCGCGCACGCGTATCGTTGGGGCTGCACCCGGCTGTCCGTTGGCCTGCGAAACCTGCAGTCCGGCAGCCTTGCCCTGCATGCCGGCAGCAGCCGACACTATGGGTCGCGTTTCGAGGTCTTTGGCCGAAACCGACGAAACTGCCGTGGTGACATCCTTGCGGCGCACCGAACCGTAGCCTATTGCCACCACCTCGTTGAGCATGTTGGCACCCTCGCTGAGGGTTACGCGCATGCCGTCGGAGGCCTTGCCGCTCCACTTTGTGAAGCCTATGTACGACACGTTGAGGCGTGCGCCGTCGGCCACGTTGAGGACAAAACGTCCCTCGGCATCGGTCACGGCGACATTCTTCTTGCCTTCCTCGGTGACGGTGGCACCAATAATGGGTTCGCCGGTGTTGTCTACGACACGTCCGGTGACCCGTTTCTGTGCCCAACCCGACACGGCGAGACTGGCGAACAACAGCGAGAGCGCAACGCGCCGCACGTCTGTGGAAACGAATTTCTTTCTCATGTTCTTAGGTTTTTTGTCGTTTGTATTAGTAATAATCAGGTTTATCGGTAGTCAAAAGCCCGGATGCCATCGGCAATGGTCCGGGTGGAAAGTGTGAAAGCAAAGTTAAAGATGTATTTAAAAAAATGCAACACAAGGTTGTGTAAAAGTGGTGCAATATAGCGCACTGAGAAACGTATCTTCGTGAATACCACCGACTTGCATTTCGCCCGCAACGCCGTGAAAGTGGTAGAAGCAAAGCCTCACACACGCAATAAATGCGCATCAGCACGGCACAAAAATCGAGGCAGAACAAAAACAAGCCTTCTTCGCAATGCAAGTAAGCCTTGTTTGCATCGCAAAGAAGCCTTGTTTGCATCGCAAGTAAGGCTTGTTTGAATTGCAAGTAAGGCTTGTTTGAAAATTATTGGTGTCCGGTAAAATATCGGTCTAACATTTTAAAACGTGGAAAGTCTAGTCTTTATAAGACATCTGAAAACCTGGGGCTTACTTTTGCCCATTGCATTGTTTGCACTCCATTGCCCCTGTAAGGGGCTCATATTATGAGGGCACTGATAAACCCACCCCATATTGAGTCGCCCCATGTCGGCATGCCATTATTTGGTCGTGACGTCATGGGGTGGCTCCTCTAAAATTATTTTTGTAGCAAAGTTGAAAAATGGCAAATGCTAGGCTAAGAGGTGCTTCCATTTGCCGATATGGGGCTTTTTGAGACGATTTGAGGAGGTAAATGCCTCCCCGGGCTTATTTCGCGGCTGTGAGACGTAAAATGTGCTTTAGATTGCACGCGAAGATTGACAATGTTGTCTGCATTGTCATATTTTCCATTCCGTAAGATTTCGCCCTGCCCAATCCATAGTTGTGCTTGAGGTCGGCATTCTTGGCTTCGATCTTGTACCTGACCTTCATGTGCCGCTTGAAGTCTTCCGTCTTCTCAAATTCGATATGGTCTTTGTGCATGTCGGACAATATGCGTTGTTGGAAGATTTTTGTTTTCGTCCCCCTGTAGCACCCTTCGCGCAACGGGCAGACCTTGCATTTGTCCGTGTCGAAGAAATATACGATTGCCGGATTTTCGCCGCGTTCGGACTTGCGTGACTTATATCTTTTGCGTATTGCGAGATGACCGGCGGGACACGCCATCGTTCCTGCATCCTTGTTGTATTGGAATCCCGTATTGCCGCGCACTCCCTGGCTTACATTACGTGTTATCGGTGAGTAAAGGATGAAATTCTTCTTGGGATTGCCGTTGTTGTCGAGTATCGGTTTACCGTCAATATCGACGGCTTCACTGTCTGCCTTCTCCAGATTATCAGTCGTGCTGTACGCTTTGTCAGCCACTACACATTCCGCGTCAACGCCGTTTTCACGGCTCTGTTTCACGAGTTCCGGAAGAAACTTGCCGTCGACCTTTTCGCCGGAGGAAACCACTGCTGCACACACCAGTCCGCTTTCCGCTTCTACCGCAAGATGTTCTTTGGTCCCGTAGAAAGGCTTGGTTGCCGACTTGTGTCCATGACGTGCGTCCTTGTCCTTCGACACATAGCCGCGGCTGAGTACGTCATCAAGTGCTTCCTTAAGCAGTTCAAATTGATTTTTAGCGGCGGGTATTTTCTCTACTGTCTTGTCCTCCTTCACAAGAGTGATTATCTTCTGGGTGCTTTCCAAAAGCGTGTCCAGGTCAGCACCTTTGGGTATGGTAGGAAACGAACCTACAAGTTGGGGACATAGCTGTTCAAGCGAGTGCTTAAGCCTTTGAATCCTCATGGGCAGATATGCCAC
>CAVCLB010000046.1:0-19365 GCA_963602915.1 Dysosmobacter segnis | reverse complement strand
CGTTGTTTTCTGCATATTATCTTCTGATTTCACTATAAAGGTACGACTTTTTATTGAAATAGCAAAGAATTAAGCTGATTATCAGGTACTTAATTTATAGAACATCCCTTAATTCTTATTTTGCGGTGGGAATTTATAGAACCCACCTAAAGTAATTCAAATGCCGGTCTCTTCACAGAGGCCGGCATTTTATCTCAATAGGTATTAGTCTTTTTAAGGTAAAAAGATTGTATTCAGGATAACGATTACAAAGTTAATCGTTTTTTGCAGAGTGTGCAAATCTTTTTGCATAACAAAATGTATGTTTTGTCGTTTTTTTCCTGTCTCTTTCGTGGTTGTTTTTCGGACATGATGAGTTCGTGTTGCAAACAAGCCTTGTTTGTGATGTAAAGAAGCCTTCTTTGCAGTCAAAAGAAGCCTTCTTTGCAATGCAAACAAGGCTTCTTTTTGAGTATGCGATAAAGTGTTGTAAATCAAGAAGTTTCTGAATTGGTATAGCAGGGCGTAGTGGGGTGGGGTGTTAGCAACTTCTTGTCAAGTGTTTTTTGTGGCTTTTCCGTTGAATGCGGGCGTAGTGAGCCCGGCACTGTGTGGCATTCTCTGCCGCAACAGTATTGTGCACGCATTGGATGACGGCATTTAGTGGCGGTAGAAACAATTTGCGCGTCAATGCTAAATTTTATTAATGGTGGTGTGCAAAAACGTCTCTGTCGCCTAATTTTGCTACCTTTGCAGAATTAAGATTGCGCCCGTAGGCGGTGGACATACAGCCATTTGCGTGCGGTCGCGTTATTTTTACTGGAAACGATTGCGATAAACAAGTTTAAGTTTTTAATAAAAACAAATGAAACAGTACAAGTTAGTTAACAATGTGCTTGGCTGGCTCACATTCTTGGTGGCCGCCTTTGTATATTGTTCAACGATTGAACCGACAGCAAGTTTTTGGGACTGTCCAGAATTTATCACAACAGGTTACAAGCTGGAAGTAGGCCATCCGCCAGGCGCACCCTTCTTCATGCTTACAGCCAACCTCTTCTCACAATTTGCACACGACCCCTCGCAGGTGGCGAGAATGATCAACACCATGAGCGCGCTGCTCAGTGCTACCACCATTCTGTTCCTGTTCTGGAGCATTACGCACCTTGCCCGGAAACTTATATTGAAGGACTGGAGCGAGATGACGCTTGGCAAACTGATTGCAATAGAGGCATCGGGCCTTGTGGGCGCACTCATCTACACGTTCAGCGATACCTTCTGGTTCTCGGCAGTAGAGGGTGAGGTGTATGCCTACTCGTCGGCCTTCACGGCAATCGTGTTCTGGCTCATACTGAAATGGGAAGACCATGCCGACGAACCTCATAGCGACCGTTGGCTGGTGCTCATATCCTATATGACCGGACTTTCCATTGGCGTGCACCTGCTCAACCTCTTGTGCATCCCGGCCATAGTGCTGGTTTATTGCTACCGCCGTTTCCCCAACATCGAGCTTAAGGGTTCGCTGATAGCCCTCATCGGGTCGTTTGTCATCGTGGCAGGCGTGCTCTATGGCGTGGTGCCGGGCATCATCACCGTGGGTGGTTGGTTTGAACTGTTCTTTGTCAATACCCTCGGATGCCCGTTCAACACGGGCGAGGTGGTGTATATATTCGCCCTCGTGGGCATAGTAGTGTGGGCAATATACGAAAGCTATGCCGACAAGCATTTCAAACGCCAGAACCTGGCGTTCCTGCTTGCCGTTGGCATGCTCGGCATTCCGTTCTACGGTTATGGATGGAAAGCTGCCATCACCGGCATCGTGGTGCTGGTGGCAATGTGGTTTGTGCTAAACTACCGCAAGAAGGTGGCCAAGAAGCTCGTGCCGCTTGTGTCGGCTCGCTTCAAAAACACCGCTCTTCTGTGCATGCTCATGCTCATGATAGGCTACTCAAGCTATGCACTTATAGTGATACGCTCGTCGGCCAATCCGCCTATGGACCAGAACTCGCCTGAGGACATATTCACCCTTGGCAGCTATCTGAGCCGCGACCAGTATGGCGACACCCCGTTGCTCTATGGACAGGCATACACCTCGCAGGTGGCATTCGATGTTGACGGCAACATGTGCGTGCCCAAGCGCAAGTCGGGCGCACCCGTGTGGCAGCGTCGCGAAAAGGCAAGCAAGAACGAGAAAGACTCCTACTTCGTGGTGAGCCACAAAGACAAGCTCGTTTATGCGCAGAACATGCTGTTCCCGCGTATGCACAGCGCAGCCCATGCCCAGGCCTACGAAAGCTGGATGGGAGGCGTTGAAGGCAACACCGTGGCCTACGACCGTTGCGGCGAAAACGTGAACGTGAAGATGCCGACAATGCTCGAAAACATCAAGTTCTTCCTTTCCTACCAGTGCAATTTCATGTATTGGCGCTACTTTATGTGGAACTTTGCCGGACGTCAGAACGACGTGCAGGGCAACGGCGAGCCGGAGCACGGCAACTGGATAACGGGCATTTCGTTTATCGACAATATGATGCTCGGCGACCAAAGCAAGCTCCCCTCCGAACTGAAGATGAATAAGGGGCACAACGTGTTCTACTGTCTGCCTCTCATCCTCGGCCTCATCGGTCTGTTCTGGCAGGCTTGGCGCGGACGCCGCGGCATACGCCAGTTCTGGGTGGTGTTCTTCCTTTTCTTCATGACGGGTTTGGCCATCGTGCTCTATCTCAACCAGACACCGCAGCAGCCACGCGAGCGCGACTATGCCTATGCAGGGTCGTTCTATGCCTATGCAATATGGTGCGGACTTGGTGTTGTGGCCATTATCGACATGCTCAAGAAGCGTCTGCATGTCAATGAGACTGTTCTCGCTTCGGTGGCTGGCGTGCTCTGTCTGCTCGTGCCTATACAGATGGCATCGCAGACATGGGACGACCACGACCGCAGCGGTCGTTACACCTGCCGCGACTACGGACAGAACTATCTCATGACGCTGCAGGACAAGGGCAATCCCATTATATTCACCAACGGCGACAACGACACATTCCCGTTGTGGTATAACCAGGAGGTGGAGGGTGTGCGCACCGATGCACGCGTGTGCAACCTGAGCTATTTGCAAACCGACTGGTATATCGATCAGATGCGTCGTCCGGCTTACGATTCACCGTCGGTGCCCATCACATGGCCGCGCCTCGACTTCTGCTCGGGCACAAATGAATATGTGGAGGTGCAGCCTGCCTTGAAGCGTCAGGTGCTCGACTACTACCGTGAAGACCCGACAGCAGCCAAGGCACAATTTGGCGACAATCCGTTCGAGGTGAAAAACATAATGAAGTATTGGGTGCGCACAAAGGACAACGACATGCACGTAATCCCGACCGACACTCTCTACATCACCATCGACAAGGATGCCGTGAGAAAGAGCGGAATGATGTTGGCAAGCGACACTATCCCCGACAGAATGGTAATCTCGCTCGCAGGCAAACGGGCACTCTACAAGAACGACCTCATGATGCTTGAAATGCTCGCACAGTGCAACTGGACGCGTCCGCTGTATGTGGCCACAACCGTAGGGTCGGACAACTACATGAACCTCGGCGACAATTTCGTGCAGGAAGGACTTGCCTACCGCATCACTCCCTTCACCACCAACAAGCCGGGCGTGAAGAACTTCGACACCGAAAAGACCTACAACAACATAATGAACCGCTACAAGTGGGGAGGCGTTGAGAAACCGGGACTTTATCTTGACGAGACAGTGCTGCGCATGTGCAACACCCACCGCCACATCTTCGCGCAGCTTGCATTGCAGCTCGTTGCCGAAAAGAAGTATGACAAGGCGTTGGCTGCGCTGCGCAAGTGCGAGAAGGTGCTGCCCGAATACAATGTGCCGTACACTTATCTTTCGGGCGCAGCCGACCTGGCAAGAGCCTATGCGCTTATTGGCCGCAAGGCCGATGCTGAGCGTCTGTTCGGTAAGGTGTGGGACAATGCCAAGGAGTATGCCGACTATTACCTTTCGCTCTCGGGCAATAGGTTTAACATGGCACAGGAAGATGTGCTGCGACAGTTGTATATCTTGAATTCGGTGGCCGAAATGTCGGCACTCGTGAGCCAGAGTCTTTCTGACAAACGCGTCAAGATTGCCAACGCGTTGTATTCAACCTATATATCCAAGGGCGGAACGCCTTATCAGGGACAATGATAATAGAGCAGCCCTCGCAATGGTTGCGCTGGTTATACCCGCGGGCAACCTGGCGAATGAACAAGGATGAGCATTCGGTGTATCTGACCTTCGACGACGGTCCGATACCCGAATCCACCCCTTTCATATTGCAGGTTTTGGCCGACTTCGGCATCCATGCCACCTTCTTCATGGTGGGCGACAATGTGCGGAAATACCCGCATCTGTACAGGCAGATTGTCGAGGCCGGGCATCAGGTGGGCAATCATACTTACCATCATTTGGGAGGCTTCAAGCATTTCGCGCGTACATATATACATGATACTAACCGTGCCAACGAACTGATAAACGCTCATCTGTTTCGCCCTCCGCACGGTTGCATGAGCCACAGCGAGTATTTCTGGCTGCGCCGCAGGTATCGCATCGTGATGTGGGACCTCGTGACGCGCGACTATTCAAAATGGATGTCGGCCGAGGATGTGGTTGAAAATGTGAGGCGCTATGCCCGCAACGGGTCGATAATAACGTTTCACGATTCGCTCAAAAGCATAGGAAAACTGCATTATGCCTTGCCGGCGGCGTTGAAATGGCTGAAAGATCAAGGTTATGAATTCAAGACTTTCGAATGAAATAAAAGCCGAGGCCAAGCGTCTCGGCTTTTTTGCTTGTGGCATTGCGCGTGCCGATGCGGTGGAACCGGAGGCCGTGGCACAGTTTAAAAACTGGGTGAGCGACGGCAAAAATGCCGGCATGGCCTACATGAACAACTATCCCGACATGCGTTTCGACCCTCGGCTGCTGCTCGATGGACTTAAAAGCATCGTGTGCGTGGCCATGAACTATGCTCCGGCAAAGCATGTGCCCGACGACAGCTACCAGTTTGCTGCATATTCTTATGGACACGATTACCACGACGTGGTGAAGGCACGGCTGCGGCAATTGGCCGCCGCTTTCTCCTTTGAAAATTTCCGCGTGTTCTGCGACAGCGGTCCGGTGCTTGAACGTTATTGGGCGGTGAAGGCCGGACTAGGGTGGACTGGGCGCAACCATCAGCTCATAATACCCAAGGCGGGGAGCATGTTTTTCCTGGGCGAACTGCTTGTCGATGTTGAAATGGAATATGACAAGCCCGTGAAAAACCACTGTGGCAATTGCCGGAGGTGCATTGACAGTTGCCCAACAGGAGCTTTAGGTGTTGCGGAAGGCAATGCCGCTGGCGGACAGACTATTTTTGATGCCAACAGGTGCATAAGTTATCAGACCATAGAGAACCGTGGCGACATACCCGAAGCAATAGCAAAGAAAATGGGCAACACTGTTTATGGGTGCGACCGTTGTCAGCAGGCTTGTCCGTGGAACAGCTTCGCCGTGCCGAACAACACCGAGGAATTCCAGCCTAGCGAGGAGTTTCTTAAAATGACAAGAGAAGACTGGAACAATCTGAGCGAGGACGATTTCAGGCGGCTTTTCAAAGGTTCTGCCGTGAAGCGTGCCAAATATGCGGGGCTGAAACGCAATATCGATGCTGTGAAGAGGCTTTCCGATGCAAACGACAAGTAGGCCACGGCATTTCATCGGGCATCGTTTTGTTGCGCATGCAAAGCCGTGTGGCTTGTTTGGCAGGCTTTGTAACGAAATGTTAATTGGCTTAAAATTGTTGTCGAAACTTGTATAAAACGGGACGATACGGCCTCGCAAACTTAACAAACTACAAATTTAGTACTATATATTTGCACAAAAGGTGATTTTTGTGTAACTTTGCAACCGAATTAAAGTAATAATGTTTTCTTTTTGTTGTAGTTACATTATTCATAGTATTAACGGGATAACGAAAACTGGCTGTATAATCTTAATGCGTTTTCACGAACTGTTTCCTGATTTCGGAATAAGTTTGAGTCCCAAAAACAATGTTTTATGATAAAAATCTTTAAGGTTGTATTATTGTTATTATGTTTGACGGGTGTATGCACCCAAAGTAATGCCGGAAACCGTGTCGCGGCTGACAAGGTTGAGGCGAAAGCCCCTGATTTCGACTGGAATCCCGTGATGGAAGCCATAATACAGGTGGAAAGCGAGGGCGATGTGAAGGCTGTGAGCGGCAACTCGTGTGGCGCCATGCAGATAACCCCTATATTGGTTGCCGAATGCAACAACATATTGAAGAAACGCAAGAGCAAGAAACGTTTTTCGTTGCGCGACCGTTTCAGTCTTGCCAAATCAAAAGAAATGTTCATATTGTTCCAGTCTTATTTCAATCCCAAGAACGACATCGAACTTGCAATACGTTCGTGGAACGGAGGAATGAATTTCAGCAAACGACGCACGCAGCGTTATTTCGAGAAAGTGATGAGATGCCTCAACATGTGACAAGAAGCATGACAGGTTGGCGGAATGCAATAGAAGCATTCCGCCAACTTCGTTTTTGCCGCCTGGGTTACGCTGTTGGCACACGAGGGCACGGCAGGTTGCTTCGCGTTTGGCTAAGTGCTTCCGCGCGTTTTGCGTGACACCGTTCTTGCAGTGGGGCAATTTTGCGGGCTTTTGCCAACTTTTACGGCGAAAGGCAATATTATGTCAGATTTTATTTTTACCTTTGCCTTTGTGCCCGTTAACATTTTGCCGTTTTTGAAATGTAGCGGAACAGGTGGCACGTTCGGGTGTGGCAGCATGACAGTTGCCATGCCGTTTGTGCGCAGCAATGTGAGAAATATTGAGAATAAAATAAAAACAAGAAAAAGAAATATAAAAACATGGAGTTAGCAAGCAAATACGATCCGCATGAGGTGGAGTCGAAATGGTATCAATACTGGCTTGACAACAAACTGTTCAGCAGCAAGCCCGATGGACGTGAACCTTATACTATCGTCATTCCGCCGCCTAATGTGACAGGAGTTTTGCACATGGGCCACATGCTCAACAATACTATTCAGGACATTCTCGTGCGCCGTGCGCGTATGGAAGGCAAGAACGCTTGCTGGGTGCCCGGCACCGACCACGCGTCGATTGCCACCGAAGCCAAGGTGGTGAACAAGCTTGCGCAACAGGGAATAAAGAAAGACGACCTTTCGCGTGAGGAATTTCTGAAGCATGCATGGGACTGGACTCATGAACACGGAGGCATCATATTGAAGCAGTTGCGCAAGCTTGGAGCAAGCTGCGACTGGGACCGCACGGCCTTCACAATGGATGAAACACGCTCGAAGAGCGTAATAAAGGTGTTCTGCGACCTCTATGAAAAAGGACTGATTTACCGTGGCGCGCGCATGGTGAACTGGGATCCGAAGGCACAAACAGCCCTCTCCGACGAGGAAGTAATATACAAGGACGAGCATTCAAAGCTCTATTACCTCAAATACCGCGTCGTGGAACAGGACGTGGAACAAGTTGACGAGGGTAATATAATACACAAGGACGAGAAGGGATATTATGCCGTTGTGGCCACGACACGCCCCGAGACAATCATGGGCGACACTGCCATGTGCATCAATCCCGACGACGTGAAGAACACTTGGCTCAAAGGAAAGCACGTGACAGTGCCTTTGGTGGGCAGGCAGATACCGGTAATCGAAGACGGATACGTAGATATCCAGTTTGGAACAGGATGCTTGAAGGTGACACCGGCACACGACATCAACGACCATGCCCTTGGCATAAAGCATCATCTGGAAACAATCGACATCTTCAACGACAACGGAACAGTGAGCGAAGCTGCCGGAATGTATGTCGGGAAAGACCGTATGGACGTGCGCGAGCAAATAGAGAAAGACCTCATCGATGCCGGACTTATGGAGAAAGTAGAGGCATACAACAACAAAGTGGGATTTTCCGAGCGCACCAATGTGCCCATCGAACCGAAACTTTCAACGCAGTGGTTCCTCTCGATGCAGCATTTCGCCGACATCGCCTTGCCGCCCGTAATGAACGACGAGATTAAATTCTATCCGGCAAAATACAAGAACACCTACCGCCACTGGCTTGAGAATATCAAAGACTGGTGCATAAGCCGACAGTTGTGGTGGGGGCACCGCATTCCGGCCTATTATTTCACTGCACCCGACGGAAAACGTGATTTTGTAGTGGCCGAGTCGCGCGAGCAGGCCGAAGCCAAAGTGCGTGAACGCTATCCGCAGGCAGAAAACTTCGAACTTGAGCAGGACAGCGACTGTCTTGACACTTGGTTCTCGTCGTGGTTGTGGCCTATGTCGGTGTTCGACGGAATAAACAACCCCGACAACGAAGAGCTGAAATACTATTATCCCACAAGCGACCTCGTTACAGGTCCCGACATTATATTCTTCTGGGTGGCCAGAATGATAATGGCAGGATATGAATATCGCAAGACAATGCCGTTCAAGCATGTCTATTTCACGGGTATCGTGCGCGACAAACTCGGACGCAAGATGTCGAAGAGTTTGGGCAACTCGCCCGACCCGCTTGTGCTCATCGACAAGTATGGAGCCGATGGCGTGCGCATGGGCATGATGCTTTCAGCTCCGGCAGGCAACGATATCCTGTTCGATGAAAGCCTTTGCGAGCAGGGACGCAACTTCAACAACAAGATTTGGAACGCCTTCCGCCTGGTCAAAGGTTGGCAGTCTGCCGACATCGAACAGCCTGAAGCCAATGCCGTTGCAGTGCGGTGGTTTGATGCAAAACTGCGTCAGGCCAATGCAGAGATAGACGATTTGTTCAAGAAATACCGCATATCTGAGGCTCTTATGGCAGTATATAAGCTGTTCTGGGACGAGTTCTCGAGCTGGTATCTTGAAATGGTAAAGCCTGCTTACGGCCAGCCTATCGATGCCACGACACTTTCGGCCACATTGCGTTTCTTCGAGACTCTGCTCAAGATGCTGCATCCTTTCATGCCGTTCATAACCGAGGAGCTTTGGCATTACATATACGACCGCAAGGAAGGAGAGTCTATCATGCGTGACAGTCTCCGACTTTCTGATGCCACCGAAGCCGACAACGACCTCGTGGGCAAGATTGACAACGTGAAACAGATAGTCAGTGGTGTCCGCACGGTGCGCAACCAGAAGAACATACCCAACAAGGAAACGCTCGAATTGCAGGCAATTGGTGCCGACAATTATGCCGACTATGCCTGCGTAGTTGTCAAGATGGCCAATCTGAGCGGCATCTCTGTGGTTGCAGAAAAGGATGCTACGGCTGCGGCATTTATGGTGGGAACCGATGAATTTGCCGTTCCTCTGGGCGACAAGATTGACGTTTCGGCCGAAATTGAGAAGCAGGAAGCACAACTCAAGCACCTTGAAGGCTTCCTTGCCGGCATCAACAAGAAGCTCGCCAATGAGAAATTCGTAGCCCATGCACCCGAAGCTGTGGTTGCAATGGAGCGCAAGAAGCAGAAAGACAGCGAGGAGAAGATAGCCGCGCTGAAAGAATCTTTGGCTTCGTTGAAGAAATAATACAAGTATAGGGAAAGCGTGGATATGGCCCCGCTTTCCCTTTTTTCGTTTTTAAGCCAGTCGCGACATGTTCCGTTTCATATCTATCTTCGTTCTCTTGCCGGCGTTGTTTTTGGTTTCTTGCAGCAAGCTGAGCAATGACGAAGAGACCGCCGTCAGCGCGAAAACGATATTCGTGTTCATGCCATACAGTGGCGATGCCAGCAATTTGTATCCCAATTTTCTGCGGAATCTTGACGACATGCAAAAGGCAATAGTTGCAGAAAAAGGTCTAAAAGACAACCGCTTACTAGTGTTTCTGTCAACGTCGGCAACTCAAAGTGTGCTTTTTGAGATGCGTTATGAGCGCAATGCCTGCATCACCGACACCTTGCGCCGTTATGTGTCGCATGATTACACTTCGGTCGAGGGCATGGCTTCCGTTCTGCGTGAAGTGCAGGCGGTGGCTCCGGCACGGCAATATGCAATGATTGTAGGGTGTCACGGCGAGGGTTGGTTGCCCAAACAAGGAGCCAGTTACAGTGCTACGCGGTTCTTCGGTGGTTCTTCGGTCAAATACCAAATGGACATAACCGACTTCGCAAGTGCAATTTCTGCCGCAGACATACACATGCAGTTCGTCTTGTTTGACGACTGTTACCTCTCGTGTGTAGAGGTGGCTTACGACATGCGGAACGTTGCCGACTACCTTATAGCGTCAACTAGCGAGATAATGGCCTACGGAATGCCATACGAAAAAATACTTCCTCATTTGCTTGGCAATGCTCCTGATTATGGCGCAGTGTGCTCCGATTTTCTCGAATTCTATGACAACTACCGGTTGCCTTACGGCACAATCGGGGTGACTGATTGTCGCGTGGCCGACCGTGTAGCAGCAAGAATGCGGCAACTTAATGCTGCGTTTCGTGTGGATGATGTAGCACCTGACAGTGTGCAAGACTTGGATGCCGGACACTGGGAGCCTACGGTTTATTTTGATTTCGGCGATTATGTGCGCCGTTTGTGTGGCAACGATACGGCAACCTGCGAAAGTTTTCAGAAACTGCTCAATGAATTTGTGCCCTATAAGGCATCTACACGGCAGATAATGTCGTGGTCGCGCTATAGTGTTATCGATGTGAATGCTTTTTCGGGAATAACCGTTTCTGACCTTTCTGTGAATTCCCGTGCCATTGAAGCCAAGAAAAACACGGCGTGGTGGCGCGCTACCCATTAGCGCATAGGGGTTCTGCACAACAATTCGTAGCGTTATTACAAAGAAAACGGAAAGGCAACCGTCGTGTAAAGACCATGCCTTTCCGTTTTCACTTATATGTATTGGAAATAAAATCTTATCTGAAGTTGTTGGGTTGCACCCTTTCACCGTTGCTGTCGTTGGTGTCGGCCACATCCCACCAAAGCCTTGTTCCCTGCGTATTGGCCTGCTGCAGCTCGGCGTGCGAAGTGAAGTATTGGTTTGAAGACTCGCTATTGGGATAGAGAATACGCTTTATCTGTTTGCCCTCAGGCACGTCGCCACCCGAGTAATTGCTCAATTGGTTGGCTATGGCCGGATAGTCGGTGCGTCGGAAATCGGCCCAACCTTCATTGCCGTTGGGGAATACTGCCATCCATTTCTGCGTGATTATTGCCTCGAGAATCTTCTCGCGGTTGCCCGAAGCGAACGTTCCGTCGTTGAGCGATACGAGTCCGTTTATGTATGAACTGGCCTGATCGGCATCTATTTCATAATAATCCATTGATGCTTGCACACCGGCGCGGAAATAGCTTTCTGCATCCATTGTGAGGTCGGCTCCGGCATATCCGCGCAGTGCGGCCTCTGCCTTCAGAAACAAAGTCTCGGCATATCCGAGCCACACCGTAGGCCGTGCGTAGTTAAACCAATATTCTTTGTTCAGGTTTTTCGATGCAGGTTTTGGCTGTGTGCGCGTTATGCTGTAGTTGAGCACGCTCATGCTGATGTCGGGAGCCTGTATGCCTCGTTTGCAACCAGCAAAGTCCATGCGGCTGTTGTCCTCTCCGGCGGCTATGGCCGAGGATGTCATTCCGCCGCGATACCAGCACACCAGGCAGCGTGGGTCGATAGTCTTTTCGGTGAACGAGTTGCGGCCGGTTTTTATTTTGTATGTGCCTCCACCCGTACTAAGGTTGCGGTACATCTGTTCCAAGTCCCACGACATTACACTCTCACCTCCGTAGGCCACCGAACACATTGCAAGCACGTTCTCAGAACCGCCTTCATCCATTCCGCCCATGGTCAGCGGCGCATATTTGGGCACTGTCTGCATGTTGTCGTCGTTGGATGTCATCAGTCCGTACTGGTTATTGAGAGCGGCCTCGGCCTCCTTCTTTGCCCTTTCAGGATTAACGTTGCTTATGCGAAGGGCCATTCTTAGGCGCAGCGAATTGGCAAAGCGCAGCCATTTGCGAGTGTCGCCGAAATAGCAGATGTCGTCTTTGTCTATCTTATATTGCGATGCGTCGTCGGGCTTGATGCTGTCCACCGCCTGTTCAAGCATGCGGAACATGGCGTCATACACCTGCTCCTGCGTGTCGTAGGCCACGTTGTTTGTTTCAGGCACGCGGCCCTGCACATACTCGCGGAAAGGCATCGCCCCGTAGGTGTCGGTGTTGGCGAGTGCCAGGAAAGCATAGTATATGCGTGTTATGTAGAACATATTGCGGTATTTGGCCGGTGAAGTATTGAATTTGTAGGCACGCAACAGGGTGCGGTATTCCGACGAACGCTCGTTGTAGAAATGCGCCCACCGCTGTCCCGACCAACCGTCGCTGTAGCTGTAGTCGGGCGATTTCTTTGAGTGCTTGTCTTGGTTGTTGGCCACATATCCGGCGTAGATGTCGTGTGAGAGGTTGGTCGTAATCTGGTAGTCGTTGTAGTAGCCCTCGTAGAGGAAGTTGCGGAATGTGGCAGGAGCGTCGGCAAGTGCGGTCTTGAGACTTGCCGAGTCGTCGCGGCTCACGGTGTAGTTTATGTTTATGTCGGCATATTTCGTGTCGTCTTCTCCATCGGGCGTTATGTTTTCTCCGCTGTTGTTGTCCTCAATCTCATAAGGGTTGTGGCTCATGTCGTTGAGGTCGTAGCAGCTGTTCAGGCCGAAGAGCGCGATAGCCGCCACCATTCCTTTGGTCAGTATGTTGTGTTTCATGTCGATTTCAGTATTGTTGTTCGTTGGTGTGTGAATGTTGTTTTTTGGTCAGAAGCCCACGTTCACTGAAAAACCGAACGTGCGTGTGTATGGCACGGCTGCAAAGTCGAGTGCCTGCGAGAACATCGTCGTGTCGTAGCCGCCGTCGGGGTTGCCGGGCGTGTGTTTCATTATGAAGCACAGGTTGCGTGCCACAAACGACAGCTTGAGTGCTGTCAGTGGTGTCTTTTTCAGTATTCTCTGCGGCAGACTGTAGCCGATGGCCAGCTCTTTCAGCTTGATGTAAGATGCGTCATGCACGAATTCCTCGGCAAAACCCTTCTGTGATTTATACAGACCTATGGTGGAGTAGTAGGTTTGTGCGCTCACCGGGATGTCGTTGGGCGTTCCGTCTTCTTTCACTCCGGGTACAACCATGTAGAAGTCGCTCACTCCGTTTATTTCCTTGTATTCTCCTCTGTAAGCAGTGCGTTCTGATGTGCCCACTGCGGTGGCCATTCCCTCGGACACCGAAACGATGTCGCCGCCGAATTTCATATCGAACATTGCCGTGAGACTTATGCCTTTGTAGTTGAACGAGGGCGTTACCGACATGAGAAGGTCGGGTTGTATGTTGCCTATCGGGTGTGACAGAAGATACTGTTCGAGGTTGCCGCCTCCCGTTTCCTGTTGTGGCAGACCGTCACTTCCTACAATCACATTGCCTTTTCCGTCGCGTTTCATGAGGTTGTTGGCATAAATGTCGCCGAGTTTTCCGCCTTTCACGGCTCCCACTTTCACCGGCATGTTGCTGTCTCCGTTGAAATATACTCTGTTTACACCGTCGGCAAGTTCCTTCACAGTGGAGCGGTTGTGTGCGAAGTTCATCGTGAGGTCGAATGTGAAATCACGTGTCTGCACGGGTTTGGCGTAGAGCATCAGCTCCACACCGGTGTTGTCTATCTTTCCGGCGTTCACCCATTGCTGCGACCACGGTGCCGATGCGTCCACCAGCATGGCCTGATTGCGTGTGCTGCTATAATAATAGGTGAAGTCGAAACCGAGGCGGTTGCCGAGGAATTTCATGTCGAGTCCGGCCTCATACGAAGTCTTTATCTCCGGCTTCAGGTCGTTGTTCTTCTTTATGGTGTTTACCACGGGCTTGCGCACCCCGGCTGCAAACGCGTAGCTGCGAGTGTTGTAGAGGTTGTAAGGGTCGGGGTCTTTGCCCACCTGTGCGGCCGACAGGCGCAGTTTTGCAAATGTTATCCATTGGGGCAGCGGTTTGTGCATGGCCCGCATGAAGTCGGAAATTACATAGCTCACGCTCACCGACGGATAGAAGAACGAGTTGTTCTTCTTGGGCAGTGTTGACGACCAGTCGTTGCGTGCCGTGATGTCGAGTGCAAGCCACTCGTCGTAGCTCAGCTGCGCCGATGCAAAAGCCGAGTACATGGCACGGCTGTTGCCCGTGTCGCTGCCCGTGCTGAGGCGGTAGCCGGTGTTGAATATCCAGTTGTCCTTGTCGAGCATGTTCTCCACTCCGGCAGTCAGCACCTCATATTTGCGGTACATGATGTTGGCTCCGAGCGTGTAGCCCAGTCTTAATTTGCTTGCGAGCTGGTTGTCGCCCATTAGCAGAAACTGAATGTTGTGCTCGAAATGGTTTTCCTCCGACCTTTGCATGTTGTCGTTGGTGAGTTGTTCCTGCCATGTTTGGTCTTCGGTGCTTATGGCCTGGTCGCCGAGGCTGAGGTCGCTAGTCTGTATCCGGGTGCGGTAGTAGTCGAATGCGTATTTGGCGTTAAACCGCAGCCATTGCAGAATGTTGACGTTGGCCGAGTAATAGCCGAAAGCCCGCCAACGCTCGTCGGAGTTCTTGAAGCGGTGACGCACATAGTAGGGGTTAGAATATTGCTGGTCGGGGCCGAACCAGTTTTGGTGCAGACGCGTGTCGGAGGTGTAGTTTTCCTTCAAGTCGCTGAGCCGCACGTTGCCGGGTATGAGGAGCAGCTGTGCCACTTCGCCGTTAAGTCCGGTGTAGGGACGGTTTTCTGCCTTGGTGCGCGAGAGCGAAATCTTCCCGTCAAACGACAGATACTCGTTCACCACAGTGCCTGCATTCAGGTCGGCGGTGAGTTTGTCGAGCGACTCGTTGTCAAACAATCCCTTGTTGTCGTTGAATCCCACCGACACGCGGAAGTGCGACTTGTCGGTGGTGTTGCCCAAGGCCACCGTGTGGAATTGCGAGAAACCCGTGTTGAAATAGTCTTTCAGTTTGTCGCCATAGTAGGAGTAGCCTATCTGCTGTCCCGTCCACGACGGTTCGGAATGACCGTCGAGGCGCGGACCGAACGACAGTTCGCCGGTGAGGGCAGTCTTCTCGCCGTCGTCGTTGGTGAGATAGTTTGTCGTGCCGCGGCTTCCCTGTCCGTAGAGTTTCTGCATCTTAATCGTTTCGGCGGCCACGCTCCATGTGAAGGTGCCGTTGTAGTTTATGCCGAATCCGCTTTTGCGCGCTCCCTTTTTCGTGGTCACGAGTATCACGCCGTTGCCTGCTCGCGAACCGTAGAGTGCCGCTGCGTTGGGGCCTTTGAGCACCGATATCGACTCGATGTCTTCGGGGTTGATGTCAAACGAGGTGCCTCCACGGTCGTAGCCTCCGTAGGCCGATGCGCTCGAAGTCTGGTCGTCTGAGAAAGGCACGCCGTCTACAATCCACAGCGGCTGGTTGTTGTCGGTGAGCGAGGAGTTTCCGCGTATCGTTATCTTCGTGCTTCCGCCCAGTCCGGTGCTTGCCGTATTCATCTGCAGTCCGGCCACTTTGCCTTCAAGTGCGCCCGTCACCGACGCGTCGCCAGTGGTGTTGAGAGCATCGCTCTTTATGTCCTGCACCGAATATCCCAGCATCTTCTTCTCGCGCTTTATGCCGAGCGCAGTCACCACGATTTCGTCGAGGGCGTGTTCGTCGGTTGTCATCTTGGCGTTTACGATGTCGTTGCCGCCCGACGCTATGTCTTTCTTGTCGTAGCCCAGGTAGGAGAATTGCAGCACCGGTGCGTCGTTGCCGCTAGTTATGGTGTAGTTGCCGTCAGCGTCGGTCACTGCATGCTCGTTTGTGCCCTTTATTGTTATTGTGGCACCAATGAGCGGTTCGCCGTGCTCGTCAACCACGCGCCCCGTAATCTTCTTTTTCTCGCCCGGGACAGGGGCTTGATTCTTCTTTTTGGTAGACTGTTTTTTAAGATAAACTATTTTGTCTACAATCTTGTAATGTATGTTTTTGCCGTTGAGCAGCTTGCCCAACACCGTCTCCATGTCGGCATCGGTCACGTCCACAGCCTCCACGCTGGTCTTGGCGAGGTTGTCGTCGTAGAAAAACTTGTAGCCTGATTTCGACTGTATCTTCTTTATTGCCGTGGCAAGTGTTGTAGGTGGGGTCTTTACTGTCACTTGGGCGAATGCCCCCTGACACGGAATGGCGGTGAACATAAGTGCCACCGCAGCCTGTTTCCATCCTGTCGACGATTGGAAATGTCGGTGTTTCATAACTTCAGATGTATGTTTTATGGTTAGTAATTCGGTCTTTACTTAATGATAACAACAATCTTGTTGCCAATACTTAGTCGCATGCGTGTTTTTTTTTCGCAAAAAAAAACCGACGGCGCATTAATGGGCGCACCGTCGGCCTGATGATATTGCATGCCGTTGCCGTCACACTGCGGCAGTGCCGCTACCGTTGCGGCATTATGTGTATCTTGCCGTTGTGGTGGCTGAATGTCACGGGCAGAGTGTTGGTGAGCAGACTTAACACGGTGTCGATGTCTTCCTTCCACATAATCTGTCCCGAGTAGGTGTCGTTGCGGTTTATGTTCGGGTCAACCACTATCTTCACTCCGTATATCTGTTCTAACGTGTTGGCAATCTGGCGCACGTTGCAGTTGTCAAATGGGATTAGTTCATTGTGCCACACTGCGGCTATGCGCGTGTCGGTGTTGCACACCGTGAGCGCGCCGTCGCCGTCAAGTCGGGCTCGTTGTCCGGGCATGAGCACCACCAGTCCGGCCGACTTGTGGCTGCTTACTTCTACCGAACCTTCTATAAGGCTCACCTCCGAAGCGTTTCCCCGTGCGTTGGTGTTGAAGTTAAACACCGTTCCCAGCACCTTCACCTTCATGTTGCGGCTGTCAACCACAAACGGCTTTTGGCGGTTTTTCGCCACCTCGAAATATGCTTCTCCCGTGAGCATCACCTCACGCAGTGTGTCGGCGAATGTCTTGGGGTAGCGCAGTGTAGCCCCGTTGTTGAGCCACACTTTTGTGCCGTCGGGCAATGTAATTTGCCGTGGAGTGGTGGCCGTGGCCCGCGCGTAAATATATTCAATGTGTTTTTCGGGCGAAACCACACCGCGGAGCGCGTATATACCAATGCATACAACAATCACTGCCGCCGCAGCCGCCCACCGCCGCCACACGTTCAGTCTTGCCTTGCGTGCTTTGTCTTGCCGTTCGCGTGCCTCGATGCGCGTGTGCAGCCTGTGCAGTGCGCCTTCTGTTTCGCGGCGGGGCATCGCGGCGGCCTGTGCTTCACGGTAGAGCCGTTCCATTTCGAACAGTTCGGCCGCGTTTGCTTTGTCGGCCTTTGTCCATTCGTCTATTTGCGCCAACTCTTCGTCGGTGCATTCTCCTGTTATGAAGCGGGCTATGGTGTTGTCGTCAATTCCTGTCATTTGTAGTGCTGTGTAGGCATGGTTACTCATCTACAAAACAACCACAAAGACTTAAACACTTAGAGAGTTGGCAGTAAAAACAATGTCAAAAACGTTAATTTACCTAAATTTTCGCGCAGACAACGCAGCGCATGATACATGTGTGCCTCTACCGTGCGCACCGAAATGCCGAAATCGCGGGCTATTTCATCGTTTTTCATGCCTTCTATATAGCTCATGCGAAACACTTGGGCACACTTTGCAGGCAAGGCACCAATGGCCGCTTCGAGAGTCTTGCGCAAGTCTTCGTTTTCCAAAAGGCCGTGCGGGTCGCCCGCATCGCTTGCCATTGTCTCCATGCGTCGGGTGTTTATCTCGTCGAGCAGGGCGGTGCGTGCGGCACTTGCACCGCGCCGTTTCAGAAGATTGAGTGCCCTGGTGTAGACGGCACGGTAGAGAAAACCCTCTATGTGTGCCCCTATTTCAATGTCATCCATGCGCTGCCACAGCTCACAAAACACCTCTTCAACAACGTCTTCGGCATCGTTGTCGTCGCCCACGATACCGCGTGCGTAGAAAAACAGCTTTGAATAGGTTTTCTTGAAAAGCAGGTCGAATGTGTTGCTGTTGTTGGTCATCAGCTTTGATAGATTGGTGTTTGATGCGTTTATCTATCTACAAAGGTATAAATAAAATCCAAACCGCGTGCCGTCTTAGCCCTATATTTTGCCCGGACAGCACGTCTTCGTGGCGTGCCGCATCTGCCGTGCGTGTGTGCAGCAGATGCAACACGCGCGTGCGGCGGTTGCCTGAGCATGCCGGTTTCATTGTGTTGCATGCAGAATGTTGGCATTTCCGTTTTTTATTCTTACATTTGTAGCGGGAAAAACAAATGGCACGCGCCTTGGCATACAACGCGTTTTGTTGTCTTCCTTTTACATGGTATATATTGAAAAGACAAAAGGAAAATGGCATGAGTAAAGAAGAATTGATGAGAAGAGCCATTGTGCTCTCTGTGGACAACGTGAGAAACGGCGGAGGCCCGTTCGGAGCTGTCATCGCAAAAGACGGCGAAGTGGTGGCAACCGGCGTGAACCGCGTGACGGCAAACAACGACCCGACGGCACACGCTGAGGTGTCGGCCATAAGGAATGCAGCAAAAGCACTCGGCACGTTCGACTTGAGCGATTGCGAGATATATACCTCGTGCGAGCCGTGCCCCATGTGTCTGGGTGCAATCTACTGGGCACGTCTTAAAAAAGTCTACTTCGCAAACAACAAGACCGACGCGAAGAACATCGGCTTCGACGACTCGTTCATCTACGACGAACTGGCTCTGCCGCGCGAACAGCGCAAACTGCCGTCGGAAGTAATGATGCGCGATGAGGCTATGGAAGCATTCCGTCTGTGGGACGAAAAGCAGGACAAGATAGAATATTGAGCGGACTCATAAAGCATGAGGAAAAACCCTCCTCAAGTTTCGGATTGGGAATAATGTTTGAATATACGTCCCCGAAGGGGTAGGGTGTTCAAAATAGGATTACCAGATGTGCGGAATTTTTATATGAATTTAAGTTCATAATTATATGATTATCAGAAGGAATTTGGTAACCAAAGCCCTGAAAGGTAGTGTGTTCAAAATAAGATTACCAGATGTGCGGAATTTTTATATGAATTTAAGTTTATAATTATCTGATTATCAGAAGGAATTTAGTAACCAAAGCCCTGAAAGGGCGTAACAATCCCAGCCCAGGGTGAGGACCGAGCGAAGCGAGGAACGTAACCCTGGGTTTCATGTACGACGGAGCTGGTTGGCCTGTAAGGTCAAAACTGGCCCACAAATATTGTGCTGACCCTACAGGTAGGGCGTTCAAAATCCATATAATATTCTGCATCGTTTTTTGTAGAACTATAAGCATAATT
>CAVCLB010000045.1:0-20020 GCA_963602915.1 Dysosmobacter segnis | reverse complement strand
ATTATTTCGGAGTGGAATCCACTCGTTTTTATGAATTAATAGAACACCCCATAAGTATAACCTTTATTCTCTGGGTGGTATTTGTGGTAATCCACATATAAGACCATGTCTGTATTGTATGAATTAGCACGCTTGTCAGTAAACGTGATTATATCAGGATATTTAGTATTGTCATATGTACTAACTTCTTTTCTATTATAGTCATAGAATGTTGTTTTACAAGTCATCCAACTTGTTCCGACTAATTGAGATATTATTTTGTTTTCATTCTTAGAGTGTCCATCTGTTTGATCTATGTTATCTTCATTGTCATCATTACTACAAGCAATGAATACTTGGCTCAACGTTATAAAAGCTAAAGCCATAAATAAAAAATCATTTTTATACTTTACCATTGAAAATATGTTTGTTAAATTTGTTGTTGTACTTTTTTTATATTGTAATCACTAAATGTATTTTATTTACAGAAACTACATTTGCCACTTCCTTTGCAGTTTCCACATTTAATTCGACCTACACCTCCACCATGATTATGTATTTCTCCCATGTCAGAGTGTTGCCAACCAGAGGCATTGCAAGTTTGACAAATATGAGTATCACGACATTGGGAGCATGTATAGCCAGATGATGTTCTTTTACTGGCAGAACTTCCACTTATCCCCAACTCCCTGTCATACATTCCGCTGCTCACTTGCTGCGCAGTTATGAAAGCATTCACCTTGGGTTGCATATAGCTGTTGTATGCAGCTTGCACTTCCTCCGCCGACGGGTCTTTGCCGTTCATCTGGCGATAAGAAGACGCAAAACTGCTTTTTACCTGCATCTCCTCTTGCTTCCATTGCATCCCTACTTGCATCATGGAATAGTTTGCAAGTTGGAAAAGGCTTGTGTTCACATAATTGGTGAACTCAGCACTGCTCATGCTGCCCAAGCTCATTCCTTGTGGCATTGACTGATAGCCCACTTGTCCTGCATTGGCTTGGCTTGCTGCCATATATGCAGTGCCTACTTCAACAGCAGCTTGCACCAGTCCGTTAACGATATTGGCAATCCGCTGGCTGCGCTCTTCACGCTTTTTTTCGGCATGCGCCTTCAAATCGCGACTTTGTTCACGCAAATCGTCGGGACATTCGTCAATACTGATTACTTTTGCAAACCCGTCAACGGCAGAACTCCATTTTTTGCGGTTGTAGTCGCACATGGCTTTCCCGAAATAAGCCTCCTCGCATGGCAACCATTTCCCGTGATTGCGTATCGTGGACTCAAACAACTTGTTGGCTTTGCGATAGTTGCCGGAGTTGAAAATGTGCGATGCCTCTTTATATTCCTGAAAATAGCCGGCAATATCTTTAAGGATATCCTCGCCGTCTTCTTCCGTGCGTAGCCACATATACTTCTTGTCAACAGGCACGAAAACGTCCATGCCTGTATAGAAAGTATCCATTCCGAGGTTGACAGCCTTCAGCATGTCGGTGGTGAGCCTGTAACTGTCTGCCATTGTTTCTATCGTTTCGCCACGCTGCACAATATGGTGCAGATACACAACGTCTTGCCCTAAAATTCTGATGGGGTTAAGGGTAAACAACATTGCGAATATTGCCGTTATTACATAGCTTTTTAGCATAGGCGTAATTTAGAATTAGTAAATGATATTCTTGATTTTTGTCTTGCTAATGTTGAACATCGGAGCCTTTGCGGAGTCTGCTTTCTTGTAAGACACCATAGTTGCCGTTTCGCTGCACACCCATACTTTCATACGCATGCCTTTCTTGGTTATGATGGTGGCTTTCTTTGGATTTGTTGCCGAAGCCGCTTCTTCTGCCGAAGCTGCCTTAATGGAGTCAGCCACCTCGGCTTCGCGCTGCTCTTTCAGCCGGGCTTCCTCAGCTTCACGTTCTTGCTGGCGTTGCTTCTCAACGGCAAGGTTTGTCAGAATGTCGCGTGTGCCGTCGGGGTAGCGTATCATAAACACATCCGATTTCGGGGAAAACACTGGGGCTTTTCTGTCTTTCTTGCTCGTCTTGAACGAAACGACATCAGTGTCCATCGTAAGGTTGTAGGCTGGAACTTCCCGGCCGTCCTTGTAATACACCACAATGGCATCCTTCGGAATGTCGGTATGCTCCGAGGTGGTGAGTATGCGTTCACCGCGACTGTTGAACACAACATTGCCGCGGGTCTTGAACTTCAGCATAAACACTTTCGTGTTGTCCACATATTCTTCGGGGGCTTTCTTGTTGTCAGCCTCCTTGAACAGCGTCTTGTCGTTGTTGGTCTGAATGATTTTGACAGACTTCATGCGACCATCACGGAAAATGATGGCATCTTGGGCATAAGCACAAAATGCAAGCTGCAATATACAAAGCGTGAAGAAACTTCTTTTACTATGTATCATAATCTCTATATGTCAAATCCAACTCCTACACAAAAACCAACATCTATTTTCTTAACACCTTTAGCCCAGTTGAAGTCTAAGCCAAAATATGGAGTTACTTTTTTCAATTTTATTCCAATTTGTGGTGACAGAGTTATACCCCAACCAAACTTACTCTTTGTGCCAGTGTATGTATATGATTCTCCATTATGATTTGTACCTGTTTGCTCACCTTTACCTTGCCCTGTATAAGTACCCAAAAAATCAAGAGAACCCATAAGCAAGATATTATTAAAGTTATAGCCATAAGAAGGACCTATGTAAAAACAAACACCGTCAAAATGTTTTTCAGCTAAACCATAATTTGCACCAATGTAGAAGTTCGCACCCCATCCAGAAGTTGTTAATGCAGTTCCACCAAGACCATAAAATCCTGCTCCAGCATCCTCAAAAGAAGCACGATAAAATAAGCCGTAAAAAGAATAATCATTTAAATCTATAGTTGTCTTATTCGCATCATAATTTTTCTTTGTGCTTGGGGATGTTGTTGCAACTTTGCTTTTGCTTGTTGTAGGTGTTTCTTTGATTTCTTGATTGTCGTTTGAAACAGCAATGTCTTTCTTTGTGGAGGTATTGGAGTTTGTCGGTATATTCAACTTCATTCCCACATACACCATTCCGTCGGCATTAGGATTGGCCTTGTTGATGTCGTCAACGCTCACCTTGTAATACTCGGCGATGCTTTCGAGGGTTTCGCCACGCTGTACAACATGGGTAACTGTTTGGATCTGAGCCATTGCAAACATGCAGACGGTGCAGAGAAGCACTGAGAAGAAAAATCTTTTAATCATAGTATTGTGGTTTTAAAGTTGGATAATAAGGAAATTGCTCACGCTCCAAAACAGAGTGGGATTGGTGATTACGAGTGTGCAGTTGCCGTCGCCACTCTCTTCGAAATGGAACGAACGGTTGCTTGGCTGCGGTGTGAGAATCTTGGGATTGCTCGATTTCAGAGTAACCTCGCGGAACTTGCGGATGTCAACTGCATTGAACTTGCTTTTGTCCACATCCTCATAGTTCACCTTTTTCTTCTTCAAGAAGCCGCCTTTCAACAACCCTGCTGCCGCGAGCTGTTTCTTTGTGCCTATTTTCACATAGCACTCGTTGATAATCTCGTCTTGTTTTGACAAGGCCGTTGTCAGGACTTTTGTCTTCTGCTCAGCATTGCTTGCCCGTGTGCGCATATCCGACAGGGAAGCGCGGAGCTGCGTAATGTCTTTCTTCGAACTGTTTAAATCGGCCCGTAGCGATTGTATCACCTTGTCTTTTTCGGCCAGTTGCTGGTTGAGAAATTCCACTACCTTTTGCAGTCGCTCCACACTTTGCGACGATTTTCGGGTGGCCAGCGAGTCTTGAAGCATTTGTATTTTCTGTCTTTGGCGTGCCAGTATGTCGGCCATGCTTTTCAGGTTGGCCGCAATCTGGTGGCGGTCGGGCATAACGCCGTCGTGCCCTTTGTTGGTGAACAGGATGTTTTCTTGTATTGCAATGCTGTCAAGCCCCATTGCAATGGTGGCAATCACGCCGTTAAGTTCGTCGAGTTGCTGTGTCTTGGCTTTGTTTTCCTGCATTATGGAGTCGCGCTCCACCATGTATTTGCCTATGTCAACCTTTTCGTTCTTGCATGAAAAGACCGACAGAAGCACAAACAAAGCAAAAATGCTTTTTGAAAGTTTCATTTCGTCAGGTTATAAAAAAAGGCGTAGAACCGTTCGTGGCTTGCCTTGTATCTGGTTACCGCCAAGTGACCAACTCCATACAACAAGCACAGAACGGCTCACGCCATAAAAGCGTGAACCTTCCGACAGCTTGTTCTCGTATGGATTTGAATATTGGCGGTATTCGATACAAGAGAACAAGAGCTAAAAGCTCAATATCTATAAAAGTCTTCGAACGTAAACGCTTAGTGAAAGATTTTGAGGTTTGTCCCCAGTTTTTTGTTCTCCATTACAGAACGGACAATCTTTTAATTGTCCTGTCCTTAGCGTTTCATTCTTCAGTAATGTCTGCTTCTTATTTCTAAATTTTAATGTTCAACAATAGGATTATGCCCCAATAAAGACAGAAAGTCACCCATTTAGGCATTCCAACTGCAAAGATAGAAAATATTTGCTTTAAAAAAGTTAAGTGACGGTGAATTTTTCGCAACTGCTCATGCCAAGCATACAAAAAAACGGCAAGGAATGCACAGATCTGCATTTCTTGCCATTTGAAATTTATTATTGGTGCCCTGTGAAACTTTCGCAACTGGCAAGTCCC
Source organism: Dysosmobacter segnis (assembly GCA_963602915.1). Lineage (GTDB taxonomy): Bacteria > Bacteroidota > Bacteroidia > Bacteroidales > Bacteroidaceae > Prevotella. Next base: position 15,327 of record CAVCLB010000045.1, on the reverse strand, counting down.
GTAGGGACGACATGTATAGCGAAGGGGCTTGCCCCTGCGTTTATGTTTTAAACAAACCTTGCCCCCGTAAGGGGCGCATAATTCATTGTGAGGTTGAACTATACGCCCCTTACAGGGGCAAAATATGATGATGCCTAATTGATAGGGGCAAGCCCCCTATCCTATAATATTCGCCCCATACTGGGGCAATGGAGTGCTAACCATGCGTCGGGCAAAAGTAAACCCCGTATTTTCAGATGTCTTATAAATACCTGACTTTCCACGTTTTACAATGTTAGGCCAATATTTTACCGGACACCAATGAAAATTTATCGGCCATGAAGGCGTTTCCGCTTTCACTTCTGACGCAAAGTCAGATGCTTTTTAGAATTCTGCCGACTTCGGAGTGCGCGGGAACGGGATGACGTCGCGTATGTTCTGCATTCCAGTTACGAAGAGGATGAGACGCTCGAAACCAAGACCGAAGCCTGCGTGCGGGCACGATCCGTACTTGCGGGTGTCGAGATACCATGTCATGTCCTTCATAGGGATGTTGCGTTCCTCTATCTCGTTCATGAGTTTGTCGTAGCTTTCCTCACGCACCGAACCTCCGATTATCTCGCCAATCTGCGGGAACAGCACGTCGGTGCCCTGCACCGTCTGACCGCTCTTGCCGCCGTAGCCCGACTCGCCTTCGTCTATTTTCATATAGAAAGCCTTGATTGCCTTCGGGTAGTTGGTCATTATCACCGGGCGTTTGAAGTGCTCCTCAACGAGGTAACGCTCATGCTCTGAGGCAAGATCGTCGCCCCATTCGCACGGGAACTCAAACTTCTTGCCGTTCTTTATGGCCTCCTGCAGGATGCGTATGCCCTCGGTGTAGGGCAGATGCACGAATTCTGAGTTGAGAATGCCCTGCAGACGCTCCACCAATCCCTTGTCAACCCACTGGTTGAGGAACGCGATGTCGTCCTTGCAGTTGTCCAAAGCCCAACGTATGCAATACTTTATAAAGTCCTCTTCAAGCTCCATAAGACCAGCAAGGTCGAGGAAAGCCACTTCCGGCTCAACCATCCAGAACTCGGCAAGATGGCGCGGAGTGTTGGAGTTCTCGGCACGGAACGTAGGACCGAAGGTGTAGATTGCGCCAAGAGCCGTGGCTCCGAGCTCACCCTCGAGCTGTCCGCTCACGGTAAGCGAAGTCTGCTTGCCGAAGAAATCGTCGGAGTAGTCAATCTTTCCTTCGTCGTCCTTCTTCAAGTTATAGAGGTTCTTTGTAGTCACCTGGAACATCTGTCCAGCTCCCTCGCAGTCGCTTGCGGTGATGAGCGGCGTGTTGAAATAGAAATATCCGTGCTCGTGGAAATAGGTGTGTATGGCCATTGCCATGTTGTGGCGTATGCGCATTACAGCCCCGAATAAGTTTGTGCGCAAGCGAAGGTGGGCATACTGGCGCATATATTCGAACGACTGCCCTTTCTTCTGCATGGGATAGTCGCTGCCGCACAAGCCGTAGATTTCGAGCGACTCGCACTGAATTTCAGATGTCTGTCCCTTGCCCTGGCTCTCCACGAGGATGCCGGTAGCTCCGATGCATGCTCCGGTGGTAAGCTGTTTGAGGGTCTCGGCATCGAATTTCGAGGTTTCAAGCACCAACTGTACGACTTTTACCGTTGAGCCGTCGTTAAGTGCGACGAAATCGACTGACTTGCTGCTGCGGTGGGTGCGCACCCAACCTTTCACGCATACTGTGCTGCCGAAATCGGTGCGTTTGAGCAAATCGGCAACTTTTGTACGTTTTATTGTTTCCATTGTTAATGTCGTTATTTCTGTCGGTATATTAACGTGAAACGCGGAACATGCGCTCCGCGTCTCACAGTAAACAATTCTTTGTTTTATTCAAATGCACCCATGCGCAGCATCTCCACTTCCTTCTCGGTAAGGAAACGCCAGTCGCCACGGCGCAGGTTCTTCTTGGTGAGACCGGCAAACTGCACACGGTCGAGTTTCACCACACGGTAGCCGAGGTGCTCGAATATACGACGCACGATGCGGTTTTTGCCGCTGTGTATCTCAATGCCTACCTGGCTCTTGTCGGTGTCGCTTGCATATTCAATGGCATCAGCGTGCACTTCGCCGTCCTCCAGTTCAATGCCGTCGGCAATCTGCTGCAAGTCGTGAGCGGTGACGTTCTTGTCGAGATATACATGATACACCTTCTTTTTCAAGAACTTGGGATGTGTGAGCTTCGATGCGAGGTCGCCATCGTTGGTGAGAAGCAGCACTCCCGTCGTATTGCGGTCGAGACGGCCTACGGGATAGATGCGCTCTGGACAGGCATTCTTCACAAGATCCATAACGGTCTTGCGCTGTTGCGGGTCGTCGCTGGTTGTAACACAGTCTTTGGGCTTGTTGAGCAGCACATAAACCTTCTTCTCCAAATTCACGGGCTGGTCGTGGAATTTCACTTCATCACTGCGCAGCACCTTTGTGCCAAGCTCAGTAACTACTGCACCATTGACCATAACCACGCCTGCCTGTATGAATTCGTCGGCTTCGCGACGGCTGCATACTCCGGCATTGGCGAGGAACTTGTTGAGACGGATGGGCTCGTTCGGGTCGATATGCTCCTCTTTATATTCTATACGCTTCTTCAAGCTGTACTTTGCATTGGGGTCGTAGTCGGCAGTACGGGGACGGAAACCACCGCGCTGCTGCTGGAAACCGCCATGGTTGTTGTAGCCACGCTGCTGGAATCCACCCTGACGCTGATAACCACCCTGACGCTGGTAGCCGCCTTGCTGACGGGGCTGATAACCGCCCTGTTGGCCTTCGGCATTGTAACGCGGACGATAGCCGCCCTGCTGACGGGGCTGGTAGCCACCCTGCTGACTTTCTTCGCCACCGTTATAACGCGGACGATAGCCGCCCTGCTGGCGGGGCTGATAGCCGCCCTGCTGGCCTTCGGCATTGTAACGCGGACGATAGCCGCCTTGCTGACGGGGCTGATAGCCGCCCTGCTGGCCTTCGGCGTTGTAACGCGGACGATATCCACCTTGCTGACGGGGCTGATAGCCACCCTGCTGACCGTCGGCATTGTAGCGCGGACGGTAGCCACCTTGCTGGCGGGGCTGATAGTTTGAGGCATTGTTCTGCAGTCCTGCCCCGAAACCTTCAGGACGGAATGCGCCTTCACTGTTGTCGCTTGTTGTGCGGTCGGCGTTGTAGGCGCGCTGTGTGTGGATGCGCGGCCGCTGCGGACGACCGGTCACGCTGCGGTATTCTCTCTGATAATTTCCTGCGGAACGGCCATAGCTCTCGCTCTTGCCGGTAGTTTGCTCCGCCGATGTCTGCTCCTGATTTTTGTTTTCCAACTCTGAATCCATAATCTTGTTTGTTGTAGCCTCACGGCTTGGTTAATAATAGTATGCTTTGTAAAATATATTTATTCTGTTGTCTCCGGGCTTCTGTTTCCCGGCCATGTCGTTTCCGTCTTGTTTGGTTTGTGCCTTCCCGCCGCCAAGCCAGTGCTCTGCGGCGGCCCTGCATGTTACATGCCCGTATAGTTGTGCGGCGTTATGGCCATAAGTTCGGCCTTTACTTCGTCGCTTACATTGAGTTGGCGCACAAACTCGTGTATTGTTTCTTCGGTCATTTTCGCATTTGTTCGCGTGAGAGCTTTGAGAGCCTCGTAAGGATGCGGATATGCTTCGCGTCGCAATATGGTCTGAATGGCCTCGGCCACCACGGCCCAAGTGTTGTCAAGGTCGGCAGCAATCTTCTCCTCATTGAGTATCAGCTTGCGCAAACCTTTCAGTGTGCTCTCCATTGCTATCACTCCGTGACCGAGAGGCACGCCCACATTGCGCAACACAGTAGAGTCGGTGAGGTCGCGTTGGAGACGGCTCACAGGCAGTTTCTGCGCGAGGAACTGCAACACGGCATTGGCAATGCCGAGGTTGCCCTCGCTGTTCTCGAAGTCTATCGGGTTCACCTTGTGGGGCATTGCGCTCGAACCCACCTCGCCGGCCTTTATCTTCTGCTTGAAATACTCCATAGAGATATACATCCAGAAATCGCGGTCAAGGTCGATAATTATCGTGTTGATGCGACGCACTGCATCGAACAAACCGCCGAGGCAGTCGTAGTTGCTTATCTGTGTGGTGTATTGTTCGCGTTCAAGACCGAGTTTCTCGCTCACGAAACGGTTGCCGAAAGCTTTCCAGTCATACTGCGGGTAAGCCACATGATGAGCATTGTAATTGCCCGTGGCACCGCCGAATTTGGCAGTCATCTTGCATGCCTTGAGTTGGTTGAGCTGCTCGGTGAGGCGATATACAAACACCATGATTTCTTTACCGAGCCGTGTGGGCGATGCGGGCTGTCCGTGGGTTTTGGCGAGCATGGGCACATCTTTCCACTCGTCGGCATAGGTTTGCAGCTGAGCCACAAGTTCCTCGACAAGCGGCACATACACATCGTGCATGGCCTCTTTGATAGAAAGCGGCACGCTGGTGTTGTTTATATCCTGCGAAGTAAGCCCGAAATGGATGAATTCCTTATACTGTTCCAAACCTCCGAGCTTGTCGAATTCCTCCTTTATGAAATATTCCACGGCCTTCACATCGTGGTTTGTCACCTTCTCGATGTCCTTCACACGCTGTGCACTTTCCTCGCCGAAATTGCGGTAGATGTCGCGCAACGCTCCGAACAGGTCATGGTTGAACGATGCCAACTGCGGCAGCGGCAACTCGCAGAGTGTTATAAAATACTCAATCTCGACACGCACACGGTAACGTATGAGTGCATACTCCGAGAAATATTCTGCCAAAGATTCTGTTTTTCCTCTGTAACGGCCGTCGATAGGTGATATTGCCGTCAGCAAATCAAGCTTCATAATAAAGAAATTATAATTTGCCACAAAATTACTAATTTAATTCGACATCGTGCGCAAAGTTTCCGAAAACTTGCACGAAAGCCATAAATGTGCGCGCGCAGCCCTTTTCCAAGTCGGCTTACCGCCCTACTCTACCCGTTATGAATACGGAAAAGGGTGCAACCCCAAAAGGTTGCACCCCATGTTTTTATGCTGTTATGTCAGTATCGGATTAGTCCTTAACCTGAACAGTAGCACGACGGTTGTAAGAGATGGGTGAAAGGTCGTTCACACCACCCTTGCCTTCGGTTGTGATCTGGTCGCGGCTTACACCCATGTTAACGAGTTCATTAGCAACGGTCTCAGCACGCTTCTCAGACAGCCACTGGTTGTGGTCAGCCTTACCTGTTGCGCTATCAGCATAACCGGTAACGAGGAGGTTTGCGTTGTTCTCCTTAGCGTACTCGGCGATACCCTTAACGTTAACGAGGTCTTTCTTAGAAGCGATGTTATACTTGTCGATGTTGAAGAATACAGACACCGGAGTGTTCACGAATTCCTTAACAGCCTTGGGAGCTTCCTTCTGGTTTGCGAGGAGGTTCTTCAAGCGAGCGTTCTCTGCGTTAGCGTCGTTGAGCTGAGCATTGAGAGCGTCGATCTGGCTCTGAGCGAGAGCCTTGATAGCGTCAACATCGGGCACTTTGTTCCAAGTAGCCTTGCCGAGGTTGAAGGTCAAGCCAAGTTCAGCATAAAGCTGGTTGTCGTGGCTGTCCCATCCGCGGTGGTCGAAGCCCTTATCGTAACCGTCGTGGTCGCCCTCGTAGCGGTTCCATCCGAGCTCGAAGTTGATAGCAACCTTGCGGCTTACATAGAACTGGTTCAAGATACCAACGCTCAGGTCCATTCCGTAACGGTCATAAGAGCAAGAACGTGTGATGCCTGCACCTATGAAGGGAACGAAGTTCCAAACGCGGTTGGGGTTGTATCCGCAAAGCATGTTGCTCAGGTTGAAGAGAACGTGCTCGTTGAGTGTCCAATACTTGTTGCCGTTGCCCTTGTTGTCAGAGTCGGTAACCTGCTTGCCCCATACGCCCTGCAGCTTGGTGCGCAGACCGATGCCCGGAGTAAACCACTTACCGATAGCTACAGCAGCACCGGGGTTAGAGCGGAATTTCTTGAACGGGCTTCTGTTAAGTCCCAGTCCGTGCTCTTCACCAGAATACCATGCATTCCAATCAGCACCTACCTGGATGAACCAGTTGCTCCAGAATGAATTTGTGGCAACACTGTGTTTGAGTGTCGGGTCAGCCTCCTGAGCCATAGCGCCCATTGACAAGCCGGCCATTGCCAAAACAATTAATAACTTTTTCATAACCTTTATTTATTTAACAATCAAAAAAAATCAATTGTAGGGATTACCCCCTTAATCGGCTACAAAGGTACGAATAAAAAACAAACGTAACTACTTTTTCACAAAAAATATTGTTTTAAGGCTTGCTTTTTATTGTATGCAGACCGTTAATTTATGTTTCTTTTACTATATGCTTGCCTTCATGCGAGCAGATGTTCTATTTCTGTCTGCTTCAAAATGCTCAATATTTTCTTGCCGTCGGGAGTGTAATTGAAATTAGAGCAGGCAAACAGTCCGTTCACGATATTCTCCATTGCGGCGTTGTCGAGTACCTCTCCATAAGGCACTGCCGCGTTGCGGGCAAGTCCGAGGGCTATAGAGTGGTTCACCTCGTCGGCCACATTGCACGCGCAGTCGGCTGCCGACTCCACGAGCTGCTGCACAAGGTTGGTGTATGACAGCCCTTCTAGCCCTGCCGGAACGGAGTTTATCGAATAAGAACCTGCGCCGAGGTCGGTGAGTTCAAACCCTGCCGCTTCCATCTCGGGCATTATCTTGCGCAGTACGGCATCGTCAGTCGGCGAGAGATGCACCACTTCGGGGAAGAGCATTTTCTGTGAGTCGGCACGGCGTTCACGCATCTTTTCCAAATATTGCTCATACAGAATGCGGGTGTGCGCTCTGTTCTGATCGATTATCATCAGTCCCGACTTCACTGCCGTCATCACATACTTCCCTTTATATTGATAATGTGCCGGCGACTTGTCTTCGGCTATGTCGGGCGAAGCAACGGCAAAAGGAAATGCTAAAGGAGCATCAGCGATGTTGCCCCCGTCGTCGCCCCCGTCGGGAAATAGCGGTGCTGCCTGTGCAGGCGGCGTGCGCAAGCCTTCATACAGTTGTTCCCACTGCCGTGGAGCTGACTGCCTGTGCGGTGCAGCCGACGATTCGGCGAAAGGATTATAGCCCGGGTTATACTGCACTTTGGGCATGGCTACGTCGTCGTTCTGTGTGAAAACGGGGATTTCTGGCCGTCCTTCGGTATCAAACTCAATGGATGTAACGTCGTTGAACTTGCCTATCGTTTCGCGCACGGCGGCAAGAAGGAGTTGCCACACGGTCTGTTCGTTTTCAAACTTTATCTCGGTTTTCGTGGGATGTATGTTCACATCGATGTCCTCAGGCTTTACCGTGAAATACAGGAAATAAGGTACTTGCTCGCCTTCGGGTATTATTCGCTCATAGGCCGTCAGCACCGCCTTGTTGAAATAAGGGTGTTTCATGTAGCGTCCGTTGACAAAGAAGAACTGCTTCACGCCTTTCCGGCGCGCACATTCAGGTTTGCCCACGAAGCCCGAAATCCTGCACATCGACGTATCGACATCCACCGGCAGCAGGGTTTGGTTGATTTTCTTGCCAAACACATCCACGATGCGCTGGCGCAGTCCTGAAGCCTTGAGGTTGTACAACTCTGTTCCGTTGTTATTAAGAGTGAACGAGACGCCGGGGTTGACCAATGCTATACGCTCGAAAGCGGTGACTATATTGTTGAGTTCGGTGGTGTTCGATTTCAAGAACTTGCGCCTCACCGGCACATTGTAGAACAGATTTTCCACCATGAAGTTGCTGCCTTCGGGGCATGAGCATGGGTCTTGCGACACAAACTGCGACCCTTCTATGCGCAGTTGCGTGCCCACCTCTTCGCCTGTGAACCTTGTCTTGAGCGTCACCTGCGCCACTGCGGCTATAGAAGCGAGTGCCTCGCCGCGAAATCCCATGGTGTGCAGAGCGAAAAGGTCGGCGGCCTTGCGTATCTTCGATGTGGCGTGGCGTTCGAAAGAGAGGCGTGCGTCGGTTTCCGACATGCCCTTTCCGTTGTCAACAACCTGTATCGACGTGCGCCCCGAGTCCATACATATCACATTCACCGTGGTGGCCCCGGCATCTATGGCATTCTCCACAAGTTCCTTTACAACGCTTGCGGGGCGTTGTATCACCTCTCCGGCGGCAATCTGGTTGGCCACCGAGTCGGGCAGCAGTTGAATTATATCACTCATGTCAGCACATTGTTAATGCGAGAAACAACAATACGGCGAAAGCCATCAACAATACCACAGGCACTGTGGCGCGCAGAAGAGTGCCCGTCGCGCCGTGTCTGCCGCTCCGCAACCTGTTTGGCTGCGTCTGCGACTTCACGCCCTGTTTCTGTTCAGGGTGTGGTTGTATGTCGTCCGAACGCCGATAAAGTTCGTCGAGCAACAGTCGGCGTTCGTCGGTGTATATATAATTATGATGGAAGCCACGCGGCTTGCGGTTGCCGAAATATAACATCGCCGTGCCTCCCGTTAGCGTCCGTTGCCGAATGAAGGCAGCGGAGCTTCGCGCCGTTGCAGTTTCTTCAGTTCACCGTCCTTGCCTTTGCCGCGCCACAGGAATATGTCGTCCTTGTCTACGGGCCGTATATAGTCGAACCACGCGAAAGCCTTGAGTTTAAGTTTGTCGGCCGGAATCTGCGTCATGGGCGACAGCGTGCCGGTGGCCTTCGAAGTCCATATTTTCTCAAGTTGTCTTTCTGCCGAAAGATACATGCGCATCGTGTCGGTTTCCAGATAATTGTGTTCCGAAAGCGTGGAGTCGCTTCCCTCCGCGTTGTAATACACCGAAATCACATTGCCCGAAGCCTCGGTGCGCCGCAACACGCCGTCGGTGAAGAAGGCATCCATGCGTTTCGACGACACCTGATTGTAGTGGTCGCGGTTGTCGAGCCGTTCCACCGACAGTGCCTGTCCGATGATTTCGGCGCGGCGAACGGTGCTGTCGTTCATGTAGACCTTTATCACCTCGCCTAGCAGCTGCCGTTGTCCGTTCCACACTATCGGGTCGTGATACATCGTCATGCACGAGTCCTTCGAGTTGAACACCATTGAGTCGCACACGGCCTGCACGTCGGTGCGGAACGCCCTCACCTTGCGGAAGGCATGCACCTTGCGGTATACCGAGTCGGTATTGATGTTGAACGTGTATATCTTCATTGTGTCGGCATGCATATAGAGGGTGTCTTTCTGCGAGAAGTCGCGCATCACTGCCCGGCGTGTAGCAAACCCGTAGCCTGTAGTTTCGTCGTAGATGAGATGTCCGCAGGCGAGCGCGTTCTTGTTGAGCGTGTCAACATACACCACGTTTCCGTAGCCCTCGTTGTGTCCTGTGCGGTTGTCGTGGTAGAGGCTGTCGCCGGTTATCGTCTTTTCCTTATCGACAATGGTGGAGCGGCCGAACATGCGCGACCTGTCGGTGCGGCTGTCGAGATAGGCATCAGAGGTGTGTATCACGCTGCCTTTCGACGTTATCTTCGATGGCCCTGTGACATGTGCCACCGAAGTGCGCGTGTCGTAGTGCAGCGTGTCGGAGCTCACATGGTTTTTGTCGCTTTGCATCTGCACGTTGTAGAAGAACGAAGCCTGCCTCGTGACGGTGTTGTATTCGCCCCAATCAGACACGAGTCTGTCTTTGCCGTCGATGAGTTTTCCCCCTTCAAAGAAATAGGCGTTGCTGTAGATGCGGTCGTAGTCGAGCGAATCGGTATAGAGGGTCTGCTGCCTGTGGCGCAGCACCACGTTGTGGCGGGCATGCATCATCTGCGCACCGCCGTCGTAGTCGGCACGGTCGCAGGTGAGCGACAGGGTGTCGCCCTGCTTGAAGCGCACATGACCGAAAGCCTCCACCGAGTTGGCATCCTGGAAGAAATAGGCACTGTCGCACCACAGTTGCGCCCCGGCGTGCGAGAAATGCACCTTGCCCTTCACTATCTGTGCATCGGGCCGGTCGCTGTATCGGTCATATTTCAGTTCGTCGGAGTGTATGAGAAACACCCTCTCGTCGGTCTTGGGCCGTTGTTTTTTGCGCTGCGGAGCAGCCGTTGCGGCAAGCACGATAAGCCCAAAAAGGCACAGAACCGCCGTCGAGGCTGCCCTATGCCGATATGGTGTCTTTGCTGTAAATGGTATTTTCACGTTGTCGAAGTCACTTTACCCACCCTTCATACTCGAAGTCGCAGTTCTTGTAACGGTCTTTCATGCGCACATAAGTGTTCTTTATCTTGTTCACCACCCAGTTGTGCAGATACTCCTCGCGCTGCTTGGCCAGCACCACGTTTTTAAGCACCTGGTAGTCTTCGGTGATAGTAGCTCGGTGGGCATCGGTGCGGCTCTTGAGCTTTATTATTGCGCACACGGTCTTGCCTTTCTCGTTTATCATGTTGAAAGCGTCAGACACGTCGCCCACTTTCATCTTCTCCACCTGGCGTGCCACCTCGGTGGGCAGGTCTTTCATCTTGAAACGCGACGTGCGTCCATCCTCAGAGTTGTACGACATCAAACCGTGGTTGTTGCGCGTGTCCTTGTCGTCAGACATGTATGAAGCTGCCTGTTCAAACGGAATCTTGCCGTCGCGGATGTCGCATGCCACCGAGTCGAGGCGCACCCGCATGCTGTCGGTTGCCTCCTGCGACACACGGGGTATGCGCAGAATGTGGCGCACCTTTATCTTGTCGCCGCGCTTGTCGATGAGCTGTATGATGTGGAAGCCGTATTCCGACTCCACTATCTTCGATATTTTCTTAGGATCGGTGAGGTTGAATGCCACTGCGGCAAATGCGGGGTCGAGCATTCCGCGCCCTGTGTAGTCCATTTCTCCGCCCTGTCGTGCCGATCCCGGGTCTTCGGAGTAGAGTCGTGCCAACGTGGCAAACGATGTTTCTCCGTTGTTCACGCGCTCGGTGTATTCGCGCAGCTCGTTTTTCACACGGTTTATCTCGTCCTGCGATATCTTGGGCTGCTTGGTTATTATCTCCACTTCCACCTCGGTGGGCACATAGGGGATGCTGTCCTCGGGCATATCCTTGAAATATTTGCGCACATCGGAGGGCGTTACGGTGATGTCGGCCACGAGTTTCTCCTTCATCTGCTGTATGAGCTGGTTGTTCTTGAAGTCGTCGTGGAGCGACTGTCTGAGCTGGTTCACCGACATTTTCTTGTATTCCTCAAGTTTTTCGCGCGAACCGGCCTGTGCCACCCATCGGTTTATCTGCATGTCGATGCCCTGTGCTATTTCCGACTCCGACACCTGTATGGAGTCGATTTCGGCCTGGTGCAGGAAGAGTTTCTGCACGGCTATCTGCTCGGGTATTGAGCAGTCGGGGTCGCCGCGCCATGTCACTCCTTCGGCCTCGCCCTGCAGGCGCATTATCTCCACGTCCGATTTGAGTATAGGCTCGTCGCCCACAACCCATATCACCTCGTCAACAACGCTGTTGTCGGGTGTCACGGCCTCTTCTTTTGCATTTTCAACAGAGTCGGTTTGGGCGGCAAGCGGGTGCGCCGCGCCCTTGCCCGTCTTTGCTCCGATGCCGAAAAGCATCAGTGCGGCGAGTGCCCCGACAAACATTTTGCTCTCTTTTCTCATAGCTTATATTGCGCCGCGCGGCTCCCGCCGCGGGCATTTCTCGATGTTTTCGTTGTTTTCTGCCGTGGGCAATCAGTGCTTGTTCACCGTTTCCAACACGGCATCGTCAATCTCCACGGCATACTGCTTGCGCAGCTGTGCCACCCACTCCTTTTCGAGTTGCTCCTGATAGTCTGCCACCACCAGTTCGCGCACATCTTCAAAGGTCTTCGGGGCTTTCAGCAGTTCGCCGTAGGTAGCCTCAAACGGGTAGCCTTTCACCTCGGCCACGGTGGTGTCTTTCTTAAACACTTCGCGGTCTACGAGTGCATTGTCGCCTTTCTTAAACATGCCCTTCACCACCTTTATGCGCACGGTGCTGTCGTTGAACGATGTGCGCAGCTTGTCGGCCCAGTCCTTGAAAGGCACGTTTTTCAGCGTTGTCTTCACGGCCTGCACGTCGGCCTCGTCCTTGGTGTTGTAGGCTATGCCCTTGAAGCGGGGCGCGTCCCAGCGATATTTCTTCTTGTTTTTCTTGAAATAGGCGGCGAGTGCGGCATCGTCCTTAGCGGCCTTGTCCCACACGGTGCGGTTGCTTATTTCATAGAGCAGCAGTCCGTCGTGATACTCGCGTATGAGGTTGCGCAGGTCGGAGTCCTTGGCGGTGAGCTCCTCGGTGCGGCGGTTCACTATATCCTCGGGCGTGCACGGTGGCACTGATGCCTTTGCCATTTCGGCGAGCTTGTCGTTCACGATGCGTTCGCGCATGTTCTGCTGTCCCACGAAGCGCAGAATGTCGGCGTGCACCGAGTCGTAGGGGAAGAACATGCTCTTGTCTTTGAGCAGCACTATGTGATAGCCCACGGGCGAGAGGAACGGTTTGCTCAGTTCGCCTTTCTTCATGGCAAACACCTTTTCCTCAAATTCCTTGAATGTCTGTCCTTTCTGTATCCACGAGATGTCGCCTCCGCGCTGTCCGCTCATCTTGTCGTCGGAGCAGCGGCGTGCCAGTTCGGCAAAGTCGGCACCCTTTTGCAGAGCCGCATAAATGGAGTCGGCGCGCAGCTTTGCCGAGTCTTGCTGTGCCTGTGTGGCCTTTTGCTTGAGCATGACGAGGATGTGTGCCGGGCGCACCAGTCCGCCGTTGGCGTCGATGCGTTCCTTTGTCTGGGCATACACCTCCTGGGCCTTGTTCTCAAGGTCGGCGTCGTTGATGAATGTCGGGCGCACCTGCTGGTCGCGGTATATGGTGAACTCCTTGCGGAATGCCTTCGTGGTGTCTATTCCGGCAGCCTCGGCGGCGAGCACCTTCAGCTTGTAGTTGACGAACAAATCGACGTATTCCTTGACGCTTTTCTTGTCGACAACGGTTTCGGAGTTGTTTTTGTTGTATGAGTATTCAAACTCCGATCGTGTCACGGGCGTTCCGTTTATCTTCATTATCACGGGGTCGCTCTGTGCGAGGGCGGCCATACTCACGAGCAGCGACGCTGCCGCCGCCAGCATTCTTGTTCTCATTGGTGTGCCTGTTTTTTGTTTTGTTCCATGTGGCCGACAAAGGCCCAGTATGCACCGGGCCTGTCAGCGTGGTTGGTTATGCGCCCCGTAGTGGGGCGCATATATAATAATGTGTAAAACTGCAAACGTTGTCTGCGCCGACATTACATCGGGCGCGAGTAGTTGGGAGCCTCGCTCGTGATTGTGATGTCGTGCGGGTGGCTCTCGAGCACTCCGGCGTTGGTGATGCGCACAAACTTGGCGTTGTGCATATCCTCAATGGTTCCGGCTCCGCAGTAGCCCATACCCGAACGCAGTCCGCCTATGAGCTGGTAAATCACTTCCTGCACGGTGCCTTTGTAAGGCACGCGTCCGGCGATGCCCTCGGGCACGAGTTTTTTCACGTCCTTGGTGCCGGCCTGGAAATAGCGGTCTTTCGAACCGTTCTCCATGGCTTCCAACGATCCCATTCCACGGTAGCTCTTGAATTTGCGGCCGTTGAAGATGATGGTGTCGCCGGGGCTTTCCTCGGTTCCAGCCACGAGCGAACCAATCATCACGCAGCTACCGCCGGCAGCTATTGCCTTGACGATGTCGCCCGAGTAGCGCAGTCCGCCGTCGGCTATGAGAGGCACGTCGGTGCCCTGAAGTGCGCTGTAAACGTCGTAGACGGCGCTCAGCTGGGGCACGCCCACGCCTGCCACCACGCGGGTGGTGCATATCGAACCCGGGCCAATGCCCACCTTTATTGCGTCGGCTCCAGCCTCTACGAGCATCTTGGCGGCGGCACCTGTGGCCACGTTGCCCACCACGATGTCAACGCCAGGGAATGCGGCCTTGGCCTCAACGAGCTTTTCAATCACATATTTCGAGTGTCCGTGTGCGGTGTCAATCACGATGGCGTCGGCTCCGGCCTCAACGAGTGCCGACATGCGGTCGAGTGTGTCAACCGTCACGCCCACACCGGCAGCCACGCGCAGGCGGCCTTTTTCGTCCTTGCAGGCCATGGGTTTGTCTTTGGCCTTTGTTATATCCTTGTAGGTTATGAGACCCACGAGGCATCCGTCCTTGTCAACCACGGGCAGCTTCTCAATCTTGTTGGTCTGCAAAATCTCGGCTGCTGCAGCGAGGTCGGTCTGAATGTGTGTGGTAACGAGATTTTCTTTTGTCATCACCTCGTCGATGAGTTTGTCGAGATGGCGTTCGAAACGCAGGTCGCGGTTGGTGACGATGCCCACGAGGTGGCGGTTGTCGTCAACCACGGGGATGCCTCCGATGTGATACTCGGCCATGATGTCGAGCGCGTCTTTCACTGTCTTGCCACGGCGTATGGTCACGGGGTCGTAAATCATTCCGTTTTCGGCGCGCTTCACGATAGCCACCTGACGGGCCTGCTCTTCAATCGACATGTTTTTGTGTATCACGCCGATACCTCCCTCACGCGCAATGGCTATTGCCATGGCCGACTCTGTGACTGTGTCCATAGCGGCGGTGACAAACGGCACATTAAGACTGATGTGGCGTGAGAAACGGGTTTTCAACTCTACTGTCTTTGGCAGCACTTCCGAATAAGCGGGAACGAGAAGGACGTCGTCGAAGGTAAGACCGTCCATTACAATTTTATCTGCAACAAATGATGACATATGTAACTTAAAAATTTATTGCATGCAAATTTAGCAATAAAAATCGATTTGCGCGCATCAATGCAGTTTTTTATTCTTTCTTTAATTCTAATTAAGGTTACAGGCACGCGGCATCGACGGGGCTATAAGTAAACCCACGTAATTTCAAATATGCTTCTCGGCATCCCCAGAGTCACCCCGTCAGCATGAGGTCGGCTGATATCTGCCCTTAAAGGTAGGGCGTTCAAAATCCATATAATATTCTGCATCATTGTTTGTAGAATATTGGTGTACGGTAAAATATTGGTCTAACATTGTAAAACGGGAAAGTCAGACCTTCATAAGGCTTCTGCCCCCCGGGGGCTTACTTTTGCCCTTTGCATGGTTAGCACTCCATTGCCCCAGTATGGGGCGAATATTATAGGATAGGGGCTTGCCCCTATCTATTAGGCATCACCATATTTTGCCCCTGCTTTCTATGTTAAGATCCAAATGTTTTGACCGATATTTTTTGTTTATGCAGCATTTTTATATTCGGGGTCGTATGTTTGTCGTTCTCTCAC
>CAVCLB010000044.1:0-20441 GCA_963602915.1 Dysosmobacter segnis | reverse complement strand
AGTATGGGGCGAATATTATAGGATAGGGGCTTGCCCCTATCTATCAGGCATCACCATATTTTGTCCCTGTAAGGGGCGCAGAGTTCAACATCACAATGAATTATGCGCCCCTTACTGGGGCAAATTCGTAGAGAACAATAAACGCAGGGGCAAGCCCCTGCGCTATAATCTGTCGTCCCTACGGGACTCGCTTGCTGCAAATTTTTTACCGGACACCAGTATATACAAAAAGAAAACGGTATGCACCGCATAGTTTGGCGGTGTATACCGTTTTTAGTTGTCAATGTGTATTGTCTTAGTATCTTGTCATTGTTGTGGCACGGCGTATTTCTCGCCGGTCTCCTTTACAAGTTTCTTGGCAAACGACTTGGGATAGCCCGGACGTTTTACCGGGGCTCCAATGCCGGTGCGTGTGCGTTTGAACACTCCGTTCTCCTCGGGCTTTACGGCCATGTCGTTATATTTCACGATGAGATATACGGCGAGTTCTTTCCAACGCTTGAGCATGGCCTGCGCCTGATCGTTGCTGTAATTGTTGAGGTAGGCCAATGCTTCAGCCTTGTCAGACGCATAAAGTTGCTGCGCCTTGGCCTCAATCTGTTGCTGTTGTGCGAAATAGCTTGTTTCCAGACTGTCTCTCACTTCCTTCAGTGAGGGGAACATCATGCTATATCGTGGATATACCATGTTGCTAACCCAGTTGCAAACCCAATAAGCATTCTTGTCGGAGAATGTCACGGCATCGGCTTTCGGCGTGTTGTAGCATTCGGGACGCACGGTGTTGCCGCAATATATGGGCGTGTAGGCAATCATGTTGGAATCGTCGTTGCCGAACCAAAGCACACCGCCTATTTCGCGGGGAAGCCACGAACGCATTTGGGCAACAAAGGTGAATGCCGACTGCTGGGTGCTGATGGGACGCTCGTTGAAGTATTTCTTGCCATCGACTGTGAACGACAGTGGGGTGGGGCGGTAGGGCATTTCCCAAATGCCGCCGCCTACGCTCGATGAGTCGAGAGCCAATGCGGTGTTCTCGTAGTGGTCGCGCATGCATGTTTCAACATCGTGTACGCTGAGTTTGCGGTTGGGTACAATCCAAAGGGGCATGTCCTCTGCATTGGGGTCTTTGCCCAAGGCCCACGGCAAGTATTTGTCGAAGCTGTCGTCGAAATGTCTGAAGAAACTCCATACGCGGGCGTCGCAGTAGCGGCGGCCTTCGAAATCGGGGCGATTGAATGTGTTCTTCCATGAGAAATCGGCATCCTTGCCGTCAAACCAACCCATTTTGCGTGCATAGCTAATGATATTCTTCGAGTAAAGCACGTCTTTCTTGTCATATTGCTTGAACTTGCCTATGCGGCTCTGGTTGGCATGTGCGCAGATAGCATTGTCGGGTATTCGCACGGCAACCCACACCACTCCGTGCGAACCGGGGCCTGTTCCCATCATCTCCATAATCCATGCCTCGTTAGGATCGCAAATGGTGAATGTCTCGCCTTCTGAACAATAGCCGTATTTTTCGGTGAGTGTTGTCATTACATTTATTGCCTCTCTTGCAGTCTTGCTGCGTTCGAGTGCGATGTAGATAAGCGAACCGTAGTCGAGAATGCCGGTAGTGTCTACCATTTCTTCGCGGCCTCCGTAGGTGGTTTCGCCTATTGCCACCTGATATTCATTGATGTTTCCAATCACGTTGTAGGTTTCGGCAGCCTGCGGAATTATTCCGTGGAATTCACCTGTGTCCCAATCGTATATTCTTATGGTTTCGCCTTTGGCGTGCTTGCCTGCTGCTGAGTGGTGCAAACTGGCAAACATGCCGTAGTCGTCGGCACTGTATGAGCACATTACCGAACCGTCGGTGCTTGCTTTTTTGCCTACAATGAGGTTGGTGCAAGCCATTGCCGCTGCGGCAAACGACATGAGTATTGCTGTGGTGAGTATTTTCTTCATATGTATGGTGTGTATGGATTTGTATTAAAAAAATGTCTGCTGCACATATTGGATATGTACAGCAGACACGCTAAAAAGTTTGTCAGCAAGCCTTGAAACTCATGTCAAGTCCCTTGACAGAGTGGGTGAGTGCCCCGACAGAGATGAAATCGACACCGCATTCGGCATAGTCGCGTATTGTGTCGTAGGTTATGCCGCCGCTCGATTCGGTTTCGTAGCGTCCGGCAACAATATCCACAGCCTTCTTTGTGTCGGCCACAGAGAAATTGTCGAGCATGATTCTGTCTATTCCGCCACATTCTATGGCTTGTTGCAATTCGTCGAAATTGCGCACCTCTATCTCAATTTTTAGGTCAAGTCCCTTCTCTTTAAGATAAGCGTGGCAACGGTTTATGGCATTGCTTATGCCTCCTGCGAAATCGACGTGGTTGTCTTTGAGCAGAATCATGTCAAACAAACCGATGCGGTGGTTTACTCCTCCGCCTATTTTCACGGCTTGTTTTTCGAGCATTCTCATTCCGGGTGTTGTCTTGCGGGTGTCAAGAATGTGGGTCTTTGTGCCCTCAAGGCGTTTCACATAACGGTTGGTCATTGTCGCAATACCGCTCATGCGCTGCATAATGTTGAGCATAAGACGTTCTGTTTGAAGCAAAGAACGCACCTTGCCGGTGACAACCATGGCAATATCTCCCGGTTTTACATGTGCTCCGTCGTTTATTATCACTTGCACGTTCATTGTGTCGTCAAACCGTGCAAACACTTTCTTGGCAACTTCAACGCCTGCCAGTATGCCTTCTTCCTTGATTAACAGGTGGGATTTGCCCATTGCATCGTCGGGAATACAGCATAATGTGGTGTGGTCGCCATCTCCTATGTCCTCAGCGAAGGCCAAGTCGATAAGACGGTCTTCCAATTCGTTTACGCTTAACATGATTATTTTCTGTTTTTATGATGTTTGTTATTCTGTGAGTAATCGCTCGTCTTTATATGCTTGCAGCTTTCCGTTTTCTGCCGCCTTTATGGTAATCTCGCCGCCGAGCCATTCTGTGAAGGGCTGTTCCCCATTCAAACTGTAGGCTTTGATGACATATATGCCTTCGATTTCAACTGCCCCGTTCCGTATATATGACTTGTCGGGCATCGTGATTTTGTTTGCCGCCAGTGTGCGTTTCTTGTTTCCCATTGCCGCTTTCAATTGCTTGCCTTTAGCTTTTCGTTTGCAGGAAGAGCTTTGTCGGGTATCGGCTTCGGTGGTAGTGGAGGCTGCGATGGTGCTTGCCCTTCGGCTTTTACTGAGTCGGCGGGCACTTGCGGAATGATGTCTTTATCGGTGGTGCGCATCTTAATCATTTTTATGCCCGACAAAATGAGCAGTTTCAGCGTGGTTGCCGATGTCACTGTCCGTTCGTTATTTATAAGCAGGAAACCCTTGATGTGCTTGATTTTCAATCTTCCAGAATTCTCTATCTGCATATGGTAATGCGATGTTGACGTTACCTGCGTGGTGACGGTCTCGATGCTGTCGCCCTCGTATGTCACTGACATAACGGCAATCGCACTACGCATTCCGTCCTGATAAATGAATTGTGTGTCGAAGTCGAACATCAGTTTGTCGCCTTCGTGGAATGTAGTGTCGGCTTCAATGTCGTATGAGAAAGAGTTGGTTGCAGCATAAGGCGATAGAATAAGTGATTGGGATGATTGCCAAATGTTTGTTGTATCTGCGGAGTTTGTTATGTCGCCAAAGCTTCCATCCCCGTTTGTGTTGATGCCCAAATATGTGCTTTCGGCGTTGAGACGGTCGGAAACTTTTGTGTATATCTCCTCCAACAGTTTGGTGTGGCGCGTGTAATACACCATTGATGAGTCGAAATCACTTTCTTTTATTCCGTATTTCTCAAAGATTTTTGTCTTGTAGGCTTGCATCGCCAGCGTGTCGTTTTCGCGTGTCTCGCTTGCTATGCCTTGGGCAATGTGATAGTCATACAATATCTTTGCCATCAAATCCTGGCTGAGGTATTTGCCGGGAATTGACGGCTTGCATGAGAAAGTCATGGCTATGACAATGCCAATGAGAAATGTAATTGTCGCCCGCATGTAGTGTATATCGTTGTTACCCAGTGAATGTTGACCGCTTATTTATCGTTGCCGACGGCTTCTCCGCTTGTCTTTCCGCACCTGTAGTGCCATACTGCACCTATTTTTTCAAGTTCTCCACGGTAGAACAAAAGCAGCAATACCACCCCGACACTGATGCACGCATCTGCAAAATTGAATACTGGCGAGAAGAACACAAACTCTTCTCCGCCGCAAAATGGCATCCACAGTGGCCATGTGGTTTGGATTATGGGGAAATAAAACATGTCAACGACCTTACCGTGTAGGAATGTCGAGTAACCTTCGCCAAACGGAACAATGCTTGAAACACTGTAAGTTGTAGAAGGTTCGAATATTAGTCCATAAAACATGCAGTCGATTATATTCCCTGCTGCCCCTGCCAATACCATTGACAGACACACTAAATATCCAGTGGAGTGGTTCTGCTTTATTAGTCTGTATATAAACATACCGATAGCAGTAACGGCAATTATGCGGAAAATACTGAGCACAAGTTTGTTGAACAACGTCATGCCGTAGGCCATGCCATTGTTCTCTATGAATTCTATGTAGAACCAGTCGGTAACACGTATGGCTTCGCCCAAACTCATTGTCGTCTTCACCTCGATCTTGATAATCTGATCGATGATGAGAATGACGGCTATTACTGTTAGCGACAACCAACCGTCATGGATGTGTCTGCTCTTTATTTCGGTCATTTTTTGCGTGCGTTCTTTGAGGCCACACTGAGCGTTGCATGCGGAACGGCGCGTAGACGCTCTTTAGGGATAAGCTCTCCCGTTATTCTGTCGATGCCGTAAGTGCGGTTTTCTATGCGTATGAGGGCCGCTTCGAGGCCTTGTATGAATTTCTGCTGGCGGTGTGCCATTTGGGCAAGATCGTCTTTTGTCTGTGCCGAGCTGCCTTCTTCCAATGCTTTGTATGTTGGTGACGTGTCGTCAACATCGTTTCCGTCGGCATTTCTCAGCTGTGTCATCATATCATTGAAATCACGGCGGGCTAAACGCAGTTTCTCGTTGATGATAGCCTTGAACTCCTGTAGTTCTTCATCCGTGTAACGTTTCTTTTCTGCCATAATTGTAATGTCTTTTTAGGTTAATGTTTCTTTTTAGTTGTTGGATGCCTGTGGCATCGCCGTGAAAACGTAAAAGGAAACGGACAATATGCTGTTTGAATTTCATATTGTTCGTTCCCTTTAGTTTTTTTCGCTTATTCGTGCGACTTGGTGATGTCTATCTTAAGCTTGAAATCGTCAAATTCAACTTCAGAACCGTCGTTTTCTCTTATTTCAATATTATCGGCAAGCACCTGTCCCTTTATGTAGTCAGCAAAGCCGTTCACCGCATTTTCAATGCTTTCATTTGGCGATATGGCAATGTTGATTCTGTCGGTGATTTCCAATCCGCTCTCCTTGCGCATGTTTTGCACGCGATTTATAAGTTCACGGGCCATGCCTTCGTTGCGGAGTTCATCATTGAGTTCCACTTCAAGGGCAACTGTCAGGTTGCCTTCGTTGGTCACAAGCCATCCAGGAATGTCCTCACTGATGATTTCCACGTCGCAAGCTTCAATCTCAATGTCTTGTCCTTCTACGGTTATTGTCAGTTTGCCCTGTTGTTCAAGGTCGCTTATCTCTTCTTGTGACAGTGTGTCCATTATAGCGGCGATGCCTTTCATAAGCTTGCCGTATTTCTTTCCCATAGTGCGGAAATTGCACTTCACCTTCTTAACAAGCACACCAGAACCTTCCACGAATTTCACTTCCTTGACGTTCACTTCGTTTTTCACGAGGTCTTTTACGGCTTCGATATGCATTTTCTGCTCGCCATCTACAGTCGGAACCATTATGGCCTGTAGTGGTTGGCGCACTTTGATGTTCACCTTGCGGCGTAATGCCAACACCATAGATGTTATTTTCAGAGCAATTCCCATGCGTGCTTCTAGAGGAGCGTCTATAAGAGACTCGTCGGCAACGGGGAACTTTGCGAGATGCACCGAACACAGGTTTTCTGTGCCACTAGCCTTTGTCAGATCGGTGTAAAGTTGGTCGGCATAGAACGGTGCGAATGGAGCGAGCAACTTGGCAACGGTTTCCAGACATGTGTATAATGTCTGGTATGCACTAAGTTTGTCCTTGCTCATTTCCTTTCCCCAGAAGCGTTTGCGGTTAAGGCGTACATACCAGTTGCTCAAATCATCGTTGACGAATTTGTCGATAAGGCGTCCTGCGCGTGTCGGATCATAGTTCTGCATTTCCTTGTCAACACCCTTTATGAGAGTGTTAAGTACAGACAGAATCCAACGGTCAATCTCCGGGCGTTCGTTAGCTGGTATCTGTTCCTCTGCATTAGTAAATCCGTCGACGTTTGCATACAGACTGAAGAAAGAGTATGTATTGTATAGTGTGCCGAAGAACTTGCGTCGGATTTCGTCAACTCCGGTCGGGTCGAATTTCAGGTTGTCCCATGGTTCAGAGTTGGTCATCATGTAGAATCTCACCGGATCAGCTCCATATTTGTCAATCATTTCGAACGGATTGACTGCATTTCCGAGGTGTTTGGACATCTTGTTGCCTTTCGCATCCAGCACAAGTCCCGATGAAATGACATTCTTGAATGCAACACTGTCGAACACCATTGTTGCTATTGCGTGCAAGGTGAAGAACCAACCGCGTGTTTGGTCAACTCCCTCATTGATGAAATCGGCAGGGAATGCAAGTCCCTTGTCAATCATCTCCTTGTTTTCAAACGGGTAGTGTATCTGTGCATAGGGCATGGAACCAGAGTCAAACCATACGTCAATCAGGTCAGACTCACGTTTCATGGGTTTGCCGGTAGACGACACCAAGACGATATAATCAACGTATGGACGGTGCAAATCGATACGGTCGTAATTCTCCTGTGAATAGTCGCTGGGTACAAATCCTTTGTCTTTCAGAGGATTGCTTTGCATTACGCCGGCTTTTACGCTCTTCTCTATCTCGTCATATAACTCCTGAAGCGACCCGATGCATATCTGTTCGCCGTCTTCGTCGCGCCATATTGGTAGCGGAGTGCCCCAGAAGCGCGAACGCGATAAGTTCCAGTCGTTGAGGTTTTCAAGCCAGTTCCCGAAACGTCCTGTGCCAGTTGATTCCGGCTGCCAGTTGATTGTCTTGTTCAATTCAACCATTCTGTCTTTCTTGGCAGTTGATCGTATGAACCAACTGTCAAGCGGATAGTACAAAATGGGCTTGTCGGTGCGCCAGCAATGCGGATAGTTGTGCACATGCTTCTCTATCTTATACACTGAACCTTCCTGCTTCATCTCCATACAGATGATGATGTTGAGGTCTTCAGTTTTTGCTGCGGTTTTTTCGTCATACTTGCCATCGACGTTGAATTTCGGGTCGTATGCATTCTTTACATAGTCACCTGCGTGATGCGAGTATGCATTTATATCGACACAATTTTCCTTGAAATTGTTGTCAAGTTCGTCCAATACATAGTATTTGCCTTGCAAGTCTACCATCGGACGTGTTTCACCTTTCTTGGTTATAAGGAACAGTGAAGGTATTTTTGCGTCTTTTGCCACTTTTGCGTCGTCGGCTCCGAATGTGGGGGCTATATGTACGATACCCGTACCATCTTCGGTTGTAACGTAGTCACCAAGGATTACACGGAATGCCGAGTCTTCCATTTCAACGAACTCATCCTTGCCGTTTTCGCTCTTGAATACTTTCTCGGGATGCGAAGCTGCATACTCTTTCACATATTCAGGGGCATTGTTGTCAACCTTTGCACTGGGTTTCACCCAAGGCATGAGTTGCTTGTAGTGTATTCCTTCCAGTTCTGTTCCTTTGTATTCACCTACGATGCGGTAGGGTATAACTTTGTCGCCATGCTTATAGCTGTCCATTGGGGCATCTTTACCTTCTGCTTTCAGGTAAGCTCCCAAAAGTGCTTCTGCTATGATGACAGTAATAGGTGCATCGTTGTATGCGTTGTAAGTTTCAACGGCGAGGTATTTGAATGACGGGCCTACGCACAGAGCTGTGTTTGAAGGAAGCGTCCACGGGGTTGTCGTCCACGCAAGGAAATACGGTTTGCCCCACTTGGTCCATTCTTCCTTTGGCTCTGTTATTTCAAACAAGGCTGTGCATGTCGTGTCTTTAACGTCACGGTAGCATCCCGGTTGGTTAAGCTCGTGCGAGCTAAGTCCAGTTCCTGCAGCCGGACTGTAAGGCTGTATTGTGTAGCCCTTGTAAAGCAAGTCTTTTTCGTAGAGCTGCTTCAAAAGCCACCACAATGTTTCAATATACTTGTTGTCGTATGTAATATAAGGATGATCAAGGTCAACGAAATACCCCATCTCCTCTGTAAGCTTGCGCCATTCAGCCGTGAATTTCATCACATTCTCACGGCATTTGTGGTTGTATTCCTCAACGGAAATGTATTTTGAAGACTCTTTGTTGTCTATGTCTGCCTTTGTTATGCCAAGTTCTTTCTCCACGCCAAGTTCAACGGGAAGTCCGTGGGTGTCCCAGCCGGCCTTGCGGTGCACCTGAAACCCCTTCATGGTCTTGTATCTGTTGAATGTGTCTTTTATGGAACGTGCCAAAACATGGTGAATACCAGGATGTCCGTTTGCAGAAGGAGGACCTTCGAAAAACACGAATTGCGGACAACCTTCCCTTTCGTCTATAGACTTGTGGAACACATCATTTTGCGTCCACATGTCAAGTATTTCCTTGTTTGTCTCTGTAAGGTTGAGACCTTTGTGTTCGGCAAATTTCTTGGACATTTGTTTTTATGATTTTTTATTGTGTTTCTGTTTGATTGTATGGCTTTGTCAAGTGGCATTTTGCCGCTGGCTGTCATACGTCATAGATAGTGGTTGCAAAGATACTGCAAAAAAACGATATATTGCCAACTTTGCCTGAAAATCATTTTCGGGCAACGGGCTGTGGTATTAACATCGTATGGTTCAGACAGGTGTTTGTCAATCGGCATGTATGTGGTTTGGCATAAAAAGAAAGGTGGCATTGTAAGTTTAGCCTTACAACGCCACCTCTTCTATTCTGTAGTTGAAAAGGTATTATTATTCTCCCTTCTCAAATTTAGCCTTCAGTTCAGCAAGAGCACCTATATCGCCGAGCGTTGTGCTTGCTGCCACGTTGTTGATTACGGGAGCAGCTTCTTTCTTGGCATTGTGCTTGCGTGCCGGCTTGGTGTCTTCCTTAGCGGTCTCGAATGTGCGGCTGTGCGACAGGATGATGCGCTTGGTGTCCTTCACAAACTCAATCACCTTGAAGGGCAGTTCCTCGCCCTGCTGTGCCTGTGTGCCGTCTTCCTTAACGAGATGCTTGGGAGTAGCAAAGCCTTCACCGCCTTCGCTGAGGGTGATGACTGCACCGTTGTCCTTCATCTCGGTAATCTTGCCGGTGTGTACAGAACCCGGAGTATAGAGCTCCTCATACTTGTCCCAAGGATTCTCTTCGAGTTGCTTGTGGCCAAGGCTGAGACGACGGTTTTCCTTGTCTATTTCCAAAACAACAACGTCGATGTTTGCGCCAACCTGAGTGAATTCTGAAGGATGCTTCACCTTCTTTGTCCAAGACAGGTCGGAGATGTGGATGAGTCCGTCAACGCCTTCCTCAAGTTCTACGAAGATACCGAAGTTGGTGAAGTTGCGCACTTTTGCAGTGTGCTTGCTGCCAACGGGGTATTTCACCTCGATTGTTTCCCAAGGATCTTCCTTGAGCTGCTTGATGCCGAGCGACATCTTGCGCTCTGCGCGGTCGAGTGTAAGGATAACTGCCTCTACCTCGTCGCCTACATGCAGGAACTCCTGTGCAGAACGGAGGTGCTGGCTCCAGCTCATCTCCGAAACGTGGATAAGACCCTCAACGCCCGGTGCAATCTCAACGAATGCGCCGTAGTCGGCGATCACAACAACCTTACCCTTAACGTGGTCGTGCACCTTCAAGTTGGGATCAAGAGCATCCCAAGGATGAGGAGTAAGCTGCTTCAAGCCGAGGGCGATGCGCTTCTTCTCATCGTCGAAGTCGAGGATTACCACGTTTATCTTCTCGTCGAGAGACACAACCTCGTGAGGATCGCTTACGCGACCCCAAGAAAGGTCGGTGATGTGGATGAGTCCGTCAACACCGCCAAGGTCAACGAATACACCATAAGATGTGATGTTCTTGACAGTACCTTCGAGAATCTGGCCTTTCTCGAGCTTGCTGATGATTTCTTTCTTCTGTGCTTCCAACTCAGCCTCGATGAGAGCCTTGTGAGAAACAACAACATTGCGGAATTCCTGGTTGATTTTAACAACCTTGAACTCCATGGTCTTGCCTACGAATACGTCGTAGTCGCGTATAGGATGAACGTCGATCTGGCTGCCGGGAAGGAATGCCTCGATGCCGAATACATCGACAATCATACCACCCTTGGTGCGGCACTTGATGTAGCCCTGGATGATTTCCTCGTTCTCGAGAGCGGCGTTGACACACTCCCAACTCTTGCTGAGGCGTGCTTTCTTGTGCGAAAGAACCAGCTGTCCTTTCTTGTCCTCCTGATTCTCCACATACACTTCAACCTTGTCGCCCACTTTCAGGTCGGGGTTGTAGCGGAATTCCGATGCGGGGATGATGCCGTCGCTCTTGTAGCCGATGTTTACTACAACCTCTTTCTTGTCGATAGAGATTACAGTGCCTTCCACTACCTGATGCTCAGACACTTTGTTGAGGGTTTCGTCGTAAGCCTTCTCGAGGTCGGTCTTGCTTACGCTTGAGCTACTTCCGTTTTCAAACTCGTCCCAATTGAAGTCTGCCAACGGCTGTACGTTCTTTAAATCTGACATAAATTGTTAATTGTTAAAAATGAAATTAATAAAGTTAGACTTTATGTGAATTATATAATCGGTGCAAAATTACTGCAAACTTTTTTATTCCACGGCTTTGCGCGGCTTTAAAGGATGTTTATTTAAATATTGTTAACTAAAAATGCATGTCCCAGCGTTGTTTTCTCTGCATTAAGGCGGCAAAGTCCTTATGTTTCAACTGTCGTGACCTTTTAGTATTCTCCGTGGCATGCCGTAATGGCCAATCAGGTCGATGTGCCCTCCGAAATACTTTTCCATTTTCTGCATCGTCACTTCTTCGGCCGGGTGGTAGTGCAGATCGTGGTTAACGCATGCTATGTTCTGCACGCTTTGCAGTATTGTGCCAATGTCATGGCTTACTACTATGATTGCGCAATTGCGGTTTATTTTCTCAAGCATTTTATAGAGTTGCTCCTGAAAGCGCTGGTCGATGTATGTGTTTGGTTCGTCGAGTATGAGCACGTCTGGGTCAGACACGGTGGCTCTTGCCAGCAGGGCGCGTTGCAGTTGGCCGCCGCTCAGCTGTCCAATCGACTTTTCGGCATAGTCGCTTATTCCAAATTCGCTTATTGCGGCCTCTGCTTTCTCCTTGTCGGCTTTGCCGAACGGGTGCATGAAGCGTTTTTGCGAGTTCAATCCCGACAACACTACATCGTGCACGGATATTGGAAAATGCCTGTCTATGTTTGTATATTGTGGCAGATAACCTATTTTCAAGTTCTTTGTTCTGTTGCCGTTCCCGTCATAATAGTCCACTGTGCCGCCTTTTGTGCCGAGCAGTCCGAGTATTACTTTTATCAAGGTAGTCTTCCCACCGCCGTTAGGACCTATGATTCCAAGGAAATCGTTGCGGTAGACTTGCAATGAAACGTCGCGCAACACAACTTTGCCGCCATATCCGGCAGTAACTCTGTCGAGTTTTATGATCACACTCTTTTCGCTCATTTCAACTTCATTTAAGGTTGTGTGATATTTCTTTCATGTTGCTTGGCCAGTCATATCCGAGCGGGTTTATGGCAGAAGTCGTTATGCCAAGACTTCTGGCCACGGTTTCCACACCGTTGTTGGCAAACTCCTTTTGTGTGAAAAATGTCTTTGCGTCCATGCTCTTGGCTTTGTATAGGGTGGCTTTCATTTGGTTGGCACTTGGCTCGTGTCCCTCGTGTTCAAGTGCTATTTGCCTTAGTTTGTTTTCCGATGCGAAATAAGTGAGTATGGGGTGGTACACGAGGAAACATTTGCCCTCTTTCCCTTTCATTTCGCTTTTTATTGCATTGTCAACGTTGTCTATCTGTTGCAGGAGTGTCTTGTAGTTGGCTTTGAAATATGCACTGTCTTCCGGACTCGTATTCGTTAGGGCTTCAAGAATGTTTCTTGCTATTATGCGTGCGTTTTTAGTGCTCATCCAAGTGTGCGGGTCGTCATACCCCTTGTCGCTTGCCAGCTTGCTTATGCCTTTCGATGAGTTTACGATCTTCATCGATTTAGCATTTTCGCTTATGCGTTGCAGCCAGCTGTTTTCAAATCCGAGGTTTCCCACCTTTATATATATAGCACTTTCCGACACGTCAATCATCTGCCTTGCTGTCGGTTCGTAGGTTTCAGGGCTGTTGCCTGCCGCCACCATCGTCTGTACTCTGAATTTCTCTTTTGCTATTTGTTCGGTGAAGAAACGCAGTGGCTCTATGGTGACTGTTATGACACGTTCATGATGGTTTTGTCTGCGGTTGCATCCCGTTATGGCTACTGCCAGAAGCAGGGTTGTCAGTATGGTGGTTAATGTTCGGTTCATTTGTATGGTTGTTGTGATGTGCATAACTAAAAAAACAGCAGAGTGCCGTATATGAGCAATATGTATCTCAGTGCTTTTCCTATGGTGATGCTTATAGTTGAAATGATGATGTTGGCTCTCATCAGTCCCAGCAATATCGTTATTGCGCTGCCCAATATGGGCAGAAAAGCGAATATTCCCATCCATGCACCATGCCCGCTCATGAATCTCTCTGCTTTGTCGAGGCTGCTTTTCTTAACGTGCAGATATTTTTCAATCCAGTCAAGCCGTCCCATGCGACCTACACCGTAGTTGAAAAGCGACCCCAGAACGTTGCCTATTGTGCCGTAGATTATTAATGATGTAGGGTTCAGTCCTGCAGCAAGCAGGCTCACCATCACGGCTTCGCTGCTGAACGGAAAGAAACTGCCAGCCAGAAAGGCTGACACCAGCATGCCCCAATAGCCCCAGTTGGTGAGAAATATTAGAAAGTCTGACATATACCGTATATTGTTATGAGCAGTGTTGCGCCCAGGATTATGAAGAACGAGATGTTGGTAAGCATTGTCTTTGTCAGTGCTATATAATGCCCTATCAGCGGTGCGGTGTTTACCGTCAGTAGCGGCAGCAGATACTTTGTGTCGCAGGGTTGCAGCAAGATGAATGCGGTTGTGAGTATTGCCGATATTGAAAAAATCTCGAAAAGCATTCTCGTGCGTATTCTGTCCTTGTAGTTGTTTCTTCTGAAATGTATCATCCCCACAACTGCGAGCAACACCGTTGCGCCCGCTTGCAGCAATGTGTGCTGTGGCATGTCGGCTATGTCGAAAACGTTGCCGAATGTCGCTATGCTTTCAGCGAATGATGTCAGCAGGGTGAAATCACCGGTGTAGGTGCAGTAGGCTCCCAAAAACCAGTAGGGCAGAAGCGTGCCAATCACCGATGCTGCGAGAGTGCGTGTGCTTCCGGCCATGATGTTGGTGAACATCACAATCCACATTACCGGCAGAAGAAAAAGTATCTTCGGGAAGAACAGTCCTGCCGTGCCCAGTGCCATGAACGCGTAGAACACACTGCCCACTGCGCGCTTGTTTTGGTAGGCACGGAAAAGGAAGAAATAAAACAGAATATAGAGTAATTGCACAAGTCCTGTCCGTGCATCGGTTATAATGTCTCTGCCCATCAGCGCGAGGACGAGAAACGAGCACGAAACCATGCGGCTGTATATTCTTATCAGTGCATTGTCGTTGTTTATCACCACCATCATTAGTGTCGACAAGGCAAGCAATGCCAGCTGCACCCACAGTTGTTGTGAAAACAGTCCATAGGCAGTGCATGCCGCCAACGCGTATATGGCCGTAACGGGCAAGGCAAACTTGCTCTCTGCAATCTTGTTTTGTAGTCGTTTTGTCGTCACCGAAAACTCTTTTTAAGTGGGTTATAAAAATTGGCTTTGTCAGAAAGTGAAATTATTTTCGAGGACAAAACGCAACCCACAACTCTATCGTTTTGTTTGCAGTGGGAATTTTCAGCCCCCACCTTTATTTCTTTTGCTTGTGTATAAAGCGGAAATGTCGGCACAACTCATGTAGTGCATCACATTTCCGCTTTACAAATTATATAATGTGGCGAAAGAAGTCCGCCATTGCTTTTCTTAGTTAAAGGTCGGCTCCTATATCCTTGCGGAAATACATGTCGGTGAACTTTATCTTCTGCGCTTCCTCAAACGATTTGCGCAGAGCCTGCTCCTTGGTGTCACCATAAGAGCTTACGGCAATCACGCGTCCGCCGTTAGTCACGATTTTTCCGTCTTTCAAGGCTGTTCCCGAGTGGAACACTATCGATCCGTCAACATCTTCCAGACCTTCTATCTCGTAGCCTTTCTTGTAGGCTTGCGGATAGCCGCCGCTCACGAGCATTACACACACGGCCGAACGGTCGTCAAACTCAATGCTGCGCTTGTCGAGGTCGCCATTGGCCACGCCCTCGAAAAGGTCAACAATGTCCGACTTTATGCGCAACATTACGCTTTCTGTTTCGGGGTCGCCCATTCGGCAGTTGTATTCTATCACCATAGGCTCGCCTTTCACGTTGATGAGTCCGAAGAAGATGAAGCCTTTATAGTCGAGCCCTTCCTCGGCCAAACCTTCTACGGTGGGGCGTATAATGCGGTTTTCAACCTTTGTCATCCACTCTTTGTCGGCAAAAGGCACAGGCGACACGCTGCCCATACCGCCTGTGTTCAAGCCCGTGTCGTGCTCGCCTATGCGCTTGTAGTCTTTTGCTTCGGGCAGAATCTTGTAGTTCTTGCCGTCGGTAAGCACAAACACCGAGCATTCTATGCCGTCGAGGAACTCCTCAATCACCACATTTGCCGATGCGTTGCCAAACATTCCGCCGAGCATTTCCTTCAGTTCTTTCTGTGCTTCTTCGAGTGTGGGCAGAATCAAAACGCCTTTTCCGGCGCAAAGTCCGTCGGCTTTCAGCACATAGGGCGGATTGAGCGTTTCAAGAAATTTCAGTCCTTCTTCAATGTTGGTGCCGTTGAATGTCTGGTATTTTGCAGTAGGTATGCCGTGGCGTTTCATAAATCCCTTGGCAAAGTCTTTCGACCCTTCCAGTTCGGCTCCGGCTTTCGACGGTCCTATTACTGCTATGTCGGCAGTGCGTGCGTCGCTCTTGAAATTGTCGTATATGCCTTTCACCAACGGGTCTTCCGGACCAACGACAACCATGCTGACGCCATTCTCCACAACAAACGATTTCAGACTTTCAAAGTCATCGGCGGCAATTGCCACATTTTCTCCACATTGTGCAGTACCGGCGTTTCCCGGTGCTATGTAGAGCTTTTCCACTTTTTCGCTTTGGGCAATTTTCCATGCCAGTGCGTGCTCGCGGCCGCCGCTGCCTAATAAAAGAATTTTCATATCTTGAAATGCTTTGTTATAAATGTTGATATTTGTTGCAAAGTTAGCCAAATAGGGCGATAATGCCAAATGTTGCAAACAAAAAAAGCACCAACCCGTGCTTTGTGTGCCGGATTGGTGCCGTGTGCATTCTGCCGTAATCCACGAGTGGTTACAGGCAGACTCTAGGCATTACTTTACCACTTTCTTTCCGTCTTTTATGTAAATGCCCTTTGGCAGGGCATCCATATCATTGCCGAGATAAATTCCGCCTATGCTGTATATTCCCTGTTTGCCTTTGCCGGCAGTGTTGGCTTCAACGGTTTCTATGCCTGTCGGGTCCCATGTGCCGTGAACGTATATATAGGCCGTGCTGCCAATTTCGGTAAATTGGTCGCATATTGCCTGCGCTTTGCTTTTCGTGAGGCTTTCAATCACCACGCACGGTGCGCTGTCGGCAAGGTCTTTACTTTCCTTGAGGCCGAGTCCGGTGACTTCTTTTATAATTTTGATGACATTTACCTTGTTTGGTCCGCAGTCAATGAGCACTACATCATATGTCGCAGTTTCGCCTATCACAATCTTGCTTGTAACAATCTCTCCGTCGAGGGCCACGCCACACAGGTCGCGGTCAAACGCAGCACCGTCGGGTTGTAAAATCTCGCAGTTTTCAAGAATTAATGATCTTAATTTGTAGATAGAACCGCGATCTCCCTCCGCCGTAACATTGGCATTACGTATGGTTACTATTTCGCTCTCTACATTTCCTGGGCCCGAAATGCCCCAAGTGCCTTTGGCGTTCACCGTACAGTTCTCAATAAGAAGCGACGCGTTATAACTGAGGCCAATGCCATCCCCCATACCTGCTTCCACATTCAATACACCTCCTCCGGTGATAGTTGTTGGTTTGCGCAAACCGATTGCATCAAATCCGTCGTCAATCCCTTTGATAGTAGAAACATAGTTCGTCCCCTTTACCATTATTTTGAGGTCTTTGACAGATGCATTTCTAATGCCTACATCAAAAACATCTATCGAGGCATTTTCGAGTGTGAGCGTCTTGGTGAATGGGTCGTATTTCACAGTTCCGTTTACGCCAGAAATCACGCTTAGGTCATCGCAGTTTTCGTAAGTAACATTAGCGCCGGCAATTTGGAGGTCGTAAACAGGTTCTATATTCAAACGACCATTGTAGGTTTCTCCGTCTACCGTTATTGTTTGTGAAGAGGTGTCATACACCGCATTTGTTGGTTGGGTGATTTTGCAATCTTCAAGCTTGACTGCACTGAAATAGCAGATAGGGCCACTATCGCCACCCGATAAAGATACTGAAGCGTTGCGTATGGTAAGAATGTCTGTTCCGTTGCTCATGATACCATCGTAATTTGCATTGACGGTCAATGAACAGTCGGCTATTGTAAGATTTCCGTTAATAAGTATGCCCCAACTGTAGCTGTAAACATTGAGGTATCCGCCTCCATTAATGGTGGTTGACTCCGTTAGATAAAGGGAATGGTGTTCGCTTGTAATGCTGTTATACTCCCCCTTTATTTCTATTATGAGGTTTTTTATAGCCTTGTTATAGATACCAAAAACGCCTTCTCCCGACACCTTTATTGAGGCATTGTTGAGTGTGAGCGTCTTTGTGTCGGGATTGAATTTCACCGTTCCGCTCACGCCCGGAATCACGCTCAAGTCGTTGCAGTTATCGCTTGTAACTTCAACTCCTGCAATCTGCAGTCCGTAAGTCACCTGTGCCTTGGCTTGCAAAGCACCCGCAAATGTTACAACAAGCATCAGCATGATGCTGTTGAAAAGTTTGAGTAATTTGTTTTTCATAATCTAATGGTTTTTAATTCTTCTGGCAGCTGTTGGCTGCCAGAAGAATATTGTTGAACATGTTTTGAGGATTATTTTATCACTTTCTTTCCGTCTTTTATGTAAATGCCCTTGGGCAAGGCATCCATGTCATTGCCGAGATAAATTCCGCCTATGCTGTATATCGCCCGTTTGCCTTTGCCGACAGTGTTGGCTTCAACGGTTTCTATGCCCGTTGCATTCCATGTGCCGTGAAGATACATTTCGGCAGAGCAGCCTATTTCAGCAAATCTGTCGCATATTGCTTGTGCTTCATCTCGTTTGAGGTTTTTAAGCACTATGCATGGCGTGCTTTCGATAAGTTCTTTGCACTCTTTCAAACCGATATTTATAATTTCTCTCAATAGCTTTATTGCACCAATCTTATTTTGGCTGCAGTCTGTGAGCACAATGTCATAGAAAGCTCCTATCACAATCTTGCTTGTCACCGTGTCCCCGTCGAGTGCCACGCAATGTAGCAAGCTGTCATACACTGCACCGGCAGGCTGTATGATGGGACTGTTTTCAAGAACTAGTGATTCAAAACCGGATATTGAGACATTTTCGCCCTCAGCCGTAACATAGGCATTGCTTATTGTTAGCGTATTTGATTGGCCTGGGCCTGAAAGTCCCGCACATCCTTTGGCATTTACTGTACAGTTTTCGATAAGAGTATGGCTACCACGTATACAAATGGCAGCATTAGCTGATTCAACATTTAGATTTCCTCCTCCTTTGAAGGTGGTTGATCGCAGCAGTTCCATTCCCCTATAATAACTGTAAACGTAGTTTGTTCCCTTTAGAAATATTTTGAGGTCGTCTATTTTGTGTTCAATGCCGATTTTGTAATCGGTATTAATTGTGGCGTTGTCGAGAGTGAGCTTCTTGGTGTATGGGTTGTATTTTACCGTTCCGCTTACACCAGGAATAACACTGAGGTCTTCGTAGTTATCGCTTGAAACACAAACGCCGATAATCTTCAAGCCATAATCGTCTATGCCCTTAGGCTTTCTCCATGTATAGGCACGTTCTATGGTGGCAACAGCTCCTATTTCGGCAAATCTGTCGCATATCTCCTGTCCATCGCTTTGTAGTTGCCTTTCACGCACTTTGCATGGCGCACTTTTGGCAAGCTCTAAGCACTTTTCGGCACTGAGGCCAGTGGTTTCCATTAACAGATTAACAACTTCGGTTTCATTGTCGTCGTAGTCTTGCAGTATCACGTCGAAGACTGGGGAACCCATATAAACAATGCTGGTCACCTTCTCTCCGCCTACAACCATGCTTCTTTTTGATGGGTCATAAGTGGCACCTTCTGGTCGATAAATATGGGCATCTTCAATGGTGACAGAGTCCATTCCACAAATAGTACCTCTTGGGCCAGTCGCCGAAATATGGGCCTTACGTATGGCGAGGCTTGTTCCTTCGTATCCAAAAATGGCACTGAAAGATGCTTTGATTTTTACTGCGCTCCTGTCGATGAGGAGCGAAGAAGCGTTACCGAGCATGATTCCATAACTTCCATCCAAATTTAGTTCGCCATATCCGGTAATAGTAGTTGGCCGCTTGATGTATATGACATCACCAGTACCATTAAGTGTAATGTAGTTCGTTCCTTTTAATACTATTTTAAGCCCGTCAACATGTTCGTTCAAAATGCCTATGCTTCCATTCTTGTCGGTGGTAATCGTGGCATTCTCGAGGGTGAGGGTCTTGGTGGCCATGTCGTATTTCACGGTTCCGCTTACACCGGGAATTACGCTCAAATCGTTGCAGTTTTCGCGCGTAACGGAAACTCCAAGAATCGCTGGTGTGTACACTTCCGAAAAGTCTATGGCTTGCATTGTACCAACAAAGGTGACGGCAAGCAGCAACATGATGCTTTTGAAAAGTTTTGGTAAATTGTTTTTCATAACCGAATGCTTTTTTGTCCATCGGGCAGTGGTCGGCTGCCAGAAGAACGTTGTTGGACATGTGTTAATTGTTTAGTTCCTGTTTCGTCTCCGCACTGTGTGTCGGGAGCGTCTTGTTCTGCTGCAAAGTTACTGTCGTCAGGCTCTTTTGTGTTAGGATATTTTTTACGAAAAATAGGATATTTCTTGCATTTTAGCCAATTATAGAGTGTCAGCGAAGAAAAATATCGATTTTTTTATATTTGTGTCAGGTAAACTCTTTTATAGAAAAACCATAAACGCAGGAGAAAGATAAACGCTTGTTCCTTTCTTTTATGTAACTTTGTATAAGCGTATAAAGCAATACGCTATTAAAGAATTGAATTATGAATAAACGAATCGTTTGGATTGATGCAGCACGAGGTCTAGCGATGCTTGTAGTTCTGTTGTATCATACCGAGTTTTATTATATAGGCGATGCTAGTATCTTGCCTTATAATATGTTAGGAGAAAATGCGCTTGCCTTATTCTTCTTTCTTTCAGGCTATCTGTTTGTTTCATCGCATCGCCCGTTTAGTTTTCCAACAAAGATGCGTAATATTTTCCGTCGGTTAATTATACCATATTTGTTTTTCACCTTACTGATAGCTATACCCAAAGCTTGGGTACATCACAACCCGATTTCGTTTCAGTCAATCATAATCCCAATATTAACGGGAACGGCATCTTGGTTTGTTTCAACGCTTATTGTAGCCGAAATCTATTATTCCTTGATACAATATTTTGCAGACAGGTATTGCTCATCGTTGCGTAGTCGGTTATTATTGGAGACGTGCACAATGCTATCTCCCGTAATAGGTTATCTTATCTTTGAAGAGTATTGCTCTATTGATATCTTATCTGTCACAACGATAGCTCTTGTCTTTATCTTCTTTGGCAGAATGTTTCGATTGATAGAACATCGAATGACTTTTATCCAACATCATTGGGTAATCATGTGTATGGCGTTGTTATTATTCGGTCAATACTCCGTTAAGTTTCACGCAGCGTTGGCTGCGTATCCAAATATCTCATTTA
>CAVCLB010000043.1:0-20601 GCA_963602915.1 Dysosmobacter segnis | reverse complement strand
TAAAGGTACGAAAAAATATCGACATATGCAAATGTTTGGCACCTTGTTTCAGGGGTATTTTCAAGCGGTTTCGGCATGAGGAGACTTTTTCAGTGTCCTCATACTATGTCGTCCCTACGGGACTTGCATGTGGCGAAAATTTTACCGGCCACCTATGGTTCAAACTGGTTTCCGTGCGGCGAGCGCAAAAGGCTTGGCCGTCACTTCTTTCTCGGTTTGCGGCGTGCCCATCCCTCCTCGCTGAAGTCGGGTTCTTCGCCCACGAGCTCTATTTTCTCGCCCGTGAAAAACTGCCGCCAGTCGTCCTTGCGTCCGCTTTCCTTGCGTGCCGCCCCGCGCGATCCGCGCTGCGAGCGGTTGTTGCCCTGCTCCTCGTTGCGTCGTTTCGAACGTTTCTCGTAGCGGGCGAAGCCCTCGTCGCCGTCCTTGCGAGTGCGCTTTGCCGGGCGTGCATCGCCCCTGCGGCGTGAGGCTGAGGCTGCTCCCGTGTCGTCGGTATCGTTGCAGCGCACCTGACGGCCACGGTAGGTGGTGCCGTCGAGTGCGCGCATCACCTTGGCGGCATCCTCTTCGGGCACCTCAATGTAGCTTATGCGCGCCAGCAGGTCGATGTGTCCCACCTCTTGGCGGCCGTGCACATGGCGGTTGATGAACTGCATCACCTCGCCGGGATAGAATCCGTCGTCCTTGCCCAGGTTGATGAAGAGCCGCTTGAAGCCTGCCTCTGCGGTGCGTTTCTCGCGCTTGCGGCCGTCGGTCTTGCGCTCGTTGCGCTCGCGGGTGGTCGAGGGTTTCACTATTTCGGGTGCGTCGGCATAGTATTTGAGGAACCGTCCGAACTCGAGCGACACTATCTTCTTCAGAATATCCTCCTTGTCGAAATACTCGAAGTGGCGGTTGATGTCGTCCATGAACGGCGCTATCTGCTCGTCGTCTACGTCGGCCTTTTCAATCTCGTCAATGGCCTTGAACAGCTGTTTCGAGCAAATCTCCTGCGGAGTGGGCAGCGTGCCGTCAACGAAGTCCTTGCCAATGGTGCGCTCTATGGCCTTCACCTTGCCCTTTTCCTTGGTGTGTATGATGCTTATCGAGGTGCCCTTCTTTCCGGCGCGTCCCGTGCGTCCCGACCGGTGGGTGTAGCTCTCGGTGTCGGCGGGCAGTCCGTAGTTTATCACATGCGTCAGGTCGTCCACGTCGAGTCCGCGTGCCGCCACGTCGGTGGCCACTAGAAGCTGCGTGATGTGCTGCCTGAATTTCTGCATGGTGATGTCGCGTTGCTGCTGTGAGAGGTCGCCGTGCAGCGGTTCGGCGTTGTATCCGTCGCGTATGAGCTTGTCGGCCACCTCCTGGGTTTCGGCCTTTGTGCGGCAGAAGATGATGCCGTAGATGCGCGGATAGTAGTCAACCACGCGTTTCAGTGCCAGATATTTGTCCTTGGCACTCACCATGTAGTAGATGTGGTTCACGTTTTCGGCCCCTTCGTTGCGGCTTCCCACCACGATTTCCTTGTGGTCGTGCAGGTAGTTTAGGGCTATGCGTTCAATCTCCTTGCTCATTGTTGCCGAGAAGAGCAGCGTGTTGCGGTCGGCCGGAACGTTGTCGAAAATCTCGTTAATACTGTCGGAGAAGCCCATGTTGAGCATCTCGTCGGCCTCGTCGAGCACCACGTTGCGCACGCCGTCAAGCTGCGCCGCGCCTCGGTTCATAAGGTCGATGAGTCGGCCCGGGGTGGCCACTATAATCTGCGCCCCGTGCTTCAGGGCACGCATCTGGTCAACAATCGACGTGCCGCCGTACACGGCCACCACGTTGATGCCCTTGATGTATTTTGCAAACGACTTGAGGTCGTCGGCAATCTGCAGGCAGAGTTCGCGTGTGGGCGATATCACCACGGCCTGCGTGGTGCGGTCGTCGGCGTCGGTGCGTTGCAGCAACGGAATGCCGAATGCCGCAGTTTTGCCCGTGCCGGTCTGCGCGAGAGCTATCACGTCGTTGCCGTTGCCCAAGAGAAAAGGTATCACTTCTTCCTGGACCGGCATGGGATGCTCGAAGCCCAGTTCTTCGATGGCGCGGCGGATGTCGCCGTTTACGCCAAGTTCTTCAAATGTCTTCAATGTCTTTCGTTTTTCTAAGAAAATGCTGTGTAGGGTGTTTTCTACTCTAAAAGGGTGCTGCCTTATTGTCTTCCCAGCCATGAAAAACGAAGACTCTCGGCAGTTTCAGATAAAATACAAATCCCGAATACGGCTGCAAAGTTACTAAAAATAAGCCGTATGGCGAAATGTTGCCGTCAAAATGACGTTGAGTCTGTGGCGTTTCGCGGTTGCGCGGCGTGTGTGCGGCAGCTGCTGCACGCGCGTGCACCGCATGGTGCAAATTACGAGGGTGCCCTTGATGGCTGTGCGGCATATTTTGGTTAACTTTGCAGCGGGCCTCCGTAGGGTGGGGCGCAAACAAAAATTGAAAAACAAAAGGATATTATGAGAATATGTGTATTCTGCTCGGCCAACAACAACATTGCGCCGGAGTATTTTGAGAAAGCCCGCGAATTGGGCGAATGGATGGCCCGCGAAGGCCACACGCTGGTGTTTGGCGGCACCAATCAGGGACTTATGGATTGCATAGCCCGTGCCGTGCACGACAACGGCGGCACCACGGTGGGCGTGGTGCCGAGCGTGATTGAAAAGGGTGGGAGAGTGTCGGATGCCGTGGACGTGAAGATACTCTGCGACAGTTTGAGCGACCGCAAAGACCTGCTCATATCGCATTCCGACGTGTTTGTGGCCCTTCCCGGTGGCGTGGGTACGCTCGACGAGGTGTTTACCGTGGTGGCATCGTCCACCATAGGCTACATAAACAAGCACGTGGTGCTCTACAATGTGGGCGGGTTTTGGGACTCTCTCGTTGCGCTTCTCTCCGACCTTCAGCAGCGCGGAATGATACGCGGCAGCGTTGCCGACCGCATTACCGTTGCCGCCTCGCTCGACGAAGTGAAGGCAGCAATGGCCGATGTGTGATTATTGATATTGGCGTCCGGTGAAACTTTCGCAACCGGCGAGTCCCGTAGGGACGACAAATTATAGCGCAGGGGCTTGCCCCTGCGTTTGTTGTTTCCTATAAACTTGCCCCTGTAAGGGGGCTATGGAGTGCCAATCATGCAATGGGCAAATGTTTTGCCGTGCGCTAATGAATTATTGGAGGCTTGCTCCGAACTCGTGCGAGATGTAGTTGTAGATGTCTTTGCAGCAGTCGGCCGAGAAAGCCTGGGCACACTCCACCAGTTTGTCCCACGTTTCGGGGCTGAGGCCGCGCTCCAGTTGGTCGCGCGTCACGCCATATTTCAGCATGCCGAATATGAAGCCTGCGTTGAAGTTGTCGCCCGCTCCTATGGTGCTCACCGTTTGGGTGGGCGGCACGGCATACTCCTTGCGCATTCCGCCGTCGGAGTGTACGATTACGGGTCGTGCCCCGTCGGTGCAGATGAAACGCTTGCAGTAGAACGAAATCTCCGATGCATACACGCGGTCGGCATCGGCAGTCTTGTATAGTTCGGCGAAGTCGTCGCTCGATCCGCGCACTATGTCGGCATACTCCAGATTTTCAATAAGGTTGGGCGTGATGCGCATCACGTCGTTGTGGTGGGCCGGGCGGAAGTTGACGTCGTAGTAGATGATGGCCCCGCGAGTGCGCGCCAGTTCGAGAAGTCCGGCCACCTGCGGCCGTAGGGCCGGGTTGACGGCATAGAACGACCCGAATACCACTATGTCGTCAGGTTGTATGTCGGGATAGGTGAAGTCCATGTGGTCGTGCGGCACGTCGCGGTAGAAGATGTAGTCGGCATTGTTTTCGTTGTCGAGAAACGCCAGCGACACCGGCGACTTGCTGTCGGGATAGACGTTGACACACTCGGTAGACACCCCGTTGTCGCGCAGAAACTGCATGACGCGTGCGCCCACGCGGTCGCTGCCCGCCTCCGACACGAACACCGTGTCAACCCCGGCGCGCCCCAGCGACACGATGCCGTTGAACGTGCTTCCGCCCGGCACGGCCTCAATGGGCCGGTCGTTCTTGAAAATAATGTCGAGCACCGTCTCGCCGATGCCTATCACCTTGCGCTTGTCCATATTCTTTCTCCTTGCATTAGTGTTTGCGTGCGCACCGCACTGCCCTTGTGGCCGCGCCGCGCACAGAAGTGCAAATTTCCGAAAAAAAACGCAGAGCGGCAAGCCCGCAGCACAAGTAATTTGTAAAAAATGCAAATGCCTTGTCGCCGTTCCGCCTTTTTCCACTACCTTTGTGGGCAGTATTATATAATATGTGTGCCGCCGACGGGCGGCAGGCACGTTCTAACAAACTTTTAAAATGAACATAGCACTTATAGGCTACGGCAAGATGGGCAGGATGATAGAAGCTGTCGCGAAGAGCCGCGGCCACAACATCGTAAGCATTATCGACATCGACAACCAGGCCGACTTCGGTTCGCCCGAGTTCGCCTCGGCCGATGTGGCCATAGAATTCACCAACCCCACGGCTGCCTACGGCAACTACTTGCGCGCCTTCGAGGCCGGGGTGAAGGTGGTGAGCGGCTCCACGGGGTGGATGAAAGACCACGGCGACGACGTGCGCCGCATGTGCACCGAAGAGGGCAAGACTCTATTCTGGGCATCAAACTTCTCGGTGGGCGTAGCCATATTCTCGGCTGTCAACCGCTATCTGGCCAAGATAATGGACGGTTTCGCGCAGTATGACGTGCGCATGGAGGAAACCCACCACATACACAAGCTCGACGCGCCCTCGGGCACGGCCATAACCCTGGCCGAAGAGATAGTTGACCGACTCGGACGCAAGACCTCGTGGGTGAAGGGCCGCC
Source organism: Dysosmobacter segnis (assembly GCA_963602915.1). Lineage (GTDB taxonomy): Bacteria > Bacteroidota > Bacteroidia > Bacteroidales > Bacteroidaceae > Prevotella. Next base: position 15,731 of record CAVCLB010000043.1, on the reverse strand, counting down.
AGCTGCTTGCCGACGGAACAGTGGAGGGCACCAACGACTGCCGCCCCGACGAGCTGCCCATTGAGAGCATACGCCGCGACGAAGTGCCGGGCATACACAGCGTGATTTACGACTCGCCGGCCGACTGCATAACCATAACCCACGACGCACACTCGCGCGAAGGCTTCGCACTGGGAGCGGTGCTCGCCGCCGAATACACCAAAGACCACAGCGGACTGCTCACCACATCAGACCTGTTTCAGTTTTGAACCTGACCGCCGATAACGCAACAATACAAACCGAAAGACAATGACCGATAAGGAAAAGAAACAAGCAAACCCGCGCCGCCAAATCGTGAAATTCGCCGTGGTGGCCGCACTCTACATAGCATTCCTCGTGTGGGTGAAGAGCTGGATGGGCATAATCGTGCTGCCGTTCATCTTCGACGCCTATGTCACCAAGCGCATAAAATGGCAGTGGTGGCGCGATGCCGAAGGCCCCACACGCTTCATCATGTCGTGGGTGGATGCACTCGTGTTCGCCCTCGTGGCCGTTTATTTCATCAACCTCTTCTTCTTCCAGAACTATGTCATTCCCTCGTCGTCGCTCGAGAAGTCGCTCCTCACGGGCGACTACCTCTTCGTGTCGAAGATGAGCTACGGCCCGCGCAAACCGCAGACACCGCTCACGCTGCCCCTCACGCAGCACACCCTGCCCGTGTTCGGCTGTAAGTCGTATGTGGAGTGGCCCCAGTGGAAATATGAGCGTGTGAAAGGCTTCGGCAAAGTGAAGGTGAACGACATCGTGGTGTTCAACTATCCCGCCGGCGACACGCTCTGCTCGGCCGAACGCTACCAGGCCAACGACTTCTATCAAATGGCCTACTCCATAGGCGAACAACTCTACATGGAACGCCGCGCAGGCGCACCGCTCGACTTCAGCACCATGACCAAGCAGCAGGTGCGCGACGTGTTTGCCGAAGCCTACGGCCTCGGACGCGAATATCTGGCGCAGAACCCGGCCGAATACGGCAACATAATAACACGCCCCGTTGACCGCCGCGAGAACTATGTGAAACGCTGCGTGGGCTTGCCCGGACAGACTCTGCAGATAAAGAACCGTATAGTCTACCTCGACGGACACGCCAACAAGGAGCCCGACAATGTGCAGTATGCCTACCTCGTGAAGCTGCGCGCACAGATGCCCATGGAACTAATGGAGGAGCTCGGCATATCGATGGAGCAGATGACAAGCCTTAACCAGAACGGCTACATGCCCCTCACCGCCGCCGCCGTGCGCACGCTGCGCTCGCGCAAAGACCTCGTGGAGAGCATAACACCCGTGACCGACGCCACCACCAACGACATCTATCCACTCAACGGCAACACCGGATGGACACGCGACAACTACGGTCCGGTGTGGATTCCGCAGAAGGGCAAGAGCGTGAAGCTCACCATGGACAACATAGCAATATACGAACGCCCCATACGCACCTATGAAGGCAACACGCTCGACGTGCGCGGCGGCAAGATATACATCAACGGCAAGGAGGCCAAGGAATACACATTCAAGATGGACTACTACTGGATGATGGGCGACAACCGCCACAACTCGCTCGACTCGCGCTACTGGGGCTTCGTGCCCGAAGACCACATCGTGGGCAAACCCATATTCATCTGGTGGAGCCACGACCCCGACCGCTCGGGATTCTCGGGCATAAGGTGGAGCCGACTGTTCCGCCTCGTCGATAACATAAAGTGACACCACGGGGCAGCAATGCCCCCCGACACCCTTAACATGCGCCGCGCTCTGCACCTAACAGCTGCGCTCGCAGTGGCAGTAGCCGCCGCGCTGCTGCTGCGCGCCTATGTCATCACCCTCTACGTCGTGCCCGACGCAAGCCTCGGCAAGCCGTGGCAGCAGGGCGAGAGGGCGGTGGGCGTGAAGGTGTGCATGCCCGAACCGGGGCGCGGCGACGCGGTGGTCTACCGCTTCAACGGCTCCGACCACATGGGACGCATCGTGGCTCTGCCGGGCGACACCGTGACAATCGATGCGCGACGCTACCGCATCCCGCAATTCCTGAGCTGCCCGCTGTGCGGCAGCGGCCATTGCCGCCGCTATCTCATCGACACCGCCGGCGCACGGGTGCTGCTCCACGAGGAGCACATCGTGGCAAGGCTCTACCGCATGGCCGACCTCATGTCAGTGCAGTTCTGGCAACAACGCCGCTGACGGCGGCACACTCCGTTGACGATTTTCCTCCTATTTATATAATAATGTAGCAGCCCATGGCGCAACAGCAATATGACACCGTGCTGCTCTCGACGGCCTATTTTCCCCCGGTGCAGTGGTTTCAGAAACTGCACCGTGCGCGCAGATGCATCGTCGAGACGCACGACAACTTCGTGAAACAAACCTATCGCAACCGCTGCGTCATAGCCACGGCCAACGGCACGCAGGCCCTCACCGTGCCCACCGAGCGTGGCGACGGCGGCAAGGTGGCCATGCGCGACGTGCGCATAAGCGACCACGGCGAGTGGCGGCACCTGCACTGGAACGCTTTGGTGTCGGCCTACGGCGAGAGCCCGTTCTTCGATTACTACGCCGACGACCTTCGCCAGTTCTTCGAGAAGCGTTGGCAACGGCTTCTCGACTTCAACACCGCCATCGTGGAAACGCTCTGTGAGCTGCTCGACGTGCGAGCAGACATCTCGTTCACCAGCGAATATGCCGATGCAGCAAGCCTCGCCGCCGCTACTGGCAGCACCGTGACCGACTTCCGCGAGGCCATACGCCCCAAACACCCGTTGCCCGACGAGGGCTTCACGCCCGTGCCTTACTATCAGGTGTATGCCGCACGCCACGGCTTCCTACCCAACCTCAGCGTGCTCGACCTGCTCTTCAACGAAGGGCCGGAAGGCATATTCATGCTCTGACAAAAACTACGCGCCGCAGCCATCGGCCCTGCACCGCCAACAAGTCCGGTGCAGGGCCGTGCTGTTTAACCCATTTTAGCCGAAAACAAGTAAAATTGTTACAATTTTAACAAAATCGGTAAAATTTCCACATTAAATCTTTGTTGAAAAAGTAAAAATGTCTATATTTGCAACATGATAGTGGGCAAGAAATTCTTGTCGGCATGATTATTGAGAGAGTATTAAAAAGAAATAAAGTCAAACACAATTAACAGAAAGGAACGACTATGAAGAAACTCTTTACGCTTTTCACATTCATGCTTCTCACCGTGGCCGCTATGGCCGCCGACTACACAGACAAGTTGGAAGTGTTTTGGCACACCGGTGCAGCAGTAAATATGGATGCCGCCGACGCAACAGTTGAAGACAACGGCGACGGAACGGCAACGATAACAATCACAGGAGTGGAGTTTGCCGATGCCACCGGCTACAAGTTCCCCGGCTTCGACCTCGTGATTTCAAACGTGCCCGGAACAGAGGCCAACGGTGTGACTACCTTCACAACCGACGATGCTTCGAAGGTTTCGTTCACAAACTACAACGGTGCTTCCTACTATCAGCCCAGCAACTGCTCAGCACTCACGTTCACTGCAAAGTGCACAAGCGAGAAACTCTATGTAAATGCCAACCTCTCGTTTGTAGTTGGAGGCAGCTTCGCAATCAACGACTGCGACGTGATATTCGGTACTGACGAGTTTGCAGGCGGCGGCGAAAGTGAAAAAGAGCAGGTTACATACACCGAAACCGTGAACGGAACATACAACGGCGATGCTTTCTCGGCTGAATACAAGTCGGCAGTAGTCACCATCAATGGCGACGGCACCTACGACTTCTATCTGCCCGAATTCCTTTGCGGCGACCAAAGTCTTGGCGACGTCACGCTCAAGGGTGTTACCGGCACCGAAGGCGAGGACGGAACGATAAGCTATACGTTCGACGGCAATGCCACAATCGAGAACCTCAATTTCTATTTCGGAATGTACTGCGGTGTGCTTGAAGAGCAGCCCTTCACCATGACAGGCAAGAGCCGCGACGGAAAACTCTACGCTACGTTCCACACATCCACTGCCGACGGCATGTATGACTTCGATGTTACAAACGTTTACGGTTCTGACTTCGACGAGGTTGAACCGCCGGTTGAATCGGACGTAACCTACTATTCAGGCACATGGTCGAGCGCAATGGGCAGCTTCGACGACTTCACCGGAATAGTTTCGACAAAGAAGAACGACGACGGCACCTACGACATATATGTTGACAAGTTCACTGTAAGCGGAAACGAGGTAGGTGGCTTCACCATTCCGGGCGTTACCGCAACCGAAGGCGAAGACGGCATCGACCTCAGCTTCTTCACCGGCAGCAGCAACTGGATTATGGTGAAATACGCAGGCGAGACACCTTCTACCCCGATATACTATGTACAGACTGGCGAAGGAAAGATTTCCGGCAACAAGCTCACCTTGAGCTTCAAGTATATGGGCTACGGCACAGGCGAGCTGTACAACGTGACCTATAATGGCGAGGTAACCGACAATCCCGGCACAGGCATCTCGGCAGTAGCCAAGAACGCCAATGGCACCAAACAAATCTACACCATCGGCGGCAACCGCACAGGCTCGTTGCAGCACGGCATCAACATCGTGCGCCGCGCCGACGGCACCACAGTGAAGGTGCTCAAGAGATAACGAAACTCACAGCGATTTCTATTTTTATAATCAGTCCCGCCCGCAGCGAATGCGGACGGGGCTTTTCTTTTTATATTATACTTACTTTCTTATTGTCGCAGGAAATTGCAAGTAAGGCATATTTTGACGTAAAATTTTGGCTGACAGGGTTTTTTGCAGTAACTTTGCAAGCGAAATATTTCATAACGACAGGCGGTATGCACACCGTCTGCCTTTGTCATACAACAAGATAAAAACTACTGAATGGTAAAGCCATACATGCTTTTGTCCGCCGCAGTGCTATGCGGCGCGCTGAGCTCCTGTTTCAAGGATGAGCCCCTCAACGCCGAGTGCGACATAGAAGAGGCTTATCTGCATGCTGCCGACCCGGCACAGATGTTCTTCCAGCCGTCCGACTCGCTTGTGCAGGTAGCGTCCACCGAGAACACCATTGTGTTCAAACAGCTGCGCCCCGGCACCGACATCACGGCACTCGCACCGCGTTTCCGCATCACCGAAGGAGCACGCATCCAACCCGAAAGTGGTTCGGTGCAGGATTTCTCCAACGGCGAGGTGCAGTATAAAGTCACGTCGGAAGACGGTGAGTGGAGCAAAACCTACAACGTGCGTATAACCGCAGCCGTGCCTGATGTGAAGCAGGACACAGTGAAATATGATTTCGAACGTTACTTCCTCGAGACCTCGCGCCAGAAATACTATGTGTGGACCGACACGCTTGCCGACGGCAGCGATGCCTTGAACTGGGCTTCGGGCAACGCCGGATTCACCATGGCACGCGGTTCGGCCAAGCCCGAAGAATATCCCACGGTGCCCTATGCTGCCGGCTACGACGGCGCGGCAGTGCAGCTCACCACTCGCGACACTGGCGCATTCGGCTTGATGGTCAACATGCGTCTAGCTGCAGGTAACCTCTTCACCGGCACGTTCGACACCAAGACAGCCACCAAAGCACCGCTCCAAGCCACGCATTTCGGCGAGGGAGCAAACAACGCCATCAACTACAAGCCCGTGAAGCTCACGGGATATTACCAGTACACTCCCGGCGAGACATTCCGCGATGCCAACGGCAATACAGTGAACCGTACCGACGAGGGCGACATCTACGCCGTGGTATACAAGAACACCGACGAGTCGGGCAACGCCTGCCACCTCAACGGCACCAATGTGCTCACCAGCGAACTGATAGTGGGCAAGGCCCTTTCGGGTCATGTGGGCAAGACCAACGGGTGGACACAGTTCGAAATTCCGTTTGAATACACGTCGCAGCCCGACCCCGAAGTGCTCGCCAACTATGGCTACAGCCTCGCCATAGTGTTCACGTCGAGCTGCGGAGGAGCTTCGTTTGAGGGAGCGGTGGGCAGCACCCTGCTCATCGACAAAGTGAGGATAATAGCCGACAAGGACAACAAATAACGACACACGACGATGAAGAACAGAATCATAGCATTGACCCTTGCCTTTGCCGCAGCGTCGGCAACGGCCACGGCGGCCGGGATATTCGACAACTTGAAATACCAAGCTCGCTTGGGTTACAACCTCGGCGGCATCGCGCCGGTGGGCATGCCGGCCACTATACGCAGCCTCGACAGCTACACACCAAAGGCCACCTTCACCATAGGAATCGATGCCTACAAGCCCCTTGCGGGCCGATGGGGCATCATGGCAGGTATACATTTCGAGAACAAGGGCATGAAAACCGACGCCAAGGTGAAGAACTACCGCATGGAAATGCGCCAGGGCGGCGAGTCGATCAGCGGTGTTTTCACGGGCAATGTCGTTACCGACGCGGCCGAGCACATGCTCACGCTTCCGCTTCAAGCCACGTTCGACCTCGGAAAGAAGGTGCGCCTCAAGTTCGGTCCCTATTTCTCTTATGTAATGTCGGCCAATTTCTCGGGCCATGCCTACGACGGCTACCTGCGCGAGGGCAACCCCACCGGAAGCAAGGTGGAGCTAGGCCACAACGAGGGCGAGCGCGGCGACTACGACTTCTCCGACCAGCTGCGCAAGTGGCAGTTCGGTCTCGACCTCGGGGCCGACTGGTATTTCTCGCACAGAGTGGGAGCATACGCTGGACTTACATGGGGACTTTCGGGCGCGTTCAAGAAAGATTTCAAGACCATAGAGCAGACGATGTATCCCATATTCGGCACCGTGGGCGTGACCTACAAGCTGAAATAGGCATGCCGACGGCACACCATGCCGCACCGCTTACCGACACATGACAGGAATTATTATTAATAATAAAAGAAAGGATCAAGCATGAAGAAAATCTTTACTCTTCTTGCCTTGCTCGTGGCCACAATCACGGCAATGGCATCCACTACCCAGTACAAGGGCACATGGCACTTCGGCGACAGCTCGGCAAGTGACTATGAAGGCTCGGTGAGCGTCACCGACAACGGCGACAATACCTACACGCTCGCCTTCGACGGCCTCGAGGCCGGCAGCAACTCCTCGTTCGGGGCTTGGACAATGGAAAACCTCAGCGGAACAGAGGCCGACGGCGTGGTGACAATACCCGTCAACCAGATTCAGCTGTCGCTTCCCAACAGCAATGTTGCAGGTCAGGTGGGCTATCTCAGCAACGGCACCATAACGGTGAGCGCTACCGATTTCAGCCTTAGCGTGAGATACCTTGACTACGGCTACAACTCATCTTCTAACGTTACTTTCACTGCTACAAAGGTGGAAGGCGGCGATGAGCAGCCCAAGAGCGTCACCTATTCCAACAAGCTCCAGGTGAGCTTGCTCGGCGAGACACTGGAGGCGTATGACGCCGACATCGTGATGACACCCGCAACCGACGGCACCTACTCGCTCAACCTTCCCAACTTCAAGGTGGGCGATGCACCGGTAGGCGGCCTGACACTCACCGGCGTGACCGTTACCGACAACGAAGACGGCACCAAGGCAGTGGAAGCTGCAAAGCAGGATGTGGCCATCGAGACCGATGACGTGGAATACATGGGCGTGTTGGCCAGCGTAAGCTTCACCGGAACAATCTATGGTGACTCTCTCGCCGGAACGTTCAACATCGACATCGCAGACATAGGCGCAACGGGAATCGTTGCAAAATACGGTGTGGAAGACGACACTGTGATGGAAACAGTGATTGTAGAAAACTACGTGGCCGACGGAACTGGCTTCATCTTCACCACTCCCATTGATTGGGAAACACAGAAGGTGCAGGCCGTAATCGACCTCAGCACATGCCAGAGAAGCGTTGAAGACGTGCTCTCAATAGGTGCTACACCTACAAGTTGGAACAACAACATCCACATGTACCGCGACAACGGCTACATAAAGGCATATTTCGACGCAGGTTCGGGCAACAACAGCACCGGCAATCTCACCGTAGACGACGAGATAACCGTTGAACTCTCGAAGACCAACGGCCTCACTCTCAACGATTCTACAATCATCGCCGCCGAAAATCTTTCCGACATCTTCGCTCTGAGCGAAATCTCTATAGGCAGCGGCGAAGGCTCCGACCAGCAGTCGTATGCCACCTACAAGAGCATAAAGCTCGTGCCGACAGAGGCCGAAGTGGTTGAGATTGAAAGCAAGGAATTCACTCTTCCGCTCTACACAACCGACCAGGACGGCAACGAGCAGACCCAGGAAAACAAGACTGTGGAGTATACTCGTTATAGCGATGGCAATAACACGCTGAAGCTTGTGGGCTTCGACACCGACAACGTGAAGCTCGGCGACCTCGAGTTCACCGGCCTTTCGATAACCGAATATGAAGGCATCACCTATATCTTCAACAACCGTGCCAGCTTGGCAGTGGTTAACTGCGCCGACAGCGAGTGGGACGGAAAGAGCATCAACGGCTATTTCAACGGCACAATAATCGACGGCAAGCTCTATCTTGAATTCGATTTGGCCAGCGACGAAGACGAGTCTCTCGCAATCACCGGTCACTATGGAGATGAAGCCAAGGACGTCTACACCGTTTCTGGCACACTTATTGCAACTACAGTTGATGGCGACGGAGTGCCCAGCAGCGCATCTTCGGCCTCGACGATGACTCTCGTGGACAACAACGACGGCACATTCGACGTGTCGTTCACCAACGCCGAGATGCCCGGAACCACAATCTCTCTGGGCACAATAGCAATCAGTGGCGTTGAAGGCAGCACCAGCGACGACGGCTTTGGCCTCGTGCTCAAGGCCGGAAGCAAGTCGGAGGGCGTGACAACCGAGGCTTCGCACCCGGCTTATACAACCCTCGACATGACAAGCTTCGACGGTACATTTACCGGAGAGTCAGCTTGGGCAACGCTCGTTGTAGACAACTACGGCGAGACAGTGTACTTCAAGTTCAAAGGCGGTAGCGTAGGCATTGGTTCGCTCAACACCACCGAGGCACTCGGCAAAGCTACTGTATTCGGAATCGACGGCACTCGCCGCAGCACAATGCAGCACGGCATCAACATTCTGCGCACCAACGGCGGGAAGACAGTGAAAGTAAATGTAAAGTGACTTTAGACAGCCATAACACACAAGTGTGCTCCGCGCCCGAGAGGCATGGGGTGCACTTTTTTTGTTAAAAAAACAAGCAAGAAAAAATGAAAAAGACTTTATTGACAATGGCAGTGGCAGCCGCCGCGATGACGGTGAGCGCCACAGACTACAAGGGTAACACCCTGACCAACGTGGGCGGACAGACCGGTACGACCGAAGGAGTGGTCAGTGTAGACGACAACGGCGACGGAACATGCACCGTTACAGTGAAGAATTTTGCGTATGAGTATTATTCACAGACCCAGTATGTGGGCAACATCGTGCTGAAGAACGTTGCCAAGACCACCGTGGGAAGCGTTACCTTGCTTTCGGGCAACGAGCGCGTTGAGATTGCCGAGGGCGACGATGCCACCAAGTCGTGGCAAGGCCCGTCTTATTCGGCACTCTGTCAGGGTGGCGTTCCGGTAGTGTTCAAGGCCGAGGTGCGTGGTGACAAAATGACAGCCGCATTCAACCTCGACACCTACCAGGCCATACGCCGTCGCGTGAAGGCCACCTTCGGCGACACACGCTACACCATTGGCCAGCTCCTCGGCAGCGACTTCGAGACATTCCACACCGCCACTTACAGCGGTCTCTTCAAGAAATACACCAGTAACGAGCCCGACGGATGGCACTCGTTCACAAGTGCCGACGGTACATTGTCGTCGACGGTGGGATCGGTAGTGTTCACCGACATCGCCGATGAAACGCGTCCCGGCTCCACGGGCAGCAAGAGTGTGAAGGTGTATTCCAACAAGGTTTGGGGCGTTGGAGCCAACGGCACGCTCACCACGGGCCGTCTTGTGGCAGGCGCAATGGATCCCGCCGACTCGGGCAACAACTCCACCATGAACCCGGCCAACGGCGATGTCGACTCCAACGGCGACCCGTTCTTCGCAGCACTCGGCAACCGTCCCGACTCAATCACCGTGTGGGTGAAGTTCAAGCAGGGCACCATTGCCGACAAGAACAAGGACTACAAGTATGCCACAATGAGCGCGGTGCTCACCGACGGAACGGCATATCAGGATCCCGAAGCAAAGGGCGTGACCTACAACAACGTGGTGGCCAAGGCTTCCAACGCACATATCGAGAGCCTCGACTTCGCATGGCAGCGCATCAGCGTGCCCTTCGACTACGCCACTTATGCAGCCAACGGCGCACAGCCCAAGGCTCTGCTCGTGACGCTTTCAACCAATGCTCAGCCCGGAGTGGCAAGCACCGACAGCAGCAACCCCGACCTTCTCTATGTTGACGACCTCTCGCTCGTCTACAATGCACAGCTCAGTTCGGCCACAATCGGCGGCGTTGCAGTCGAAGGATTCAGCTCGGACAAGTACTATTATGAGGGTCTGAAGCTCGACCACGAGCTCACTGCCGATGACGTAGCCTACATCGTGGGTGCTCAGGGAGCCACCACAACGGTCGATATCACGCGTTCGGAGAACGAGCCGGGCAAGGCCACCGCTACGGTTACTGTAACCTCTGGCGACCTCAAGACGGTGAATGCCTACACCTTTGTGGTTGAAGAACCGAAGAAGGTTGAGGTGAAGAACTACACCGACCAGCTCGTAATCACCATCAACGGCGAGGAGCAAGACCCGCAGGAAGCAACCATCGGTGTTTCGAAGAACGACGACGACACCTATAACTTCGTGCTCAACCAGTTCTCGTTCGGTCCGCTTCTCATCGGCGACGTTACCATGAACAACGTGCCCGCAACCGTAAATGGCGACTACACCAATTTTGAAACCGAGCAGGATGCAGCCATAACCAACGGCAGCTTCATTGCCGAGGCTCTCGGAGGCAAGGTGCACATCACCATGACTGCGCAGATTAAGGGCGACAAACTCTACGCCAACATAAGTCTGCCCGTTGCTTACGGCGACGAAGTAATGGATGTCAAGGCCGTATTCGGCGACATTACATGGACCGGCATAAACAATGTCAAGGCCGGCAACGGCACTACTGCCATATTCGGCATCAACGGTGTGCAGAGCCAGAAGATGCAGCACGGCATCAACATCGTGCGCAAGGCCGACGGAACTACCGTGAAAGTGCTCAAGCACTAAGCCTTTGACCATTAAGCGGCAAGCTTTCGCCTATTTGGCGACAAGCTCCGCTTTAATATAAAAATAGTGGGGAGAGAAGCCTGCATAAGGGCTGCTCTCCCCACTTTCTTTTTTTCTATGCCAGTGCAGCGCGCCGTTGCCGCGCCTGGGCAATTACTCTTCTGCGCCGCTTTCAGCCCCTGCCTTTGTTCTGAACTCCTTGGGTGTGAGTCCCGTTTGTTTCTTGAAATAGCGCGTGAAGAACGAGTGGTCGGGAAATTTCAGTTGCCGCGCTATTGCCTGAATGCTGTCGTTGGTGGTAGAAAGGCGTATCTTTATTTCCTGCGTGCAGTGCCGGTCGATGAAGCTCTTGGCCGTGCGTCCGGTTTGTCCGCGCACTATCGACTGCAGGTAGCGCGGCGTTATGCACAGCAGGTCGGCATAGAATTTCACCTCGCGCTCGGTTGCCGCGTGTTTGTGCACGAGGTCGAGATATTTCATGAAGAAATATTCCTGGCTGCTCACGCTTTTCCGTTTGCGCTGCGCGAAGTCTTCCTTCGTGCGGTCGTAGAGTTCGAGAATGAAGCATTGCAGCATGTTTTTCATTATTCTTATGCGGTGTTCGCCTTGGCTTTTGTCGGCCACATGCTTAATTCCGCGCATCAGATGTCCCAGAAACACCATGTCGTCGTTGTCGAGGTCGGCCACGGGATATTCCTTTAAGAACGAGAAGAACGTGGGTTCAAGCTGTGCCGTGATTTCCTCGGCCACCTTCGGCGCGAAGAACACGCACGAGGCTGTGAAGTCGGGCGAGCATTGCAGCTGCCTCAGATTGCCGAGAGGCACGAGCAGCAGCATGCGGTTGGGCTTCAGACTGTATGGCGTGAAGTCGATTTCTATCTCTGCCGTGCCTGCGCTCACGATGAGCAGTGCGGCCTTGTCGAGCCTTATAATTTTGTTGTTGGGATATTGCGGGTGCGTGTCTATAAGCACCTCGATGTCGTTGTAAGTATCACTCATAGCCTTATGAACAAGTTTTTTGCGGTCGTTGGGGCGCATTTTGCAGTCCTCCATGCCCTTTTGTGGCCGCCTGTGTGGTGCAAAGTTAGTGCAAGTGTGTTGGTCTTCAAAATTCCCGGCACGTTATTTTCAAAAACGGAACACATTTGTGCATTATCCGAAAGTGTTCCGTTTTTGAAAAATAGTGTACGCCTATGGTCATGCCCTTTGCGCCGATTGCTTCTTAACTTTGCACCGACAAAAAAAGCAATAGATATGATGATTTCCAAAGGATTGTTTTTACGCATGGGCATTTGCCTTTGCGTAGTGTGCGGCATATCTTCATGCCAGCAGAAAAAACAGGAACAACAGGCACAGAATTCTTTTAAGACGATGAAGGTGTCAAAGCAAGACCTCTCGCTTTCCACCTCTTATTCGGCCTCCATTCAGGGCCGTCAAGACATCGCCATCTATCCCCAGGTGTCGGGCAAGATACAGCGTCTGTGCGTGAATGAAGGCGACAAGGTGGCCAAGGGACAGCTGCTTTTCGTCATCGACCAAGTGCCCTACCGTGCTGCGCTAACCACTGCGCTTGCCAACGAGCGCGCTGCTAAGGCCGCACTTGCCACCGCCCAGCTCACTTATGACAGCAACCGTGAGCTGCACTCCCAGAAGGTGGTGTCCGACTACACCCTCAACACATCGGCCAATGCGCTCCGCACCGCTCAGGCCCAGGTGGCTCAAGCCCAGGCCCAGGTGGTGGATGCAAGAAACAACCTCTCCTACACCGAGGTGCGCAGCCCGGCCGACGGCGTGGTGGGAGTGTTGCCCTACCGTGTCGGAACACTCGTTGGGCCGAGCATTGCCAAGCCCCTCACTTCGGTTTCAGACAATTCCGAGATGTATGTGTATTTCTCGATGACCGAGAAGCAGCTCCTCTCCTTCGTGCGCCAGTACGGTTCGAAGGACGCTGCCATAAAGAACATGCCCGAAGTGTCGCTCCAGCTCGGCGACCAGTCGATGTATGGCCACAAGGGCAAGGTTGAGAGCATAAGCGGAGTGATTGACACCCAGACCGGAGCCGTCACCCTGCGCGCCGTCTTTCCCAACCCCGAGCGACTGCTCAATAGCGGCGGTTCGGGCAACGTGGTCATCCCCGTGCAGCGCAAGGCGTGCATCGTAATCCCGCAGGCAGCCACCATGCAGCAGCAAGACAAGCGCATTGTGTATAAGGTGGTGGACGGAAAGGCCGTGTCGCAGCTCATTGGTGTTGAGAACATCGACGACGGACGCAGCTACATCGTAACCTCCGGCCTCGGCGTGGGCGACGAGATTGTGGCCGACGGTGCAGGACTTGTGCACGAAGGCGAGACTGTTAAATCACAAAAGTAAGCGCACATGAAAGGCAACATATTTATTAAACGCCCGGTGATGGCCATTTGCGTCGCCGTGCTTATAGTAATGGTGGGCTTGATTTCGCTATTCAACCTGCCAGTGGAGCAATACCCCGACATCGCTCCGCCTACCGTGCGCGTCGAGGCAACCTATACCGGTGCCGATGCCGACGCCGTGATGAAATCAGTAATCATGCCGCTGGAGGAGAGCATAAATGGTGTGGAGAACATGCTCTACATCACCTCTACCGCCACCAACTCGGGTTCGGCACAGATCAACGTTTATTTCAAGCAGGGTACCGACCCTGATATGGCTACCGTGAACGTGCAGAACCGTGTGTCGAAGGCGCAAGGCTTGCTGCCGTCGGAGGTAACGAAGATTGGTGTCACCACGCAGAAGCAGCAGAACAGCTTCCTCCAGATTGGTGCCCTCGTGAGCACGGACGGAAAGTATGACGAGACCTTCCTCGCCAACTACCTCGACATCAACGTGGTGCCTGAAATCAAGCGTATCAACGGTGTGGGCGAGGTGCTGGAGCTTGGCGATACCTACAGTATGCGTATCTGGCTCAAGCCCGACCTCATGGCGCAGTATCATCTGCAGCCATCCGACGTGACCCAGGTGCTCGGCGAGCAGAACATCGAGGCTCCTACGGGTGCCCTCGGCGAGGCTTCGCCCAACACGTTCCAATACACCTTGAAATACCACGGCCGACTGAAGAGCGTGGAGGAGTTCAAGAACATGGCCATCCGAAGCAATGACGACGGAACCGTGCTGCGCTTGAAGGACGTGGCTGAAGTGGAACTCGGACGACTCTCCTACAGCTACCACGGCGAGGTGGACAAGAAGCCTGGTGTTACCTTCATGACCTTCCAGGTGGCTGGTGCCAACGCTACGGAGGTGAACCAGAACATCTCCGCCAAGCTCGAAGAGATGTCGAAGGCATTGCCAAAGGGTTGTGAGTTTGTGGAGATGCACAGCTCCAACAACTTCCTCTTCGCATCCATCCACGAGGTGGTGGAGACATTGATCATCGCCGTCCTCCTCGTAGTATTGGTGGTGTACTTCTTCCTGCAAGACTTCAAGAGTACGCTCATCCCGTCCATCTCTATCATCGTATCATTGATTGGTACATTCGCCTGTCTCTCTGTGGCAGGATTCAGTATCAACATCCTGACGCTCTTCGCCCTCGTGCTCGCCATCGGAACGGTGGTCGATGATGCCATCGTGGTGGTGGAGGCCGTGCAGGCGAAGTTCGACTCGGGCTACAAGTCACCCTATCTCGCCACCCGCGATGCCATGCACGACGTGAGTATGGCGGTGGTTTCCTGTACGCTGGTCTTCATGGCCGTGTTCATCCCCGTGTCGTTCATGGGCGGAACTTCTGGTATCTTCTACACCCAGTTTGGTATCACCATGGCCACATCCGTTGGACTCTCCATGATTTCGGCCTTGACCCTCTGTCCTGCGCTCTGCGCCATGATGATGAAGCCCACCGAGGGTGCTACCGATGCCCACGGCAATCTCTTGCTCGATGCCCACGGCAACCCGTTGGACGGACATAAGAAGGGCTTCAGCGGACGAATCCGCGCTGCCTACAACGTCGCCTTCGGTGCCTTGATGGGCAAGTACAAGCGAGGCGTGATGTTCTTCTTCCACCATCGCTGGCTGGCTTGGGCAGGACTGGCTGTCTCCGTGGTATTGCTCGTGGTTCTCATGACCACCACCAAGACAGGTTTCGTACCTCAGGAAGACCAGGGTGTGATGATGATCAACGTAAGTACATCGCCAGGTAACACGCTGACCGAGACCAACAAGACCATGGACAAAATCGGCGACATCCTCGCCAAGCAGGAGGAGGTGCAGCACTTCAGTACGGTTGCCGGCTACGGTATGCTCTCCGGACAGGGAACATCCTACGGTACCATCGTGGTGCGACTCAAGAGTTGGGACGAGCGCAAGGGCAAGGAACACTCCATCGACCAAGTGATGGCACGACTCAACGGCGAGTTCAGCAAACTGAAGGAGGCACAGGTGTTCGTATTCCAGCCCGCCATGATTCCTGGTTACGGTATGGGTAACTCCATCGAGATGAACATGCAGGACAAGACGGGCGGCGACAAGAAGGT
>CAVCLB010000042.1:0-20810 GCA_963602915.1 Dysosmobacter segnis | reverse complement strand
CTATCCTATAATATTCGCCCCATACTGGGGCAATGGAGTGCTAACCATGCAAAGGGCAAAAGTAAGCCCGCGGGGGTCAGAAGTCTTATAAAGACCTGACTTTCCCCATTTTACAATATTAGACCAATATTTTACCAGACACCAATAAAAGAAAATTAAGCTCCGCAGCCGGAGTCAACGGCCGAGATATTTCTCGTTGAGATATTTCAAGAGCGAGTCTTTGTAGTTGTCGCCAATGGGCAGATAGGTTTCAGCATCCATCATCACACGGTTCTTGCTCACCTCTACAATCTTCTTCATGTTGACGATGTAAGAACGGTGTATGCGCACGAAAAACGGCGGAAGACGTTCCTCCATGCGCTTCATGCTGAAAAGCATCATCACGGGCCGTTGACCTTCGATATACAGTTTGAGATATTCGCTCATGCTCTCCACATAGCGTATGTCGGCTATGCTCACGCGCACTATGCGGTGTTCGGTTTTGAGGAATATGGAGTCGTCGTCGGCAAGCGATGCCATCTGCGCCTGGTTTTCAAGTTCGTAGCGTTTCTTCACGCGCAATGCGGCACGCGTGAAATCGTCAAACCCGAACGGTTTGAGCAGATAATCAACTGCATCCACGCGGTAGCCTTCTACGGCATAGTCGGAGTATGCCGTGGTGAACACCACTATCGGCGGAGCCGAAAGGCTGCGCACGAAGTCCATTCCGTTGGTGTCGGGCATGTTTATGTCGACGAAAATGGCATCGACACGTTGTTTTTCAATCACCTCGCGCGCCTCCATGGCACTCTGGCACTCGGCCACGAGCGTGAGAAACGGGGTTTTCCCGACATAGGCCGCAAGTTGTTGCAGAGCCAGGGGTTCGTCGTCGATAACTAAACATTTTATCATGGCAATATCTTTTTTTTATTTTAGGCACACATTCAGCTCAACCCTTTTCGGCTACGGCAGCAGGCGGTGCGAGCGGAATGCGCAGGAACACGTCGTATTCGGTTTCGCCGTCGTTTATGTCGAGCGTGTAGTTTTCGGTGAAAAGCAGTTCGAGCCGTTTCTTCACATTGGCCAGCCCCACTCCGCCGTGCTCATCGTCGCCCTGCGAATTTTTGCTGTTGCGGCAGCTGAACTCCACGAAATCGCCGTCAACCTTTATGCTTATGTGCACAAACGACGCGTTGCGGTAGCTTATGCCGTGCTTGAATGAGTTTTCAACAAATATTATGAACAACAACGGCGGCAGCATCTTGTCGGGCACCGTCTCGGGAGCATCAATGGTGATGTCCACTTTCTTGGGATAGCGCAGGCGCATCAGCATGACATAGTTGCGCAGAAACTGCACCTCGCGCGGCAGCGGAATGAGCTTGTTGTTGCCTTCATACAATATGTAGCGCATCATTTTCGACAGCTCCACTATAGATGTCTTGGCACGTTCAGGGTCGATGTCAACGAGCGCATGTATGTTGTTGAGCGTGTTCATGAAGAAATGCGGGTTCACCTGATACTTCAAGTATTTCAGGTTTTGCTCAAGGTTCTGCTTCTCAAGAAGACTCATCTTCTCGGTGTCCTTCTCCGATTTGAAATAGAATTTCACACCAAGGTTCATGCCGAGCAACAACACTCCGCACAACGCCGACATAAGTTCGAGTGGTCCGAAATTGAGCAACGGCATGTCGGGTTGAAACTCCGGGCCATCGCCCGGATGCCTGCGCGGCTGTGGCTGTGGTCTGCGTTCCTTCTTGGCATGCATCACATTGCGGCAATGGGCACACTGCCTGTCTTGGCCATTGCATATCTCGTCGCGGTGAAACTCGCGCGGCGGCATCTTGGGCCGGTAGTGTCCAAGGTTCTTCGGACGGCACACATACTGCGCGGCGGTGAATAGTGCTATGAGCGATATGGTGATTGTCACATAGGATATGGTCTTGCGCCGACGCACTAGAATAGGTGCCACAAAATGGTTGTGCACCACAAAGAGGGCGAGCATTATCGACATGTAAGCCCACGCGCTGCCTATCTCTGCCCAGTCGAAGGTCAACCGCGAGTCGCCCATCATACGCATGTAGAGGCTGAGCACCGGGGCGGTGTACATCACAATCCAGAAAGAGAGGTAGATGAAAATTTCCTTTGTGTTGTTTTTTATCATCTTAGGCATACAAAGACTTGTTACAAGACTTTTCGCGGCATCGCACTGAAACGGCGGTCATCATACCTGTAATCCGCCGGCCAGACACCGTATATTTTTCACAAAATTACAAACATATAAAGTACTGCCAAAAAATCTTCAACAAATTAAGTTTTTTTGTCAACCTACAATATCCGCTTACCGATGCCACAAAGGCTTTGCCGCGACGTGCGTCGGCCGCGCCACGCACATGCACCGCATGGTGCACACGCGTGCAGCATGCGCCACACGCCCGGTCGGCGTCTGCAGCGTGTCACTGCAAGGCCGCCGACGACTTGCGGGAATAGTCGGCCGGAGTTATTCCGTAGGCTTTCTGGAAGCACTTCGAGAAATAGCTTGAGTTGGAATAGCCCACCATATACATCACCTCCGACACCGAGAACTTTCCCTCGCGCAGCAGCATTGCGGCCCGTTGCATGCGTATGTGGCGGATAAACTCCACGGGGGTTTTGCCGGTCATCTGCTTCACCTTGCGGTAGAGCAGTTTCGACCCCAGCCCGAGCGTTTCCTGCAAGCGCGTGACATTGAAGTCGGAGTCGGCAATGTGGGCCTCCACTGCACCCGTGATTTTTGCTAGCAGGCGCGCGTCCTGGCTTTCGGCCGCAGGTGGCGGAGTGTTGCCTTGCTGCGAAGCGGTGGCCGAAGTGCTGCGGGATGGCGTTGCGGTGGCTGAGAACGAGACCGACACGACCATTGATGCGCCGTCGTTGCTGGCCGACACAGTGGCTCCGTGCGCATCGGCCATGTCCTTAAGGTCGGCCAAGGCATTGAAACCGTCTTCACCGCTGCCGTTGAGCCGGTCGGCAGAAAAGTAGCGGTTAAAGACGAGCGGAAGCTCGGCATCGTCAACCGACATGCCCGGCAGACGGAAAGAAACTATTGTGTGTCTTGAAGAAGCGTTCAGTTTCACCATTAGCTGCGCTCCGGAGCTTTCCACGGCATGCGACGCGCGGTCGGCGGCACAGCCCAAAATCCGCTCAAACACGGTCTGCAACCTCACGATGTCGGCATCGACTGCCGCCGAGGGTACGTCGGTGTGGAACACGATGTCGGCCGAACGCCCGTAAAGCGACCGTGCGTCGGCAACGGCACGGCGGCAGAAATCGACAATATCTATGCGTGCCGTGTCGGCGGCACGGTGCTCGCCGTCGTCAACACCACGCACGTCAAGGCACTCGCCTATGAGGCGGTTGATAGCCACAAGGTCGTGTCTCACGAGTTCAAGTCGCTGCGCGTCGGCCGTATCGGCAGTCTTGCCGAGCATTGAGAGTACTGCTGAGAAGATGCGGCCGAGCGGACTTTTGAGCTGGCGCGACAGATTGTCGAAGAATGCCGAGCGTGCCGCCGACTGCTGCATGACACGCTGCCGGGCCTCGCGCTCCTCTCGCAGGTTGCGGCGCATCATATAGAAATTCACCGCCCACCACAGCAATGCTCCGGCAAGCAATATGTAAACAAGGCGCATCCACACAGAGAGATACCACGGCGGCAGCACTTTCACGGCAAGTTCAAAGCCGTGGTCAACGGGCTGCCCGTCGCCCCCTACGGCACGCACCATGAGTGTGTATTTGCCCGGGGGCAACGAGTTGTAGTTTATCTCCATGCGCTCGCCATCGACATACTGCCACGACCGGTCTACGCCGTCGAGCTTATAAGAATATACGCACGGCAGATTGCCCGACATGGGGAAATCGGTGAACATGAAAGCTACGTTGTTCTGACGGTGCGTAAGGGTGATGCCGGTCTGCATGGCAGCATTGCCGCCGTCGGGCACAAAGGGTTTTCCGTCAACAGTCATGGCCGAGAGCACGAGCCGTGCGTGTCGGCGCGAACCGTCGGCACAGTCGGGCGATAGAAACATTACGGCATCGTTGCCGCCAAGCACCACGCGGCGTGTGGCACGGTCATACCACACGGCAAGCGGCACTATGCCGCTCACGGCGAAACGCGACACCGCTCCCTGGCTGTCAATCACGCTGCACTGCCGTCCTGCGAAGGCCCATATCTTGCCGTCAACCTCTACAAGCATCGACAAAGCACTGCCGTTGCCCGTGCCGGTAGTCACCGTAAACTTGTCGTCAGCAGCCGCGCCAAAGCAGTGCACAGCATTGTCGGTGGCAGCCCAGATGCGTCCCTTGCTGTCGGCCAAGACATAATTCACATGCGTTTTTCGGTCGATGGCATGGCTCACACGCATTGTGTGCGGGTCGATACAGTCTAATCCATTGTCGTACATGCTTGCCCACACTCGGTGTTTGGCATCTACGGCGAGTTGCCACACATGCAGTCCCTGCAGTCCGGCAGCTATATGCCGGTCGGCCACGAGCGTTCCGCGGGCAGCAAGCATGCGCTGCTTGGCCACCATGAACACGCCGCCCATGTAGGAAGCAATCCAATAGTGTCCCTGGCAGTCGTCCACTATATCGTAGGCCCATGCCGTTGAAAACTTGCCAGTGCGGTCGGTAACGACAACATTGGTGAACTGCTTTGATGCCTGATTGTATATGTTTATGCCGTGGTCGGTGCACACGAGCAGCCGTCCCTCAGCATCGTTCACGATGCGGCGCACGCGGTTGTGCGACAGAGTGTTGGCCGTTGAGTTCTGCCTATACCAGCTTATGGCCGACGGTGTGCCGTCGCCGCCTGCGATATTGTCGCGGCATGCTATCAGTCCGTTGGTTCCGCCGAGCCAGAGCATGCCTCCGCTGTCGCGGAATATTGAATGCAGACAGTTGCCGTCGCCGCTTGCAGTGATGTCGGCAAGGGGGACAATGGCCGATTGCGGATGCCCCGACAGGAGCGACAGTCCTTGGTCGGTGCCGGCCCAGAGGTTGCCCCAACGGTCGGCAAAGAGCGTCCACACGATATTGTTGGCTATTGAGCGCGGCTCGCGGGAGTCGTGGGTGTAGTGCGACACGGCATTCGTCGGGGTGTCGCAGACATACAGTCCGTTGTCGGTTCCGGCATACACCTTGCCGCCAATGGCTGCAAACGCCTTCACCGAATTGCCTGCAAGTGCGGCAATGGGTTTCAATCCCGACCCGTCGTAACGATACATCGCCCCCTCGGTGCCCACCCACACGCAGCCAGAACGCTTGTCGGCATGCAGGGCATTCACAAGGGTTTTGCCGCCGCCGGGCATCGGCACGGTTTTCATTCGGCCGTCGGCAGACATCTCCGACAGTCCGTCTATCGTGCCAACAAGCAGTCGGCGGTCTGCGGGAAGCAGCGAGTAGACATTGCGGCAACGGCTATCAACGAGCCGCGCTTCGCGGTTTGAAGAAGAAAGGCGGTAGAGACCGCGCTCTGTGCCGAGCCACACGCTACCATTCCAACGGGCAATTGAGCGCACCTCGCTCAACTGTGCCGACGGCGAAGGCAGATATTCGGCACGGCTTATGCCGTAAAGCAATAGCCCTTTGTCGGTGCCCATATATATAATGTCGCCCTCAATACACATTGAATATATGCGCACATTTTGCGCAGAGCCTTGGGTGAACCTTGGCACCATGCGGTAGCCGTCGTAGGAGTAAAGTCCTCGGTCGGTGCCTATCCACATCATTCCGTCGCGGTCTTGACTTATGCTGCACACGGTAGAAGCCCCGTCAACGCGCATATTGGCAAACCGCGCGCCGGATGCCGACGCATCAACGCGTGCCGCAAGAAGGACACAAAGGAGGAGAATTATGCGGATGTATGATTTCATATCTATGCGTTTTTTGTAAGGTGTCACGCTTACAAAGTTAATGAAAATATCGTGTTGCCTACAAAACAAAGGCTTGTTTTCATAAGAAAAAGGCTGTTTGCAGCCACCAACTGATAGCTTTACAATCCACGACTGACTGTATACTGTCAAAGAATATACACGCATTACGCACCTCACACGCATATATATACAAAAAAACTCCGGCAGATCTGTCGTTCTGCCGGAGGTCAATCAATTTTCCTTGGTCACATCACAGCGACACAACCGTGGCACGGTGCATGGCCGTAGGGTTATTTGGCCATAAGCGAAACGGCAAAGCCGCCACCCCGGGCCTGTGTTATGTTGAGCACGTCGCCGCGCTTCACGGTTTTCTTTGTTATCACATAAGCCGACGGATTGCGCTCGTAGTCGGCATTCTTTGCATCTTGATATATGGTGCATTCATACTTGCGTCCCTTGTCGAGGAAGTCGAGGCGCACGGTGCTCTTGTGGCCGTCGGCATCGCACTTGCCGCCCACAAACCAGTTGTCGGTGCCTTTTGCCTTGCGGGCCACGGTGATGTATTTTGCAGGCTCGGCTTCAAGATAGCGCGAGTCGTCCCAGTCTACGGCCACATCGCGAATGAACTGGAAGGCATCGTCGTATTTCTCGTAGTTTTCGGGAAGGTCGGCAGCCATCTGCAAGGGACTGTACATGGTGAGATAGAGCGCGAGCTGACCGCAAAGTGTGGTGTGGACATACGACTTGTTGTTGCACCATTCGCTGAGTTTTGTCACAAATATGCCCGGAGTGTAGTCCATTGGGCCGCCCTGCAAGCGCGTGAACGGCAAGATGACAGTGTGATAAGGCTCACTGCCGCCAAATGCTTCATACTCGCCTCCGCGCGCGCTTTCGTTGCCAACAAGGTTGGGCCATGTGCGGCAAAGGCCTGTCGGGCGCGAAGCCTCGTGGGCGTTGACCATGATGTGGTGCTTGGCTGCCTCCTTTATGCAATACAGATAGTGGTTGTTGGTTGACTGCGAGTAGTGGTAGTCGCCCCTAGGAATGATGTCGCCAACATATCCGCTCTTCACGGCATCATATCCATACTTGTTCATCAGCTTGAAAGCGTCTTCAAGATGACGCTCATAATTTATGGTAGAACCGCTTGTCTCGTGGTGCATCAAGAGGCGCACGCCCTTTGAATGGGCATAGTCGTTAAGACCTTTAAGGTCGAAATCGGGATAAGGCGTTTGGAAATCAAATACATAATCCTTGTAGTGTCCGGCCCAATCCTCCCAACCTATGTTCCAACCTTCAACGAGAACCTCGTCGAGACCGTTCTTTGCTGCAAAGTCAATGTAGCGTTTCACGTTGGCCGTATTGGCTGCATGCTGCCCGTGGGGTGTGCATTTAGAATAGTCGAGGCTCTCGATGTGCACCGAAGGCAGGTCGAAAGTGTAGCTCCACTGTCTGCCGCCTGCAATCATTTCCCACCACACTCCGCAATATTTCACGGGGTGAATCCACGACGTGTCCTCTATCTTGCAGGGCTCGTTAAGGTTGAGAATGAGGTTGGAGGCAAGCATATCGCGTGCGTCGTCGCTGACAATCACCGTGCGCCAAGGCGTGTTGAACGGTGTCTGCAAATATCCTTTCATGCCGGTGGCATCGGGTGTGAGCCACGACTCGAACACCATGTTCTTGTCGTCGAGGTTGAGGTGCATCGTGGGATAGTTCACACACGCAGCCTCATGTATATTAATGTAAAGTCCATCTTGCGTCTTCAGCTGCAGCGATGTCTGCACTCCGGTGGGCGAGAAAGATGTCTGCGAGGAGTTGGGAGTTATGGCGTCCTTCATTTTCGAGCGTATTTCGCTCATGCGCGATATAACCGTTTCATACTCCTGGGTGTCATAGTCGCCCGGAAGCCAGTAGGCGGTGTGGTCGCCGGCCATTGCAAATTGCGTGTGTTCTTCCTTTACTATAAAATAGTTCAGCTTTTCTTGCTGGGGAAATTCATAGCGCAATCCCATGCCATCGTCATACACACGGAAACGAACCACGATGTCGCGGCTCATCGACGGCTGCGAGAGCGTCACGGCAAGTTCGTTGTAATGGTTGCGTATGGTGGCCGTCTCACCCCACACGGGTTTCCATGTTTCATCGAAAGTAGAGGTCTTGGTGTCCTTGACAACAAATCCGTCCAACAAGTCCTGTTCATCCATGCCGTTGCTCGCGTGCTTGTCCTTAGCCAGTTCAAGGCCAAGGTGCGAGGGGCGCACCACGTCGCGGTGCTTGTAACTCATTTCATAGGTGGGCCGTCCGTCTTGCAGCGAGAACTTAACGGCTACATTTCCGTTAGGCGAAGTCACTGTCTGTGCTCCGGCGCAAATTGCTGCCGACGCGATAACAGTTGCAAAGAACAGTGTTTTCATAATTGTTTTGGTTTTTAATTATTTTGTCAGTTGAATGTATGCTTGCACATATTGGCCGATGCCAATGATGTCTTCGGTTTGCAGGCTAGGTAGGTTTTCGGTTGCAAAGATATGCAATTAAACCGAAAATTGGGGTTGAAAGTAACTTATAAGTACATTATCCGATTTATTAAAGCAGTTATATCCATGTAAAACAACAACTTACATTAGCCTTAAAAAACATTGAAGTACATTGCGGAATATCGGCGGAAAAGCCGTAACTTTGCCATATACACTATAAAACAAACACTTTTTCTATATATGAAGGCATTTTTTCTGCACATCATCATAACGTTGTTTGCAGCTCAGGCAGTTGCTGCCAATACCAGCGACTTGGCACAACGGCTCGACAGCATCATCGACAATGTGGGCGAACTGTATGCAAAGAAAGAAACGCGCATCGACACCTACAAGAGCATTGCAGCAAGAGAAAAGCATCCGCTTGCCCTTCTGTCGGCCTATGAAAAGCTTTACGACGAGTATTATGTCTACCAGTTCGACTCGGCCATAGTATATATCGACAAGGCCATAAACCTTGCCCGCCGCACCGGCGATGCACGTTTCCACGACAAATGCCGCATAGAGAAAGCCTCATTGCTGTCTATCGGCGGGTTCTACCACGAGGCCATTGCACTGCTTGACGAAATAGATTCCACGTCGATAGATGCTTCGTTGCGTTTCAACTACGCCACCGCACATTATTATCTGTACATGTATTTGTCTGACTACTGCCACGACATCAACTATGCACCATGCTACCGCAAACTTGCTGCAAGCTATCTGCAGCAAGCCGTAGGCATGCTGCACAAAGGCGACAAGCTCTACGATTTCTTCTGGGGAGAGTATTACACGCATGTGGCCCACAACAGCACACTCGCCATGAAGCACTATTTCCGCGTGACAAGAAGCATGCCCGTTGCATCTAGGTGGTATGCCATGGCAACGTTTGCGATAGCCAACAACTACAAAACAAGCAACGACCCCGCCAAATACGAGCACTACACGCTGCTCGCATGCATAAGCGATTTGCTCAACTGCACGCGCGAAAACATCGCGATGCAAGACTATGCCATGTTTCTTTTCCAAAAGAACGACGGCGACATCAGGCGTGCCGAACGCTACATTAACTTCGCCATGGACGATGCCAAGAACTACAACAACCGTCTTCGCATACTTGAAATATCGCAGAAGCTGCCCGTCATCGTGAAAAACTACCGCGAGAAGACAACGCGACAAAACCGCATCATGCGTGCAACGATATGCTGCATATCGTTATTGCTCGCAAGTATGGTGGTGCTTCTCGTCTCCTACCGAGTAAAAAACCGCCAACTGCACTGGCACCGCCGCGAACTTTCGGAGCGCAACGGGCAGCTTTCCAAACTCAACGACACGCTCAACGCCCTCAATCGACGGCTTGTTGACACCGACAAGCGGCGTGAGCGGCTCGCCAAACTGTATATAGATTTGTGCGCAAAATTCATCGATCGCCTCGGGAAATTCGAGATTCTCGTGCGCCGAAAGATTAAAGCCGGGCAAGTGAACGACCTTCTCAACCGCACTTCGTCGTCGCGCCTGTCAGAAGAAGATGCATCAACGTTCATGGTAAGGTTTGATGCCGCGTTTCTGGATTTGTATCCTTCGTTTGTAACCGAGTTCAACACATTGCTCAAACCCGACGAGCAGGTGGTGCCGCAACACCCCGGATGCCTAACCACCGAGCTGCGCATATTCGCCTTGATAAGGCTCGGGGTGAAAGAAAGCAGCGAGATTGCAGCCCTGTTGTTCTACACTCCGCGCACAATATACAACTATCGGTCGGCATTCAAGAACCGGGCCATTTGCCGCGAAACCTTCGAAAGCGACGTGATGAAGCTCTGTACAGTAATTCCACACGCCGAAACCGAAGCCGAGTGAAGGTTTCATAATGTTTCCAACCCTCCATTGGGGCAATGCCACAAACAACAAGGCGTGGCATTGCCCCAATATTGTTCATGCCAAACGGGGCCGTGTCCGATTTGTTTCAGCCACGCTACAAATTTGCCAAAGTGGCCTATTTAGAGGCTTTTCGAGCCCTGAATGTCCGATTTGTTTTGCCATTTGTCCAGAATGTAAATCTTGATTTATGTCAACCAACATAATTTTGCAGCCAAGATTATGCGCCGGTTGACACCCGGACGCGCCTTACCGCTTCAAACCTTCAAGCCTTACAACCACACAACCGCTGCGGCGGCAAAAACAAAAGACATTTCAATTTACTGTATAAAGTAACCAAATTCACCTAAATTAAAACGACATGAATGTAACATCAAAAAGCCACATCAGAGGCAAGATCCTGCTCTTGCTCTTCTGCATGATTACAGCATTCAACCTGTCGGCATCAGCACAAAACCGCATAATAAAGGGATGTGTGACCGATGCCAGCACCAACGAGCCGCTCATGGGAGCCTCAATCATGACCGAAGGAGGCAAAGTGGGCGCAGTGACCGACATTGACGGCAACTACCAAATCAGCGTTCCGCAACAGACAAAGCAGATAACAGTGACCTACATAGGCTACACAAGCAAGAAAGTGGCCGTGAAGGGCGACGTGCTCAACGTAGGCCTCGAGTCTGACGACAAGCAGATTGGCGAGGTTGTAGTGGTGGGCTACGGTACGGCACGCAAGAGCGACCTTACAGGAAGCGTCTCCACTGTCAAGGCAAAAGACTTCAACAAGGGTTCTATATCTTCGCCCGAGCAACTCATCAATGGCAAGGTGTCGGGCGTGCAGATAATGTCCAACTCCGGATCAACCACTGCCGGAAGCACCATCCGCGTGCGTGGCGGTGCATCGCTCAACGCCTCCAACGACCCGTTGATTGTTGTTGACGGCGTGCCTTTGGAACTTGGCGGCATCGCAGGAGCCGACAACAACTTCCTGAGCATGATTAACCCGCAGGACATAGAGTCGATGACGGTGCTCAAAGACGCAGCCTCAACAGCCATATATGGTTCGCGCGCGTCGAACGGCGTTATCCTCATCACCACCAAGAAAGGCTCCGACACAAAACCTTCCATACAATTCACCACTACCAACACCTTGCAGACGCGCGCCAACATGGTTGACATTCTCAGTGCCGACGAGTTCCGCTCTATCATCAACTCACAAGGCACCGACGCGCAAAAAGCCTTGCTCGGTACGGCCAGCACCGACTGGTATGACCAAGTCTACCGCACTGCTTTCTCCACCGACAACAACCTCTCGGTGTCGGGAAAGATTGTCAAAGGTCTGCCTTTCCGTGCATCGGTGGGCTATTCCAACCAGAATGGTATCATACGCAAGGACAATTCCGAACGCTTCACGGGCAACATCGTGCTCAGTCCGAGTTTCTTCGCCGACCACTTGAAGCTCACTCTCAACGCAAAGGGTTCGGTTTCAAACAACCAGTTCAACAACGGCTCGGCCATTTGGGCCGCTGCAACATTCAACCCCACCCTTCCCGTGCGATCGGGAAGCGACCTCTACGGCGGCTACACCGAGTCGCTCGACGCTAACGGCAAGCCCATAAACACTTCGGCAGGCCAGCGCAACCCGCGCGGACTTGTTGACCAATACGACGCAACGAGCACCATAAAGCGCTTCATAGGCAATTTCGACATCGACTACAAGCTGCATTTCCTGCCCGAACTGAAACTGCACGCCACCCTCGGAACCGACATTGCACAGGGCAACGGCAAGACCTACATACCAGAATGTGCCGCATCAAACTACAACGACGGCGGTTTCGACTACAAATACGGTCCGCAGAAGAAATCGAACGAACTGTTCACAATCTATGCCAACTACGGAAAATACTTCGATGCAATAAAGAGCAACGTAGATGCAACGGTGGGCTACGACTGGCAATACTGGAAAACCACCACGCCAGCAACAGTGGAATATAATGTGGCAGGCAGCGAACTGAAGACCTACAAGGCCGAAGACTACCGTCACACGCTGCTCTCCTACTACGGACGCGTGAACTACTCCTACGACGGACGCTACCTGCTCACCGCCACTCTGCGCCGCGACGGCAGCTCGCGTTTCGGCAAAGACTATCGATGGGGAACATTCCCCTCAGTGGGACTGGGTTGGACTATCAGCCAGGAGAGTTTCCTTAAAGACAGCAAAGTGGTGAGCAACCTAAAACTGAGGGCAAGCTACGGCGTAACCGGCCAGCAGGAAGTGAACGGCAACTACAACTACCTGCCCGTCTACACATACAGTTCCAAGGGCGCCGAAGCGATGATAAACGGCACTTGGATAAACACCTACCGCCCCGAGGCTTATGTGTCTAACCTCAAATGGGAAACCACTTCGTCGTGGAACTACGGCTTCGACTTCGGATTCCTCAACAACCGTCTGTCAGGTTCGTTCGACTTCTACACCCGAAAGACCAAAGACCTCATTGCCACCATACCTGCCGCCGCAGGCACACAATTCGCAAAGAACATCACCACCAACGTGGGCAACGTTGACAGCCACGGCATCGAGGTGACGCTCAACGCTACCCCCGTGCAGACAAAAGACTGGGAGTGGAACCTCAGCTACAACTTCACATGGCAGAAGATGACCGTGAAAAACCTCTCCAAGGTGAAGAGCGACGAGAAGACCAACATGCTCGTAGGCCCCACGGTGAAGGACAACAACCAGATACAGGTGCTCACCGAGGGCTACACACCCAACATGTTCTATGTCTACCACCAGCTCTACGACCGTTCGGGCAAGCCCATCGAGGGAGCTTACGCCGACATTAACGGCGACGGAGTGATAAACGACAACGACCGCTACCGCTACCATTCGCCGCTGCCCGACTACATCATGGGACTCTCCACATCGCTCCGCTACAAGCAACTCACGCTTGGCATGAGCTTCCGCGCCAACATAGGCAACTACGTATATAACGCCACTGCCATGAACACCGGAGCCTGGGAGCTTGAGACATGGGCCAACGGACTGCAGCTCAACAACCTCAACCGCTCTTACCTCAAGACCGGTTTCCAGACGCGCCAATACCTTTCCGACTACTATGTGGAGAACGGTTCGTTCCTGAAACTCGACAACATAAACCTGAGCTACAACTTCGGCAAAATCACACGGTGGTGCTCTCTGTCGCTTTCAGCAATGGTGCAGAACGTGTTCTGCATAACAAACTACTCCGGACCCGACCCCGAGGTGCCCAACGGTGTTGACAGCAGCCTTTACCCGCGCCCGAGAACCTACACTCTGAGCATCGGCCTGCAGTTCTGACAACGGCAGCCCACAACCCAAGCATACCTTACACTTAAACGAAGAAAGAAATGAACGCAAAACACATCATCATAAGTTGTCTCGCAGCCACGGCCCTGACGCTCGGCACTTCGTGCACCGGCGACCTCGACCAATATCCCCACACCGAGACAACATCAAAGCAAGTCTACACGAGCATCGAGAATTTCGAGGCAGTGCTCGGCAAGATTTATGCCTCGATGACCGCCACCGGACAGACAAGTTCGGGCGTTGACTATTCGAGCAACCACAACGAGAACTTCATGCGCACGCTCATCAACATGCAGGAAGCACCCACCGACGAGTTTGCCTACACATGGCTCACGGGCGACGACATGACCAATCTGTCATACATCAAGTGGGATGCCAACGACACTTGGGTGTCCGACATGTACTACCGCATATACTACAACATCTCGCTCTGCAACGAGTTTCTGCGCAACTGCACCGACTCGAAAATAGAGTCGTTTGACGAAAGCGGACAGAAGAAGATGCGCCGCTACCGGGCCGAAGCCCGTTTCATGCGCGCACTATTCTACTATTACGCACTCGACCTCTACCGCAACATCCCGTTTGTCACCGAGAACGACCCCGTGGGCAGCTTCACACCGCCGTGCTACAAGCCTGCCGACACGTTCGCCTACATTGAGAGCGAGCTCAACGACTGCGTTGGGTCGCTTGCCACCAAGGCCGAATGCCCCTACGGCGAGGCTTCGCAAGGCGCAGCCTACACGCTTCTAGCAAGACTCTACCTCAACTCCGAGGTTTACACCGGCACCGCCCGCTACACCGAGTGCATCGATGCCTGCAACAAGGCAATGGCCCAGGGCTACTCGCTCAACGCCGACTACCGTCAGCTGTTCAATGCCGACAACGACAAGCGCACCAACGAGATAATATTCGCCCTGCCGCAAGATCCCGACCATCTGCTCACCTACGGCTCCACCACCTATCTTATATGCGGTTCGGTGAGCAGCTCTTCTACGGCACAGAACCCTGCCGACTACGGAGTGGCCTCGGCATGGGGCAATTTCCGTTCGCGCGGAAGCCTCACCGCAAAGTTTGAAGATGGCGACCGCGACTCGCGCTACTGCTTCTTCACCGACGGCCAAACGCAATACATAAGCGATTTCACATCGCAGCAAGACGGCTACCTCTTCACCAAATGGACCAATCTCACCGACAACGGCGAGACGGCATCCAACACCGCTTCTTACGGTGCAGCCACCGATTTCCCGCTGTTCCGACTGGCCGATGTCTACCTCATGTATGCCGAAGCAGTGGTGCGCGGCGGACAGGGCGGCAGCCGCACGCAGGCTCTCGACTACATCAACCGTCTGCGCCATCGCGCCTACGGCGATGCAAGCGGCAACATAAAAGAGAACCAGCTCACCAAGGAATTCATCATCAACGAGCGTGCACGCGAGCTCTACACCGAAGGAACGCGCCGCACCGACCTCATACGCTTCGGACTGTTCACCACATCATCGTATGTATGGGAGTGGAAAGGCGGAACAAAAGACGGAATGGCCGTTGACAACAAATACAACATCTACCCCATTCCGGCAACCGACCTCACGGCCAACCCCAATCTGCACAACGACAACTACTGATATGTGCAGTGTGCCGTGCAACCGATTACATTACACTACAACCAAACAAGAAGACAATGAAAAAGACCACATTTAGAATATTTCTGTATCTTTGCGTCGCGCTGCTCTGCGCAAGCTGCGACAAAGACGGCGACACTCTGTATGTCGATGGGTTTGCCCCGTCTGATCTTATAGCCACCGCCAATGAGCTGAAGCTCGATGTTAGCCAGCGGTCAACCGTAGTGCTGCAGCTCGCCTGGAAGAACCCCACGCTGCTGTCGAGCGACGACACCAAGACAGTGCCCGACAATCTGCTCAACACCTATGTAGAGGTTTCGGCCTCGCAAGACTTTGCCGGAGCCTCGGAGACTGCCGTCAACGGGCTCACCAAAGCCTACACCGGCACCGAGCTGAACACCCTGGCCAAAACCTTGGGCATTGAGGTGAACCACGCCGGCGACCTGTATTTCCGCATAAAGTCTACCGAAGGCGACAATATGGAGCCTGCCTACAGCAACGTGTGCAAGGTGACTGTCACTCCATACTTCGTTGACATGACCCGCATGGCAGTGCTCGCGTCGAACAAAACCGACACCATTGCCTACCTGCACTCGCCCGCCGAAGACGGGGTGTACACAGGCTACATGAACGCCACGGCATGGCTCAACTGCTGGTTCTACGAATATTCGGGCACCACATGGGGCAACTACGCCGTAGATGGCCACGCCTTCGAGATAAGCGATGCCTCCGACGCATGGAACTGCTGGTTTGCCGACGGTGCCGGGCAGTGGTTTGTAACCGTAGACACGAAGCAACTGGAATGGAAAGCCATGCTGCTCTCGCAGCTGCGCGTGAACGGTGCCGACATGACCTACTACTCAAAGAAACAGCAGTGGGGCTACTACATCACCACGACCGCAGCCAACCAAACCGTTGAAATTGATGCCGACGGAAAGGAATACAACAAAGACACACGCACCGACACCTATGTGGAAAAGAGCGTCAAGTTTGCCGCCAGCAACGGAAAACTCACCCAGGCCGCCTCGGCCACGGCATTCACAATAGCCACACCGGGCACATACACAATAATAGTGCAGGCCGACAGCAACGGCGAATACACCTACACGGTGGTCAACGGCGAGGTGGATTTCAACGCAGGCGACCAGCCCGAGGTGAAATATCCCTCACAGCTGTTCATGGTGAACACCGACGCATCGGCCGACCTCACAGTGCTTGCCAAGACGGGCAACTCCACATACAGCGGCACCTACACGCTCACCGCCGACTGGGAGAACTTCAAGATTAACGACCGCGAGAACAATGTGCTTTACGGTTCCGACCCGTCTGACCTCTACACACTGTCGGCCGAAGCCGGAGCATGGAACATCTGGTTTGACGAAGGGGTCAAAGCCGGCGACACGGTGACACTCACCGTCGACCTGAAGACCCTTAAATGGAGCTACAAGAAACAATGACACATGCCGCCGGGGCGGCTTCGCGGCAACCGCATGGAGCCGTCCCGCCAGCGTGCGGCAACCGACGCACACACACGCAGCACACGGCGCACGCATGTGCAGCAACCGCCGCACGCCGCAACGCGGTCTTGAAACACCCACAAAGTCATAAAGAAACAACGGGGATGACATCCCCGACTAAAAACCACAGACAATGAAAAAATCATTCATAAAAGCAATATTATTCGCCGCATTCAGCATATTCTCGCTCGCGGCATGCAGCAACGACAGCACCGCCACGCCGCAGAAAGAGAAGGAATACGACATGACGGGCTTTGCAAAAGGTGCCGACGTGAGCTGGCTTACGCAAATGGAGGCATCGGGCATAAAGTTCTACAACGCCGCAGGAAGCGAGCAGGAGTGTATGTCGCTGCTGCGCGACCTCGGCACCAACTCCATTCGCCTGCGCGTGTGGGTTGACCCTTCAGACGGATGGTGCAACAAGCAGGACGTGCTCATAAAGGCATGGCGTGCCAAAAACCTCGGCATGCGCATCATGATCGACTTCCACTACTCCGATTCCTGGGCCGATCCTTCACAGCAGACCCTCCCGGCAGCATGGGCAGGATATGACCTTGAGGCTCTGAAGACGGCAGTGGCCGGACACACCAAAGAGGTGCTCGAAACACTGAAAGCCAACGGAATAGACGTGGAGTGGATACAGATAGGCAACGAGACAAGCACCGGCATGCTCTGGCCCACGGGACTTGTGTCGGGCGACAACTTCGGCAACTACACCCAACTCAACAATGCCGGCTACGACGCAGCAAAGGCTGTATATCCCAACGCCATGTGCATCGTGCACATCGACCGGGGCCAGGAGATAAAACACCTTAAGTGGATGTTTGACGGTTTGAAGAAAAATAATGCCAAGTGGGACGTTATCGGTCTGTCGCTCTACCCCACCGACGACGATTGGCAGGCTGCCACCGACTCTTGCCTAGTGAACATAAAGAGACTCGAGAGCGCATACAACAAGAAAGTGATGCTTTGCGAAATAGGCATGAACTGGGATTCTGAAAACGCCCAGGCAATGCTATCGAAGATGGTGAGCGGCTGCAAGGCCATCGACTCGTGCCTCGGCATATTCTATTGGGAGCCCGAGTGCACCCCGAGCTGGAACAGCTATGCCATGGGAGCATTCGACAGCAACGGCAAACCCACTGCCGCTCTCGACGCATTCAAGCAATAACCTTCACCCGCAGGTGCGCTGCCCCACCGGGCGGCGCACCACGGCCTTGGCTGGCGGGTAGCACAAGGCACACATGAAACGACACTAATGACACAATTATATATGAAAAAATCCTTTGTTCTGACCATGGCCTTTGCCACAGCAATGGCTTCGCAGGCGCAAAGCCGCCGCACGGTCAGCCTGAAAAACTGGCAGTTCTCGCGCGACAGCATTGCGTGGAACAATGTCAGCATACCTCACGACTGGGCCATAAACGGTCAGTTTGACAAGCGCCACGACCTGCAGTTTGTGGCGATAGAGCAAAACGGCGAAACCGAGAAAAGCGAGAAATCGGGACGTTCGGGGGCTCTGCCTTGGATTGGGCGCGGCTTCTACCGCACCACAGTAAACCTGAAAAGCATTCCTAAGACAGCCGTTCTGCATTTCGATGGTGCAATGTCTGAACCGCAGGTGTTTATCAACGGTCATTTGGCTGGGCACTGGGCCTACGGCTACAACGCCTTCCGCGTGGACGCTGCACCGTTTCTCAAAAAAGGCAAGAACACCATTGAGGTGAGCCTCAACAACCGAGAGGAGTCGTCGCGATGGTATCCCGGCGGCGGACTGTTCCGCCCCGTCAGCCTCATAACCACCCAAAATACCGCAAGCATCGACACTTGGGGCAGCTGGTTCCGCACCGATTCCATAGAAGGCGGCGACGCATTCATCGCCCTCAACACCCATGTAGGCAATGCCGACAACTCGCTACTCGTTGAGAACACACTCTACGACAACGACGGAAAGGCGGTGGCAAGCACCGGCAAGACAGCCCTCGACGCCGACGGCAACACACACTACACGCACAAGATAGAAGGCGCGCAGCTGTGGTCGCCCGAGTCACCTTACCTCTACAAGCTCGTCACACGGCTTTACAGCAAGGGTCGCCTCATCGACGAAACGTCGCAGCGCGTGGGCATACGCACGGTGAGAGTGGCACCGTATGACGGATTCCAGCTCAACGGCAAGTCGCGCAAGATTAAGGGCGTGTGCCTGCACCACGACCTCGGACCGCTCGGCGCAGCCGAAAACAAGGCGGCATTCATTCGCCAGGTGCGCATAATGAAAGAAATGGGAGCCGATGCCATACGCACCGCACACAATATGCCTTCGTCGATGGAAATGGCCGTGTGCGACTCAATGGGAATGATGGTAATGGCCGAGAGCTTCGACATGTGGATATATCCCAAGTGTAAAAACGGCTACGCAAAGTTCTTTAAGGAGTGGGCCGACCGCGACATTACCAACCTCGTGCTCAACCATCGCAACCACCCGAGCATAGTGATGTGGAGCATAGGCAACGAGATACCCGAACAATGGAGCACCGAAGGACGCGACATAGCAGCGCATCTGCAGGACATCTGCCACCGACTCGACCCCACACGTCCCGTGACACAGGGCATGGACAAGGCCGAAGACGCACTGCGATCGGGTTTCGCACAGGTGATGGATGTGCCGGGATTCAACTACCGGGTGCATAAATACGACAACAACATACGCCAACTGCCGCAGGGATTTCTGCTCGGTTCGGAAACAGCATCTACCGTAAGCTCACGCGGAGTCTACAAGTTCCCGGTTGAGGCAAGCGACTCCAAGACCTACGCCGACGGGCAATGTTCGTCATACGATGTGGAGTATTGCCCGTGGAGCAATCTGCCCGACGACGACTGGCGCATGCAGGACGACCGCAACTACACCATAGGCGAATTCGTGTGGACGGGTTTCGACTATCTCGGTGAACCATCGCCCTACGACGAGTACTGGCCTTCGCGCTCCAGCTATTTCGGCATTTGTGACCTTGCCGGACTTCCCAAAGACCGTTATTGGCTCTACCGTTCGCACTGGCGCACCGACTCGCCCACGCTGCATGTGTTGCCCCACTGGACCTGGAAGGGTCGCGAGGGCGAAACCACGCCCGTCTATTGCTACACTTCTTACCCGTCGGCCGAGCTTTTCGTGAACGGCAAGAGCCAGGGAAGGCTCGTAAAAGATCCATCGACACGACTCGACCGCTATCGTCTGCGCTGGAACGACGTGCAGTATGAACCGGGCGAACTGAAAGTGGTGGCCTACGACTACCGTGGCAACGTTGCCGCCACCGAGATTGTGCGCACCGCCGGAGAGCCTACAAAAATAGTGCTTGAGGCCGACCGCAACGCAATAGGCTGCAACAGCAACGACTTGACCTACGTCACAGTGTCGCTCGCCGACAAAGACGGCACTCCCTGCCCCACCGCCGACAACATGATGACATTCAGCGTGACCGGTCAGGGCACACTGAAAGGCGTGTGCAACGGCGATGCCACATCGCTCATTCCGTTCAACTCCAAGCAGATGCCTCTGTTCAGCGGCAAACTCGTGGTTGTGATAGAGGGCAAAGGCCACGGCACGGCCACGCTGCGCGTAAGCACCGAAGGCTTGCCAGACGCCACGCTGCCAATTAGCGTGCGTTAAGTGACGATAAAAAACATTGGTTTCCAGTAAGAGTTTTGCAACCGGCAAGACACTTAGGGACAATAAATTTTAGCGCAGGGGCAAGCCCCTGCGCTTATTTTTTTCTATTGATGTCCGGTGAAAACCTGGTCTAATATAGTAAAACACTGAATGGTTGTTCTTTATTAGATTTTGAAAATACGGGGACTTACTTTTGTCCATTGCATAGTTTGCACTCCATTGCCCCTGAAAGGTATGGTGTTCAAAATCCATATAATATCCTGCATCGTTTTTTGTAGCACAATAAGCATAATTGCGAGACATTGCATTCATCAGCCCTGAAAGGGCGTAACGGTCGTAGCCCAGGGTGAGCCGTTTGCGACAGCAAACGGTGTAACCCTGGGTAAATAATTGA
>CAVCLB010000041.1:0-20895 GCA_963602915.1 Dysosmobacter segnis | reverse complement strand
TAATGATTATTTCGGAGTGGAATCCACTCGTTTTTATGAATTAATAGAACACCCCATAAAGGAATAAAAAACGGTGAGCGCGGCGAAGTCGTAATGGCCGTAAAACTGTCTGACGAGCTCGGCTTTTTCTCGAATTCGGCCGTTGTGTATTTTCATGGGGAACAACCGGTTGTGCTGGAAATGAAAGGAACGAAAGACTGAACGTCGTATCGACAGACCGACTGAAAAACTGTATTTAGGAGTCGTCAAGTGTAGCTTGGCGGCTTCTTTTTTTGTGGTTGACCATATTTTTGACCTTAAATGTGCTACTAATTGAAAGTAAATTACTATCTTTGCATTCACTTTGATAGGAATTTTAATAGTTTACTAATTAAAAGCTACAACGATGGGTAAAAGCAATGGTCATCAGGCGGCGAGCCTGACGACGGAAAACACATTTTCAGGATTGTACAACCCCGCCTATGAGCACGACGCTTGCGGTGTCGGCATGGTGGTGAACATACATGGCAACAAGAGCCATGAGCTGGTTGACAATGCCCTGCGCGTGCTTGAGAACATGCGCCACCGTGGTGCCGAAGGGGCCGACAACAAGACCGGCGACGGCGCGGGCATCATGTTGCAGATACCGCACGAGTTCATTCTCTTGCAGGGAATTCCCGTGCCCGAAAAGGGAAAATACGGCACAGGTCTTGTGTTCCTGCCCAAGGACGAGACACGGCAGCACGACATTCTCTCGGTGATGATAGAGGAGATAGAGCGCGAGGGCCTCACGTTGATGCACTTGCGCAACGTGCCCACAAACCCGGCATGCCTCGGGGCGGCTGCACTCGACACCGAACCTGCAATTAAACAGGTGTTCATAACGGGTGTTACCGACGACCGCGTGGCCGATTTCGAACGCACATTATATATAATAAGGAAGAAAATTGAACGCCGCGTGAGCGACAGCGACTTTTATGTTTGCTCGCTGTCGAGCCGCAACATCGTCTACAAGGGCATGTTGTCGAGCATGCAGGTGAGACAGTATTATCCCGACCTCACCAACAATTACTTCACTTCGGGGCTTGCGCTTGTGCATTCGCGCTTCTCCACCAATACCTTCCCAACATGGAGTCTGGCTCAGCCGTTCCGCCTTCTCGCCCACAACGGCGAGATAAACACAATCAGAGGCAACCGCCTTTGGTTTAGTGCGCGTGAGTCGGTGCTGTCGAGCGAGACCTTGGGCGACATCCGCGAGATTTCGCCCGTGGTGCAACCCAACATGAGCGACTCGGCAAGTTTGGATAATGTGTTCGAGTTCTTCGTGATGAGCGGCCTCTCGTTGCCCCATGCCATGGCGGTGATGGTGCCTGAGAGCTTCAACGACAAGAACCCCATTCCCGAGGATTTGAAGGCTTTCTACGAATACCACTCCATTCTCAACGAACCGTGGGACGGCCCCGCTGCGCTTCTTTTCAGCGACGGACGCTACGCCGGAGGTATGCTCGACCGCAACGGTCTGCGCCCGGCGCGCTACACCATAACCAAGAACGACACCATGGTGGTGGCTTCTGAGGTGGGCGTTATGGACTTCGACCCGACCGAGATAGCCGAAAAAGGACGTCTGCAGCCGGGCAAGATTCTGCTCATCGATACCCAGGAAGGCAAAATCTACTACGACGGCGAGATAAAAGAACGCCTCGCCAAGGCTCATCCTTACCGCCAATGGCTGTCAACCAACCGCATACAGCTCGAGAAACTGCACTCCGGACGCAAGGTGGACAACTCTGTTGACGACCTCACTCGCAAGGAAATAATGTTCGGTTTCGGTGAGGAAGATGTAGACGGAACCATTGTCCCGATGTCGGTCAACGGTCAGGAACCCACAGCCTCTATGGGCAACGACACGCCGCTTGCGGTGCTCAGCGAGCGTCCCCAGATTTTCTTCAACTATTTCCGTCAGCAGTTTGCCCAGGTAACCAACCCCGCCATCGACTCAATACGCGAGTCGCTGGTGATGTCGTTGAGCGAATACATCGGCCGTGTGGGCTCGGGCATACTCCAGCCCGACGAAAGCAACTGCAAGATGGTGCGTCTGCCGCACCCGATATTGACCAATACCCAGCTCGACATACTCTGCAACATACGCTACAAAGGCTTCAATACCGTGAAGCTGCCCATGATTTTCGAATGTGCAAAGGGCGAGGTGGGATTGCGCGAAGCCATCGACTCGCTCTGCAAGCAGGCAGAACGCAGCGTTGACGAGGGTTACAACTACATCATACTGAGCGACCGCGACGTTGACGAGACGCATGCCGCTGTGCCGTCGCTGCTCGCCGTGAGCGCAGTGCACCACTATCTCATAAGCGTGGGCAAGCGTGTGCAGACCGCCCTCATCGTGGAGAGCGGCGAGATACGTGAGGTGATGCACGCCGCATTGCTGCTTGGTTACGGTGCATCGGCACTTTGCCCCTATCTCACCTACGCCATTCTCGACGACCTCGTGCGTCGCGGAAAGATACAGGAAAACTACGCCACGGCCGAGGCCAACTACATCAAGGCCGTAAAGAAAGGTCTGCTCAAGATAATGGCCAAGATGGGTATTTCCACCATCCGATCCTACCGTGGCGCGAAGATATTCGAAAGCATCGGTCTGTCAGAGCCTTTGTTGCGCACCTATTTCGGCACCGAGGTGTCAACAGTGGGCGGCATCGGACTCGAAACAATAGCCCGCGATGCCGTGAGACTGCACGATATGGCCTTCGGTAAGCACGCTAACGTTGGTTTCCTGCCCAACCTCGGACAGTTCCACTACCGTAAGGACGGCATAAGCCATGCATGGAATCCCGAGACGATAGCCTCGCTGCAACTCGCTACACGCACTGGCGACTATGCAAAATACAAGGAATTTGCACGCTATGTAGACGAGAAGGAAAGTCCGATATTCATCCGCGACTTCTTCGACTTCCGCCGCAACCCCATTGATATAGACAAGGTGGAGCCGGTGGAAGAAATCGTGAAGCATTTCGTGACGGGTGCAATGTCGTTCGGCGCGCTCTCAAAAGAGGCTCACGAGGCCATGGCCATAGCCATGAACAAGCTCGGCGCACGCTCAAACACGGGCGAAGGCGGCGAGGATAACGAGCGTTTCCACACCGATGTTGACGGAGTGTCGCTCTCAAGCAAGACCAAGCAGGTGGCATCGGGACGCTTCGGCGTTACCACCGAATATCTGGTGAACGCCGAGGAAATACAGATTAAGGTGGCCCAGGGTGCGAAACCGGGCGAAGGCGGACAGCTGCCGGGATTTAAAGTGAACGAGGTGATTGCCAAGACACGCCACTCCATACCCGGCATCTCGCTCATCTCGCCGCCGCCCCACCACGACATATATTCAATTGAAGACCTTGCACAGCTCATATTCGACCTTAAAAACGTCAATCCGAAGGCGGCTATCAGCGTGAAACTCGTTGCCGAGAGCGGCGTGGGAACAATCGCCGCAGGCGTGGCCAAGGCTAAGGCCGACCTCATTGTGATTTCGGGTGCCGAGGGTGGAACAGGTGCTTCGCCTGCATCGAGCATGCGCTTCGCCGGAATATCGCCCGAGATTGGTCTTGCCGAAACACAGCAGACACTCGTGAAAAACGGTCTGCGCGGTCAGGTTAGGCTTCAGGTAGACGGCCAACTCAAGACAGGCCGCGACATAGTGCTTATGGCTATGCTCGGAGCAGAGGAATTCGGTTTCGGAACGGCGGCACTGATTGTGCTCGGATGTGTGATGATGCGCAAGTGCAACCTCAATACCTGCCCCATGGGCGTGGCAACACAAAACCCCGAACTGCGCAAGTATTTCCGTGGAAAGGCCGACTATCTGGTGAACTATTTCACGTTCCTCGCCCGTGAGGTGCGCGAATATCTTGCCGAAATGGGCTTCACGAGTCTCAACGACATCGTGGGCCACACCGAACTCATTGTTACAAAGAAAGACGGAGTAAGCCCCAAAGCCTCGTTGCTCGATTTCCGCCGTATGCTCTACAAGGAAACATCGGAGTGCCCGCTGCACCACACGGCACAGCAAGTGCACGAGCTTGGCGACGTG
This sequence comes from Dysosmobacter segnis, assembly GCA_963602915.1. Classification (GTDB taxonomy): domain Bacteria; phylum Bacteroidota; class Bacteroidia; order Bacteroidales; family Bacteroidaceae; genus Prevotella. Next base: position 16,817 of record CAVCLB010000041.1, on the reverse strand, counting down.
CTCGACCAGCAACTCATACGCGGGGCACAAAGTGCCATAGATCGCAAGGACGAAGTTAGCCTCGACTTCGCGATAAAGAACACCGACCGTGCGGCAGGAACGATGCTCAGCGGTATGATTGCTGCGAAATACGGCGAGGCCGGTCTGCCCGACAAAACAGTGAACGTGAAGTTCAAAGGCTCGGCCGGACAGAGCTTCGGAGCGTTCCTCGTGGCCGGAGTAGACTTCAAACTCGAGGGCGAGGCCAACGACTATTTCGCCAAGGGACTGTCGGGCGGACGCATATCAATATTGCCCCCGATACGCAGCAATTTCTCGGCAGAGGACAACATCATCGCCGGAAACACCGGACTTTACGGCGCGACAAGCGGCGAACTGTATATCAACGGAAAGGTGGGCGAGCGTTTCGGAGTGCGCAACTCAGGAGCTACGGCCGTGATTGAAGGCGCGGGCGACCACTGCTGCGAGTATATGACCGGCGGACGTGTGGTGGTTCTCGGCGAAACAGGACGCAACTTCGCAGCCGGAATGAGCGGTGGCGTGGCCTATGTTTGGGACAAGAACCGCAACTTCGACTACTTCTGCAACATGGACATGGTTGAAATCAACCTCGTGGACGACAGTAGCTACCGCAAGGAACTGCACGAACTCATCCGCCAGCACTACCTCTACACCGGTTCGAAACTCGCCCGCACGATGCTCGACGACTGGAACCACTACGTGGAGGAATTCATTCAGGTGGTGCCCATAGAATACAAGCGAGTGTTGCAGGAAGAGCAGGTGCGTAAGCTGCAGCAGAAAATCGCCGATATGCAAAGAGACTATTGATAAAGGTAAAAAAGTAAAAAAGTAAAAGGGTAAAAAGGTTTTTTAAAAGCCTTTGCCCTTTGCCTAAATCAGAGTCTTTGTAGCATTTAAGAATCATTTAAGTAATAATAATCAAGGGTAGTATAAGGTTAAGGAAGGAACAACAAGCAACCATATAGCAAGGAAGCAGCAAGAAAGTTCTTTTTACCTTTTTACTTTTTTACCCTTTTACTTTTAAAGATCATGGGAAATCCAAAAGCATTCCTTACTATACACCGCAAAGAGGCGGGCTACCGCCCCATACACGACCGCATCCACGATTTCGGTGAAGTGGAGCAAACACTAAACAGTAACGACCGCAGGCAGCAAGCCTCGCGCTGCATGGACTGCGGCGTGCCGTTCTGCCACTGGGCATGCCCGCTCGGCAACAAACCGCCAGAGTGGAACGACGCCCTCTACAAGGGCGACTGGGAACTTGCCTATAGGTTGTTGAACTCTACCAACGACTTCCCCGAGTTCACCGGACGCATCTGTCCGGCTCTGTGCGAGAAGGCTTGCGTGCTCAATCTCATTGAACACGAGCCCACCACCAACCGCGAAGACGAGTGCGCCATAACCGAACACGCCTTCGATGAGAACTATGTGCGCACCGTAACCCCCGAACGCAACGGCAAACGGGTGTGCGTTATAGGCGCAGGTCCTGCCGGACTCGTGGCCGCCAACCGCCTGAACCACATGGGCTACGAAGTGACCGTAATGGAAAAGAACGAGAGCGCGGGCGGACTGTTGCGCTACGGAATACCAAATTTCAAGCTCAATAAGATGATAATCGACCGCCGTATAGCCTTGCTCGAAGAGGAAGGCGTGCGTTTTGAATACGGAAAGGACATTGACGTGGAGCATTTGCCCGAAGGGTTCGATGCCTATGTGGTGGCCACTGGCACACCGACGGCACGCGACCTCAAAATACCCGGGCGCGAACTGCGCGGCGTGCACTTCGCCCTTGAGATGCTTTCGCAGCAGAACCGCGTGCTCGCTGGAATGGAATTCAAAAAAGACGAGCTCGTGAACGCCAAGGGAAAGGACGTGCTCGTGATTGGCGGAGGCGATACCGGAAGCGACTGTATAGGCACTGCCCACCGCCAGGGCTGCAAGAGCGTGACGCAGATAGAGATAATGCCGCGTCCGGTGGACGGGCCGGAAGACCCGAATAACCCGTGGCCCAACTGGCCGCGCACGCTGAAAACTACTTCAAGTCACGAAGAAGGCTGCACACGCCGCTGGAACGTGAACTCGCTTGAATTCATAGGCAAGGACGGACGACTCACCGGAGTGCGCGTGCAGGAGATAACATGGAAGCCCAATCCCGAGGGCGGACGACCCATTATGGAACCCGTAGGCAAGCCCGAGGTGATAAAGTGCGAGATGGCACTCCTTGCCATGGGCTTCCTACGCCCCGAACAACCCAAGTTTGCCGACAACGTGTTCGTGGCTGGCGATGCCGCAAGCGGAGCGTCGCTTGTGGTGAGAGCAATGGCAAGCGGAAAGGAAACAGCTGCCAAAGTAGACAAATTCCTATCAAGATAAACAGCCGGCAACCCATCGCCGACAGAAAGGCAGCAAAGCAGGCAGGACGCAACCCGATGACGGGCGCGGCCTGCCTTTTTTGTTTGCCGCCGTGGCGCGGTAAAAAGACAAAACTAGGGGGCATCACAGGCATTATGTGCATGAAATTGATAAAATTTGCATATGGTGCGTTATGATTATTTAATTTTAACATTCGTGTAACCTAAATGTAATAAGAAATGTTTATTTTTGCCGAAAATATTAAATTTAGGATAGCACCTATAAAGGTGAAACAGTATTTCATCACAATTAAAAACATTTTATGAAACGGAAATTGTTTATTCTGTCTGTCATGTTTCTTGCAGTTCTGCAAGCAGCAATGGCGCAAGTGACAACATCGGCACTCACCGGACGAGTAACGTTGCAGGGTTCCAACGAGGAAGTCGTGGGAGCCACCGTGCAGGTAGTGCACGAGCCGTCGGGCACACGCTACGGAACGGTGACCAACGTGAATGGCCGCTACACCATTCAGGGTATGCGTGTGGGAGGCCCCTACCGCATCACTGTGAGCTACATCGGCTACTCCAAGCAGGAGGTAGACAACGTGACACTGCAGCTCGGTGAAACCTACAACCAGAACTTCACCCTCAGCGAGAACGCCAACGAGCTTGGCACCGTCGTGGTGGTGGGCAAGGCTTCTAAGTTTGCAGGTGAGAAGACCGGTGCTTCAACCAACATCAGCAATGCGCAGATGATGCGCCTGCCGACTGTTGACCGCAGTATTTCCGACATAGCACGCCTCTCGCCCTATGCCAACGGTTTGAGCTTCGCAGGCAGCGACGGACGTGGCACCAATTTCACTCTCGACGGTGCAAACCTCAACAACAACTTCGGACTGTCGTCAAACCTTCCCGGTGGCGGCTCGCCTATCTCGGTTGACGCACTCGACGAAGTGCAGGTAGTTGTAGCTCCCTTCGACGTGCGCCAGTCAAATTTCGTGGGCGGCGGCATCAATGCCGTAACCAAATCGGGTACGAACACATTCAAGGGCACAGCCTACATATATTATAATAATGAGAACATGCACGGCAACCGTGTGAACAACACCGACCTGGGCGAGCGCGGACGCAACCGCACCACAACCTACGGCTTCACCCTCGGCGGCCCGATTGTAAAGAACAAGCTGTTCTTCTTCGCCAATGCCGAATACACTTTCGTTCCCGGAACGGCCAACCGCTGGTTGCCTTCAGAGGATGGTGTGGCCAATGCCAGCAAGTATATCTCGCGCACCACAAAGAGCGACCTTGACAAAGTGAGCAAATTCCTCAAAGAGAAATACAACTACAACCCCGGAAGCTACACCGACTGGAATGCCGACGAGGACAACCTCAAGCTCCTCGGACGCATCGACTGGAACATCAACCAGGACCATCACCTCGCCGTGCGCTTCAACCATACAGCCAACACTGCATGGAATGCACCCAACGGCAACTCTTCTGACACGGGCTACCGTCTGCGCGGTATGGACCGTCTTTCGCAATACTCCATGTCGTTCTCCAACTCAATGTATTCGCAGAACAACAAGGTGACATCTATTTCTGCTGATTTCCACAGCCGTTTCGGCGAGCGTTTCGCCAACCAGCTGCTCTTCACCTACACCAACATTCTCGATGAGCGCGGTTCCAACTCTTCTGAATTCCCCTTCGTCGACATTATGAACGGCTATGAAACAGCAGCCGACGGCACCGTGACACAAGACCTCACGCCTTACATCAGCTTTGGCTACGAATTGTTCTCTTACAACAACCGTGTGCAGAACAAGATTGCAACACTCACCGACAACTTCACATGGTATGCCGGTAAGCACAAGGTGACTGCCGGATTCAACTTTGAGCACCAGCTTGCCAACAACTCCTACATGCGCGGCGGAACCGGCTACTACCGCTACCGCTCGCTCGACGACTTCATCAACGGCGCAGCTCCCGAGACCGTCGGCCTCGCCTACGGCTACAACGGAGCAACACATCCCAATGCCGAGGTTAAGTTCAACCAGTTCGGTCTGTATGTGCAAGACGAGTGGAGCATCCGCGAAAACTTCAAGCTCACCGCCGGAATCCGCTTCGACGACATCGCCTTCAACAACGACGACATAATGACCAACAACGCCATCAAGGAACTTGATTTCGGCGGTCGTCACATCGACACCGGTCTGTGGCCCAAGAACAACATCCAGGTTTCGCCCCGTGTAGGCTTCAACTGGGACGTGTTCGGCGACAAGAGCCTTAAAGTGCGCGGTGGTACGGGTCTCTTCGCAGGCCGCCTGCCCCTCGTGTTCTTCACCAACATGCCCACCAACTCAGGCATGATACAGCAGAACCCCTACAACGCAACCACCACCTACAAGAACGGAGTGGTGACAAGCAGCTCTGAAATACTCGAGAAATTCAAGGGCGGACTCGTGACCGATGTCAACAAGATACGCGAACTTCTCGGCGCTCCCGCCACTATCACTCCCGAACAGGGCACAGTGGCCAAGACCATAGGCGGTGTTGACCGCAACTTCAAGATGCCGCAGGTGTGGAAGACAGCCATTGCCGTTGACTACCAGGTGCCCGTGAACTTCCCGATGGCTGTTACCGCCGAGTTTACCTACACCAAGAAAATCAACGACGTGTTGCTCGAAAACTACAACATAAAGACCAACACTTCGGAGTGGAGCCGCCTCAACGGAGCCGACAACCGCCTCGTTTATCCGTCTGACTACAAATACTACTCCGACATCAACGATGCCTGCGTGCTCACCAACACCCACAAGGGCTACGGCTACACATTCAATGTAACGGCCACGGCAGAGCCTATAAAGAACCTCAATGTTATGGCTGCCTACACCCACACCGTGATGAAGGAGCTTTCGGGCATGCCCGGCAGCAACGCTTCTTCGGCTTGGTCGGGTCTCTACACCATCGACGGTCCTAACCACCCGACACTCATGACATCGCAGTATGTCGTGCCCGACCGTGTGATTGCCAACGTAAGCTACCGTTACGGCAAGGACAACTTCAGCCTCTTCTACACCGGCTACTCTCCTTCGGGCTACAGCTTCTACTACAAGGGCGATGTCAATGGCGACGGAATACAGTCTGACCTGATGTACATTCCCAAGGACGACTCCGAAATCAACTTCGCTTCCGACGAAGACCGCAAGGCTTTCTGGGCTTTTGTTGAGCAGGACAAGTATCTGAAGAACCACAAGGGACAATATGCCGAGGCTTACGGCGCACGTGCGCCTTTCGTTCACCGCTTCGATTTCCGCTGGGCACACGACTTCGATTTGAAGATTGGTTCAACCAAAAACAAGCTCCAGCTCAGCCTCGACATAATGAACGTGGGCAACCTCTTCAACTCAAAGTGGGGCGTGATGAAGAACATGAGCTCGTGCAACAGCGGCCAGATTCTCTCCGTTAAGAGCATAAAGGACAACACTCCGGTGTTCACCTTCAACAAGGTGAGCGGAGAGTATCCCACCAAGACATGGGATTTCAACTACAACTACGCACAGTGCTGGAAAATGCAGATTGGAGTTAAGTATTTCTTCAACTGATGCAACGCTGATTACGAATACAAAAAAGGCTTGGCACCTGAGTGCCAAGCCTTTTTTGTGTCAATATGATTGTGTAGCGCAGTGCACACCGTTGATTATGCACGGTCGTGCCCGGCCTTGTCGCAGTGGCGTTAGACAGTGCGGAAAACCGCCGCGCCTTTACTCGGCGGTGAACTTTCCGTCGGGCGAAATCACGCCTGCCACGCCGTTGAGTGTGGCCTCGAAAAACGGCGGTTCGTCGCGCAGCGAGATGTCGTCATACACAAATTCTGCCACCACCGTGTCGTTGCCGTCGGGCAACACAAGTCCGAGTTTCCCGTCTTTCTGCGCTATTACTGGCAGCATGCGCAAATCGTCAACATATACATAAGGTGTGCGCAGGAAATCGTAGCGCGGACTGAGCAGCACCTGTCCCTGATGGTCGCGTATGCCGAACTTGCCGTCCTGCTCATACACCTCATGGTATTGCTCATATTTCTCGCGTATGCGGTTTAGGTAGAACACCATCTTGCGCTTGTTGTTAACCAGCTGAAGCAGATAGCTGAACGTGTCGCAGTAGTTGGCCATTGCCCTGGCGAGCACAATTTTGAAGTCGAGTCCGCTCAGAACCTTGCGGTTGAGGTCGATGTAGCGAGCTATCGCCTTCTCCTTCTCTTCCACGCTCAGCGTGGCGAGCTGCTCCTCAAACCGCAGCATTATGGTCTTGCTGCCCGACATTGCCTTTATGTAGCGGTGTATCTGCCGTGCCATCTCGTCGCACACGAATTTGTCGATGCGCGCCAACTCTATACGGTCAATATAAGTCTCCTCAAAGTTTTCCTGTGTTATCTTCGTGTCCATGGTCAGCGTTTTTGATTGGTTCAACATTATGACGGGCCTTAGCCGCGCCGTGACTCACTGTGTTATTTGCCGCAAGGGCGTATCATCACCGCATTGTTCTGGCTTTGCGGTTTTTTCAAAATTACGACATTTTCGTGAAACGGCAAAGGATTGGGAGTTTTTTTTGCCGGCAGCAACAAATACACGAATAATTATTGCTAACTTTGCCACATATAAATCAATGCGGGTTCTATAAATTGCCTTTGATGTATTTTGCGATTTTAGCCTGACAGATTTCATTTTTTTTCTGAAAGAACATAGCGGGCTATGCGACTGAAGAGAAAATGGAAAAATGCCGGATTAAAACAAAAAGACACAAAGAGCAACCTGCTTAAAATACAAACTTAACAATGCGTGGAATTTATAGAGCACGCCTTAACAAAAACACATGAAAAAGACATTCTTATCACTGCTCTTCTTCTGCGCCGCAATGGTTGCCGGTGCGCAGGTGGAGCGACCGAAACTCGTGGTGGGACTCGTCGTCGACCAGATGCGGTGGGACTACCTTTACTATTATTACGACCAGTATGGCGAGGGAGGACTGAAACGCCTTGTTGACGAAGGCTTCTCTTGCGAGAACCAGATGATAAACTATCTGCCCACGGTGACAGCCATAGGCCACTCGAGCGTCTACACCGGTTCGGTGCCTGCTTTCCACGGAATAGCCGGCAACAATTTCCATCTTGACGGCAAAAACGTGTATTGCTGCACCGACAACAATGTGAAAGGCATACCCGCCGACGACAAAGACTCGCGCATGTCGCCCCACAACATGCTCGCCACCACCATTGGCGACCAGCTGCACATTGCCACCGACTACCGCTCAAAGGTGATAGGCGTGGCCCTAAAAGACCGTGCCTCCATTCTGCCCGCAGGCCACAGTGCCGATGCAGCCTACTGGTGGGACACCAAGGCCGGCAACTTCTGCACGAGCACATACTACGCCGACCGTCTGCCCGACTGGGTGGTGAAGTTCAACAAGGAAAATCACACCAAACCGGGATTCGACATAAAGACATCAAACCTCGGCGTGACGATGACATTCAAGATGGCTGAGGCTGCCCTCGAAAACGAGCAGCTCGGCAAGCACGAAACCACCGATATGCTCTGCGTGAGCGTGTCGTCAACCGACGCAATAGGCCACACCTACGGCACACGCGGCAAGGAAAACCACGACGTCTACATGCAGCTCGACCGCGACCTCGCACATTTCCTCACTGCACTCGACAACCAGGTGGGACGCGGCAACTATCTGCTTTTCCTCACGGCCGACCACGGTGCAGCTCACAACCCCAACCTTATGAATTCGCACAAGATACCTGCCGGAGGCTTCGACGGATGGGCAGTGATGAAGAGCTTGAACGAATCGCTCAAGACAAAATTCGGTGTTGCAGGCAACTGCATCAATGATGTGATAGGCTACAACTTCCACATCGACCGCCACTATCTTGCCGACAACAACCTCGACTACGACAAGGTGAAGTCCGCTGCAATCGAGATTCTGCGCGAAGACCCGCAATATCTCTATGTGGTTGACTACGAAAATCTGGCCAACACCACGATGCCCGAGTTCCTGCGCGAGCGCGCTGCCAACGGCTACTACCGTGGTCGCACCGGCGACTTCATGGTGGTTACAAAGCCTGGGTTCTTCGATGCCAAGGTGGATGCCAACTACATAGGCACCAATCACGGTATGTGGAATCCCTACGACTCGCACATTCCGCTCGTGTTCTTCGGATGGAACATAAAGCACGGCAGCACAAGCACACCCACATACATGGTTGACACCGCACCCACGGTGTGCGCAATGCTCCACATACAGATGCCCAATGCCTGTGTCGGCAACGCCATACAGGAAGTGGTGCACCAGAAATAGGCGCGCATAGGCACTTGTCTGCCACGCGCTATTGCCAAGGGCGGGAACATCACTGCGGTGGTGTTCCCGCATTTTTGCGTGTGCCAAGCCCGGTCACGGCAGGGCGCGTCGTGGCATCATGGTCAAGATATGCCGCAGAGGGTTTGGCCATTTCGACAAATTGCAGTAACTTTGACGGCAGAAAGTAATGGCGTGCAATGTGTTTGCACCGAATTGTTTCAAGATGACACTTATAAGATTTCTTAAAGACTGGACTTTACCCGTGTCGATAGGTACGGGTATGGCCGTTTATCTCGTGTTCGCCCTCATCCCCGCGCTCGACGGTTTTGCCACGGCGGCTTCGCCTGTGTTCGACGCGCTCCTGCCTTCGTTCATGTTTCTTGTGCTCTTCGTCACGTTCTGCAAAGTCGATTTCCGTCGGCTGCGTCCCGTGGCATGGCATCTGTGGGTAGGCGTTTTCCAAGTGGCAACGGTGGCTGCGGTGGTGGCCGTGATAATGTGTTTCAAGCTCACGGGCAACTCGCTCATCTTGGCCGAGGCCGTGCTCACCTGCATCATAGGGCCTTGCGCCTCGGCTGCGCCGGTGGTGACACAGAAGCTCGGCGGCAACCTCGAGGAGATGACCACCTACACGTTTCTCTCCAACGGCATCACCGCGCTGCTCATTCCAGTGTGTTTCCCGATGATAGAGCGAAACGCCGACATACACTTCTTCGCTGCCTTTGTGCTCATTCTGCACAAGGTGTTTGCCGTGCTCGTGGTGCCCATGCTGCTGGCCTATGTGGTGAAGCACTTCCTGCCGGGACTTTGCCGCCGCATAACGTCGGTGAAAGACCTTTCCTACTATCTGTGGGGCGGCTCGCTGCTCATTGTCTCGGGCACCACGATGAAGAATATTATGCATGCCGACACCTCGGTGTTGTTTCTGCTGCTCGTGGCCGTGTGCTCGCTGCTGCTGTGCGCTTTCCAGTTTGTGTGCGGCCGCATGATAGGACGGCGGTTTGGCGAAACGGTAAATGCGGGGCAGGCTCTGGGGCAGAAAAACACCGCCTTTGCCATTTGGATAGCGTGCACCTATCTCACTCCCATTTCGTCGGTGGGCCCCGGATGCTACATTCTCTGGCAGAACATATTCAACAGTTGGGAAATATGGCATTATTCCGTAGCCCGCAAGTGACGTGTGCGGCTGCGGCAGATATGCCTTTTTGCAATATATAACGGGCCTTACTTGTTGCGCAAGTAAGGCCCGTTTACTGTATCTGCATGGCTCAATCGCGTGTCGTGTTGCCGTTCAGACTATAAGGTCGAGACACCGCTCCACGGGAATGCCCGCATTCTTGTCGTCGTTGTCCTTGTTGCGGTCGATGAGGCGGTAGAGCGCATCGATGGCGAGCTGTGCCGACTCTTCAAGCGGTTTGCCGTCGAGCAGATGCCCGAGGAGCACCGCCGAGAAAAGGTCGCCCGTGCCCGGGAAATGTACGGGTATCTCGGTGTAGGGCAGGGTGAAGTGCTCGCCACTGTCGGCATTGTAGCCCACCACGGCAGTCTTGCCGTGCAGCGGCACGCTTGTTATGAGCACCGATCGTGTGCCAATGGCCCGCAGACGGTCGGCCAACTCGTAGGCTTCGGCCTCGCTCACCCCATCAGCGTTGTATGGAGTGTCGGTGAGGTAGCACGCCTCGGTCATGTTGGGGTAGATTAGGTCGGCCACGGCCACCATTTCGCGCATGCTTGTTATGGTGTCGGGCGTGATGCCGTTGTAAAGGTGGCCCTCGTCGCCCATCACTGGATCGACGAAGACGCGCGTTCCGCGGCTTGCCTGCTCGCGGCAGTATTGCGACACGAGCCGCGCCTGGTGCTCCGAGGCCACGATGCCGGTGGCTATGGCGTCGAAGGTGAAGCCCAGCTGCCGCCACACGGGCAGCACTTGCTCAATGTAGCCGGTGGCTTCGAGGGTGGCGAAACGGCCGTACTCAAACGGGTTGGACACCAGCATGGTGGGGAGGGCATAGAAAGGCACGCCCATGTAGGACAGCACCGGCAGCATGGCGAGTGCTCCCACTTTGCCGTAGCCCACCACGTCGCTTATGAGCAGCAATGTCTTTTTCTTGTTCATTGTCGTTGTCTTTATTGTCGTCGGCACGCCGCCGCAGCATGGCACAACATGCTGCAGTGAGGCACGCGCACTGCAAAATTAGCCATTATTGGCGAGATTGGCGGCAAAGCTACGCTTTTTTTGACGGCGGGCAGCCGCATAACCTCTAGAGGGCATGCCGCGTAGGCCGCACACGCGCACGGCAAAAACTGTGCGGCGGATTTTGACATTAGGCCAAATTGCATTACCTTTGCATTGCCGCCGCGCCTGTTGCGGCACATACTAACGAAACAACAAAACACACTGAAAATATGGGAAAAGTAATTCTTACCGGCGACCGCCCGACGGGCAAACTCCATTTGGGACACTATGTAGGGTCGCTCCGCCGGAGAGTTGAACTGCAGAACGCCGGCGACTACGACCGGATGTTCGTGTTCATGGCCGACGTGCAGGCTCTTACCGACAATGCCGACAACCCCGAGAAAATACGCCAGAACATCATCGAGGTGGCTCTCGACTATCTCTCGGCAGGGCTCGACCCCTCGAAATGCACTCTGTTCATACAGAGCCAGATTGCCGAACTCGCCGAGCTCACCACTTATCTGATGAACCTCATAACGGTGTCGCGCGTGCAGCGCAACCCCACGGTGAAGACCGAGATAAAGATGCGCAACTTCGAGGCCAACATCCCGCTCGGCTTCTTCTGCTATCCCGTGAGTCAGGCAGCCGACATCACGCTGTTCAAGGCCACCACAGTGCCCGCCGGCGAAGACCAGGAGCCAATGATTGAGGTGGCCCGCGAACTCGTGCGCCGCTTCAATACCGTCTACGGCGAGGTGCTCGTAGAGCCCAACATCATGCTTCCCGAGAACGCCACTGCACGCCGTCTGCCCGGCACCGACGGCAAGGAGAAGATGAGCAAGAGCCTCGGCAACTGCATCTATCTGTCTGACTCTGCCGCCGAGGTGTGGAAGAAGGTTAAGAAAATGTCGAACGGCGCGCCGCGAATGAGCATGGACGAGCCCGGCAACTTGGAGGGCAACGCCGTGTTCACCTATCTGGAGGCTTTCAGCACACCGCAGGATTTCGCCGACTTCTGGCCCGAATACAAGACGCTCGACGAACTGAAGGAGCATTATGTGCACGGCGGCATAGGCGACGGCACATGCAAGAAATTTCTCAACAACATTCTCAACCGCATGCTCGAACCCATACGTCAGCGCCGACACGAGTATGAGCAGGACATTCCCGAGATTTACAACATACTGCGCAAGGGCACCGAGGCAGCACGCGAAACCGCCGCTCAGACAATGGACGAGGTGCGCCATGCCATGCGCATAGACTATTTCAACGACGTGGAACTCATACGCCAGCAGAGCGAGAAGTTCCGTGCAAAATGACGGATTTGCCGTAAAAGAACAACAGGAGGGTGCATCTAAGCACCCTCTTTTTTTTTATGTATTGGTGACAGGTAAAACTTTCGCAACTGGCGAGTCCCGTAGGGACGACATATTATAGCGCAGGGGCTTGCCCCTGTGTTTATCGTTTTCTACAAATTTGCCCCTGTAAGGGGCGCATAATTCATTGTGATATTGAACTCTGCGCCCCTTACAGGTATGGTGTTAAAAATTGGATTTCAAAATGTGCGGAATTTTTATATGAATTTAAGTTTGTAATTGTTTGATTATCAGAAGTGTTTCGGTAATTATAGCCCTGAAAGGGCGTTACAATCCCAGCCCAGGGTGAGGATGGAACGAAGCGACATCCGTAACCCTGGGCTTTATGTATGCCAAGTAGGTTGGCCTGTAAGGTCAACACAACTAACAAATATTGTGCTGACCTTACAGGCCAGCCTTGAAAATCAATCATTAACCCAGGGTTACACCGTTTGCTGTCGCAAACGGCTCACCCTGGGCTACGACTGTTACGCCCTTACAGGGCTGATGAATGTAATGTCTCGTTTTATGCTTATTGTTCTACAAAAAACAAAGCAGAATATTTTATCGATTTTGAACACCCTACCTTACAGGGGCAAAATATGTTGATGTCTGATAGATAGGGGCAAGCCCCTATCCTATAATATGCGCCCCATACTGGGGCGCTGGAGTGCAAACCATGCAATGGGCAAAAGTAACCCCGCATTTCCCGAAATCTAATAAAGAACAACCATTCAACGTTTCACTATGCTAGACCAAATTTTTACCAAACACTAATATATCATCTTAACAAAAAAACGGGGGCTTCCACGCTATGTGGAAGCCCCCGTTATGGTTATATGCCTATGGCACTGGTGTTATTTCACTGTCACCTTCTGCGAGCGCAGGATGTTGCCGCTCTGCATCTTCACGAGGTAGATGCCGTTGGCGAGGTTGCTTGTCTGCACGCTTGCGGGAGTGGGCAGATAGTTTACGAGAGCACCGTTGGTGTCGTAAATCCAAGCCTTGTCAACATTCTTGAAGTTGAGCTTGCCGTCGGCCACTTCCACGCTCGATGCGCCACTCTTCACGGTGTTGATGCCGTTGCTGCCGTTGAGTCCTTCGGGCTCGTCGGCTGTGCCCTGGTCGTGCACATCTACGGGAGCTTCGCGCTGCGGGTTGTTGCCGGTGATTTCAACGCCGAAGTCTATTGAGAAGCCCTTGTTGTGCAGGCCGGTGGGCAGGAACTCTCCCTCGAACCATGCGTCGGAGAACACGATGCGCAGACGGCTATTGCCGGTGACGGCGTCTGCGGGTATGGTGAACTCGCCGTTTACGCCAGTGGTCTGGAATTCTGCAGTAGCGGCACGTGTCTTGCCGACGCGGAAGAGAAGCTCGCCATGGTCGGGGTACTTCTCGATGGAGTCGGGATTGAAGACGTGGTCGCCGTCGAGGTCGATCCATCCGCCTGCGAAGCAAAACTTCAGACCGTCGCTGAAGTCAGCGCACTTGATGTTGATCTTCACGGTCTGGCCCTGCTTTACCTTCAGCACATGGTCGGTGGCGTCAACATACTGTGTACCGTCGGTCTGAGGACCGTCGGCGGTGTAGGCAAGGTTTTGGTCGGCTCCGGTGGTGGTCACGCCGGTAACATAACGCTGCTGGCGGGCAATGGCGGCACCGTCGCAGTTGGGGTTCATTGCTGAAATGCCGTAGGGGTTGTAATCGTAGTTGGGCAGTGTGGCCTGGTCGCCGCGGGTCACTTCAACCCATTCCACGGGAGAGTAGGTCTTCAGGTCGGTAGACACCGAACGCACGCCGATGAAAGGCTTGTCGTCGGCACCCTCGAACACGATGTCGCCCACGAAGCAACCCCACGACGATGTGCGTGCGATTTCCGACACGCGGCCGTCTTCGCCGTTCTTGTAGAGCACCTCGAAGTGGTCGATGTTGGCCTCGTCGTTGTAGACGAGATCCCAATCGGCGCGTTTCTGTGCGGTAGCGTCAACATTCCAGAATATCTTGGCCGAGAGCGATTTCTTTGTCTCGTTCTTCACCTCGACGTTCACGTTCTTCACGGCTGCCGGAGTAGCCTTCACTGCATCGTTCACTTGCAGCTTGCCCACGAACATCTGGTAGTTGTCGTCGTTGCCTTTCACGCGCAGACCGATGTGGCTGATTACGTCGCTCTGCGAAACGCCGCTTATGTTCACCTTCTTCTCGTTCCATGTTTTGCCGGTAACGTCGCCCACGGGAGCTTCAACCCATGTGCCGTCGGCTTTCTGCACGATTACGTAGAGGTTGGAGGGGTTGGTGCCTTCCTTGCCCGACTTCACTGCCACCTTGGCAAACACGTCGCCTGCGCTCACGTTGAGTTCGGTCTTGTAGAGCACGATGTCGGTGCCTTCTGCTGTGGCCTTGCCTTCGAGCTTGAGGCATGTGCCACCGGTGTACTGGTCGTTGTGTGTGAACTCGGGGTTGATGTCGGTTGAAACCGTCTGTGTGCCGGGCTTCACCACGAGCCAGCGGTAGGTGGGCACATAGTCTTGTGCCGACATGTTATACCATGAACCGGCAGTCTGCTTGCCCTTGTAGGCGTAGCGGTCGCCGTTGCCAAGGTTGAAGTGGGTCTCGAAGGGCAGGTTGCCGTGAATGGCCGAACGCTCGGGTATCCATGTTGCAAGACCTGCGTAGGTGGAGAGGGGCTTCTTGCCGTCGCTCTCTGCCCAGTTGTTGCCCGTGTCGCTTATTGCGGGGCGCGAGAGCGGGTTGCGGTTGCCGCCCGACATGAGACGCTCCTGCAGGAGCTGGTAGTTCTTCTGTGTGTCGTAGGTGTCGTTGCCCGTGTTGTACGACCAGATGCGGCTCTGGGCGTGTTCGCCCCAAAGGCAGAGGCTCACCTGCTTGGCATACTCGTCGGAGTTGAGGCGGCTCCATCCGCGGTCCATGCTCACAAACCACACACCGGCATACAAGCCTTCGGTGGTGCCCATGGCGTTGAGGGCCACTTTTGCCGAACTTGACATCTGGTAGCTGAAATCGCCGCCCGAATAGTTGAGCATGAGGTCGTGGGTGCGGCCCTCGGAATTGCCGAAGAGGGCGTTGCTCTCGTAGGTGCTCAAGCCCGACGACGAGGTGTAGATGCCGCAGTGGAAGTTGTCGAAACCGTTGCGCTTTGCCGTTGCATACAGGCTCTTGTGGAAGCCCACGATGTCTTCGTCGGCGTAGCCGGAGTCTTCCCAGTTGTAGTTGAGGCCGTCGAAGCCGAAATACATGAGACAGTTGATCATCGGCTCTACATATTTGTAGGTGCCGTCGTCGTTGGTTTCTGAAATCACGTCAATCCAACTGTCGGCACTGCCGTCGCGTCCGCCGGTGGTGTCGAAGAACTTGATGCCCGAATACATGTCCGAACCGTTGCGGTGTGCAGCGTCGGTCCATGCCGAGGGAGCCGAGAAGAAACCGTGGTTCCATGCTCCGAAGATGTTGGTGTAGTTCCACATTGAGAACACGTCGCTGTGGAATGTGGTGTTGGGCTGGCCCACGTCGCCGGCCTTGCCTGCGTCCATGGGGATGTTCATCCAAAGGTCGCGCTTCTCATAGGTGTCGGCCACGAGTCGCTTTGCACGGCTGAGGATGCCCTTGTTGCGCACGTGCGAACGGATGAAGGCGATGTCGCTCTGCTGGATGCCGGCAGCGGCAAACTCTTCGGCGGTGGGATACTTGCGGCCGTCCTCGTAGGCCGTGAGGAACAACTTCATGAGGTTCATGTCGTTGAAGCCGCTGAAGTCGTAGACTGAGGAAGATGTGTCGTCGGCGACGCATACCGGCACAGCAATGCCGGAAAGCATACTTGCCAAGACGAACGCCTTGAAAGTAGAATTCAGGTTCATTTAATTAGATTTAAGTTGATAACTAATGTTTTTTCAGAATTCGGTGTCGGTCGACAGCGTGCGGCCTTCACCTTGCGCTGCAAAGTTCGTATAAAAAAACCATACTGCAAACACTTTTTAAAGGAAAAACCATTTTGTCCGCGATTTTTTTAATTTTTTATGGAATTTGCAGGGCTTTGTGCCGTAGCGTACAAAGCCTTCGGCCCTGCTAACAGGTTGTGTGCTTGTGTCTTGCCTGTGTCTTTTCTGCTGCTGAAAGGCTGTGCCGTCGTGGTTTTAACAAGTGTTTTTCTGCGCTTGCATCGGCTGCGGCACATGCGTGCATCGGCTGCAGCACGCGCGTGCACCATGTGCCGCATGCCGTCGGCGTGACGTGCCTGTTGCGGAATTATTGCCTGGCAACCGGCCGTTGCGGTATTCATACGCCCGCCTTTTATATGGGGCTTACTATTGTCTATTGCATGGTTAGCTATTCACTGCCCCTGAAAGGGGCGAATATTATAGGATAGGGGCTTGCCCCTATCTATTAGGAATCACCATATTTTGCCCCTGTAAGGTAGGGTGTTCAAAATCGATGAAATATTCTGCATTGTTTTTTTGTAGAACAATAAGCATAAAACGAGACATTACGTTCATCAGCCCTGTAAGGGCGTAAC
The DNA here is from genome assembly GCA_963602915.1 of Dysosmobacter segnis. GTDB lineage: Bacteria > Bacteroidota > Bacteroidia > Bacteroidales > Bacteroidaceae > Prevotella. The sequence continues at coordinate 29 of CAVCLB010000041.1, read as the reverse complement.
AGTCGTAGCCCAGGGTGAGCCGTTTGCGA
>CAVCLB010000040.1:0-21462 GCA_963602915.1 Dysosmobacter segnis | reverse complement strand
GCCTGTAAGGTCAACACAACGTACAAATATTGTGCTGACCTTACAGGCCAGCCTTAAGCATCAATCATTTACCCAGGGTTACACCGTTTGCTGTCGCAAACGGCTCACCCTGGGCTACGACTGTTACGCCCTTACAGGGCTGATGAATGCAATGTCTCGTTTTATGCTTATTGTTCTACAAAAAAAATAATGCAGACTATTTATGGAATTTAAAAGCCCTTCCTTTCAGGGTCAAATCTATTGAAAAACACAAACGCAGGAGCAAGTCCCTGCGCCATATTTATCATCCCTACGGGACTTGTCTGCTGCAATAGGTTTACCGTGACACCAGTGGATATTTATCCATTCCCGCGTTTCTTCTTCGCCTTGTCGGCCTATAAAATCATTTTTTAAGCTGTTTGTTGTCGAAAAACTGCCTTTTTGCCCATGCTTAACGCTGCAATGTCTGCGAAAACCGCTTTTTGTGACATTGTGCAATCAATGTTGTGTTTTTACGGGAGATGTGTAAATGCAGTTTAGGTAAAAACCCGTTTCTTAAGTGTTTTTGTTGAACATTTGTTAAATGAGCCGTTTGCGTTGCACTGTTTCCGTGTTCGGGCACACAGTTTCCTGCTGCGTGGCATTTTGGAAATGTTAAGCGCATGTGCCGACAATGTGCAGATTGTGAAACTTATGGGCCTATATTTCTTTCAGTTCGTAATAAAATGCACTCTTTATAAGGGTGTAGTGTTAAAAAATATTTAATTCTGTGCTTCTTTAATAATATTGTTTGGGGTGGCGGTCAATTTACATTAATTTTGCAATTAGATAAAAATAGAATGACGAGATTTGCGCCGTGCAGAAGCCATACGGCGCGTGAGTTTGCGCTTTTGGAATTTTATATGCGAGGCAACACCCTGTCACACCGTTTATATAATATAATGTTGCGCGTGCGCGAGCACTGCCGCGACCACTCCTTGTGGAGTCCAGCCTTATGCAATGACCCGCCGCACACATTCTATCATCGAACCGTAATCAGAAAGGGATAATAATAACATTCACAATTTTATAATCAAATCAAGAGAGAGATTTTATGAAAGAAAGACTGACAATGATTCTTGCCTGCCTCTTCCTGAGCATAGGAATGGCATTGGCACAGACGCGTGTCACGGGCTTTGTCACGTCCAGTGAGGACGGCGAGCCGGTGATCGGTGCTTCCGTCAAGGTCAAGGGCGCGGCATTGGGTGCCGTTACCGATGCCGACGGTATGTTCACGCTCGACGTGAAGCCCGGCACTGAACTTACTATTTCTTACCTCGGCATGACCCCGAAGACTGTGAAGGCTTCGAACAACATGCGCGTGGTGCTCAACCCCGACAACACTCAGCTGCAGGAAGTGGTCGTTACCGGTTACGGTTCGGCCCGTAAGCTCGGAACAATCGCCGGTTCGGTGGAGAGCGTGAGCAGCGAGAAGCTCGGCAACCGCCCCGTTGCCAACATCGGCGATGCCTTGCAGGGACAGGTTTCGGGTGTGCAGGTGTTCACCTCATCGGGTGAGCCTTCGGCCACAACCTCTATGCGTGTGCGCGGTGTCAACTCAATCTACGCATCTACAGAACCGTTGTACATACTCGACGGAAGCCAGATTTCGTCGAACACATTCCTTTCGCTCAACCCCAACGACGTTGAGAGCATGACAGTGCTCAAGGACGCTTCGGCAACGGCAATCTATGGTTCGCTCGCTGCCAACGGCGTTATCATCATCACAACAAAGCGCGGTAAGCTCGGCGAGCAGCCCACTGTAACAGTAGGCGCAATGTACGGTGTATCGCAGCTTGCCAACGACGGCACCACAATGATGAACGCCAACGAGTGGCTCGACCTGCAGGAAATACTCAACCCCGACAACAAGGAGAGCACAGCTTTCCAGGCACAGAAGGCTTACTACCGCAAGTATGGACTTTCGACAAACTGGAAGAAGCTGTTCTTCGGCGAGTCGAAACCCACCTACCAGGTTGACGCATCGGTGCGCGGCGGTTCGCAGACAGTGAGCTACCTCGTGTCGTTCAACCACTACAACGCACAGGGTATCATGGACGACTCCAACATGCGCCGTGAGACACTGCGTGGAAACATCGACGTTAACGTAAACTCTTGGTTGAAGGTGGGTTCTAACACCAACCTCGCATTCACCAAGTCGGGTACAACCGCTTTCGGTTCTACCGGAAACTCGCTTTACAACAAGGCTTTCGCAGCCCGTATGTATCTGCCCACACAGTCATATTATAAGGTGAAGGGCCTCAATACCGACGACTATGCCAACTCTACCTATGAGGGACTCGGCGAACGTCTCTACTATTTCGACCAAATGGGCGTGTACAACCCCTACTGGCTTTCTGAGATTCAGCCCGCAAGCAACGACCGCGTGCGCATCAACGAGAACGTGTTTATCAACGTAAACCCCGTGAAGGGACTCAACCTGCGCTCGGCACTCGGTCTTGACATGAACGACTACCGCTACCACTACAAGTGCTACAACACAATGGACATCGACGAGTATGTGTTCCCCACCGGTTCGGCTAGCGAGTCTTATTCGCGCTTCGAGCGTTGGACCCTCACCAATACCGCAGAGTATAAGTGGAACATCGCCAAGAAGCACGACTTCACCTTCCTGCTCGGTCACGAGTATATGACATCGCACGGCGACACCTTCTCGGCTTCGGTAGAAGGCTTGGAAGACAACCGTCTGCTTTACCTCAACGCTGCTGCACAGAAATATGTGAGCGTTCCCGGACAGTCGTTCAGCGAGGAGCGTCGCCTTTCGTTCTTCGGCATGCTCAACTACGGCTTCGATGGCCGCTACTTCATCGACCTCTCGCTGCGTCGTGACGGCTCTTCGCTGTTTGCAAAAGACCACATGTGGGGTACGTTCGGTGCTGCCGCCTTCCTTTGGAATGTGACAGGTGAGAAGTTCATGCAGGGCACACAGAAGTGGTTGCAAGACCTGCAGTTCCGCGTGAGCTACGGTACAACCGGTAACGCCAACATCTCGGCCAACCAGGCTCTCGGTCTCGTTTCTACTTCCGGAAGTTACGAAAACGTGTCGGGTATTGCTCCTGTAAGCTTCAAGAACGACGACCTTTCTTGGGAAAAGGTGTCTACATTGAACGTGGGCATCTCTGCCAAGTTCCTCAAGCGCTTCGGCCTCGACGTTGAGTTCTACAACAAGAACACCAACGACATGCTCGTGCAGAAGCCCGTTTCTTGGACAACAGGTTTCTCTTCGAAATATGCCAACGTTGCTTCAATGCGCAACACCGGTGTTGACTTCTCTATCAGCGCCGACATTATCAAGACCAAGGACTGGTTCTGGACTGTGAAGCTCAACGGTAACTACAACCACAACGAAATCACAAAGCTCTTCACTGGCACCGACAGCTACGATGTGTCTGACCTCGTGCACCTCGAGAAAGGCCACTCCTACGGCGAACTCTATTTCGTGCGCTGGAGCCATGTTGACCCCCGCGACGGTATGAACGTATGGCTCGACAAGAATGGCAATGAGACAAAGGTGTATGACGAGAACGACCGCGTGCTCACAGGCAAGCAGGTAGTTGCTCCCTGGTCGGGCGGTTTCTCTACCACCGCTTCGTGGAAGGGCATACAGCTCGACGTGCAGTTCACCGGCATGTTCGATCGCTACATGATGAACAACGAACGCTACTTCATTGAGAACCCGACGTTCGGCTCCACCTACAACCAGTCTACCACGATGACCACCATCTGGCAGAAGCCCGGCGACGTGACAAAGATTGCCTGCGCCGACTCTGAGCGTCACTTCGACACAAGCCTCGTTGAGAACGCAAGCTATGTGCGCCTGAAGTTCCTGCAGCTCTCCTACACACTGCCGCAGAACTGGCTGCAGCCCACACACTTCCTCAAAGGTGTGAAGGTTTACTTCGTTACTCGTAACCTCTTCACCATCACCGGTTACTCCGGCTACGACCCCGAGGTTGACGGATTCTCGACAATCGGCGACTATCCCAACACCCGCCAGTTCTCGTTCGGAGCACAGTTAACATTCTAATCAAACATTCAGCGAATATAAGATATGAAGAAAATATATTTAATGCTTGCATTGGTTGCCGGGATTCTCACATCGTGCGAACTGGAGACCCCCACAAAAGGCTATCTGCCCGACACCGAAGCTCTTCAAAATCCGACAAACTTCAAGGCTGCGCGCGTGTCGCTCTATGCTTCGCTCAAGGGCTGCGTGCTCGGCGATGCCTTCTGCTCTTCGCCTGAGCTGCAGGCCGACTGCTTCAATGCAGTGTCGGGTTTCAGCAACACTCTTAGCGACATGTACCGTTGGGAGTTTACCACACAGAGCAGCTCGTTCTCATCAGTCTATGGCAGCTGCCAGGGTCTGATTGCACTTTCCAACTGGATTATCGACGGCTACAACAGCGCCGACACCAGCAATGAGAAAATCTTCGAACCGAGACCTACTACCAGCGGCTCTATAGACACCGACAAGGGTCTGCTCGTTGCACGCAAGGCAAAGGGCGAGGCTTTCTTCACCCGTGCCTACGGACTGTTCAACCTCGTGAAGTTCTTCTCGCCGGCCTATGAGGAAAGCAATGCCAACGAGGCCAACCTCGGCGCATCTTACACACTCAGCTACAACCCTTCAGTGTCTGAAAGCGAGTATCCCGCACGCAAGACCCTCAAGGAAACCTACCAGCAGATTTACAACGACCTCGACAGTGCCGACCTTTACATCACTCAGGCCGGAACAGCACGTTGCCAGTATATCTCGGTTGACGCTATCTCTGCACTCCGTGCACGCGTTGCCCTCGCTTGCCATGACTGGGAAACCGCTTACGAGTCGGCCATCACAATCATCGACGGCGGCAACTACAACCTCGCAGCCAGCGACGTTGAGCTGCAGTATCTGTTCAACTACGACGGTGTGAACATCAATGCCGGAACAATAGGTTCTACCGAGGCTATCTTCCAGCTCTCTACCTCTTCGGCAAGCGACCTGCCCGGCGGATCGGGCGGCGCACGCTACTTGCCCTACCAGGAAGGTTCAGTGCCCGACTATATCCCCACAAAGACCTTCCTCGACATGTACAGCGACGACGACTACCGCAAGCAGGCTCTGTTCTATCAGAAGACCATCGCTACCACAACAGGTACTGCCGGAACCGTATATCTGTTCAACAAGTTCTGCGACCACGGCTATCTCTACCTCGCACTCAGCGCAAGTGAGTCGGCACGTTTCAACCACGAGCCCATGATGTTCCGCATCGCCGAGATGTATCTCATCGCCGCCGAAGCAGGAGCACAGCTCGGCTACTCTGATGCTAGGAACTATCTTGAGGAACTGCAGGAAGCACGCATCGCTGGCTACGAAGCTCCCGACCTCTCGACAAAGGAGAAACTCATGGCCGAAATACAGGACGAGCGTTGCCGCGAACTTGTGGGCGAAGGCTTCCGTCTGTTCGACCTGAAGCGCTGGCACAAGCCCATCAAGCGCGGAACACCGCAGCAGCGCGACCTCTGCTCGCTCCCCGGCACCAACACCACCGATTTCTCGGCACCTGCCGACAGCAAGCGCATGACATGGCCTATACCCAAGCAGGAGAAGGACGTGAACAAGAACATCGTGCAGAACGCTGGATGGTAAGCAATTGCCGCATGGCGTAAATGAAGAAAACAAATCAAAGAACATTTAATCAGAGTACAAACATGAAATATATAAAATTGTTCATGATTGCCGCAGCTACGGTTTTCTGCGCAGCTTCTTGCTCCGACGACGAAAACTACAACACTACCGGCAAGACGACAATAGAGTTTGAGAGCACCGCGATGACCGTTGACGAGAACACCGACCTGTTCGACGTTCCCGTGAAAGTGAGCGGCGCACGCAACGGAAAGGTGCGCTTCGTCATCAAGACCGAAGAGGTGGGCGAGAGCCCCGCTAAGGAAGATGTGAACTATATGGTGACTTCGAAGACTGTCAGCCTCAGTGCCGACACTCTCGCAAGTAGCACCATGAACGTTCAGGTAAAGGCCGTAGATGACCGTAACATGAACGCCGATCGTACATTCAAAATCACTATCGTGTCGGCCGACGGCGCAACAATCGGCACCAACAGCAGCGTGACGGTGACTATAAAGGACAACGACACATCTTATTTCAACATCTTCAGCGGCGAATGGAAAATCACCGGTAAGTTCCACTACACTGGCGACGACGGCAATACCTATGTTAAGGAGTTCAGCCAGAACATGTCGATAAGCTCGCCTTCGGACGAGGATAACTTCGAGTATCGTCTCTATGCCTACATCCCGAGCTGGAAGGTGCCCAACGTTCCCATCTCTCTGTCTTACGAGTTCCCCATTCGTTACCGTTACATCGAGTCAACGAACAAGGGTACATTCGCATTCGAGTCGGGCGTTGAAGCTGCCACCTACGACTATTACGGTTTGGCATGGTCGTTCAACAAGTGGGCCAACGGAACCATGGCACGCGGCAACTTCTCGGCCAACTGGACTCCGACAGAGGAAAACTCTGTGCCTGATGTCATCGAGTTCGACACGGCCGACACACTGGCAATCCTCGAAACAGGTAGAGGCTACGGCATGGGATATGGTTGCAAAATGAGCGACGTGACGATAAAGCGCCGCAAGTAAGCGGCTACGCATAGCTGTTTATAGCAGTCTACTGACGAAACGGCAATCTCTAGAGCGGGTTGACAGGGTCGTGCAAACGCTTCTGTCAACCCGCTTTTGCCTTTCGCACGGTGCGCCGGTGCCAGTGGCCGAAGCGCGCCAATGCTGCATCAATGCACACAAATTACAAAACCCAAATACCAATATGAAAAGAAATCTTCTCACAATCGCGCTTGTCGCAGGTGTGGCCCTGACAATGCAGGCCCGCCAGCGCACCCTCGGCGAGATGCGTCAGGCTGCAGCCGGAGTGCTCGCTGTGACCAGTGGCGTGAAGGGCGCACCGTTCAATGCGGCGTCGCTCAAGGTGCTGCACCAGGCTTCGCAGCTCACCGTGATGGGCACCGACAACGGCGGCTTCGCCGTAATCTCTAACGACGACGCGTTCACTCCCGTGCTCGGCTACTCCGACCAGCCTTTCGGCAAGGAGCATGCACCGGGCTTCGTGTGGTGGATGGAGACAATGGAAAAGTCGCTCGCCAACGCCCTCGAAACCGGCAACACCGACTTCACCGTGCGCCGCGACGCTTCCTACAAGTCGTCGGTTGACGAACTCATCACCGCACGATGGGGACAGGACAAGCCTTTCAACAACCTCGCGCCCGCCTACACCGAGAGCGGCGAACAGAAACGCTACGTCACGGGTTGTGTGGCCACGGCCATGTCAATGATAATGCGCCACCACAAGTATCCTGAGCATGGAATGGGCAAGCGCCAGTATCGTTTCACTCCGGGTGACGGTTCGTCGGGTGCAATGACTCTCTCGGCCGACTTCGAGAACACCTACTACGACTGGGACAACATGATCGACGTATATACCGAGGGCAACTACACCGATGCACAGGCCAACGCCGTGGCAACTCTTATGTATCACTGCGGTGTTGCCGTGAAGATGACCTACACGGCAACGGGCAGCGGCGCCTATTCGTCGGAGGCATGCAAGGCTTTGCGCAACTATTTCCGCTACAACGGATATATAAAGGTGTATTCGCGCACATACTTCCCGAAGGACGAATGGATGAACCTTATTTACCGTGAGCTCAACGACGGATGCCCCATTCTCTACGGAGGGCAGTCAACCAGCGGCGGCCACGAGTTCATCCTCGACGGCTACAACGAGCAGAATCTCATACACGTGAACTGGGGCTGGAACGGAAGCGACAACGGTTTCTTCGACATCGCCGCGCTGCACGGCTACTCCACAGGTCAGGAACTTGTTGAAATGCGCGACTCCACCGACACCCGTTTCAACGGCTACTACCGCTCGCTTTGGGGTTCTGACCAAAACATTCGCATCGCCAAGAACGGCACAACGGCTGTAACGGTGAACTGCGATGCTATCTATCAGATGGATCTTGACGATTTCACGGGTAATATCGACGTGGTGGCAATGAACCAGGAGAACGGCGAAATGACCTATCTCGCACGTGTCATCTCGTTCACACGCCAGCAGATGCGCTACGGAACAAGCGTGAGCAACGTTTCGGCTCCGGTTGGCAACCTGCCCGACGGCACTTACCGCATCTTCCTTGCGTCGATGTCTACGCTCGCAGGCAAGGAAGATAAGGAGTATCAGCCGGTGCGTTCGTCGGAGTCGGTGGCCAACAGCTACATCGTGGTGATTGAAGGCGGCGTGATAAAGTCGCTCAAAATTGACCGCAGCGGCAACTGGACTGCCACCGGAATTGCTGACATAACCGACAAGACCCCGGCCTACGGCGACAACACAGTGCGCGTGTTTGACACGACAGGACGCATGGTTTATTCGGCTCCGCGTGCTGCATTCAATATAAATAATGTGGAAGCCAAGGGAGTGCTCGTCGTTAAGGACGGCACCGAGGCCAAGAAAATCATACGCCAGTAACGGCGGCTACTTTATGCACGACAGGCATTCCTGACATAAGGAAAACCTGCCGCGCAACTGGCCGGACGCATGGATGCCTTACAATGGGCAACCGCGCGTCCGGCTTTTTTGTGTCTGTTGGTTGCGCGCGGAATTTGTATCGCGGCCACTGCGGCACGGCGGCATTTGCCCGCGATGCCGAAATAATCCGGCGTTTTCTTTGTTTTTTGCCATAATTACAGTATTTTTGCAGATGATAGGTGCGGTGTAACAACTCGTGCCGCGCCGTCTTATGCGATAATATAAAAACCTATTGTATGCAAACAAGATGTCATCTGTCGGTGCTCATACATGAGCAGGCAAAGAAATATGGCGACCGCGAAGCCCTTATCTATAAGGATTTTGGAGGCTCGAAATGGAAAAGCGTGTCGTGGAAGATATTCTCATTGCGCGTGAAGCAGGTGAGCAACGCCTTCCTCAACCTCGGCCTGAAACCGCAGGAGAGCATAGCCGTGTTCTCGCAGAACTGCGCCCAGTATCTCTATACCGACTTCGGTGCCTATGGCGTGCGTGGCATCTCAATACCGTTCTATGCCACGAGCAGCGAGCAGCAGATACAATATATGGTGAACGACGGCGGAGTGCGCTTCTTGTTCGTGGGCGAGCAGGAACAGTATGACAAGGCCCACCGTGTGTTTGCACTGTGCCCCACGCTGGAGCGCATCATCGTCTACGACCGCAGCGTGCGCATAAGCAGTCACGACCCCAACGCCCTTTACTTCGACGACTTCATAGCCATCGGCAAGAACCTGCCACGGCAGAGCGAGGTGGAGAACCTCTGGCGCGAGGCCAACGACGACGACCTGTGCAACATCCTTTACACCAGCGGCACAACAGGAGAGAGCAAAGGCGTGATGCTGAGCTACGGACAGTATGCCGCCGCACTCAAGGCCAACGACGAGTGCGTGCCCATTTCCGATAGCGACAGCATAATAAGTTTCCTGCCCTTCACCCACATCTTCGAGCGCGGATGGGCTTATCTCGCCATAAGCGAGGGGTCACGCATAATAATCAACACCAATCCCCACGACATTCAGCAGTCTATGCGCGAAACGCATCCCACTTGCATGTCGGCCGTACCGCGTTTTTGGGAAAAGGTATATCAGGCCGTGCGCGACAAAATCGACCGCTCGTCGGCCATGCAGCAACGCCTGTTCCGCCATGCACTCGCCGTGGGACGCAAATACAACATCGAATGTCTGAGCCGAGGCAAACGCCCGTCGCTAGCTCTCGCACTTGAATACCGCCTCGTCGATCGCAGCATACTGCGTCTCGTGCGCAAGCAGATAGGTCTCGAGAAGCCCAACATCTTCCCCACGGCCGGTGCCACGGTGTCGCCCGAGGTGGAGGAGTTCGTGCATTCGGTGGGCATCGGCATGGTTGTGGGCTACGGCTTGACAGAGAGCCTTGCCACCGTGTCGTGCGACCATCTCGACGAAGGCTACACCGTAGGGTCGGTGGGTCGCCCCATAAACGGAATTAAGATAAAGATTTCAGACGACGGCGAGGTGCTGCTCAAAGGCCCGACAATCACGCGCGGCTATTACAAGCGCGATGCCGCAAATGCCGCTGCCTTCGATGCCGACGGATATTTCCACACTGGCGACGCAGGCTACTTAAAGAACGGCGAACTGTTCCTCACCGACCGCATAAAAGACCTTTTCAAAACTTCCAACGGCAAGTATATCGCGCCGCAAATGGTTGAATCGCTGATACTCGTAGACAAATATGTTGACCAGGTGGCCGTCGTGGCCGACCAGCGCAAGTTCGTTTCGGCACTTGTCGTGCCGGAGTTCCGCCTCGTAGAGGAGTATGCACGTGCCAACGGCATCGCCTTTGACAGCCGCGAAGACCTCTGTGCCAATCCCAAGGTGCACGCCATGATGATGGAACGCATACAGACTCTCCAGCAGCAACTCGCCCACTACGAGCAAGTGAAGCGCATAACGCTCATCGCACACCATTTCTCAATGGAGTCGGGCGAACTCACCAACACTCTGAAAATGAAACGCCCGGTGATTTACGCCAATTTCAAAGACATCATCGACAAGATGTATGAGGATTAAGCGGCAACGGGGCGAGGCCGCAGCGCGCATTGACAACAGGATTGTGAAAAGGATATTTTAAGATACAGAAAACAAAGACATAAATGATAACAGCCGACCAACTGAAAGATGTAATGGAGCGTGCCGACGCGCTCAACCACTATTTGAATATCGACCAGAAGAAAGTGGAGTTTGAAGAAGAACAACTCCGCACGCAGGCACCCGACTTTTGGGAAGACCCGAAACGTGCCCAGGAACAGATGAAAAAGGTGAAGGGACTCGAAAAATGGATTAACGGCTACCGCGAAGTGCGGCAGTATGCCGATGAGCTCCAGCTCGCCTTTGAGTTCTGCAAGGACGGTATGGTGGGCGAGGACGAGGTTGATGCCGACTACGCAAAGGCTGTGAAGGCCATTGAAGACCTTGAACTCATGAACATGCTGCGCCAGAAGGAAGACCCAATGGACTGCGTGATGAAGATAAACTCAGGGGCCGGCGGCACCGAAAGTCAGGACTGGGCGCAGATGCTCATGCGTATGTATATGCGATGGGCAGAGGCCCACGGCCACAAAGTTACCATATCCAACCTTCAGGAAGGCGACGAGGCCGGCATAAAGAGCGTCACAATGGAGATAGAAGGAGGCGACTATGCCTACGGATTCCTTAAAAGTGAGAACGGAGTGCACCGTCTTGTGCGCGTCTCGCCGTTCAATGCCCAGGGCAAACGCATGACTAGTTTTGCCAGCGTCTTTGTCTCTCCGCTTGTCGATGACACCATAGAGGTGTTCGTCGATCCCGCAAAACTGTCGTGGGACACCTTCCGTTCGAGCGGAGCCGGCGGACAGAACGTGAACAAGGTGGAGTCGGGTGTGCGTCTGCGCTACTGGTACACCGACCCCGACACGGGCGAGGAAGAAGAAATTCTCATCGAAAATACCGAGACGCGCGACCAGCCAAAGAACCGTGCCAAAGCTTTGCTCTTGCTCAAGAGCCAACTCTACGACCGTGCTATGAAGAAGCGTCTCGAGGCCCAGGCCAAGATTGAGGCAGGTAAGAAGAAGATAGAGTGGGGAAGCCAGATACGCAGTTATGTGTTTGATGACCGTCGGGTGAAAGACCACCGCACCAATTACCAGACCGCAGATGTGGACGGGGTGATGGACGGGAAGATTGACGGTTTCATCAAGGCATATCTCATGGAGTTTCCCGTCACCGACGAAGAATGACTTTTCGGCGGAATGATGAAGACGCCGGAACATCTATATATTGATTAATTGAAAACCTAAAAAATCAGAAAACTATGAGCCAAAGAAGTAAAATAAACCGTGCCCGCAGAGAGGCCAATCAAGAGAAAGAGGGAAAGAAAGTAATGGAGTGGTTGATAGGGGGCCTTGTGGTGTTGTTCATCCTGGTGCTCGTTATAAGCATGCTCTACTGATGAGCGGTCTTGAAATAGAACGCAAATTTCTCGTAAGGCGCGGCCTCGACTTCAAGGGCGCGGCCTCGTCGTGTAGCCATATAAGGCAGGGCTACATGCCATGTGAGTCGGCTACGGTGAGGGTGCGCACACGCGACGACCGCGCCTACCTTACGATTAAGGGGCGGTCAGACCGTGCCGGGCTTTCACGATATGAATTTGAAACCGAGATTACGCCCGACGAAGCCACCCATCTTCTTGCCCTCTGCCGTGGCGGAGTGGTTGACAAGCACCGGTGGCTCGTGCCTTGCGGTGGACATACGTTTGAGGTGGACGAGTTTCACGGCTTAAACGACGGTCTGGTGATTGCCGAAGTGGAGCTTTCGAGCGAAGACGAGCCTTATGACAAGCCTTCTTTCATTGGCAAGGAGGTCACCGGCGACCGGCGTTTCTACAATTCTCATCTTCTTGCGCACCCTTATTGCGAGTGGCGCGCCACCATACCAGAAGAATACCGATAGCTGCTCCCACGGTGGAACCCACGGCATCGGCTGCAAAGTCCAGCCAGTCGCCGCTGCGCATTCCACCCGTGCATGTTGCTTGAAGCACTTCGATGAGTCCGCCCATGGCTGTGGGGGCAAGCCAGGCAAGCAGAAACAGCTTCGTAGGCGAGACTTTGTTGTGCCGCCGCACATACTCAAACCATATCGTGGCACATGTGCCTGCATACATGGCTACATGCACCCACTTGTCTATCATTGTGACATTATCGAGCGGAGTCTGCGGTATTTTTGCAAAGCACAGCACCCAAATGAATGCGATGTAGAGGCTGGAAACAGGGTAATTTCTTACTAAATGTTTTGTATAATTCATATTTGCTTTCAGTTTTTATGCAAAAGTAGATAATTTTTTATACTTTTGCACCGTATTAGTCTTTTATTTTTTGAACATGAAAGAAGAAAGAGTAAATTTCGGAAGCAAACTTGGAATGGTTTTGGCCACGGCCGGTTCGGCTGTCGGTTTGGGCAACGTGTGGCGTTTTCCCTATATGGTAGGGCAGAACGGCGGTGCCGCCTTCATAGTAGTATATGTGTGTTGTGTGTTGCTGCTCGGCATTCCCTGTATGGTGAGCGAGTTCATCATCGGGCGGCACGGAGCGTCGAACACTGCCCGAGCCTATTCGCGTCTGTCGGGCGGCAGCTACTGGAAGATAGTGGGCTATATGGGCGTTCTGACAGGATTTCTCATTACCGGCTACTATGCCGTGGTGTCGGGGTGGTGTCTGCAATACATCTTTGCCTCGGCGGTAGGCAGTCTCAATGGCGATGCCGATTATGTGGCGCGCTATTTTGCCGAGTTCTCATCGTCGCCTGTACGCCCAGTGTTGTGGACAGTGGCAATACTAGTCATCACCCATTTTGTGATAATCCATGGCGTGCGCGGCGGCATAGAGCGTGCATCCAAGCTGCTCATGCCCACACTTTTCATCCTGCTTCTTGTTGTGGTGGTGGCATCGTGCATGCTGCCGGGGGCTTCTGAAGGCATTGCTTTCCTCCTGCGTCCCGATTTCTCGCAGCTCAACCGCAGCGTTTTCCTGGGCGCGTTGGGGCAGTCGTTCTATTCGCTCAGTCTCGGCATGGGATGCCTTTGCACCTTCGCCTCCTATTTCTCGCGGCAGACCAACCTCTTGAAGTCGGCGGTGCAGATTTCTGTCATCGACACATTGATAGCAGTTCTTGCCGGACTTATGATATTCCCGGCGGCGTTTTCGGTGGGTGTGAATCCCGGAAGCGGTCCTTCGCTCATTTTCATCACCTTGCCCAATGTCTTTCATGAAGCGTTCGGCGGCATGCCTCTGGTGGGCAGCATCGTGGCCGTTATGTTCTATGCGCTGCTCAGTCTTGCGGCACTCACCTCGCTCATCTCGCTTCACGAGGTGTCCACGGCGTTTTTCTTCGAGGAAATGCACATCTCGCGCAAGCGTGCCGCTGCCATTGTTACCGTTGTGTGCAGCGTCATTGGTATGTTCTGTTCGTTGTCGCTCGGAGCGTGTGACAGTCTTACGGTGTGCGGAAAATCGCTTTTCGACTTGTTCGATTTCGTTACCGGTCAGGTGCTTCTTCCGGTAGGCGGATTTCTCACTTGCATTTTCCTCGGATGGTTTGTGCCCAAGAAAATAGTGCACGACGAGTTTACCAACTGGGGACTCCTGCGCGGTTCGCTCTACGGAGTCTACCTGTTCTGTGTGCGGTTTGTGTGTCCGGTGTGCATACTGTTGATATTCCTCAACCAGTTTGGCATAGTCTGACCCCTGCCGCCAATCCTTAATGCCTATGTTTATAAAAGAATTTTTCTATCTCAACCGCAACGATCGCCGAGTGATATATGTGCTTGCCGCCGTGGCACTTGTTGCCGCCGTTTTGGCGATAGGGCTTGGCGGCGGTGGTGAATCGTCGCCGTTGACGGCTGCCGACAGCCTGTCTGTGGTCAAGGCAGACAGTGCTGTCAAATCCCACGGCAAGAGAGATGTCGGCGGTTACGCCGTGGAAGAGCGCAAGATTGAGCTTTTCGATTTCGACCCCAACACCGCCGACAGCACCCAACTGTTGCGACTCGGCCTCAGTCCGGGGCAGGTGCGTTGCATATACAAATACAGGGCTCGCCACGGCAAGTATTCAAAACCGACAGATTTCGCCCGCGTTCCAGGACTTACCGTCGGACAATACCGCGCTCTAGAGCCTCACATAAAGATTTCTGCCGACTATCTGCCGGCGGCATTGGTGATAGCTGCCGAACCAATCGAAATTCGTCGCGACACGGCGCGCTACATCCCGAAGATGCAGCAAGGCGAGCACCTCGCGCTGAATGCTGCCGACACCACAGCATTGAAGCGCGTGCCCGGGGTGGGCAGCTATTTTGCGCGGCAGATAGTGAGGCTTCGTGAACGTCTGGGAGGTTTTGTCGATAAGTCGCAGCTCTTGGAGATTGAGCAGTTTCCGCAGCAGGCGTTGCCCTATTTCGAGGTTGATGCAGGCTCTGTGCGCAAGCTCAAGGTAAATCTCCTCAAGCCTGAACAGTTGCGTAGCCACCCTTACATCAATTTCTATCAAGCCCGTGCCATATCCGATTTCCGCCGTATGCGCCGTGATTTGGAGGGTATGTCCGATTTGCGCCTTATGAAGGAGTTCTCCGATGCCGACCTTCGTCGGCTTGAACCTTACCTCGAATTCTGACCCGACCCCACATAACGCGTCCTGCCCCGGAGCCTTTCTTTCAAGACTCCGGGGCAGGACGCGTTTTTTGTTTACCTTTTGTTCAGACCGTAATTCAGTCTTTCATGCGTGTCGTGGCGGCCATCAGTACGAGATAGATTACCGTTCCTCCCACCAGTCCGGCAATGGCGTCGATGGCGTAGTGGGCCTGTATGTAGACGGTGGAGAAGCACAGAAGCACATAGAACGGAAGCAGACACAGCAGCAGACGTCGGTTGCGCGTGTGCCATGCCAGCAGCATGCACACTGTAGATACGCCCACATGCGACGATGGGAAAGCCGCCGTCGGCCGCTCGCCGGCTGCTTTGGCCTGTTCAACCATGTCGTAGAAGAACCCGTCGGTGTAGCCAGGTGCGGGCAGACACTCGCGGTGGAAGTTGAAGTAATCGTTCAAGCTCGGGAACACGCCGTGCACTATGCTGTCCACGCCCACGGCTTTGTAGTAGAACGTGGGGCCTGCCACGGGCACGAAGATGAACACCACATAGAAGATGAAGAACGACGCGAGGATTACCGCCGCGCACCGTTCAAACTCCCGGTAACGTGCGAAGAAATAGAAGAACGTTACTGCGGCAATCATGGGATAGTAAGAAGCGTAGCCCATATCCATGAGTTCGCTCACCACGGGCGAAGGCAAAGTGGCCGAGAACGAGAGCGCGGGTTGGAAACCGAAGATGCTCTGTTCCCATGCGCAGAACAGGTGGTCGAGGTTCGGATAGATGCGGTTGAGCTCGTAGGTGTCGGGATACCACCATGCCAACAGCGACATCTGCACCACCACGCGGGCGCACCGTGTGATTTTGCAAGGCACAAGCCGATAGACAGCCCACATCGCAATGGTGGTTAAGCCTATGCGCAGCCGTCCCCACACGAGGGCGTCGGGATTTTCGAGTTTGGTGTAGGTGAACAGGACGATGAGCAGAGTCAGCGTCATATAAGCGAGTACGAGCCATTCCAGCGCAAACAGTCCGCGTTTCGGCTTCTTCTCTATTGCAAAAAGGTCTTTCAGTAATTTCATTGTTGGCGGAGTTTACCGTTTCGTGCAACAACAGCAGGCTGTCGCCGCTTTTACAGCCATTTGTTTTCCTTATACCATTCCACGGTGGCGCGCACGCCCTCGGCGAGCTTGTAGTGCGGGTGGTAGCCCAGCTCGTCAACGGCCGGTTCTATGTCGCAGCGCCAGTTGCGTTGCCGCAGAATGTTGTATTTGTCGTCGTTGAGTGCGGTGGGCTTGTGTGTCAGCCGGCTTATCCGTTCGCCCGCGAACGTCACTGCCTTGAGCAGCCACACGGGTGCGGTGATGCGCATAACCCAGCCAGTGCCCATGTTTTCTTTGAGCAGACGGCTGAAATCAGACGACTGATACACCTCGCCGTCGGTGAGGAAATACTTGCGGCCGCTCATGCCACGGTCGAGCGCGAGAAACACGGCCTGCACCACATCGAGCACATACACAAACGTGATGTCCTGCCGGGTGTAGCCCACGGCGAAGTCGATGTGCTGTGCAATGCTTTTTGCCATGAGAAAATAGTCGCGTTCGCGCGGGCCGTAGACGCCCGTGGGCCGCAGAATGATGTAGGGGAAATCGTTGCCTATGGAGTCGAGATAACGCTCGGCTTCGAGCTTGCTTTTGCCGTAGGCGGTGTTGGGGCGCGGAAAATCGTGCTCGCTTATGTCCTGATAGGGCATGTCCTCGTGTATGGCCCCGTACACGCTGAGCGAACTGAGGTAGACAAATCGCCTTATGGGCATGTGCAGTGAGAGCAGGGCTTCCACGAGGTTGCGCGTGCCTGTGGTGTTCACCCGCTTGAAGTCGGCCTTGTCCAGGCATTTCGTCACGCCTGCGGCATGCACCACATAGTCAAAATCCCGCCCTTCAAGCTGCTTGCGCAGCGCGGGTTCGGAGTCGAGGTCAAGTTCGATGAAGTTGATGCGTTTGTCGCTAAGGTAACGCCGGGAGCTTGTGGCGCGCACTGCGGCCCACACCTCCATGCCGCGCTTCAGGGCCTCTTCAACTATGAAACTGCCTATGAAGCCGCTGGCTCCGGTCACCAAAATCTTGTTTGTCATTGCTGGCGGATAATATGATTGGCTGCAAAGTTACTAATTTTATGCAAAATAATCGTTACGGGGCATGCTTATCTCAATTCTTTTTTGTTTATTTGCAATGTGAAATATGGCGCGGACGCAGTTGCGGCCTGCCTTTTCACGACTAAAAAGCTAAAAACAGAAAAATATATGGGAAAAGGCAAGAAAGGCGGCAAACGCATGACAAAGAAACAGCTTTCGCAAAAGCTTGAAGAATTCTTCACTTCCAGTCCCGGCAAGACATTCACCTTCAAGGAAATCTTCCGCACTCTACATCTCGACACGCATCCGCTCAAGATGCTTGCCATCGACGTGATGGAAGAAATGGCGTGGGACAATTTCCTTGCGCGGGTTTCCGACAACTCCTACCAGCTCAACACCAAGTGCCAGGTGCAGGAAGGCACGTTCCACCGCAAGGCCAACGGCAAAAACTCGGTTACTGCCGACGGCGACGACAAGCCCGTGTTCGTGGCCGAGCGCAACTCCATGTGGGCACTCACCGGCGATCGCGTGCGCTTCTCGTGCATGGCGCGCCGCAAGAACCACATAAACGAGGCGCAGGTGATAGAGATACTCAGCCGTGCCAAGGACACTTTCGTGGGCCGGTTGAGCTTCGACCACGACCTTGTGTTCCTTGTTTCGCCCGGCAACGTGATTCCCAGCAACATCATCATCCCGCGCCGCAAGCTCAAGGGCGGCAAAGACGGCGACAACGTCGTGGTGAAGATAATGCAGTGGCCCGATGCCGAGCACCGCAACATGATAGGCGAGGTGGTTGATGTGCTCGGAAAGTCGGGCGACAACGACGTTGAAATGAACACCATCCTGGCCCAGTATGGCCTTCCCTACAAGTATCCCAAGAACGTTGAAGAGGCTGCCGAGAAGATAACCGGCGAGATTACGCCTGCCGACTATGCCGAGCGCGAGGATTTCCGCAGCACCTTCACCTGCACCATCGACCCCCACGACGCCAAGGACTTCGACGACGCGCTCTCCATAAAGCCCCTGCCCGGAGGCCAGTGGGAGGTGGGCGTGCACATAGCCGACGTGTCGCACTATGTAAAGGAAGGCTCCGTCATTGACAAGGAGGCAGTGAAGCGCGCCACGAGCATCTATCTCGTCGACCGTACCATCCCCATGCTGCCCGAACGCCTGTGCAACTTCATCTGCTCGCTGCGCCCCGACGAGGAGAAGCTCGCCTTCTCGGTGATATTCAACCTCGACGACGATGCCAACGTGAAAGCCTACCGCATAGTGCACACCGTGATAAAGTCTGACCGCCGCTATGCCTATGAGGAGGTGCAGCAGCTGCTCGAAGACAACGGTGTCAACGACGGAACGGGCGAGCCCGCGCCCCCGGCCCCGAAGGGAGGATACAAGGGCGAGAACGCCGACAAGCTCATACAGCTCGACCGCCTTGCCAAGAAACTGCGCGCGGCAAGGTTTAAGAACGGCGCGGTGAAGTTCGACCGCGAAGAACTGCACTTCGACATCGACGAGAAGGGCAAGCCCGTGCGCTGCTATTTCAAGCGTTCGAAGGATGCCAACAAGCTCGTGGAGGAGTTTATGCTGCTTGCCAACCGCACCGTGGCCGAAAGCGTTGGTAAGGTGAAGAAGGGCTTGAAGCCCAAGACCTTGCCCTACCGCGTGCACGACAACCCCGATCCGCAGAAATTGGAAACGCTGCGCGAGTTTGTAGTGAAATTCGGCTACAAGATGAAAACCGACGGCACCAAGGGCGCATTGGCCAAGTCGCTCAACACGCTCATGTCGTCGTGCGAGGGCAAGCGCGAGCAGAACCTCATACAAACCGTGGCTCTGCGCGCCATGATGAAGGCCAAATATTCCATTCACAACATAGGCCACTTCGGTTTGGCGTTTGAATACTACACGCATTTCACGTCGCCCATACGCCGCTATCCCGACACCATGGTGCACCGTCTCATCACGCGCTACCAGCAGGGAGGGCGGTCGGCCAACAAGGAGCACTACGAAGAACTGTGCGAACACTCGTCGGAAATGGAGCAGATTGCGGCCAACGCCGAGCGCGACTCCATAAAATACAAGGCCGTGGAGTTCATGTCCGAACGCGTGGGCAATACCTACGATGCCCACATCTCGGGCATACAGAGCTACGGCATCTACTGCGAAATCGACGAGAACCACTGTGAAGGGTTAGTGCCCATGCGCGACCTCGACGACGACTACTACGACTTCGACGAGCGCAACTACTGCCTCGTGGGCCGGCGTCACCACCACAAATATCAGCTCGGCGACCCCATACGCATAAAAGTGGCCTCGGCCAACCTCGAAAAGAAACAGCTCGACTTCGCACTCGCCGACGACTGACGCCTTGCCCGGCAGGCGGAAGCATCGGCATCTCGTGCATAGTGGCCGACGGCGGCAGCGTGAGTTTCTACACGGCAAGCATCGTTGCATCGGGCATTGCCGACGGAGCGTAGTGCTGCATCGACGGAAAAGGCTGCTGACAAAGGCATTATGCAATTGCTTGTGCCAGTTGAAATATTGGTCTGACATCGTAAAACGTGGAATGTCTGGTCTTTATAAGACTTCTGAAAACACGGGGTTTACTTTTGCCCATTGCATGGTTTGCCCTCCATTGCCCCAGTATGGGGCGAATATTATAGCATAGGGGCTTGCCCCTATCTATCTCGTATTCTCACGATTTGCCCCTGTAGGGGGCGCAAAGTTCAACATCACAATGAATTATGCGCCCATTACAGGGGCAAAATTGTATATAAAAATAAACGCAGGGGCAAGCCTCTGCGCTATAATCTGTCGTCCCTACGGGACTTGCCAATTGCAAAAACTTCACCGGACACCAGTATTATGCAACAAGTAAAGAAATGAGTATGGTAAAGATGTTTATTGTCAATGCTTTACAAACAAGGCTTCTTTACACTTCAAACAAGGCTTCTTTATGCTCTAAACAAGGCTTCCTTGCATCATAAACAAGGCTTGTTTGCAGTGCGAAGAAGCCTTGTTTGCAATTCGTCCTTTTTGTCCCTTGCAATCTGGCATTTTGTGGATGCGAAAGTGAGGGAAACGAAAAAGGCAGCAAACCGTTGCCGATTTGCTGCCTTCTGTCGGGATGACAAGATTCGAACTTGCGACCCCTACGTCCCGAACGTAGTGCGCTACCAACTGCGCTACATCCCGATTGCGATGCGGATATTTCCGAAAAGCGAGTGCAAAGATACGCGTTTTTTCTGACATACAAGAATATTTTTCAAAAAAACAGAAAAAAAGTTGTGGGAATGATATTATTCTCGTACCTTTGCACACGCAAAAACGAAGAAAAATGGTGCCATAGCTCAGTTGGTAGAGCAAAGGACTGAAAATCCTTGTGTCCCCGGTTCGATTCCTGGTGGTACCACTTCTAATAAAACTTGAGAGTTGCACCATTGGTGCAACTCTCTTATTTTTGTTATATATTCCCCGTGCTTTATGCTCAAAATACGCAGTTTGTGTAAACCGGTGTGTAAACCGTGACAACAATGTTATGTATCGTGTGAGAATGTAGTATCTATTATTGTTGTCCGGTAAAAGTTGTAAACGGTAGGTCCTCGAAGAGGGCCAATGTGCATAACCGCTGGTGGAGCGAGCATAGCGAGCGGAACCTGAGGATACATGTACATCTACAAAGGGCGTCCTCGAAGAGGGCGAACATAAGCAATTATTGGTGTCCGGTAAAATATTGGTCTAATATTGTAAAACGGAGAAAGTCAGGTCTTTATAAGACTTCTGACCCCCGAGGGCTTACTTTTGCCCTTTGCATGGTTAGCACTCCATTGCCCCAGTATGGGGCGTATATTATAGGATAGGGGCTTGTCCCTATCCTATTAGGCATCACCATATTTTGCCCCTTACAGGTAGTGTGTTCAAAATCCATATAATATTCTGCATCGTTTTTTGTAGAACAATAAGCATAAAACGAGACATTACATTCATCAGCCCTGAAAGGGCGTAACAGTCGTAGCCCAGGGTGAGCCGTTTGCG
>CAVCLB010000039.1:0-22546 GCA_963602915.1 Dysosmobacter segnis | reverse complement strand
GGCAAGCCCCTATCCTATAATATTCGCCCCATACTGGGGCAATGGAGTGCTAACCTTGCAAAGGGCAAAAGTAAGCCCCCGGTGTTCAGAAGTCTTATAAAGGCCTGACTTTCCCTGTTTTACAATGTTATACCAATATTTTACCGGACACCAATACTCTGCATTATATAAAAGAAAAACCGCCGCACGCGAGCCGCTGCGTGTCAGTGCGTCAGCGGGCGGGGGTGCGGCGGCTTGAGTGGCCGTCATGCCGTGCGGCAATGTGCCTGTTACCTTACTTTATATATGATGGTATGCTTTCGAAAATGGCTTTTATGCGTGCCGTGTCAAACTTAGGTGTGCGGTCGTAGCGGTAAATACCGTTCTTTTCCTGCTCCACGTCGGTTATCTGCGTGTAGCAGAATCCCGTCACTTTGGGGCACGATTTGAGAACATTCACCTCGTTTTCGAGTATGCGGTAGAAGTCTTCTATGTTGTCGATGTTGTCGCCGTAGCCCCATGAAGTGCTGCGTTCGGCCTGCGGAATCCACGGCAGTCCGCCGAATTCGTCAATCATATACGGTTGTCCCTCGTAGGGAGCGAGCCACGCACTCTTGTCGGGTTGGTTGCGGTAGACCGTTTTTCCTGGTGCGAAGGTGTGGCTGTTGGCGAGCTTCACGGGGTCGCGCTCGTAGTCGTGCACGCTCCATATATCGGTTTTTATGTGTCCGTCGCCGCTCGCGTCGTTAACGGGTCGTGTGGGGTCGAGTGCTTTTGTCAGGTCATACACGTCGTTCACCATGCGCGAGTAGACGCCTGTGTCGGAGCATCCCCATGTCTCGTTGAACGGAGTCCACGTCACGAGCGACGGATGGTTGCGGTCGCGCGTCACCAGTTCGGCCCATTCCGTAATGAAGTTGCGTGCCGACAGTTCGCTGTTCTCGTCGAGTCCCCAGCTGGCCGACTCTCCCCACGTCAGGTAGCCCAACTTGTCGGCCCAGTAGTAGTAGCGTTCTTCGAAGCTCTTCTGGTGCAGTCGCGCTCCGTTGAAGCCTGCGTCCTTGGCCAGCTGAATGTCGCGCCGCAGAGCATCGTCGCTCGGTGCGGTCCAAATTCCGTTGGGATAGTAGCCCTGATCGAGCACGAGCCGCTGGAAATATTTGCGGTTGTTGAGCCAGAAGAAGCCGTCTTTGAGTGCCACCTTGCGCATTCCGGCGTAGGAATGCACCTCGTCGATGGTCTTTCCTCTGCGTGTCACCTTGTAGACAAGGTCGTAGAGGAACGGACTTTCGGGCGACCACAGTTTCATTCCCGGCACGTTGAGCGTCACGGTAGCCGCGTTTGAGGCCGTCACTGTGCGCGAGGCCACCGCTTTCTTGCCGTCGTAGAGAGTCACGGTGAGGCGGTTGTCGGGGTTTTCGGCGTAGAACTGCGGGTGAATGGATATTTGTTTCTGGTCGATGTCGGGCACGGCGAACACCGATTTTAGTCCTTCCATGTCTACGGCTTCAAGCCACACGGTCTGCCAGATGCCCGTGACGCGTGTGTAGAGGCATCCGTATGAGCCCGAGCGTGTGCTTTGTTTGCCTCCGGTCTGGTGTCCGTCGCGCAGGTTGTCGTTCACCTGCACCACGAGGTTGTGGCGTGTTGCGCCTTCGGCAAATCTTGTTATGTCTACCGCGAACGACGACCCGGCTCCGTAGTGCGACCCTGCAAGTTTGCCGTCGATGTAGACATGCGTTTCATAGTCGGCTGCGCCGAAGTTGAGCAGGATGCGTTTTCCCTGCCAAGCTTGCGGAATGTCGATGTCGCGCTGATACCAGATGGAGTTGATGAAATCGGTGTGTCCCACACCCGACAGTTTGCTTTCGGGGCAGAACGGCACGGTTATCTTGCCGCCGAAGCCTTGGCTGGCTTGCCATCCGCGCTCGTTGCCGGTGCGTCCGAAGTCGAAGTCGTAGGTCCATGTGCCGTTGAGGTTCACCCAGTCGGCGCGTTCAAACTGCGGTCGCGGATATTCCGGTCGCGGTGATTGTTGTGCTTTTGCGCCCGAGTGAGCTGCTAACGCAAAGGCCACTGTTGCCACTGCGGTGGCAATGAAGTTGATTTTCATGTTGTTTTTAGTTTTTAGTTAATGTTTGATGATATAGTGTGCGGCGCGTCGTGCGCGCCGCCATTGATTGTTGTTGCAGTAGTAGGGGTGTGCGGACGGCTCACGCCGGCCGCTTATTTTGTCTTGTAAATCACCTTGTTGGCGCCGCTTGTTATGTGCAGTGCCTCGGGGTGTTCTTTTATGAACGAGTCGATGTGTCGCACACGTTTCTCGTCGAGTATCTCGTCGACGGCTATCAGTATGCCGGTTTCCTCCACGTCGCCGAAGCCGTAGTTTATGGCTGTGCCGAAAAGTTTCATTGTCGGCGACAGACCCATATAGGCGTTGACGAGCGGCGGGATGTTGTAGCCCAGATTGCGTATCTCGCGGTTGAGTATGCGGTAGTCCTGCTTGAAGTCGTCTTCGCAGAAAATCTCCTCCAGTTCGTGGTCGGGAGTCTCGATTTTGAGCGGTTTCAGGGGTATGACGAGGTTGTCCTTGTCGTCGAAATGCTTCTTCAGGAAATACAGAATCATGTCGCGTCCGCGCCGTATGTACGACGGATACATTGTCATTTTTCCGAAGAAATACTTCACTTCGGGTTTGATTACGGTGAGTGCTCCCAGTCCGTCCCACAGGTTGTCGAGTGCGAACAGGCTCTTGGCTCCCATGCGCGAGCTTTGGTAGGGCAGCGAGACAAACGATCGTCCTAGCTCCACTGTGTAGGGCATGTAGTCGCGCAGGAACTCCTCGGAGAAGTGGAACATGTGGCTTGTGGCGAGTATCGGCTGTCCGTTGTCGTCGAGTTCCCAGTCGGAACCGAGCAGGTATCTGTATCCGCCTATTATCTCCTCGGCCTCGGGGTTCCACACTATGAGCTGCTTGTAGCAGTTTTCGGCGGTGTCAAACTCGTCGATGTCGAGTGCTTTCCCGGTGCCTCCGCCTGCCTCGCGGAACGCTATCTCGCGCAGGCGTCCTATCTCCTTCATCACGTTGGGCGCGTTGTGCGCCGTGATGACGTAAATTTCGTTGTGGCTTTTGTTTGTCATCCTGAGCTGCCGCTCGGGTGTGAGCTCGCTTTTCAGGATTTCCTTGCTGATGGGTTGAATGATGGCTTCTTCCATTTGCTGATTGGTTATCGCTTCTTCGTGGGTGTGTGGCGTTGTCATGTGCGGTGCGTCGTTGTCACAGGGCATATACGGTGTCCTCCACAAGGCGTGCCCATTGTGCCGGAGTGCGTGTGCGGTCGAATGTCTGCCACGGTATCGGCTTGCCTATGGCCACGCGGAATGTCTTGTGCACGTTGCGGTACATCTCGTCTACGAGGAACAGCATGGCGAGGTTTACCCGCAGTCCGAGGCGTGAGCACACGTTGGCTATGCGGTAGAACCTTTCCGAGTTGCGTCCGCCGAAGTGTATGGGCACTATGTCGCGGTGTGTCTCCACGCTCTTCGTTACGAATGTCTTGCGCCACGGCAGATCGTGTATTTCGCCCCCGGTCTTGCGCGAACACAGTCCGGCGGGGAACATGAGCATGTGGTTGTCGCTCTTGAATCCGGCCTCTACCATGGCCGGGAAGTCGCGGCTTTGGTTGCCCGTCTTGTTTATGGGGATGCAGAGTGGGGCCAAACCGGGCAGGTTCATCAACAAATCGTTCACAAGATAGCGTATGCGTCCGTCGTAGTGTCGGCCGATGAGTGCGCCCAGTGCCACCCCGTCGGCGCCTCCGAGCGGATGGTTGGACACGAAGGTGTAGAGCCGTCCGTCGTCTTTCGGTGGCAGATTCTCAATGCCCACGACGTCGAGGTGCACGTCGAGATACTCCAAGGTGGCCTCCAGCCAGTCGATGCCCGTGAGGTGGCGGCTCTCCCAGATGAACTTGTTCACCTGATTCTGGTGTATGGTGCGCTTGAGCCACGAGGCTGCGAAGCGCGGCACATAGCGCGCCTTGCTGCCCATTTTGCTGTGCAGCAACCGGTCGATGTCGATGGTGTTCTCTGTAATTTCGTTCATTTACTGTCTGTTCTTCGGCCTCCGCATGCGGTGCGTATGGCCTTGTCAGGGGCGTTGCCGTGTGGTGCGGCTGGCTTGTTTTTGGTTTTGCAAAAATAGCACATCTTTTTTGAATATGGCCGTTTTCGTGCAAGAAATGTTTCATTTTTTTGCCCGTTGACAAAGAATTGTAACAGCGCAGCAAGGCAGAGTGGCACTTTGCATGCGGCGGCTTCAAGGTGCGGGTGTTCGATATGTGAAATACAGGCGGTGCATATATATGCGTTTTGCGGTGCAGAAAAGTTGTAGTTACCATGTCGCAAATAGGAGTTTTCGAGACCGCAAAATGGAGTTTTCATGTCGTTTCGGTGCAGTTTTTTGTCGGTAGAGGCGTTGCCGCGCTGCAAGTAAGGCTTTGTTGTGATGCGAAAGAGCCTTTCTTTGCATGCAAACACATCTTGTTTGCAATGCGAAATAGGCTTGTTTGCAGCAAAATAACGCCTTTTTTGCATGGTTTTTACGGCATGGGTTTTCTTGAGATTTTTGTAAATGGTTGATATGCGCATTGTTATGTTTTTCGCCCGAAAATACGGTTTTCGCCGACTTTTCTGCGACGGTGCATGCGGACGGCATTCTCGCGCGTTCAGAAACGGTTGGTTTGCACGTTGTTTCTGCATAAATATGAATATCTGCGAAAACGTTTTGTATGTTATGCGAAATATCGACCACAGTGCAAATAGCGCGCTTCTGTGCAGGTGATACAACTTCTCTGCCGCGCCCGAAAGGCCGGGCTATTGTCCCACGGCAATAAATGAAGGGCGAAAGCAAATATTTGTGGTGAAAAGTGGGGTACTATGGGGAAAAATGCTTAACTTTGAACCTTGAACCACACTAATAATGTACACATGCGATTTTTAGGCAATACCGAGGCCAAAACCGACTCCAAAGGGCGCGTCTTTCTGCCCGCCGTCTTTCGCAAGGCACTGCAAGCTGCCGGCGAGGACAGCGTGGTGCTGCGCAAGGATGTGTTTCAGCCGTGCCTGGTGTTGTATCCGCAGAGCGTGTGGTTTGAGCAGATGGATGCCCTCAGGGCACGCCTCAACCGATGGAATGCCGCCCACCAGCAGCTCTTCCGGCAGTTTGTGGCCGATGCCGAGCAACTCACCATCGACGCAAGCGGACGCATACTCCTGCCGCGCCGCTACCTCGCCATGGCAGGCATAGAGCAAGGCGTGAGGTTCATAGGCATGGGCGACACCATTGAGATTTGGTGCGACGAGCGGGCACGCAGCCCGTTTGTGGAGCCCGAGGAGTTTGGCGAGGCCATAAGCCGCATAATGAATGCACCGGCACTCGACGCCGACAGCGCGCCGGTGACGGGTGGAGAATGAAACGGGCACGGTGTGCCGACAACAAGAAAAAGAGAAAAGAAGATGGAAAACATAAAGACAGCCGAGACCTATCATGTGCCGGTGCTCCTCAAAGAGAGCGTCGACGCACTTAATATACGTCCCGGCGGCGTGTATGTAGACGTAACGTTCGGCGGCGGAGGCCATTCGCGCGAGATACTGTCGCGCCTCAGCGGCGGCGCACGCCTGTTCAGTTTCGACCAGGACGCCGATGCCGAAGCCAACATTCCGGCAGGAGCCGAGGGCTTCACCTTCGTGCGCAGCAACTTCCGCTATCTGAAAAACTGGATGCGCTACTATGGCATTGAGCAAATAGACGGGCTTCTTGCCGACCTCGGCGTGTCGTCGCACCATTTCGACGATGCCGAGCGCGGCTTCTCGTTCCGCTTCGACGCGCCGCTCGACATGCGCATGAACAAACGTGCCGGCACCACCGCTGCCGACCTGCTCAACACCTGCGACGAAGCACGTCTGGCTGACATCTTCTACGTCTACGGCGAGATGAAAAACTCGCGGCGCGTGGCCGCCGCCGTGGTAAAGGCACGCCAAACCAAGAAAATAGTCACCACCAGCGATCTGCTCGCCGCCGTGGAACCGCTCTTCCGCCGCGAACGCGAGAAAAAAGACATGGCGCGGCTCTTCCAGGCACTGCGCATCGAGGTGAACCACGAAATGGATGCCCTGCGCGAAATGCTGCATGCCGCCACCGAACTGCTCGCCCCGGGCGGACGACTGTCGGTGATAACCTATCACTCGCTCGAAGACCGCATCGTGAAGAACGTGATGAAGACGGGCAATCCCGAGGGACATGTCGTGCAGGATTTCTACGGACGCATCGACACACCGCTGCGCACCGTGTGCAACAAGCCCATAGTGCCCTCGCAGGATGAGCAGACCGAAAACCCGAGAAGCCGCAGCGCAAAACTAAGAATAGCCGAAAAAAGATGAAAGAGAACGAAAACGCCACGCAGCCCGACCCAAGGCAGATACTGCGCGATATATCGGCACGCGAGTCGCAGAAGCAGCTTGAATCCCTTGGAGCCACAGGCAAGTCAGCCGACAAGACACAAGCCGACGGCAGCAAGGCCGATACCGGCTCTGCCAAGCCTGTTGATGCCGAACCGAAGACGGCAGACGATGCCGCACCATCGCTCGGCGACATCCTGAAAAACCGCGTGTCGGAAGACGAACAACTCACCGGCAGCGACATAACGCTGCGCAACATTCTCGTGGGCGACATGCTCACCGCAGGCTTCGTGAAACGGCAGATATGGCTCATCGTGATAATCACGGCATTCATCATAGTCTACATCTCCAACCGATACAGCTGCCAGCAGAGCCAGATAAAGATTGACGACCTCACCAAAGAACTGCAGGACGCCAAGTTCAGGGCAATGTCGAGCAACTCGGAGCTCACCGGACTGAGCCGTGAGAGCAAGGTGCTCGAGATGCTGCGCATGTGCAGCGACAGCACACTGCACATAGCCACACAGCCGCCCTATATAATAAACGTTCCAAAACAAGACAAGCAATGAGCAACTTCGACAGAAAAAACTCCATGCGGCGTTTCCGTGGATTCGCCTGGCTTATGGCCCTGCTGGCCATTGCCGTGGTGCTCAAGACGCTATACATAATGGCCGCCAAGCGCGATTTCTGGATGCAGGTGGCCGACAGGGTGAAGGTGGACAACAAACCCATACCGCCCGTCAGGGGCAACATCCTGAGCTGCAACGGACAGCTGCTGGCCTCGTCGCTGCCGCAATACAAGATATTCATGGACTTCCGCGCACTGCACGCCGCAGGCAACGACTCGGTGTGGAGTGTGAAACTCGACTCCGTGTGCGACGGACTGAGCCGAATATTCCCTGAAAAGACACCGCAATACTTCCGCACCCTGCTCAACGAAGGACGCGAGAAAAACAGCGCACACTGGGCAATATGGCCACGGCGCATAAACTACAGCACCTACTCCGAGGTGCGCAAGCTGCCAGTGTTCCGCCTCGGCAAGAACGCCAGCGGATTCCACTGCGAGGAGTTCAACGCGCGCAAGCAGGCCTACGGGTCGCTCGCCGAGCGCACCATAGGCAAGATGTTCGGTGCCAAAGACACGGCACAGTGCGGTCTTGAGCTCGCCTACGACTCGGTGCTGCGCGGCACCGAAGGCATAAAGCACCGCCGCAAGGTGCTCAACCGGTATCTCGACCTCACCGACACGCCGCCCGAAGACGGTGCCGACATCGTGACGACAATCGACGTTGACATGCAAGACCTTGCCGAACGCGCCCTGCTCAACGAGCTGCACAAGATAAACGCCAACGTGGGTGTGGCGATAGTAATGGAAGTGGCCACTGGCGACATAAAGGCTATTGTCAACATGGACAAGTGCGCCGACGGCGAATACCACGAGATAAAGAACCACGCAGTGAGCGATTTGCTCGAGCCGGGGTCGGTGTTTAAGACAGCATCGATAATGGTGGCACTCGAGGCCGGGGTGGTTGACACCACCTACCGGGTGGAGACCGGATGCGGAGTGTGGCCCATGTATGGGCGCGAGATGAAAGACCACAACTGGCGGCGGGGCGGATATGGAATGCTCACCCTGCCGCAAACGCTGTGGGTGAGCTCAAACATCGGCGTGAGCCGCATCATCGACGACCATTTCAAAAACAACCCCGAGAAATTCGTGGAAGGCATAAAACGGCTCGGACTGGCCGACGACCTGCATATACCAATACTCGGCTATTCGCCAGCACGCATAAGAATGCCCAAGAAAGACAAGCGCGGCAAACAATATGTAAACTGGGCCAAGACCACACTGCCGTGGATGAGCATAGGCTACGAAACGCAGGTACCGCCCATATCGACGCTCACCTTCTACAACGCCATTGCCAACAACGGCCGCATGATGCGACCACGCTTTGTCAAGGAGGTGCGCAAAGACGGCGAAGTGATAGCCGAATATCCCCCCGTGGTGGAGCGCAACAGCATAGCAAGCCCCTCCACCATAAGCAAGATACAGAAAATTCTAGAGCAGGTGGTGAGCGTGGGACTCGGCAAGAAAGCCGGTTCGCCGTCGTTTCTCGTGGCCGGAAAAACCGGAACAGCACAGATTTCGAAGGGCGCGGCCGGCTACAAGAACGGCGGAGTGAGCTATCTGCTCAGCTTCGCGGGGTTCTTCCCAGCCGACAAACCGCGCTACAGCTGCATAGTGTGCATACAGAAAACCGGGCTTCCGGCATCGGGCGGAGGCATGAGCGGCGTGGTGTTCCACGACATTGCAGAGGGCATCATGGCGCAGAGCCTCAAACTTGAGGCCAAAGACGCACGCGACTCGACCTCGGTGCTCATGCCGCAGGTGAAAAACGGCAACATGGCGGCGGCCGACTTCGTGCTCACCAATCTCGGCATTGAGCCGCGCACCGACTGGAGCGGTTCCTATGTAGACGGCAACCCAATATGGGGACGGGCCGACGAAAGCCAACATCACGGCATAACGCTCGAACGCACACCGGCATGTCCGCGCACGGTGATGCCCGACGTGACGGGCATGGGCGCGCGCGACGCGGTGTATGTGATAGAGAGCCGAGGCGTGAAAGTGACCCTCTCGGGCCGCGGACGCGTGGTGGAGCAGAGTATAGAGCCCGGAAAACCGGTGCGCAAAGGCATGCGCTGTACGCTGAAGATGTCGTGAGGCAAGGCTTCGCGGCAATGTGAAACAAAGAAAATCAAAACAAAAAAACATAAGCTATGAAATTAAAGGATATGCTCAAGGGCATCACACCGACCGCCACATCAGGCAGCCTGGAAGTGGAAATAACCGGCGTGGACATCGACTCGCGCCGCGTGAAGGACGGACACCTGTTCGTGGCAATGAAGGGTACGCAGGTGGACGGACACAAGTTCATACCGAAAGCTGTGGAGCTTGGCGCACGCGCCATACTCTGCGAGGACATGCCCGGTGAGCTCGCCGAAGGCGTGACCTATGTGAGCGTGGCATCGACCGAGGATGCCGTGGGCCCCGTGGCAACACACTTCCACGGCAACCCGTCGGAAAAACTCAAGCTCGTGGGCGTGACCGGAACCAACGGCAAAACCACCATCGCCACATTATTATATAATATGTTCACTAAAATGGGGCACAAGTGCGGTCTGCTCTCCACCGTGTGCAACTATGTTGTTGGCGAGGCAATACCCGCAAGCCACACCACTCCCGACCCCATAGAGCTCAACGAACTGCTCGCCAAAATGGTTGACGCGGGCTGCGAATATGCCTTCATGGAGTGCTCGTCGCACGCCATTGCGCAGAAACGCATAGGCGGACTCAACTTCGCAGGGGGCATATTCACCAACCTCACGCGCGACCATCTTGACTACCACAAGACCTTCGAGAACTACCGCGATGCCAAGAAGGCATTCTTCGACGGGCTTCCCAAGACTGCTTTCGCCATAACCAACGCCGACGACCGCAACGGAATGGTGATGGTGCAGAACACGCGTGCCACGGTGAAGACCTATTCCACACGATCCATGGCCGACTTCCGCGCCAAGATAATAGAGTGCCATTTCGAGGGAATGTATCTCGACATCGACTCGCACGAGGTGGGAGTGCAGTTCATAGGCAAGTTCAACGTGAGCAATCTGCTTGCCGTCTACGGCGCGGCAGTGATGCTCGGCAAACCGAAGGAGGACATTCTCGTGGCCATGAGCACCCTGCACAGCGTGAGCGGACGCCTCGAACCGATACGTTCGCCGCAAGGCTACACCGCAATCATCGACTATGCGCACACCCCCGACGCACTCGAAAACGTGCTCGCGGCCATACATGAAGTGCTCGACGGCAAGGGACACGTCATCACCGTGTGCGGTGCCGGAGGCAACCGCGACAAGGGCAAGCGTCCGATCATGGCCCAGGAGGCCGTGAAGCAGAGCGACCGCGTGATAATAACGAGCGACAACCCGCGTTTCGAGGAGCCGCAGGCCATTATCGACGACATGCTCGCCGGCCTCGACGACAAGCAGATGCGCAAGGTGGTGGCCATTGTCGACCGCCGCGAGGCAATACGCACGGCGTGCATGATGGCACAGAAGGGCGACGTGGTGCTCATTGCCGGAAAGGGACACGAGGACTATCAGGAGATAAAGGGCGTGAAACACCACTTCGACGACCATGAGGTGGTGAAGGAATGCTTCTGAAGCCGCTAACACACAACACAAGTCTCGGGGCCAATCGCCGACTCCCTGCCGACGCGGCCCCAAGACGCAAAACCCGTAAAGAAGAAAATGTTATACTATCTTTTCCGATTTCTTGAGCAGTATGGTATAAGTGGCTCGCACATGTGGGGCTACATATCGTTCCGCTCGCTGCTTGCCCTCATCCTGTCGTTGGTAATCTCTGCCTGGATGGGAGGACGTTTCATAAAGTATCTCAAGAAGAAGCAGATAACCGAAACGCAGCGCGACGCGTCGATCGACCCGTTCGGAGTGCAGAAAATAGGAGTGCCCTCAATGGGCGGCGTGATAATAATCGTGGCCATACTCGTGCCCGTGCTGCTGTTGGGCCGCCTGCGCAATGTCTACCTCCTGCTGATGATTGTCACCACAGTGTGGCTCGGATTCCTCGGCGGCATGGACGACTACATAAAGATTTTTCGCCGCAACAAGGAGGGACTCAAGGGCAAATACAAGATTGTGGGCCAGGTGGGCATCGGCCTAATCGTAGGTCTCACGCTGTGGGCCTCGCCCGACGTGAAGATGAACGAGAACCTAGCCATAGAGCGGCAGGGCCAGGAAACGGTGGTGAAGCACCGCACCGAGGCACGCAAGTCGCTCAAGACCACCATTCCATTTGTGAAAGGCCACAACCTCGACTATTCGCGCATCACGTCGTTTTGCGGCAAATACCG
Source organism: Dysosmobacter segnis (assembly GCA_963602915.1). GTDB lineage: Bacteria > Bacteroidota > Bacteroidia > Bacteroidales > Bacteroidaceae > Prevotella. The sequence goes on along the minus strand of CAVCLB010000039.1, from coordinate 11,171 downwards.
CACGGCGGCAGGATGGATTCTGTTTGTCGTGATGACCATATTCGTGGTGACAGCCGTGTCAAACGGTGCCAACCTCAACGACGGCATGGACGGCATGTGTGCCGGCAACTCGGCCATAATAGGTGTGGCACTGGGCATTTTGGCCTATGTGAGCTCGCACATGGAGTTTGCCTCCTATCTGAACATAATGTACATCCCGGGCTCGCAGGAACTCGTGGTGTTCATGTGCGCCTTCGTGGGCGCGCTCATAGGTTTCCTGTGGTATAACGCCTACCCGGCCCAGGTGTTCATGGGCGACACGGGTTCGCTCACGATAGGAGGCATAATAGCCGTCACGGCAATAATCATACACAAGGAACTCATGCTGCCCATACTCTGCGGCGTATTCTTCGTGGAGAGTCTGAGCGTGATAATGCAGGTATACTGGTATCGACTGGGCAAGCGTCGTGGCGTGAAGCAGCGCATATTCAAGCGCACCCCCATACACGACAACTTCCGCACGCAGCCGAGCCAGCTCGACCCCGAGTGCAAGTATCTCATACGCAAGCCCGAAGGGGTGATACATGAGGCGAAAATCACGATACGCTTCCTCATTGTGACGATAATACTCGCCGCCATGACGATAATAACACTGAAAATCAGATAAGACAAGAATATGAAACGCATAGTAATTCTCGGTGCCGGCGAGAGCGGCGCCGGAGCCGCAGTGCTGGCAAAGAAAGAAGGTTTCGATGTGTTTGTGAGCGACATGTCGGCAATAAAGGACAAATACAAGAAACTGCTCGACAGCCACGGCATAGAGTGGGAGGAACTGCACCACACCGAAGAGAAGATACTCAACGCCGACGAGATAATAAAGAGCCCGGGCATACCCGCCGAAGCTCCCATGGTGAGCAAGGCGGTGGCAAAGGGCATACACATAATAAGCGAGATTGAGTTTGCCGGACGCTACACGTGCTCGAAGATGATATGCATCACCGGATCGAACGGCAAGACCACCACCACGTCGCTCATCTACCACATATTCAAGGCGGCGGGCTACGATGCCGGACTCGCCGGAAACATAGGCCACTCGCTGGCCTTGCAGGTGGCCGAAGACCCGCACGAGTATTACATAATAGAGCTTAGTTCGTTTCAGCTCGACAACATGTATGACTTCCGCGCCGACATAGCCATTCTGCTCAACATCACCCCCGACCATCTCGACCGCTACGACTACAAGTTTGAGAACTATGCGGCGGCCAAGATGCGCATAATACAGAACCAAACCGAGGGCGACTCGTTCATATACTGGAACGACGACCCCGTGATAAAGCGCGAACTCGAGAAATATGACATCAAGGCCATACAGTATCCCTTCTCCGAACTTAAGGAAAAGGGGTCGATAGGCTACATCGACGACGGCGAGTACACCATAGAGAAGCCCACCCCCTTCAACATGGAGCAGGAAGCACTGTCGCTCACTGGCAAGCACAACATATACAACTCGCTCGCGGCAGGTATAGCCGGCAACATCTCGGGCATAAAGAAAGAGGTGATACGCAAGAGCCTTGCCGACTTCCCCGGCGTGGAACACCGCCTCGAAAAGGTGTGCAAGGTGGGCGGAGTGCAGTATATCAACGACTCGAAGGCCACCAACGTGGATGCCTGCTGGTATGCGCTCGAAAGCATGCGCACGCCCACAATACTCATCATCGGCGGCAAGGACAAGGGCAACGACTACTCGGCCATACGCGAACTGGTGTTGAAGAAATGCGTGGGCATAGTATATCTCGGGGCCGACAACGCCAAGCTGCACGCCTTTTTCGACCCGCTCGGCATCCCCACGCGCGACACCCACTCCATGCGCGAGTGCGTGGAGGCATGCCACGACATGGCACGTCCGGGCGACACGGTGCTCCTGAGCCCGTGCTGCGCTAGCTTCGACCTGTTCAAGAACATGGAAGACAGGGGCGAACAGTTCAAGCAACTTGTGAGAAACCTTTAACAGTCAGGGTTGGTGCGCACCGCGCACCAACTGCCGACGGCAGCAACCATAAACAGGCAAAATGATAAACAAGACACTCAGCAACATATTCAAGGGCGACAAGGTGATATGGATGGTATTCTTCTTCCTGTGCATAATAAGCATAGTGGAAGTGTATTCTGCCTCGTCGCAGCTCACCTATAAGGCCGGCAACTACATCCAACCCATAGTGAAACACATGGGACTCCTCTTCGTGGGTGTGTGCTTCATGGTGGTGACGCTCAACATAAGATGCCGCTATTTCAAGCTGGCCATGCCGTTTCTGCTCGGCGGCGCGTTTCTGTCGCTGCTGTGGGTGCTCCTGATGGAAGCCTCCACCAACGGCGCGCAACGATGGATGTCGATACTGGGAGTGCAGTTTCAGCCGTCGGAGGTGGCAAAGGGCGCGCTCGTGCTCACCACCGCGCAGATACTCAGTGTGCTGCAAACCGACAAGGGGGCATCGCCGCAGGCCATGAAGTACATCCTCATCGTGTGCCTGTTCATCATCCCTCCCATCTTCGTGGAGAACTTCTCCACCGCCGTACTGCTCAGTTCGGTGATATTTATGATGATGGTTGTGGGGCGTGTGCCCACACGCCAGCTCGGGCGTCTGCTCGGGGTAGTGGTGCTCACGGGCGTTGTGGCCGTGGGCGCGGTGATGCTGCTGGGCAACACCAGCGCTGCGCCATCCGAACGCAAGACGCTCACCGAGAGCACGGCAAAGGACGCAACGGCACAGGCCGGCAAGTCGGGTGTGGCGTCGCCGCTGCACCGTCTCGACACATGGAAGCGGCGATTGGAGGACTTCGGTAAACCCGGTCCCACATCGCCGCGCGACGTTGACCTCGACCGCGACGCACAGAAATCGCACGCCAACATAGCCATTGCCTCGTCGAACTTCGTGGGCAAAGGGCCGGGCAACTCCGAGGAGCGCGACTTCATGTCGCAGGCTTTCTCCGACTTTATCTATGCCATCATCATTGAGGAAACGGGAATACTCGGCGCGGCCTTCGTGGCCATGCTCTACATCATCCTGCTCTTCCGCACAGGACACATAGCGGCACGCTGCAAGAACAACTTCCCGGCACTGCTCGCCATGGGACTTGCGCTGCTGCTCGTGACACAAGCACTGTTCAATATGTGCGTGGCCGTGGGGCTCGCTCCCGTGACAGGCCAGCCGTTGCCGCTAATAAGCAAGGGCGGCACGTCGTCGATAATCAACTGTATCTACATAGGCATGATACTGAGCATCAGCCGCACCGCCGAACGCAACGACACTCCGCAACCCGAAGAACCTGCCGTTGCCGTGGCCACGGCCTGAACGCGGCAGACAAAGTGTATATTATTGTTCGCGCACGCGAATAATAAGGAGTGCAAGAAACGGCAATATGAAAAAAAATGACTAATTTTGTCATTTTAAAAGAAAAAGTGAAAATGGAAAAAGAGACAAGAGTCATAGTAAGCGGCGGAGGCACGGGAGGACACATATTCCCGGCCGTGTCGATAGCCAACGCGATAAAGGCCAAACGCCCCGGAGCGAAGATTCTCTTCGTTGGCGCGCGCGACCGCATGGAAATGCAGCGCGTCCCTGCGGCGGGCTACGAGATAGTGGGCCTTCCGGTGAGGGGATTCATCCGTCCGCTCTGGTCGCCTCGCAACATAGGCGTGGCTCTCGATTTCCTGCGCAGCAAGCACGCCATACGCAAGACCATAAAGACGTTCGCCCCCGACGTGGCCGTGGGCGTGGGCGGATATGCCAGCGCCGCCACTCTCGATGCGGCAGCGTCGATGGGCATTCCCTGCCTCATACAGGAGCAGAACTCCTATGCCGGGGTGACCAACAAGCACCTCGCTCGCAAGGCCGAGCGCATCTGCGTGGCCTACGACGGTATGGAACGCTTCTTCCCGGCAGCAAAAATCGTGAAGACGGGCAACCCCGTGCGCCAGAACATCACCTCGACCACGATGACACGCGACGAAGCCATAAATGAGCTGGGGCTTGACCCGGCAAAGAAAACCGTACTGCTCGTGGGCGGAAGTCTCGGGGCACGCACCATAAACGAAAGCGTGTTGCGCCACCTCGACCTCGTGGAGCAGAGCGGCGTGCAGTTTGTATGGCAGACAGGCAAGCATTACATTTCATCGGTGAAGGAACAGCTTGCCGCCCACAAGCCCCTGCCCATGCTCAAGGCCACCGACTTCATTGCCGACATGGGGGCTGCCTACCGCGCCGCCGACCTCGTGATAAGCCGCGCCGGAGCAAGCTCCATAAGCGAGTTCTGCCTCATAGGCAAGCCCGTAATACTCGTGCCGTCGCCCAATGTGGCCGAAGACCACCAGACAAAGAATGCCATGGCTCTCGTGAACAAGGGCGCAGCCATATATGTGAGCGATGCCGACGCACCCGACACGCTGCTGCAACTCGCCGTGGACACCGTTGCCGACGACGGTAAACTGGCGCAGCTCGCCGACAACATAAGCAAGCTCGGACAGAAAGACTCGGCCGACGTGATTGCCGACGAGGTGCTCAGACTGGCCGACAGAAAGTGAAAACAAACAACGACAATGGAAATTAAAGATATAAAAGCAGTATATTTCGTAGGGGCCGGCGGCATAGGCATGAGTGCCATTGCACGCTATTTCATACGCAAGGGCGTGGTTGTGGCCGGCTACGACAAAACCCCGTCGGAGCTCACGCGCCAGCTTGAGCGCGAGGGCATGCTCATACACTACGAGGAGAACACCGACGAGATTCCGCACGCGTGCCGCGACCCGAAGTCGTGCCTCGTGATCTACACCCCGGCAATACCGGCCGAGCACCGCGAACTAGTGTTCTTCCGCGAGGGAGGGTTCACCGTGGAGAAGCGCGCGCAGGTGCTCGGAACACTCACCCACACCCATAAGGGACTCTGCGTGGCAGGCACACACGGCAAGACCACCACATCGACAATGTGCGCACACATCATGCACCAGAGCCATGTTGACTGCAACGCCTTCCTCGGCGGCATATCTAAGAACTATGGTTCCAACTACATACTCTCCGACGAGAGCGACTATGTGGTGATAGAAGCCGACGAGTTCGACCGCTCGTTCCACTGGCTCAGACCGTGGATGAGCGTCATCACCTCGACCGACCCCGACCATCTCGACATATACGGCACCAAGGAAGCCTATCTTGAAAGCTTCCGCCACTACACCACGCTCATACAGCCGGGTGGCGCACTCATCATACACCGCGGTCTGGAAATGCAACAGGATGTGCAGGAGGGTGTGAAGGTGTACGACTACGCACTCGACGAGGGCGACTTCCATGCCGAAAACATAAAGATTGACAACGGCGAGATAACGTTCGATTTCGTGTCGCCCATAGAAAATGTGAGCGGAGTGTCGCTCGGACATCCCGTGCCCATAAACATTGAGAACGGCGTGGCCGCCATGGCAATGGCACAGCTCAATGGCTGCACGCCCGACGAACTGCGCTACGGAATGAAGACATACCGGGGTGTTGACCGTCGCTTCGACTTCAAGATAAAGACCGACAGCCTCGTGTTCCTCTCCGACTATGCTCACCATCCGAAGGAAATATTCCAGAGCGCGAAGAGCTTGCGCGAGCTTTACCGCAACCGCAAGATTACGGCAATATTCCAACCTCACCTCTACACGCGCACCCGCGACTTCTACAAGGAGTTTGCCGATGCGCTCAGCCAGCTCGACGAGGTGATACTGTGCGACATCTATCCAGCACGCGAACAACCCATACCCGGAGTGACGAGCAAGCTCATCTACGACAACCTTAAGCCGGGCGTGGAGAAGAGCATGATAGGCAAGGACGACGTGCTCGACCTTGTGCGCAGCCGCGACTTCGACGTGCTCGTGGTGCTCGGGGCCGGCGACCTTGACAACTATGTGCCGCAAATAACCAAAATACTCGAAGGCAAGAAGTGAAAGTCTCGGTAAGCAAGGTGCTGCTCGTGGCGGCCGACACTCTACTGGCGGTGTATCTGGTGTTGGCTTTTGCCGTGTTCGACAGGAAAGGCACGCCCGAAAATTGCTGCACGGGCGTGAAAATCGACATTGCCGACGATGCCGTGAACGGCTTCATTGATGCCCGTGAGATAAAGCGGCGCCTCGTGGCCGATGGCATATACCCCATGGGCGCGCCGCTCGCCGACATCGACACGCGCCGCATAGAGGACAGGCTCAAGGCCAGTCCGTTTGTGGAAACGGCCGAATGCTACAAGACTATGCGCGGCAATGTGTATGTGAGCGTGACGCAACGCATGCCCGTAATACGCATAAAGGCCGACAACGGCGACGACTACTATGTGGACGACAACAACCGGATAATGCCGAAGTCTGACTATACAAGCGACCTCGTCATAGTCTCGGGAAACGTCAGCCGGAACTTTGCCACAAACTATGGCTCGGCACTCGGCAAGGCTCTCATGGCCAACCAAATGTGGAGTAACCTCATAGAGCAGATACACGTGTGCCAAGACATGGGCATAGAGATAATACCGCGAGTGGGCGACCATGTGGTGTACATAGGCCGGTTGCCTGGCGGAAAGACAGCGGAAGAACGCGAGAAGGCCATTGCCGCCTTCGTCGACCGCAAGCTCACGCGCCTCGTGAAATTCTACAAATACGGATTGTCGCAGGTGGGATGGAATAAATACTCCTACATAAACATCGAGTTCGACAACCAGATAATATGCAAGAAAAAAGGCTATGTGCCGCCGCAACGGCATCTCGACGAGGAGGTGGCAGCGCAGCCCACAGGACAGGATGCCGCAACGCAGCCTGCCGCCACGCCCTCAGGCGACAAGAAGAATGAAGAGAACTTACATAAAGCAACAAAAAACAAAGTAACAACATAAACACGTATGGCAAAGGATTTTATCGTAGCTATCGAGCTTGGTTCATCCAAGATGACAGGCATTGCAGGGAAGAAAAACCCCGACGGCAGCATCAGCGTTCTTGCTGTGGCCAAGGAAGATTCCACCTCTTGCATACGCAAAGGCGCGGTGTATAACATCGACAAGACCGCGCAGGGGCTCACCAACATAGTGGGCAGGCTTCGCACCGCGCTGCAGACCGACATAAGGCGCGTGTATGTGGGCGTGGGCGGACAGAGCATGAAAGGCCAGAAAAACGTGATAATAAAAAACCTGCCCGCCAACACCATCGTGTCGCAGGCAATGGTTGACGAACTCATGGACTCAAACCGCAGCATGGAATATCCCGACTATGAGCAGTTGGGGGCCATAACGCAGGAATATAAGGTTGACACGCAATACCAAACCGACCCCGTGGGCATACAGGCGCGCCGTCTGGAGGGTAACTTCCTCAATATAGTGTGGCGCAAATCGTTCTTGCGCAACCTTAACAAGTGCTTCGACCAGGCCGGGATAATCATAGGCGACGTGCTGCTCTCGCCCGTGGTCATGGCCGACAACGTGCTCACCGAGGCCGAGAAACGCGCCGGATGTCTGCTCGTGGATTTGGGGGCAGAAACAACTACCGTGTCGGTGTACTACCGTGGCACGCTGCGCCACCTTGCGGTTCTGCCGCTTGGAGGCAACAACGTGACAAAAGACCTCACGTCGCTGCACATGGACGAGCGCGAGGCTGAGAGCATGAAACTGAAATATGCGAGTGCCTACACCGAGTCGGCCGACATCGACGACACTATGATGTGGGCCGTGGACAGCACGCGCAGCGTGCCGAGCAGCAAATTTATAGAGGTGGTAGAGGCCCGTGTGCTCGAGATTGTGGAGAACGTGTGGCGCATGGTGCCCAACGAATATGCCGACAAACTGCTCGGGGGTATCGTGCTGACAGGCGGAGGTGCCAACCTGCGCAACATAGAAAAGGTGTTCAGCAAGACCACACGCATAGAAAAAGTGCGCATGGCCAAGTTTGTGTCGCTCAACATCAATGCCGCAGGAACAAAGATTGTGCTGCCCCACGACTGCACGGCCAACACGATACTCAGTCTGCTGTCGCGCGGCGAAATGGACTGCGCGGGCAACGAGATAGATAACACCCTCTTCGGAAGCCAGCCGCTGCCAGTCGAACCCAAGCCGACCGAAACGGTGACAACAACCACAGGCACGCATACCGAAGCACGCCCCGACACGGTAATAGATAACCGCAAGACTCCGCAGCCGCAGCCGACGGAGCCTGAAGAAGACGAAGAGGATGAGGCACCGCGCCGCAAGGGATTGATGTCGCGCATGTTCTCGTCGTTGAAAAACTTCGGCAAGACTCTGATTGAAGAAGAAAAATAAGAACACTACAATAATTCATACAACCATGCCAGACAACAGCAACAACCATATATCGGTGGACTTCTGTGCACCAGAAAAGGAAAACAATATAATAAAGGTTATTGGAGTGGGAGGCGGCGGAGGTAACGCCGTAAACCACATGTACCGCGAGGGCATACACGATGTGTCGTTCGTGCTGTGCAACACCGACAACCAAGCACTGCACGATTCGCCCGTGCCGGTGCTGTTGCAGCTCGGTAAGGAAGGACTCGGGGCCGGCAACAAGCCCGAACGCGCCCGTCAGGCCGCCGAGGAAAGCATCGACAGCATAAAGACAATGCTGAGCGACGGCACAAAAATGGCCTTCATCACCGCCGGAATGGGCGGCGGAACAGGCACGGGAGCTGCTCCTGTGATTGCCCGTGTGTCGAAGGAACTCGGCATTCTCACGGTGGGTATCGTTACCATTCCGTTCCGTTTCGAGGGTCCGCGCAAAATTGATCAGGCTCTCGACGGCGTTGAGGAGATGGCAAAGCATGTCGATGCGCTGCTCGTAATCAACAACGAACGTCTGCGGCAGATTTATCCCGACCTCACCGTGCTCGACGCTTTCGGCAAGGCCGACGACACGCTCAGCGTGGCGGCAAGGAGCATCGCCGAGATAATCACCAATCACGGATTGATAAACCTCGACTTCAACGACGTGAAGACGGTGCTCAAAGACGGCGGAGTGGCCATAATGAGCACCGGCTACGGCGAGGGCGAAGGTCGTCTTGGAAAGGCTATCAAGGACGCGCTCAACTCTCCGTTGCTCAACGACAACGACGTGTTCAACGCCAAGAAAATCCTTCTTAGCATAAACTTCTGCAAGGACAACAACGACAAGAGCGAGCATTCGGGCCTCATGATGGAGGAAATGAACGAGGTGAACGACTTCATGGCCAAGTTTGGAAGTGATTTCGAGATAAAGTGGGGACTCGCGCTCGACAACGACCTCGACAAGAAGGTGAAGGTGACAATACTTGCCACGGGCTTCGGCATAAGCAATGTGGACGGCATGAACGACCATTTGCAGCGTTATACGCAAGAGAATGCCGACAAACTGGCGCGTAGCGCCGAGGAACAGATTGAGAAAGACGAACGCCGGGGACGCTACTATGGCACGACCGACGGCACGGGGCAGTACAAACGCCGTCCCCACATCTTCCTGTTCAACGAGGCCGACCTCGACGACGAGGAGGTAATTGTCGATGTGGAAAGCACTCCCACCTGCCAGCGCACGCGCCAACAGGTGGAGGATATGCACCGCAAAACGGCTCCGCAGACCACAGATTCCGACACTCAGCAGCCCATAGACACGCTGGGAACGATTAAATTCGGATAAGAAACAAGGCTTTGCCACGCGCCTGCATCGCGGGCGCGCATACATATTATAATATAAAACAAGAAAATTATGGCACTTTACGAAACGATAAGTGAAGACATCAAAGCGGCCATGAAGGCTCGCGACAAGGTGCGCCTTGAAACGCTGCGCAACATAAAGAAAGTGTTTCTCGAGGCGAAGACTGCACCGGGAGCAAACGACACGCTCGCCGATGCCGATGCATTGAAGATTTTGCAGAAACTCGCCAAGCAGGGACGTGAGACTGCAAAGACATACATTGAAAACAACCGTCAGGATTTGGCCGACGACGAACTCGCACAGGCAGCAATCATCGAGGAGTATCTCCCCAAACCGCTTACCGACGAGGAAATAGAGGCAGAGGTGCGCCGCATCGTTGCTGAAACGGGCGCACAGGGCATGAAAGACATGGGACGCGTGATGGGTTTAGCGTCGAAGCAGATGGCCGGCAAGGCCGAAGGCGGACGCATATCGGTTATCGTCAAGAAAATATTGGCTTGACACTGGGCTGGGAAAACATAACGGCCGCCGCGACATGGCAACATGTGCGGCGGCTGTTTTGCGTTCTGTCGGAACAGTCACACGAAGAGTTCGCGCAGAACAGGCAGTGATTTCAGCTCGGGAAAGTCTGGCTCATGCAGTCGGTAGTAGTGCACTATCACCTCGACACACCTGTTGCGCTCCTCTCGCGCCATGGCTATTAGGTGCATCGTGGCATAGCTCACGCGCATGAGCAAGCCTATCTTGCGCGCCTCCGTAGGGTCGATGTAGTCGCGGTGCATCGGTACTTGCGCCGAAAAGCAGCCGGAGCGGAGATCGAAGTACGCCCCATCGGACGCGCTTTCGAGGTTGGGATAGAAGCCTGCGAAGCGCGACATGCGAAGCATATATATAATGTGGAAGTTGGCAAAATCAGAAGTACAGGCATCGAGCCACATCACACTGTTGGCAATATAGTCGAAGAGCGGCGTGTTGGCTTGCTCGCGTCGGGTGGTGTAAGTGGTGAATTCGGCCACGAAAAGAGCTATCGCAAGTTTGCGTGCGTCGAACGGTATCGACTGGAAAGGAACGTCTATCGTTGCGTCGCGCAAGGTCTGCAGACGCCGGTTAGGTCGGAAGTCTATTTCCACCTGAAGGAGTGTGAGCGGCTGAAAAAGTCGTGTGCGCATTCTTCCGCGTGCCGAACGTGGCACACGCTGCACAAAAGACAGCCGTCCCTGGGCCTCGGTAAGCAAGTCGACAATCATCTGCGATTCGCCGAGTTTGAGCGAATTGAGCACTATTGCACGCGATTTTATGAGCATTATTGTGTGTATTTTGCCACAAAAGTACGAAAAACAAGACGTTATGCGAAAATAAATCGTTTAAAATTTGGAGGGAAACATAAAAAGCAGTACCTTTGCATCCGCAAAAATGCAATTGGTATTGGTCCCTTCGTCTATCGGTTAGGACGAGAGATTTTCATTCTCTAAAGAGGAGTTCGACTCTCCTA
>CAVCLB010000038.1:0-22700 GCA_963602915.1 Dysosmobacter segnis | reverse complement strand
CCATGCAGCAAATCAACCTCAAGAACTACGCCCAGCGCTTCGCCCTCTGCGGCAAACCCGTGACGAAGGTGGGCATCAATTTCGACTCCACTCAGGGGAACATCACCGACTGGGTAGTGGAATAAAGCGTAAAAAAATAACGATTATGGCCCTGAAGTTATTTCTTCTCCGCATTACCGGCACCCGTACCCTTGTATTTGCTCTTGGTGGCATTAAATTTATAAGAGACACCAATGCCTATTTCACGATAGCAGTTGGGTGAAGTCGTCGATTACGATGTCGGCCTTGCCGGCAATGGCTTCGCGCGGATTGGTGGTGGCCAGCCCCACGACAAACGCGCCCGAGTCGCGTCCCGAGACAAGCCCGTGCAGCGAGTCCTCAAACACGGCACACTGGGCCGCCTCAACGCCCAACCGCTTCATGGCAGCAAGGTAACAGTCGGGAGCGGGCTTGCTCTTGCCGAAGTCTTCGCTTGTGAGAATGGCGTCGAAAAGCCCTGCAAATTCAGGGTGCGTGCGGTAGACATTCTCCATTTTCGGCACGTTAGAACTCGTAACAACGGCCGTAAGCACCCCTTCAGCTTTAAGTTTCTCAACAAATTCGCGCGCCCCGGCTATGTAGCTATAGTCGATGTCGCGCTCAAACTGGTTGAGCAGCTCCACCATGCGCTCCCTGTCGCTGTCGCGTCCGGCGAAATATTTGTCGATAATCTCGGCGAGAGTCTGCCCCTTCACCATTTGCGCGAAATTGTCGCAGGGCACGAGCGAGCGCGCAACTTCGTTCCAAAACCTGGTATACTGCCCCTCGGTGTCCATCAGCACACCGTCGAAATCGAACAGAGCCGCGCGGAAACCGTGGCCTTCAAAAGTCTCTCGCACGTTTCCGGCATGTTTCAATTCATTTTCCATCATATCTTCAAGTTGATTGCAATGCAGTGCGGCAAACATCCGCACCGACGGTGCATAGGTATGCTTCCGCGCATGCAAAGTTAGCAATTTGTCGCGACAAGCCACCCCAACAAGCGGTTTTTCAACCGCTACGGGCAGGTTGCAGAGCAAAAAACTTGCCCAATACGACGTTTTTACATAACTTTGTAACACAAGAAACTGCGCCTACGGTGTGCGGTTTTCAGTAACGACACCAGCCCATGAACCTTTTGACAAGAAACAGCATACACCTACACGCCACCATGGCGTGCCTCTTTGCCTTGCTCGCCCTTACCTCGTGCACGCAACGCCCCCGCCGCTTTGTCGTGGGAGTGTCGCAATGCAGCGAAGACGTGTGGCGCGACAAGCTCAACCGCGAGATGCGCATAGCCGCCTATTACTACAACAATATCGACCTACGCATATCGTCGGCCTACGACGATGTCAACCTGCAGACCGAGCAGATAAACCGTTTCGTCGACGAGAAGGTTGACCTGCTCATCGTGGCCCCCGGCCAAGTCACGATTTCAAAAGCCATCGACCGCGCCTACGACAAGGGCATTCCCGTTGTCATCTTCGACCGGCGCACCCACTCCAACAAATACACCGCCTACATAGGTGCCGACAACCGCGCCATGGGCAAGGGCATAGCCGAGTGCATAGCAGCCGAGAGCGGCGGCAAGGCACGCGTTGTCGAGATATGCGGCCTCAGCTCGTCGTCGCCCGCGATAGCCCGCGGCGGCGGGTTCGACAGCGTTGCCACGAGCCGAGAGGGGTTTGACATAGTGGCACGGGCAGAGGCCGACTGGACCGAGCAGGGCGGCTACCGCGCCATGGACTCGCTGCTCTCTGCACCCCACCCAGCCTTCGACCATGTGTTTGCCCACAACGACCGCATGGCAATGGGCGCGCGCAAGGCCGTGCAACGCCACGGCATCGACGTGCGCACCATTAAGTTCTGCGGCATCGACGCCATGCCTCAGCCCGGCGGCGGCATGCAGCTCGTGCGCGACGGGGTGCTCATGGCATCATACATCTACCCCACACGCGGCGACGAGGTGATGCAGTTGGCCGTCAACATACTCACCGGCAAACCCTACCGCCGCGACAACCAGCTATCGTCGGCACTCGTAACGCACGACAACGCCAACATGCTGCTCATGCAGAACGACGAGACGGTGCGCCAGCAAGACCATCTCTCGGCACTCGTCAACCGCGTTGACCGCGCCAACTCGGCATTCAACACCCAACGCATATATCTGCTCGTGCTCCTCATAGCCGTCATTCTGCTCGTCACCACCTGCGCGTTTGCCATCATGGCCTATGTGGGCAAGACACGCTACAACCGCCAGCTGCGTCAGAGCATGGAGCAACAGAAGAAGATGACAGGTGAGATGGAGCACATGACGCAAAACCAGCTGCGCTTCTTCACCAACGTGTCGCACGAACTGCGCACGCCGCTCACGCTCATAGCCGGGCCTGCCGAGCAGCTGCTCGCCGACGGCAAAGTGACCGGACGACAACGGGGCATGGTGGAGATGGTGGCACGCAACGCCCGCATACTCACACGCCTCGTGGGCGAGATACTCGATTTTCGCAAGGTGCAGAACGGCAAGGAGAAACTCACACTTAACCGCTTCGACATCTGCCGAGAGCTCGCCGAATGGGCAGCCGACTTCATGACCGTGGCGCAGCGTGCCGGCATAGTGCTACACACCGACATTCCCGCGCAAGGCACGCCCGGCTCTACGGTGATTGCCGACCGCGAGAAGCTCTCGCACATATACTTCAACCTCATGAGCAACGCCCTGAAATACACGCCGCGCGGAGGCTCCGTCACCACACGCCTCACAATGACCGACGGCCATTTCACCATTGCTGTGGCCGACACCGGATGCGGCATTGACGCGCAGTCGGTGCCGCATCTGTTTGAGCGGTTCTATCAGGCCAACGGCGCAGTGGGCGGCACGGGCATCGGACTCGCGCTTGTGCGCGCCTATGCCGAGCTGCACCACGGCACGGCACGCGCCGAAAGCGAGGTGGGCCGCGGGTCGGTGTTCAGCGTTGACATACCCTCCGAACAGCCCGGCTACAACCCGGCAGCCGACACGCAGCGGCACATCGACAACGACGCGTCACTCGCATCAGACTACTGTCTGCCTGCCGACGACGCGGCACGGCAGCGTGCCGCCGTGGTGACGGGCGACGGTGAAGCCGACGACGACCGCCCGCTCGTGCTCATAATCGACGACAACAGTGGCATGCGCACCTATCTGCGCTCCATTCTCGAGCCGCGTTACAACGTGGCCGAAGCCCACGACGGCGCGCAGGGCATGTCCGAAGCCCGCCGCCTAGTGCCGCAGATAGTGGTGAGCGACGTGATGATGCCCGGCGTTGACGGGCTCGAATTCTGCCGCCAGCTCAAGGACGACACAGCCACATCGCACATTCCCGTGGTGCTGCTCACCGCCCGTTCGCTCGACGAACAGCGCGCCGAAGGCTACGGCTGCGGTGCCGACTCCTACATAACCAAACCCTTCACGGCCGCCACCCTGCTCGCACGCGTTGACAACCTGCTCAGTTCGCGCCGACTGCTGCGCCGACTGTTTGCCGGAGACAACGCCGCAAAAGACGACGAGGAGAAGCTCACCCCGCGCGACCAAGCATTCGTGTGCCGCCTGCGCGACATAATAAAGCAGAACCTCGGCGACTCCGATTTCTCGGTGGAACGCATAGGCGAGGAGATAGGATTGAGCCGCGTGCAGCTCTACCGCAAGGTGAAGGCACTCACCGGACAGTCGCCCGTGGAGCTGCTGCGCAAAGCCCGGCTCGCTAAGGCACGCCGCATGATAGAGGCAGGCACGGGCACCATAGCCGAGATAGCCTATGCCGTGGGCTTCTCGTCGCCCTCCTACTTCAACAAATGCTATAAGGACGAGTTCGGCACAAGCCCCGGAGCCGACGCAAAATAATCTTTCGCCGGGCGTGCTTCATATGGTGCACACGCGTGCAGCGCATGCGGCACACACGCACCGCATCTGCCGCACGCCGCCGGCAAGACCAAACCCACCCGGAACCAATGCGCCGCGCCACTGCCACGGGGGCTTATGACAAAGCGTCAGAAGCCGCGTGGGCCACACAACGGGCGAAATGTGAATAAAAGAGAAAAAATGCCTCACGCCGGGCAACAAACTGTCTGCAAGACAACGATAATTCAACTTTTGGCATTATCTTTGCATTTGGAATGACAGTGCGTGCCGCATGCCGACACAACGGCATTCCCGCGACAAGACAAAGAAGGGCCGAACACGCGCGGCCGAACACAGGATATAATCACTAAACCAATATAAAGTATATCATTATGTTAATCGAAAAAGTTCATGCAAGAGAAATCCTCGACTCAAGAGGAAACCCGACAGTTGAAGTGGAAGTAACCCTCGACAACGGCGTTATCGGCCGCGCAAGCGTTCCCTCGGGCGCATCTACCGGCGAGAACGAGGCTCTCGAGCTCCGCGACGGCGACAAGCAGCGTTACGGCGGCAAGGGCACTCTCAAGGCAGTTGAGAATGTCAACAACATCATCGCTCCCGCACTGAAGGGCGACTGCGTGCTCAACCAGCGCGCCATCGACCGCAAGATGCTCGCTCTCGACGGCACTCCCACAAAGAGCAAGCTCGGCGCCAACGCCATCCTCGGCGTTTCTCTCGCAGTGGCACACACCGCTGCCCAGGCACTCAACATCCCCCTCTACCGCTACATCGGCGGAAGCAACACCTACACTCTGCCCGTTCCTATGATGAACATCATCAACGGTGGTGCTCACTCTGACGCTCCCATCGCTTTCCAGGAGTTCATGATTCGCCCGGTAGGCGCTCCCAACGAGCGTGAGGCTATCCGTATGGGTGCCGAGGTGTTCCACGCACTTGCCAAACTGCTGAAAAAGCGCGGCCTCTCTACCGCTGTAGGCGACGAGGGTGGTTTCGCTCCTGCACTCGACGGCATCGAGGATGCTCTCGAAAGCATCTGCCAGGCCATCAAGGACGCTGGCTACGAGCCGGGCAAGGACGTGAAGATTGCTATGGACTGCGCCGCCAGCGAGTTCGCTACATGCGAGAACGGCGAGTGGTTCTACGACTACCGTCAGCTCAAGAGCGGCATGCCGAAGGATCCCAACGGCAAGAAGCTCACAGCCGAGGAGCAGATTAAGTATCTCGAGGAGCTCATCACCAAGTATCCTATCGACTCTATCGAGGACGGTCTCGACGAGAACGACTGGGACAACTGGGTGAAGCTGACAGCCGCCATCGGCGACCGTTGCCAGCTCGTGGGCGACGACCTGTTCGTTACCAACGTGAAGTTCCTGGAGAAGGGCATCAAGATGGGTGCTGCCAACTCTATCCTCATCAAGGTTAACCAGATTGGTTCGCTCACCGAGACTCTCGACGCTATCGAGATGGCTCACCGTCACGGCTACACAACCGTTACCTCTCACCGTTCGGGCGAGACCGAGGACACAACGATTGCCGACATCGCCGTTGCTACAAACTCTGGCCAGATCAAGACCGGTTCGCTCAGCCGCACCGACCGTATGGCCAAGTACAACCAGCTCATCCGCATCGAGGAAGAGCTCGGCGACAACGCAAAATATGGCTACACCAAGCTGAAATAAGCTGAGCCAATAGCCTAACAACAAGGGGCCGCACCGCGAGTGAAACTCAAACGGTGCGGCCCCTTTTGCATGCTCGGCCCCGACGGCCGCACGAGGCAGCAACAATGGTTTGGGCATGATGACATGATTTTCGGCCACGAAACGCACCTTTTGTTGCAGATTATGCCTAACTTTGCCCAAAAAAACAAGCCACACGCAACAACGCCGCACGCTGCGGCACAACACCATACACCAATGAACTGGCAACAACTCATATCAAACAAGCGCTTCGGGCAGGAAGAACGGCATCCCGAGAGACACGACGACCGCTCCGAATTCAAGCGCGACTACGACAGGCTCATCTTTTCGGCACCGTTCCGACGGCTGCAGAACAAGACGCAGGTGTTCCCGCTACCGGGAAGCATATTCGTGCACAACCGCCTCACCCACTCGCTCGAGGTGGCAAGCGTGGGCATGTCGCTGGGCAACGACGTGGCCACCGCACTCAAAGCGCGCCACCCCGAGCTCACGGGCACGCTGTTTGAGGAGATAGGCACGATAGTGAGCGCGGCGTGCCTGGCCCACGACATGGGCAACCCGCCGTTCGGCCACTCGGGCGAAAAAGCCATACAGGCATTCTTTGCCGAGGGCGACGGACTGCGGCTAAAGCCGCGCCTGCGCCCCGAACTGTGGGACAACCTCACCCACTTCGAGGGCAACGCCAACGCCTTCCGCATACTCACCCACCGTTTCCACGGTCGGCGCGAGGGCGGATTCGTAATGACCTACTCCACACTGGCCTCAATAGTGAAATATCCGCACTCCAGTCTGCGGGCAGGCAAGCACGGCAAGTTCGGCTTCTTCTGCTTCGAAGAGCCCTACTACCGCCGCATAGCCGACGACCTGGGCATCGCACGCCTCTCGGCCGACGGCGAACCGGTGGCCTACGCGCGCCATCCGCTGGTGTATCTCGTGGAGGCCGCCGACGACATCTGCTATGAAATAATGGACATAGAGGATGCGCACAAGCTGCGCATACTCTCGTTTGCCGAGACATCCGAACTGCTCTTGGGCTTCTTCGACAACGACACCCAACGCCGCATACTGCGCCGCATCGACGACGAGGGCATAACCGACGACAACGAGAAAGTGGTGTATATGCGCGCCTGCGCCATTGGACGGCTTGAGAAGGAGTGCGCCAAGGCGTTTGTTGAGCATGAGGGCGAGATACTCGAAGGCATGCTTCAGGGCAGCCTCATGCGCCACATCAACCCCGGCGTGGCTGCGGCCTACAACCGCTGCGCCGCCGTGAGCTGCGAGAAGATATACAACTCGAAGCCGGTGCTCGACGTGGAACTGAGCGGATACAAGATTATGGAAACGCTGCTGCAGTCGCTCGTGGAGGCGGCGGCAAGCCCCGAGAAATACCATTCGGAGCAGCTGCGCAAGCGGTTCAGCAACCAGTATGAAATAAACAGCGACGACCTCGAGACGCGCGTCATGGCCGTCATCGACTTCATAAGCGGCATGACCGACATTTTCGCGCTCGACATCTACCAGAAAATAAACGGAATCTCACTGCCAATAGTGTGATGCCGACAACAGCATACAAGCCACATTAACGCAAAGCGGGCGCACCTCAAAGGTGCGCCCGCTTATGTTTTGGTAGTACAGGAAGCGTCAGAGTGCAATCTTCTTCACGAACTTGCTCTTGCCACTTGTGCCCTTCACCACATAAACGCCGTGGCGGAGCGTGCCGTTGGCCACCTGAGTGCCGTCGGCAGAATATATGGAGAGCTGTCCGTCGAAGCCCTCGGCAACGATGCGTCCGTCAACTACGGTGAGGTCGGGAGCGACAGTTGCACGCGTCTCGGAGATACCCGTGCCCGATCCAGCCTTTATGGCTACATCGCAGGCATTCTCGATGTAGCCGGTAGACTTGTCGAGAATATAGACAATGAGACGCAGGTTTTCAGGCTTGTTCACAGTTGAAGGCACGTCGAGCGTGACGCGGTAGCTCACGGGATAGCTCGAGCTTACGCTTGTAGGGATGCTGCCCTCGATGCCGTCCTTTACATGATAGCCCGAGCGTGCCACATGCTGCAGCACTATAGGAGCCTTGGAGGGAAGGCTTTCGAAACCGCCCATTTCGGTGGACTTGCCAGCGTAGCTGTTTGCCTGGGTGTATTTGGTGCCGTCGGGCTGATATACATCGTTCTCAATGAGCGCGAAGGCAAAGCGGTAGTTGGCGTTGCTCTTATCTACGAGGAACTGTGCAATGGCATCGACGCTCACCTGAGTAGACTCCTCAGAGGTGAAGGCTGCGTCGGCATCCAGGCCCACAACGGTGCCCTGGTTCTTGGCTCCGAGCACATAGCCCGACACGTTTGACGGTCCCGGGTCGCACTGCCAACGGCGGTCGATGATGCACTTTGGAAATCCGCCGCTTATCTCATAGTCGTAGGTGGGGCTTTTCAGCTCGTCGGGAGTGTATGAGTAGCAATGCTTGGCCACGGCAATGAAATTGTCGGGATAGCGTTCGAGCATCGTTTCTATGCCCACGATGCCGCGCGGACAGTAGCCGCAGTAGAGGCCGGTGTATTCCTCCATGACCACACGCTTGACTGCCGAGACGCTCGACATGAGCAGACGTGCCTCGCGACTGTTGTTGCCTTCATAGGCATCGGCCTCGCCGTCGGCCGAAACTATGCGCACCTTGAGGGTGTGCTTGCCGCTTGCTTCGAGCGCGGCATGCTCAATGTTGAACTCGCCCTCGCTGCGTGCAGCCAGCGAAGCGTCGATGTCGGCATATTCTTCGGTACCACCGTCGATGCTGTAGCCCAGACGGTAGCTATCCACCTTAGAGGCCGAGAGGTTCATAACGCGGCCCTTTATCGTGAACGGCAGTCCGCCCTTCACGGCTATGTCGTTCACCTCTATGAGGCCAAGGTCAACGGGAAGGTCTTCGCCCTCGATGCGTGCCCATATAGACAGAGCCTTGTCGGGGTTGGAAGCATCGGCACTGTTGTCAACCCATCCGCTGCCGTCGTTGGTGTAGTTGGCATATTGGCTGCGCACCAAAGAGCAACCCAGGGCCGTAGTGGAGCCCGAGAACTCGTAGCCCACGTAGAAGCCTTCGCCAGTAATGGTGTAGGCATTGTCGAAACGCACAATGTTCCAACCCTTAGAGTTGGTTTCGGCCTGCTGCGAGGCAACGTCGTTGCCGTCGAGACTGGTCTTGACGAATACGCTGAGCGATGTTGTTGCGTCGGCAAGACCCACGCGCACGCCCGTAACCTGGTGGCCCACATATTTCTGTGCCACCTCGGCCGGGATGTAGATTGCGGCCTTTCCGTAGGCCATCGAGCTGTATTCGCCCGCGATGTTCTTGTCGCAGTAGCCCCAATAGGTGAAGGGCGTGGCTGCGAGGGAGGCCGTAACGGCGGCCACCATCATAATGATTGCGAAGAAAAATCTTTTCATAAAAATATAAGGTGTGAATTGTTTTGTCGGTGACGAAGGCGGCACGGCGCACCAAATGTGGCCGCCCTGCCGCCCTGAGAAGTAGGTTTCTTACAACGCTATGCGCTTCACGAAGGTGCGTGTGCCGTCGGTGCCCTTAACGATGTAGATGCCGTGGGCGAGGCGCGAAGCCTGCACTTGCTTGCCATCGGTGGTGTAGACGCGCAGTGTGCCGTTGAAGTTGTCGGCCACAATACGTCCGTCAACAACGCGCACGCCGGGTGCCGGGGCATCGTGGGTGTCGGCAATGGCCGTCGCTTCGGAGTTGTTGCCCACCTTGGCTTCGGCTGCATTCTCTATGAGTCCGGTGCGTGTATTGTAGAGCAAGGCTATCACCTGAAGGTTGTCGGCGTTCTGCACGTTGGAAGGAACGTCGAGAAGCTGGGTGAACGTTACGGGAACGTCGGCCTTTACGTTGTCGGGTATGCTGCCCTCAATGCCGTTGTAGCCCACGATGAGGCGTGCCACATGCTCGAGGTTTACCGAAACAGAGGCCGGATAGTTTTCCCATCCTCCGCACGTTCCGTAGCGGCCGCCGGCATATCCGTTGGTCTGATAGTAGCCGCTCACCTCGTTTTCGGTGAGCACGAAGCCTATGCGGTAGTTGGGATTGTCGATGTCGGTCATGAATGTTGCCGTGGCCGTGGCGTTGATTTGTGTCTTGCCGTTGACAAATTCGGAAGCCACTTCAACGCCTCCGAGGCGCACGTCTTCCTTGGTTTCGTTGTAGACGCTCTCGAGGTTGGCTGCCGACGGGGTGAAATATTGCGCCGGGTCGCGGTTGACGTAGCAGTTGGGATAGCCCGAGAACGACAGCGGCGAGTAGGAATTGCAGTTAAGTTCGCCATAGCCGTAGGTGTCTTCTTCCTTGTGTACGGCTATGCCCACGAAGGCATCGGGATGATTTTCATACATCGCCTCGAAGCCCACGATGCCCATAGGGCAGTATTGGCACCAGATGCCTGTGCCTTCCTCGGCCACCATGCGGTATTTGGGCTGCTTGCTGGCTATGCTCAGCGTTGCGGTGGCATGGTTGTTTCCGTCGTAGGGGTCGGCCTCGCCGTTCACCGACACCACGCGCACCGAGATGCTGTGGCTGCCGCCTGCGGCCACTCCTGGGTGGGTTATGCTGAACGATTTCTCCACTCCCGAGCCCATAGACATGGTGAAGTCGGCTGTCTGCTCGGCTGCACCGTCGATGCTGTAGGCCAAAGTGTAGCTCGTGATGAGCGACGGCGAGTAGCTCATCACCGTGCCGGTGATGTTGAACGGGGCGTTGGCTGCCGAGTAAACGTTGTCGAGTGTCATTAGGCCGAGGTCTTTCGGCATGTCGGCACCGTAGATGCGTGCCTGTATGGAGAGTGCCGAAGCGCGGTATTTGCTGTCAGTAGCGTAGTCGTGCCAGCCGTCGCCGAGGTCGGCCCAGCATCCGTTTTCGGAGTATTCGCGCGACTTTCCGAGGGCGCAGCCCTCACCGTCGTAGGAATATCCCACATAGAATCCTTCGCCGTCGATAGTGAAGTTCTTGTTGAGCGACACAATTTTCATGCCCGCATAGGCGGTGGCCTGCGAGCCGGAGTATGTCTCGGTGTCGTCGAGGCTCTTTGTTGCAAACACCTTTACGTTTGACGTGGCGGCCGCCAGACCTATGCGCACGCCGCTCACTACGGCTCCTTTATAGAGCTGTGCCACTTCGGCCGGGATGTAAATGGCTCCCTTTGCAGCGGTTTTGTCGCCGAAGTTGCCTTGGATGCTGCCGTCGCAGTAGCCCCACGACACGGTCTTCTTGGCCTGTGCTCCTGCCGTGAGGGCCACGATGCACAGTGCAGTGATGAGAAGATAGAATTTTTTCATTGTGGTATGGTTTATTATTGATTTGCGGGTGATGCCGCGCTGGGCCTCCGTACCCGTTGTTCCCGATTGAGAGAGTGGTGTTTATGCCAGTGTCGGCACAAGCGATGTGTGCCGTGCGCACGATTTCGGGCAAAGTTATGAAAAAAATCGCGAACGTTTGAAAAAAGTTTCAATAAATACACATAAAACATCGCTTGTGTTTGTTTCTGCCGCCCTGCGGCTGCAAAAATTGAATTTCTGACACCCACGGCACAGTGTCGCGATGCTGCGGCGAGCGCATGGGTGGGGCTTTGCCAACGCCCCATCATGCGGCAACAAAAAAGCCTCGGCACTGCGGTTGTTAAACCGTCGCGGTGCCGGGGCTATCTGTTTATTGTATATCGGTGTCAAGACCGCGCTGCGGTCATTTGCTTACCGACAGTTTCTGGCTCACGGTGTGGTGTCCGTCGGTGAGGCGCACCACATAGATGCCGGGTGTGAGCGAACGGCCGGACACTTGACGTCCCGACACGTCGAACACTCCGTCAACTGCATATCCCTCGCTGGCCACAATGCGTCCGGCCACATAGGCGGCACGGGCGGTGCGCTTGCCAGTGGTAACGTTGCTTATGGCTGTGCGCGTAGTGCAGTAGCCCTGTGCCGAGTTGTAGACAATGCGGCGGAAAGGCGAGTCGTTGTAGTTGTTGACGAAGGCCACGACGCGCATATTCTTTGCGTTCCAGCTCGGATGAACGAGGATGTCGAACGATTGCGAGAAGTCGTAGTTGCTTATGTCGAGCTTGTCGCCCCATGCGTCGGAGCTTACCACCCGGCGCAGCACTCCGTTCTGCACATACACCTCAATACCGCTCTGTTCGTCGCTCTCGATGCTATCCTCCACGAGCCAAGTGGTAAGGCGCAGGTCGGTTTGCTGCTGCAAACTGTTTGTTCCGGCGCGGCCGGTGATTTCGGCGTGCACGCTCGTGCCGTCGGACGAAGGTGTGGCCGTGACAGAAAGGTTTACGAACGAGGGCACGGAGAGTGCTCCATTAATCATGCCTTCAAGGCTCTCGCCGTCGGCAACGAAGTAGGCCGGACCTGCATCTTCCTGCCCCGAGAACGGGAGTCGGTTGGCGCAGACGGCCGGAACGAACCTCTTGCCGTCGCTATAGAGTTCGAGATAAGGTTCTTCCTCGGAGTTTACAAACTGGTCGGTCACGTTGCGGTAGGCCATGTGGTGCTTCACCCACACGATGTCCTGCCTCCGGTCGGCCACGGTGGCATAGAGAGAGTCGGCCTTCATGGCCTCGTCGTAGTTCTCGGAGATGAACTGTTCGAAGAGGATGTTGGGCACTCCGGGCTCCGTTCCCTCATGGTAGGAGTAGATAGCAGTGTTTATGCTGTTGTCGGAGAGGTCGGAGTCGTCAGTCCCGTTGGCCTTGGTCACAGTGAGCGTAACCACGCAGTCGCCTTCGGAAGACACTTTGATGCCGGGCACCGTCACCTTGCCCATTTCGCCGGGAGCAATCTCGAAATCGTCGTCGGCAGATGTTTCGCTCATGATTTTGCCGCCTACCGATGCCTGGACATCGAGCGATGTGACGGGTTTGCTGCCGTTGTTGCGCACGGTGAGCGTGGCAGTCCACGGTTGGTTCTGCTCCTGGTAGCTATTGTCCACGGCCACGTCAACAACCGAGACGTCGCTTTCGGGAACATTGTCGCCCGAAAGTATGGCGCGCACACAGAAGTTAAAGGGCACGCGATCTACCATGAGCTTAAACCACTGGTTGTCTATGCCATACCAGTTGCGGCCCGACACGCCGTTGGCCACGTTGTCGTAGGCCAGTCCCCAACCGGTTTCGTCGGCACCGAAAAGCACCGACACGCCCACATACAGGTCTTTTGTGCCGCTGATTGTCACCGGCGACGAGAGCTTCACGCGGTTCCATCCCTCCTCGAAAGAGGTGGAGGTGCCGGTGGCAAGCGGTCGGCCCGTGAGTTCCTCGGTGACGAACACCGTGGCCAAAGAGCCGAATTTCTGCGCAAGACCGAAGTCAATGTATTCTATCTTGTCGCCCTCGTATTTCTTGAGAAGGCTTGCCGGCAGGTAAATGGCGGCGTTGAGTGTGTGCTGCTGATGGTCGCCTTCATCGCGTTGCCAGCCGAAACCCAACTGGTTGGCGAAGGTGTTTACGCAGTAGCCCAAAGTGAACAGTTCCGAATCGTCGGCTACACGCAAAGGAGCCTGTGCCGAAACTTCCGGGAATGTGAATTGGTTTGCGGTTTCTTGACCAAACAAGCCTCCCCCGAAGGGAAGGCCTGTGAGTGTCAAGGCAAACATGATTTTGCCTATTGTTTTCATTACTTGCGGATGTTAAGTTTGGTGCTTGCGGTCTTGCCGTCGGCAGTCGTGGTGCGCACGATGTAGAAGCCTGCGGGCAGAGATGCGGCGAAACGCTTGGCGCCGGAAGCGTCGAACGTGCGGAGCTGCTTGCCGCTGATGTCGAACACCGTGGCCTTCACAACGTCGGCTGCAAGAACGAGCTGTCCGTTGAGTGCGTCGTAGCGTGCCGATGTGCCGCCGATTACAACGTTGTTGATGCCCACTGTCGCTTTCTCGAGTGCGAGGTAGAGCACGGGCACTGCGTCGTAGGCCCACATGTTGAGCTTTTCATACTCGGCTTTCTCGGAGTAGCTGCAAGAGCGGTCGGTGCCGCCGAGGTTGTAGCTACGGAACAATACCGGGAAGAAGAGGCCCTTCGGCAGTGTTCCGTCGCGGTAGATGCGTATGGCGAGGTTCTTGCCTTTCTGATAGGTGAACTTCTTGTCGAGGTCAAACGAAACCATGTTATGGCCCTGGTCGAAGCCTACTGTGCCTTCATACACCTTTGTCATTTCGGCGAGCGGAGTGGGTGTTATCCATGAGTTGCCGTCGTCGTCGCTGTCGTAGGTGTATTTGTTGCGGTCTACGTTGGCCATGTAAATCACCACGTCGCCGCCATCGAGATGCTCAGAGATGCTGCTGCTTCCCTCATACTCGTAGCCTATGCGCAGGATGTCCATATTGGCATCAACGCCAAACTCGTTGGCAAGGTAGATGCTTTCGGTTACATCGTGTGTGCTGTAGAGCTGGAACGGAGTGTGTGAATCCTGTCCTTCGGTGCTCTCGTCGGTGATGAGGTTGGTCCAAGTAGCCGAGCCCGAGTCCTCAACATGTATTGTCATGGGCTCGCAGCTGTCGTTGGCGGTATTCTCGTCGCCGCTAAGTGCGGTGGCGGCATAGAACTGCAGGTCGCCCTCGCGGGTGGGTTTGAATGTCATGTCAACCACGGCTGACTCGCCGGCAGCGAGTGTCGGCACGTCGGTGGTTTCTCCCACGAGCACGTCGCCGTCGTCACCCTTGCAGTAGATGCGCACCGAATACTTGCTCTGGGCGTTCTTTCCGAGGTTGCGCACCGTAACCTTCACCTTGTTGTCGGCGTTGGCCACTGCATCGGCAGAGCCTGTCATGCTCACAGCCGAGAGGTCGTTGCCCTTTACCTCGTTGATTGTCACACCGTAGAGACGGTAGATGTTGTAGCCGGTGTCGCCCGCAACGTTGAAGCCATAATAATAGGTGGCACTCTCGGTGGGGGTATAAGTGAACTCGTAGGACTGCTTGTAGTAGTAGTCGGGGCTCACGATGAACGAGTCGGCAAACATCACTATGTTCTGAGCCTCAACCGTTGCGGCCTTGCCCAAAGTCATGGTGTAGGAATACTCGGTCTTCACATAGTCGGCACCTACGCGTGTGTTGAAGCGATAGGTAGTGCCGGCCTTGAGCTTGATGGGGGCAGAGAACATCCATGCATTGGCCTCGTTGCTGCTCTCGCTGTAGAGCATTGCGCACTCAGAATCGTCGTTCCATGCGCCGCCGAACTGGAATTCGCTGCGTCCGCCCTCGCCCGCTGATGTTGTCCAACGGTCGAATTCGTCCTGCGAACCGAATGCCAAGTCAACCGGCACGTCGAGATCCTTGCCCTGGAACACCTTGTCTGATGTGGCGGTAACGCCCTTTCCGGCAGCGTTCACGGCCTCGATGGTGTAGTAATACTTGTTGTAGTAGCCAATGTTGTTGTCGGTGAGCGATGTAGCCTTGGTGCCGTCGGCCACGACAACGTTGTCGGGACGGCGCGTAACAACATAAGTAAGGTTGGGTGAGTCAACGTAGGCGTTGTGCTTGCTTGCGGTGGGAGCTGCCCACGAAAGCTCTATGCCTTCGCCCTTCACGGCAATCTTCACGTCGGTGGGAGCTGCCGGAACGTCGCTGCCCACATAGCAGCGGATGCTGTCGGGCACTCCGTTCTCGCCGCTCACACGGCAGGGCACTACATAATAGGTATTGATGCCGTTTACGGGCGAGTTGTCAACCCACGACATTGCCTGCCCCACTTTGCCGCTGGCATCGAGTGTTGCCACGAGGTCTGACTGCGCCTCCGACATCATCTGTGCCGAACTTTCGGCGAAGCCTGCGCCTGCCTTCTTGCGGTAGACCTTCACCTGGGCGAGCTCAGAGAGAGCCGTTCCGTCCCAAGCCTTCGACGGGTTCACCCATTTCACGGTGTCAACAAACGCGCCCTTGTAGTCGGCGTGTGCATCGAGCGATGCCACACGGGCTGCAGCCTTGCGCGAGTCGGCAGTGACATAAGGTATGTACATGCCGGTAATCTGCGTCATTGCGGGCAGCGAACCGCAGTGTGTCATTGTTCCTGTGGCGGTGTCGAGCTTGTAGAGTGTGGTGTAGTTGCTCGAAAGCGTAGCCCAGTAAAGCTCACCCGTGGAGTAGTCGAACGCCATCGAACCGTAGCCTCCCATCTTGTAGGAGCCTCCGTCTTTCTTGCACTCCACCACTTTCTCGGGCTCGAACGAACTGTTGAAGCGCACAAGTTCCGATCCTATCACCGTGCCCGTCTCATCGTCTTCGTCTGCATAGGGGCGCACTCCGTAGAGACGACCGTCGTAGTCGAACGCGATGTTGTAGTAGATGGCGTCGAGCGTGGTGAGAAGCTCAAACTTGCCAGTGGCCATGTTGCAGGTGTAGAGGTCACTCAGAGCCTGAGAGGAGTCTTCGGTGTTCTGTCCGAGAGCATACATCGTGCCTGTGGAATGGTCGTAGGCCATTTCATAGATTATCTTCCACGCGTTGATTTCGGCGTCGCTGTATTTGTAGATGGTGTCGGCCACGCCGGTCTTGGTGTCAATTTCGCCGAAGAACCACGGTTGCTCAAGGAACGTGTAGATTTTGTCGTAGAGGCCGTAGTATTTCTCGCCGGTCCATGCTCCGGCACGCAGACCGGAAATCTGGTAGAGGTCTTCCTCGACGAAGGTGCTAAGCCTGTTCATGCTGTTCCATGGGTCGCCCGTGGTGAAATTTATCCAGCCACGCTTTCTGTCGGAAGCGTAGAGCTCTCCGGCATAGGCCGTAACCCCTGCTGTCTTGTCGTCGATGGCCGTAGGCACGCGCAAAGGCTGCTGCGTCACGGCTGCCGGCAACTGTTTCGCCTCGGCCCTTTTCGGGAAGGCGAGCTTCTGCGCGCTTGCGGGCATGGCCACTGCACACGCAACAAGAAGCTGAAGGAGATAAGATTTCTTCATAATCCCTTTTCTTTTTAAAATTAATGACTGTGATTCTATGTTTCTTTTCTTTATCTTGTTTTGCCTTGTGGCGGCAGTGCATGCCGCCGCCATTACGGCAGAACTATCTTGTGTGCCGATGTGCCGCCACCGTTAGCTATGCGGAGCACATACACGCCGCGAGGTAGCGAACCCACCGCGAGGCAGTCGGCATTGGCAGCCTGTGCCGCGAGCGAGCCTTGGGCGGTGTAGAGGGCTATGCTATCGGCCTTGTGCGTGAGGCGCAGTTGGCCGCCGCCGAGTGTCCATGCCACGCCGTCGATGGCGGTGTTTGCAATGCCCGTACCGTCGCCGCCGGTGTAGCTCAGCATGATGTAGGGCACGTATTCAGACGTGAATATGTTGTCGGCGGTAATCTCTGCCGAGTTTTCGCGGTAGTAGGAGTAGCGGCGGTCGCCCGTAGTTTCGGTAAAATGCCACAGCGGATGGTTCTCGGTTATGGTCTCGTCGCGCTCCTTGGCTATGAAGCGTATGGCCACGTTGCCCGTGGTGTAGTTGAACGGCGTGTCGAAACGCACGTCGAGCTCAAGTCCGTTGCCTTTGCCTCCCACTGTGATGTCACCGTCATACACGGTTGTCCATCCCGAATTGTCGAACATTCCGTAGTATATGTTGTCCTCGCGTTCCATCGACGAGAGTGCCGTGTGCTTCATCGAAATCTGTGCCGGGAAGGTGTAGGTGGCATCCGACTCGCCGTCATAGGTGAGCCTCAGCCCGGTTATGGCCACGTTTTTCTTCTGCATTTCGCGGTCGAGATATATGCTCTGGCTCTGCGAATAGCGGTCGAACAGATAGAAAGGCATGAGCCATCCGTAGGTGTCGTCGGTGCCGAGCGTCACCCATTTGTCGGCATCGGCGGCGGCCACCGACACTTTCTTGGGCGTGGCCAGGGTGTTGTCGTCGGGATATGTGTCGCCGTCGAGCACCACCTTTGCCGTTATATTCAGCGTGCCTTCGGCGGTGGGTGTCCACACCACGGGCACATCCACCGTCTTGTCTTTGCCCACTGCCGTGCCCGCAGCCTCGGCAAGTACGCTTCCGCTGTCGGCATCCACGAGTTGCACCTTGTAGCCATCCACCGTGGCCGAGCCTTCGTTAGACACCGTCACGGTGAATGTCTGGCTCACTCCGCAGTTGGCTGTGGCCGATCCCGTGAGTGCAGCCGCGCTCAGGTCGGTGGCACTGTATTCGCGTATGGTGACGTCTTTGAGGAAAACTTGCCCGTGGTTCTTTTCCGAATACACGCGGAACGCCACATATCCGTCGCCGTCGGCAGGCTTGAAGTTGTCGCGTCCGTAGAGATATGTGGCCGAAGCGGTGTGGAATTGACCGAGGTCGCGCACCACTGTGGTGAGAGTGGCGGGCGATGTCTGCTGTCCGTAGCGCACGTCCATCTTCTCCATCACCTCCTCATAGGTGTCGGGCGTAACCCAGTTGGTGGTGTAGTAGGTGTAGCGCAGCTGATAGGTCTTGCCTCCTTCGAAGATGAGTGCGGGCGACACCAGCCAGTCGTCGGCATCAATGTCGGCGCGGTCGTAGGTGGCCACGCGGTCATACTGGTTGAATGTCCATGTCTTCGAGTCGCCGTTGTTGTCTACCGGAGTCCACCGGTCGAAGTCAGACTGGGTGTCCAACGGCGACGAGAATGGCACGCCGTAGGCCGGACCGAATGCCACCACGTTTGACGAGTCGCACTCGCCGCGTCCATGCTTGTTTATTGCCGTCACCACATAGTAGTAGCCTGCGTGGTGGGTAACGTTGTCGGTGATGCTGCGCGAGGTGTTGGCCGATGCTATTTTCTTGTTGTCGGGCATGCGCACCACCTCGTAGCTGAGCGACTGCGTGTCTATCTTTCCGCCCTGCGCGCCCTCTTCGGGAGCGTCCCATGTGAGCGTTGCGGTGTTGCCGCTTGCCGTGAGCTGCACATTGCGCGGCTTTGCGGGCACGTCGTAGCCCACGAAGACGTCGCGCTCTTTGGTTATGCCTGCGCCCGAGGCGTTGTAGGGTTCCACCTTATATATATGGTAGCCTTGCGGCGCATTGCTGTCGGTGTATTGCATGGCGGCACCGGGTGAGGGTGCAGAAATGGTTTGCACCAGTTGCCCGTCGCGGTAGATGCGCACCCCTTGAATGCTGGTGAGGGCATTGCCACGATAGTCTTTCTGCGGGTTTGTCCACGACAATTGCACGCCGGTGCCTTCGCCATCGGTTGTTGTCACGGCCAGTCCGCACACATAAGAGGGCGCGGCATCGGCCACAAACTGGTAGGGTATGCCCATGGCGAGCACCTGCGGAGCCCCCTCAATGAGGGTCTTCGAAATCACCTGTCCCGTTGTCGGGTCGAGTTCCACGAGGTAGGCATTCTCGTCGTAGGCCTGGCACACCCACCACAGGCGGTGAGTTGTCTTGTCAAACTCCATCGACTGGCTGTAGTTTCCTATCTTGAAGCCCAGGCCAGCACTGCCCGTGAGGTCTTCCACTTCGCACGTCTTGGCCGTGGCATCGATGCTGCTCTGTGCTATGCGGTAGAGAAATCCGCGGCGGGTGGTGGTGTTATAACCCACGCCATAGAGGTTGCCGTTGTCGGCCGAGAGCGTGAGCATCACCTTTGTTGTGGTGGCCACGAGCGTGGGGCGCAGCGTTTCAGGGTCGATGGAGTAGATGTTGGTGTAGCGGTCTACGGTGCTGTAGTGCATGGCGAAGATGCTCCCCGTCTTCGGGTCGTATGTCATCTCGTCGAAGATGAGGTGGTCCTCGTCGAGGTCGTATTTCCATTTCAGTTCATACTCGCCCGTTGTCGGGTTGATTTCGGCAATGCCGTCGGGCATGAGCGTGTTGGAGTAGTAGGTGGTCTGGTAGGCGAGGAAACGGTCGCCCACCATTGTTCCGGCGGTGAACACTGCCGACGAACCGGCGTTCATGCCGAGGTCGCGCGTGACGGCATACTCCGACGGTGCGTCGGTGCGCATGTCGATTACTCCATAGGAGTGGGTGCGCGTGTCGTAGCGCAGGTAGGCGTGCATTACGGCCTCGCCATCGGCCACGACATCAAGGCGCGGCGCGCGCGACTTGACGGGTGCTGCCTGCGGAGCGCGCAGGGGCCTTATCTGTACGGGGCGTATTGTCGGCTGTGCGCACGACGTGCCCGACATGCGCTGCGGAAGCACGTTCTGGGCGTGCAACGGCAGCACGCCGGCGAGTAGCAGAGCCGCCGACGGAAGTATCATGAAAGAATTTTTGCCGGTTAACATAACATTCATCCTTATTCAATGTTTTTTGCAAAGATACGTTTTTTTTTATATATGCTATTTCAATCTAACGTTTTTTTCGTAAATTTGCAGCATTAGTATGCACACAAACAAATAATTGTGCCGTTTCATGCACATTCGCACGCATTTCGACAGAAATGCCTCGCGATTTGCAAGCGGTGCCAATCAAACAACAAAACTATCACAGCATTTATGAAACACTTTACTCAAAATCTTCTTGCAGCCGCCCTGCTCGCCCTCTGGCTGACACCGGCAAGCGCACAGTATGCCACTGCACCGTCGCTGCGGCACGCACCGCAGATGGCCAAGAAGCAGGCCGCACCCACACCGTTGCGTGCAATGCCCAACGCGTCGGACTACGGCACCGAAGTGAACATCATTGAGGAAGATTTCTCGAAAATGGAAACCGGCACCCCGGAAAGCCCCGACCGCAAGACCGACATCAACTACGAGAACGAAGACAACGCATGGATAAACATGCTCTCCGACTACACCTCGACACCGGGTTGGGGCGCACACGGAGGCTATCCTGCCGGTGGTGCACTCTATGTGAAGAAGAGCGGACAGTTCAACACGCCCATGATCGACGTGAGCGGCTACGACGGCATCTTCTTCGTGAAGTTCCGCGCACGCTGCTCCAAACTGGGATATGAGTCGACACAGACTATCATCGAGGCTGCCGAAACCAACGGAATGTCTGCCTCGTGGGACTACTGCGGCGGCATGGTGCTGCCCACCATCACCTCTGACTGGCAGGAATACGAGGCCATGTTCTACGGAGGCGGAAAGACAACTCTCGTGAATTTCGTGACACAAGACCAGGCCATCGTCTTCGACGACGTGCGCGTCTACCAGATAGACCCGTATGTAAACACCCCGAAGGGACTGGGACACCGCTACTACAAGGGCGACAACTTCAACGTGAGATGGACAAAATCGGCACAGGCCGAGGGCTACATACTCAACCTCTACTCGGTGAAGGGCGACGGCACAACGCCGCAGGACTACATCGTGGAGAACCAACTGGTGAACGACACCACCTACGACGTGACCGGAGCCGACTCAGGCGACACCTACTACTACACGGTGACAGCCGTGAAGGGCGACAAGAAATCGTTTGAGTCGCTGCCAGTGGAGATTTCAGACATAGCCGCACCCGAGCCCGGAAGCATCACCGTGGCCGACAACAAATACACCGCTTCATGGCAGGCAGTGCCCACAGCCGAACGCTACAACTACATTGCCTACCACACACGCAGCGCTGCCGACGACGGAGCCTACACCGTGAGCGACCTCAACCTGCAGGGCATGCGCCTGAGCGACGGCTCACTCTCGGAGAAATCCACCACCAACCCCACCGACAGCACCTACGACTCGGGCTACCTCGACGGACTCTCGCAGGCCGGATGGAAGGCCACACACTACTACACCTACCGCGACGCTCTGTGCCTCGACGCATGGTGGTATGTGCAGGCAAAGTCTGACGACGGCCTCACATCGCCCGAACTCGACCTCTCGAAAGACAACGGACAGGTGAGCATCGACCTGCGCCTCTGCGGACAGGGCTACGAATTCACCGACGACGACAACAACACCGACATCTACTACCCGCACTGCGCCGTGGCAATGTTCAACTACGACCACGAGAAAGACGACTATGTGCAGACCGAGCTCAGCGTCATCAACGATGTCAACAACAAGTGGCAGGACTTCAACGTGAAGCTCACCACCGGCACCGAGCACAGCATTGTGGGCATATACGGCATCTACTGCCCGTCAAACCTCTATGTGGGCAGCGTGAAGATGACGCAGAACTACAAGGCCGGCGAGACTCTGCTCGACCCGTTCTTCTTCGCACACTGGGTTGACGGAACACAAGTGGAGGTTGACGTGCCGTTCAAGGCCAACGGCAGCGACATCTACCACGCCGCACAGTCGGTGCGCGTGAAGGAAGCCACACAATGGTACACCACATTCACCGAGAGCAAGATGGGCGAGCTCACACTTGCCGCCACCGGCATCACCACCGGACTCGGCAAGACCAAGGCAACCGTTGCCGGAGCCAAGGTGCGCATCGAGGGCAACAGCATCGTGGTGAGCAACCCATCGCACGAGGCCGTGACTCTCTTCTCGGCCGACGGTGCCACACTCGCAGCCGACCGTTCAATGGCCGAAAGCGTAAGCCTAGCCATGCCGCAGCACGGCACTTACATCGTGAAAGTGGGCAAGCAGACAATAAAGGTAACATTGTAAGCTTTATTATTGGTGTCCGGTAAAAGATTGGTATAACATTGTAAAATGTGGAATGTCTGGTCTTTATAAGACATCTGAAAACACCGGGCTTACTTTTGCCCATTGCATGGTTTGCATCCCATTGCCCCAGTATGGGGCGAATATTATAGGATAGGGGCTTGCCCCTATCTATCAGACATCACCATATTTTGCCCCTGTAAGGGGCGCAGAGTTCAACATCACAATGAATTATGCGCCCCTTACAGGGGCAAAATTGTTGATAACAACAAACGCAGGGGCAAGCCCCTGCGCTATAATATGTCGTCACTACGGGTAGTGTGTTCAAAATTAGATTAAAAAATATACGGAATTTTATATGGGTTTAAGCTTATAACAATTTGATTATCGGATGGAACCTAGTAATTAAAGCCCGGGAAGGGCGTCACGATCGTAGCCCAGGGTGAGGACGGAGCGAAGCGACATCCGTAACCCTGGGTTTCATGTATGCCGAAGTAGGTTGGCCTGTAAGGTCAACACTGGCCCTCAAATATTGTGCTGACCTTACAGGCCAGCCTTGAAAATCAATCATTTACCCAG
>CAVCLB010000037.1:0-23105 GCA_963602915.1 Dysosmobacter segnis | reverse complement strand
TAATGATTATTTCGGAGTGGAATCCACTCGTTTTTATGAATTAATAGAACACCCCATAAATAAAAAAACGACAAAGTTTCAGTAGTGCAATATTACTGAAACTTTGTCGTTTAAGGGCAAATGAGTGTTGCAATTGCCGGCGTTATGATTTTTATTCTACGGTGAATGTAGTTACCTTCATACCGTTCTTGGTGTTCTCGTGATTGGGGTCGCCTATTACGATGCCGTATTCACCGGGAGTAAGGTCTTCCAACACAAGATAGTATGAGCACTCGCCGTATTTCTTTGCCTTGTAGTCAACATTTGACAGGTTGTTGCTTTCGGTCTTTGAAAGCGTGCCGGCTTCTGCCAACTGATATCTGCGCTCCTTGCCTTTCACCTCAAACTTGAAGATAGAGATGAAGGAATTGGGGTCGGTCTTGTTGTCGGCAGCCTTCACGATGAGACGGGTTGTTGCACCGCCGACGGCCTTGCTCGTTGACTTTGTGCCCTGAAGGGTGAGTCTCGACTTTACTTTACCTATGCCTACGAGATAGAGGCTTGCGCCTGCTTTCGTCTTAACGGTTCCGTTTTCGCGTGTCAATTTCACTCCTTCGCTGTCAGAAACCAACAGAAGAGTTTCTTCGGCAAATTCGGGTTCTGCTACAGTTACATTTTGTGCTGACAAGTTTGCTATCGAAGCAAATGCAATGATTAATCCTAAAAATAGTTTGTTCATACAGATTGTGTTTTATGTTTTCTGCAAAATTAAGATTTTTTTATAAATTCATTCAATACCTATTGTTAAAAAAAATAAATGGGATAAAAGTCTTTATAAATGTTCTTTTTGACCTGTAATGTCACCTATTGCCATTGCTTAGCACAAGCACGACAGTGGCGTAAGGCTCGAAACACCGCTACACGATGCGGCACGGCGTGCCACGTGGCGGTGTTGCCACGCGTCGCGCACATGCCATTTGCTCTCGATGCCGAGCTTTGCGCATGTCAATCATGTTGTGATAATGGTATTAGGGGAAGATGAAAAACGAGTTGGTATGGTTTGCGGTAGTAAAAAAGTAAAGCCGCAAAGCATACCAACCCGTTATGTAAATGTCGTTGTGGTGGGTTGTAAAGAGTTTTTACTGCCGTTGACGGGTCAGTCTTTCAGCGGATTCCACCCTTGGGCCTTTAGCTCAAACTCATTGTTGTCGCGTGTGACGAGCATCATGCCGAGTTCTTCGCGTGTGATGTGTCCGATGAGTTTCACGCCTTCCATTTGCTCTATTTTCTCGTGGTCGCCAATGGGAACTGTGAATAGCAGTTCGTAGTCTTCGCCGCCGTTGAGTGCGCAAGTGGTTACGTTCATGTTGAGTTCTTCGGCCATTACTGCCGTCTGGTAGTCTATCGGAATGTTCTTTTCATATATGCGGCAACCGCAATGGCTTTGCTTGCAGATGTGCATGAGCTCGCTGCTGAGGCCGTCGCTTATGTCGATCATGGCCGTGGGGCGTATGTTTAGTTCGCGCAGACGCGCAATGATGTCGCCCCGGGCTTCGGTCTGCAGCTGCCGTTGCAGCAGATATTCCTTTCCGGCAAAGTCGGGTTGGAAATTCTTCAGTTCTTCAAGTGCCCGCGTGTCGTTCTTTTTGCGCGCCTCGTCCACCTGCTGATAGTAGACCGTTTTTTCGCGTTCGAGCAGTTGCAGACCCATGTAGGCTGCCCCGAGGTCGCCGGTTACGCACACGAGGTCGGTGTCGTGTGCCCCGTCGCGGTAAACGATGTCCTCCTTTTTTGCCTCGCCTATGCAGGTGATGCTTATGGCCAGTCCGGTGTAAGACGATGTGGTGTCGCCTCCCACGATGTCAACTCCCCACTTGTCGCACGCCATGCGCAAGCCGCTGTAAAACTGTTCCATGTCCTCAACCTTGAACCGCTTGCTGAGCGCAATGCTCACAGTGAGCTGGCGCGGAGTGCCGTTCATGGCGAAGATGTCGCTGATGTTGACCATTGCCGACTTGTAGCCGAGGTGCTGCAGGTCGATGTATGTGAGGTCGAAGTGCACCCCTTCCATAAGCATGTCGGTGGTGACGAGCACCTCGCTGTCGGGATAGTGAAGCACGGCGCAGTCGTCGCCCACACCACGGCAGGTTGAGGCATTGACGGGTTTCAGGCCGCTGGTGAGATGGCTTATAAGCCCAAACTCACCGAGTTTTGCTATGTCGGTCATCGCGTCAGGCCCTTCTTATCATTTCACGCATTATCTCGGTCATGAGCGGCTGGGCGTTGTTGGCTGCCACCTGCACCTCTTCGTGGCTCACTTCAACGGGAGTGTCTTCAAGGCCGAGGTCGGTTATGATGCTGATTCCGAATGTGCGTATGCCGCAATGGTGCGCTACAATCACTTCGGGCACTGTGCTCATGCCCACGGCATCGCCCCCGAGACGGTGATACATCTTGTATTCTGCCGGTGTTTCAAACGTCGGACCCTGCACGCCTATGTACACGCCGTGCACCACACGGATGCCTTTTTCTTTTGCAATGGCGTCGGCTTCGGCAATGAGTGCATGGTCGTAGGTTTCGTGCATGTCGGGGAAACGCGGGCCGGTGGGGAAGTTCTTTCCACGCAGCGGATGCTCGGGGAAGAAGTTGATGTGGTCGGTGATAATCATGAGGTCGCCTATCTTGAATTCCGGGTTCATGCCGCCCGAAGCGTTGCTCACGAACAATGTCTTGATGCCCAGTTCATACATGACGCGTATGGGGAATGTAACTTCCTTCATGGAGTAGCCTTCATAATAATGAAAGCGTCCTTCCATTGCCATGATGTCCTTGCCGCCCAGCTTGCCGAAAATAAGTTTTCCTGCATGTCCCTCGACTGTCGAGACCGGGAAATTGGGTATGTCAGAGTAAGAGAACTCATAGCTGTCGGTTATCTCGGTGGCCAACTGGCCAAGACCTGTGCCGAGGATGATGGCTGTTTCAGGACTGGTTGTCATTCTTTCTTTCAGCCACGCTGCTGTTTCCTGTATTTTTTCGTACATAATTTATTATTTTATTGTTGAATTCTTCTTGTCCGTCTGCCAAAAACTTTACTTTTATTGGCAGAGCATAGGTTCTTTTTTTCACTTCGTCGCTAAGGCCGCTGACACGCGTGAGACGCGTGCTGTCTTTCTCGGTGGTCACTATAATCTTGGGCGACGGCATGGCGTCGAACTCGCGGTTTATGCGTTCGGCATCGTCGTTGGTGAACTTGTGGTGGTCGCCGAAAGTCATCGGTGTGACATGGGAGGTGTAGGGTTGCAAGTCTACAATCATCTGCTGCGGCGAGGCAATGCCCGTGAGCAGCAGCACATGAGTGTCTTTGGCTATGCTGTTGAGTGCGATGCGGCCCTTGCCGAACACGGCAACAAGGTCACGGTAACAAATTGATGTGAAATAAAGTTCTTGGAAAGGGAACAGCCCCATAGCCCTCTTGAGCACACGATATTCCATGGGCTTGAGGTCGGTGGGGCATTTTGTGATGATAACGATGTCGGCACGCGCCGTGCCTTTCCTTGGTTCACGAAGCCTACCGGCGGGTAGTAGGCGGTCGTAGATGATGAGACGGTGGTAGTCAACGAGCAGAATATTGATGCCGGGCTTTACATAACGGTGCTGGAAAGCATCGTCGAGCAAAACCACTTCAACGTCGCGTGTTGAGGCATCGTGTGTGAGACGGTCTATACCTCGGCATCTGTTGCTGTCCACCGCCACATATATATCTTTGTATTTGGAGTGTATCTGGAAAGGTTCATCGCCTATTTCGGGCATGGTGGTTTTTTTCCTGGCAACGACATAGCCCTTGCTTTCGCGCTTATAGCCACGGCTCAGCACGGCAGTCTTGAACGAATGGCGCAACAGATCGACGAGATATTCCACATGCGGAGTCTTGCCCGAACCGCCGACAGTGATGTTGCCTACTGCAATTACGGGAATGTCGAAGCTCCGGCTTTTGAGCACTCCGCAGTCGAAAAGCCAGTTGCGCACCCTTACTCCGATGCCATAGAGCCAGCTCAACGGCAAAAGCCATTCGTTTATCTTTATGAAATCGCCTTCTGTTCTCATTCTTTGCCTTTGTAATGTTGTGTAGCTTGCATGCCGGTCATGCCGTTTCGTGCTGCGGCACGGGCCGTGTCACGGCACGCATGTCATTTCAGGTTGATGGCAAACGGAATTCTGGCCTGTAGTGCCGCGTGCCGGTCAATGCCTTTCAACATCATGTAAGGTTCATAAAGGTCGCCCAAAGTCATCCGCAACTGGTCGTCAAGATAGTTCTTCTTGGCCGTTGCCGAAAGGAATTGGTCGGTCCATGATGGTGCTGTGGGGTAGTCCTCGGTGTACCAATTGCTAAGTTTTGCGAGCTTTGCAGCCTTTGCCACGGCCTCGTCAAGTCCGCCGAGCTGGTCAACAAGTCCTATGCGCAGGGCATCGTTGGCTATCCACACGCGTCCCTGGGCTATTTTCTCGATGTCGGCCACAGGCTTGTGTCGTCCGTCGGCCACACGTTTGCGGAAGAGAGCATAGCCCCGGTTGACATAAGATTGCAGGTAGGCAAGTTCTTCGTCGTTGAACGGGCGTGCCAGAATATTGCCGAAATTGCTGTGGCGGTTGGTCTTCACCTCGTCGAATTTCACCCCGAGTTTCTGCGTAATCAGTCCGCTCAGGTCGGGCACGGCAGCGAATATTCCTATGCTTCCGGTGAGTGTGTTGGGCTGGGCCACAATCCACGAGGCCGGTGCCGACATGTAGTATGCGCCCGAAGCTGCATAGTCGCCCATTGAAATTACTACGGGTTTTTTCTTCTTCAGTTCACTTATCTGATGCCAAATCTGCTCTGAAGCATACGCGTCGCCGCCTCCCGAGTTGACGCGTATTACCACGGCTTTCACGTCATCGTCCTTTGCCAGTTGTTCAAGGTCGGTGCAAACGTTCTCGGCCACGATGCCGCCATCGCCCGAGATGAGCGATGCCTCTGCGGTCTGCACGATAGTTCCCGATGCATAATACACGGCAATGGCGTCGCCCTTTGTGGTTTTTCCGCTGACATTCTTCATGTCGGCCACGCTGAGCTGCGGCACACTATCGTCGTCGTCAAGCTTGAGCAACTTCTTCACCACGCCTTTCACCTGGTCGGCATAGAGGAAACCGTCCACGAGATGAGCCTTTTTCAGCGTCTCGGTGTCTTCAAACATAATCATGCGGTCGGCATAGTTGTTGAGCGAATCGACACTCACTCCACGGGCATCGGCCACTGCTTTGCACACGTTGTGCCACAGTCCGCCCAAATAGGCAGACACCTGTTGGCGGTTGGCATCGCTCATGTGGTCTTCGGTGTAGCCTTCGGTGTAGCTCTTGTATGTGCCCACTTTCACCACTTGGTATTTCACTCCGAACTTTGCAAACAAGTCTTTGTAGAACATCGGCTGCGAACCTAGACCGTGCCAATCAATCATTCCCTTGGGGTTGATGTAGACCTTCGTGGCCACTGAAGCCACATAATAAGTGCCCTGCGAGTAAGAGTCGCCGTAAGCCACAATCCATTTGCCGCTTTTCTTGAAGTCGGCCAGCGCGTTGCGTATCTCCTGCAGCGATGCATATCCCGTCTCTACGGCTCCGGCTTCAACGTATATGCCGCGTATCTTGTCGTTGTCTTTCGCCTTCTTTATTGCCTGCACGATGTCGTTGAGGCCGTTGTGGCCTATGGTGGAGCCGGTTATCTGTCCCCAGACGTTGTCTTTGCCCTGCTCGTCGATAATTCCCGAAAGCTCAACCACGAGCACAGAGTTGTCTGATACCGACGTCTTGGCCTGGCCGGAAGCCACGATACCCACAAGTGACATAACTCCGAATATGCCCATAATTATGCCTAAGGCAATCATTCCGACCACTGTTGCGGCCACATATTTAAAAAAGTCTTTCATAATTTCACAATTTATGTTTCAAAAATAAAGGCACTGACCCATTCTGACAGAATTTTGCCTGGATAGTCAACTGAAAAACCTGTCTTATGCAAAGTTAGCACTTTTTGCCGATACGGCAACCTTATTTATATTGTATTTCGATTTTACATGATGTATATTTCACCTTTCCGTCTGAATTTAGTAATTTTGCAGTTGTTTTCAACGAACGATAACGCATTTTGATTTAAATACACATTTTAGACTGACAGCAAAATGGACAAAATCCAAAAGCTCAATTATGAGAAAACTCTGAGACGAAAACTCGACCTCTTGCTCAAAACAGGTCAGATGCTTGTAGCAAGTTCTGCCGACACAAGCCGCGTCCTGCGCAACATGAAACGCACTGCCGCTTATCTCGGTTTACCCGAAGAAAAACTGCACATCTATGTCGCCTACAACATGCTTATGGTGAACTTGAGCGACGGGGAACACTCTTTCTCCAAGTTCCAGCGTTGCGACAACCACGGCATCAACATGACCGCAATATCCGAAATAAGCCGTCTGTCGTGGAGAGCCATAAAGGAAGACTACTCGCTCGACCGCTTTGAAGAGGAACTGGACAAGATTGCCGCCACCCCACGCAACTACAAACCGTGGTATGTGGCAATAGGGGCGGGTTTCGCTTGCGGCGGGTTCTGTGTGCAGTTTGGTTGCGACTGGGCTGCATTCTTCTATGCTTCGATAGCAGCCATTCTCGGTTTCCGCCTGCGTGCGGTGCTCAATGAGCGCGGATATAACGGTTATGCCAACATAGCCATTGCTGCGTTTGTGTCCACTTTGATAGCTTGGTTCTCGGCCTACCTCTCGATGCCAGTGGTGGCAAGCCACCTTCCCGAACCGGTTGCTGCTTTGCTGCACAGCAACACGCCGTGGCATCCGCTTTTGGCATGCGCTCTGTTCATAGTGCCAGGCGTTCCGCTGATTAATTTTGTGAGCGACATGCTCGACAATCATTTCGAGGTGGGAATGGTAAGGGCTCTCAATACATTGCTTATGGTGGCTGCCATGTCGTTCGGTATAGCCATTGCCATAAAGGTGTGTGTCATAGACAACTTTGTGAAAGACCTGAGCATGACTCCGCACAACAACTACCTTGCCTATGCCACTGCGGCTGCAATCTCGGCAATGGGTTTCTCTATGATATTCAATATTCAGCGCAAACTCCTGTGGGTTGTTGCCATCGGCGGCATAATTGCCGTGTGCACGCGCAACTTCTTCAACCTCGGGCCGAGCAATAACAACATAGGTCTCGACCAGGGACTCATTATCGGTTCGCTTGTAGGTTCGGCATTGATAAGTATTATATGTGTAAAGGCTGTGCATGTGTTCCATGTTCCGCATCATGTGTTGTCTATTCCGAGCGTCATACCAATGGTGCCCGGCGTGTTGATGTACCGTGCTCTGTTCGGTCTTATAGAGATGCAGGGCGTCGTGGGTGAGCTCACCGAAGCTTTCTCAAATGCAGTCAAGGCTTCGCTCACAATCCTTTGCATCGCAATAGGTGTGGCCATTCCCAACATATTTGCACGCAAGTGGATTGCACCCAACCGCCGCCGTAAGCTCGACAAGATGATTGAGGAACGCCGCCAACGCGGAAAGTTTGTCGATCTTGCCGTATTCGACGAGCAATAACACCGACGTTCGGTGCTGCCGACAACGCTTGAAACGGAACCAAGAAACAACCAATACATATTATAATAATGCCCGACAAACCTACTATTTCGGTGGTGATGTGCACCTGCAACGGCGAAAACCGCCATTTGCGTGAGCAACTCGACTCGATATTGGCACAGACTCTGTTGCCCAACGAGGTTATCATACAGGACGACTGTTCAACAGACGGCACTATGGCAATACTTGAGGAGTATGCCCACCGGGTACCGTCGGGCGTGAAGATATGTTTTTCGGGCAATGCCAAACGGCTCGGCATCAACGACAATTTCTTCGGCGCAATGGCCAAGGCAACATGCGATTACATTGCAATAAGCGACCAGGACGACATTTGGCTGCCCACCAAACTTGAACGGCAAATGGCTGCCATAGGCAACAACATGATGTGTGTGTGCCGCTCCGAGCCGTTTTGTGAGAATGGGGCGGTGGCACGCTACGACCGCCGCAAGCCCAACTGCAACCTCATTCGTCTGTTCTATGCCTCGATGATGGGCCATTGTCAGTTTTTCAGACGCGACCTGTTGCAGTATGTACCCAATGCCGCCCAGTGTCCGGATATTTACCGCCGCACTCTCTATGATGTTATTCTCGGCACCGTTGCTGCCGCGCTCGACAGCATAACGCTTCTCGACGAGGTGCTTGTGAGGCAACGCCGCTATGCCGATGCAGCCACATACGTAGCCTACGATAAGCATCGTGTGCGTTCTGCCGACAATGCTTTGTCTATGGTTTTGTATGGCCTTATGCACTACCGCAGCATAAAACCGTTTATGAATGCGCATTTCAAGGCACGTCTTGATTTCCTGAAATGCATAAAGGCCGACAATAAAATATACCGCGATGGGCTGCGTTTGCTCGAAAGCGAGAGCCGAAGCGGTTTGCGGGCATTGGTTAAAACGACGCTAATGTATGTGAAATACCGCCACACGTTGTTCTACACCCGTGAGAACGACCCGGTGGCTTTTGTCCGCGCACTGCTTCATCCGTTTATGCAGATTTACAATTACAGCTATCTGCAGCACCGCAAATACTGAAATGCGCTTCTGATTATAGGTGTATTCTATAAATTCCACGCACATATAAATATATTGTATTGGCGTCAGTATATAGGAAATTCAATCTGATTCCCTATATGCTGACGCCAAT
Organism: Dysosmobacter segnis; assembly: GCA_963602915.1. Taxonomy (GTDB): domain Bacteria; phylum Bacteroidota; class Bacteroidia; order Bacteroidales; family Bacteroidaceae; genus Prevotella. Next base: position 14,310 of record CAVCLB010000037.1, on the reverse strand, counting down.
ACTCTTATATGGTGCCTTTCCCGTTATTCGTTGTCAAGCCTTGTTTTCCATGTTTTATTTCAATCTTTTTCAAGCAATTACTCTCCGAGCAAGGCTTTGGCTTCGGTTGTGAGATATTTTTTTATGTCCTTAACCGCAACGTCGAAAGCCACCGGACCAACGGCATAAGGCGCGATTTCATATTGCTGGTAGACAAATTTCAGAGTGTCCTTTTCAAGCCAGGGCGTGTGTTCGGGCAACGGAATAATGCCGCTTTCGGGCAAGAGCAGATAGTTGTTAAGTGTGGAATCGGCAGCCGATGTCTCGCCGCATCCTCTCAGATACCACAGCACACCCTTGCGCAGCAGCGGCTGCAAGGCTCGGATGCGCTTGGAGTCAACCATATTGTAAACCGGTTTGAATGTGCGCTTGCTTATGTTCACATAGTAGAAATTGTACGATCCGTGTGCACCGCCCATATTTCTTTCGTCGGTTACACTGTAGGTGACATACAATGGCGTTTCTTCGCTCTTTTTTATTTTCACCTGTTGGTATAAAGGTGGCATCTCGTCATCGTTGTCATAGAATTCGGACATTTCTTCCCTGTATTCCACAAGATAGTTCATTGTACCCGTTCCATAGTAATTCACCAACTTTTTGCCGTCGCCGACGCTTCCCTTGTATATGGGATATTTTTGCAGATATTTTGCCTCGTCGGTTCTTTCGCGTGGTATGTAGCGTGCAGCCAGTTCGCGTGCGATGAAATTTCTCACGCCGATGGCGAGGCTGTCGTCGCCTTGCGGATAGTCAACCGAGAGCTTACACTCCAGCCCCGAACTCGTTTTCTTGTGATAGCCTATGCTGTCAACGGCAAGTGTCTGCGGTTCTACGCAGGTCGTATCGGTAGCCACCGAGTCGGTATCCTGCTTTTGTGTTGATGTCTTGCACCCCGTGGCGCAAAACGAAATGGCCATTGCGCCCATAACCAACATCTGTAATTTCTTCATCTCTATAATTGTTTTCTTGTATTGTTGTTGTGTATAGTAATGTTTAAAAAGCAATTTGGCTTGTTCTTGAACATCACATATTCAAAAAAAAGCATTTCTTGTTGCCAATCGTCACTTGCAGCATTTGTCCTTTGCATCGGGCTTTGCCACGGCCCTTACCGAGCCTCCTATGTAGCGTGCGTTCTTATACCAGCTATAATTGGCGAAATAGAACGACAGACACGCGGCATTGCCAGCCACGCTCCCGTCTCTTGTACTTGTCCAATACACTGCGTTGTCGCCCTGCAGCACGATGTCTTTTCCGTTGCGCGCCCCTGCTGCCGGTAGGAATATGGCATTGCCGTTGCGCACGCTTTTCACCTCATATCCGGCAATAGTGTCATTGGCGGCAACTGCTTTCTTCACCCATGTCCAGGTGCAGTTGGCCGTGTCGCCCAGTTCCATGAATTCCTTTTCGGTAGGCATACGGCAGCCTTCGCCCCAATTGGCGGTTGCCGCGTCGTCGGCAGGGTCGAGTGTTGTCTTGCGGTCGGCAGTGTCATATTTGGTCATCTTGTCGAAATCCGTTCCATAAAGATATGTCTCCTGCGAGCAGTCCTGCTTAGGTTTCGTCTCGCCCCATGCGTAAAACTCGCCATAGTCGGTTTCTGTTTCCGCGCCCACATTGGTCTTGGCCCACAGCACGCCGCTCGGCAGTTGTAGGTCAACATATTCGTGCCCGTTTATAAGCACCGGTTCGTGACAAGCACCGTTTCCACAGTTTTTTCCCTTGCATCCAGTCAATGCGGCCACCGCTAATGCCACGATGGCCATGGCGCACATCATGTTTCTTGTCTTGTTCATAGCATTATTGTTTTTCTTGTTTGTTGTTGCGTTCCGATTGTCGGCGGAAGATGTTGGCCAGCATCGCCCCCGACACGTTGTGCCACACGCTGAACACCGCCCCGGGAATGGTTGCCAGCGGATATTGCGCAAAATGCACCGTGGCCAACGACGTGGCCAAACCAGAGTTTTGCATGCCCACCTCTATGGCCACCGTGCGGCATTTGTTTGCCGGCATGTGCAATGCCTTTCCGGCAGCATAGCCCAAGGCATAGCCCAGGAGATTGTGCAAAATCACCACGCAGAGCACCGTCATTCCGCAGGTCATTAGTTTTGCGGCATTTGCGCTCACCACTGCCCCTACAATGGCCACAATGGCCAGTGTCGACACAAGCGGTAGTATGCCTACGGCATTGCCGGCAAACTTCGGGAAGAATTTGTTTATGGCAAATCCAAGTGCTATGGGCAGAATCACGACCTGTATTATCGACATGAACATCGACAACATGTTTACATCCACCGTTTGCCCGGCATACAGGTAGGTGAGCAGTGGTGTTGCCACCGGCGCGAGTGCCGTCGATACCGCAGTCATGCCTACCGACAGTGCCACGTCGCCCTTGGCAAGATAGGCCATCACGTTCGACGAAGTGCCGCCCGGGCAAGTTCCCACCAAAATCACGCCCACTGTGAGTTCGGGCGAGAGGTTGAAGCAGCGCGACAGCACATAGGCCGTAAGTGGCATAATGGTGAATTGCGCCGCGAAACCTATCAGCACATCCTTCGGGTGACTGAACACCACGCGGAAATCGGAAAGCTTCAGCGTCAATCCCATGCCAAACATCACGATGCCCAGCAACGTGTTTACATAACTTGTCTTTATGAAGCTCACGGCTTCGGGTTTCAGCAACGCCAACAATGCCATGCATATCACTATGGCCGACATGTGACTGCTGAAGAAGTCGGACACTTTTCTCAAAAAATCCATATCCTCTTTTTAGGTGGGTTCTACAATCTCACAGGTTTCAGTTGCCACTATTCGCCTACAAGCGGGAACATCGACATGCGGTAGGCAAGAAATCCGTAGGGAATGAGCTTTATGTCTACATTCTTCTTCAATGTGGCGGGAGCGGTGAGAGGCATCACAGGGTCGCCCTTGTCAGGGTTCCAGTCCACTAGTTCTGCCTTGGCGTTTATGGTCAGAGGCGCATTTGCATAGCTCCACGCAAACGGGTGGCGCACAGCCGAAGTGTCCACGGTGCAGCCGTCAAGGCTCTCGGGTGTGAGCGCATAACGGTATTCAGTCCACAGCTCTTCGTTGATGTCGAAGTTGTCGCGGTTGGCCTGTTGCATTGAAGCGGCAAAGAGCAACGGGCCGTAAGTCACCCATGCACAACGCCCCTGATTGATGAAACCGTCGAGTTTCATGTAGCCGTTGGTGGGCACCATTATGCCCCACGACGGTGCTTTCTTGCCCTTGTAGTAAGGAAATTTCTCGCATCCCTTCACCAAAGTCGGCTTCATGGGGAACGTTAGTTGTATCTTGTCGCCGTTGTTCCACTTGTTGTCGAGCACAATGTAGTTGTCGGTCACTTTGCACTTCACAGCCTTGCCGTTGATAGCGAGTGCCGGACTGGTGCACCATGCGGGCACGCGCATGCGCAGCACCTGCTTGCGCGGAATGGTTTTCAGTGTGAATGTGAGCACATCGCCAAACGGATATTCGGTTTCGCAAACTATGTCGTAGCGTCCGTCGCGTGTCTGCAGATGTGCCGGGCCGTAGGTGAGCCACATGATTTCGCCGTTGCCGTTCATCATTGCCATATTCATTATGTAGTTGGGCAGTGCGCGGTTGATGTTAGAGGGGCAGCAAGTGGGCCAGTGCATCTCCTTGTAATATGATCCGTCGTCGCGTATGCGCAAGTGAAATCCTGGTATGCGGTTGGGAGCCTGTGTGTAGACACACTGCGAGAATGTGGAATTCACCGCTCCCGGCAAGGCGTTGAAGGCATCCTGTTCTATGCGGTCGCCGTAGCAGGCATTGCCTGTGGCTCGTGCCATCCAGATGTTCGACCACATGAAGTCGCTTATGTCGCAGCTCTCGGCAGCCTCAAAAGCCCCTATGCCGTGCAGGTGTTCGTTGGATGAGTTCACGCCGGTGGGCAGCATTGAGTTGGCTTGCAGAAACTCGTAGTTGTTTACCGATGCAGCCAGATATTCCGGGTTGCCGTTGTACATATAGCCTATTGCGGGCAGTTTGGAGGCTTCGTTCCAGCTCACCCCGTGGCATATAGCCGTGCGCAGAAACTCCTTTTTGCGTGCCCATGAGTCGATGAATGCGGCATCGTAGTTGCCGAGCACCTGCAAGGCGCGGTTGGCGAAGCTCATGTCGCCGGTGATGCGCGAAAGCTCGAACATGTTTTCCACGCCCACGAGGCGGCGTTCGGTGTCGAGGTCGGTACCGCTGAAAGGCTCGTCGCGGTTCTTGTCGAAGGCAAACAGCGGGAAATTGGCATACACTTTCTTCAGCATCTCGAGCACGCGCGGGTCTTTTGTGGCACTGTAATAGGCCAGGGCCGAGCGGCAGAACACCGCCTCGCTCCAATACAGTCCGTGGTCGGCCGTCACTTTGCCCCATGTTTCAGTATAGTCCTTGTTGGTAGACATGATATATCCGTTGGGTTTCTGGCGTGCCACGACGGCATCCATCACGCTGCGGCTGCGGTTCATGAGATATTCATCGCCGAGCAGATAGGCCAGACGCACGAAGCCGTCGGTGTAATATCCCGTCTGTTCATAATGCCACCAACCGGGTTCGTCGGCCGAAGCCCAGCCTTTTGCAAACTCGGTGTAGTTTATGCCTATTGTCTTTGTCATGCCTTCGGCCGCACGTTGCGCCCACTCTTTGAGCCACCCCTCGGGCTTCAGTTCGCCCAGTTCAAAAGGTGCATAGGCTTTAGGGTTGAGCTTGGCCGCCGTCACGCTTTGCGCCGGTGCAGCAATGGCACAAGCGAAGAATGTGCCGAACACGATTGCTGAGATTCTCGTTTTCATATTGTTCAGGTTTTTTTTATTGTCACTATAATTCGTGCACTCATCTCATTCCGCTGCGCAACAGCACATTGCTGCGCAGACAGTCGGCATAGAAGAAGAGTTCCTGCAAGTGCAGGTTGCCCACGGGAAAGAAGCTTTTGAGTGGGGCAAATGTGTGGCGTTTGGCATCGATGCCCTTCACCACCAGCACGTTGTGTGCCTTGTCCACGCTCACCGTTACTGCCGTGGCATTGTCGCGTGGTGCGGCTGCCGTGGCATAAGGAAAGCGTGTGTCGTCGGCCTTGGGCTTTGCACCGGCTTCAATCAGTGTGGTCGCAGTGCTGTCGGTGGTCCACGACACGGGGTTTATGCACCCAATGTTGCCGTTGCACAGCAGCGGGCACATGGCATCGGGCGTAGTCACGCTGTTGAAATTCACCGTCACGCCCTGCGCCGCCGGGTCGTTGGCCAGTTTTATGTGCGATGTGCGGTGTCCTTTCAGTGTCACGGTGTCGCAGGCATTCACCCCGTAGCCCACAATATATGCCGCTATAAGCCGACTGTAAGTGTCGTCGTCGATGTGCTTCAGCACCTCCTTCACCATTTGTCCGCCCTGACTGTAGCCGGCAAGCACAAACTTGCGCCCGTGGTTGTAATGCTTCAGATAATAATCGAACGCATCCAGGGCGTCGCCCACCGCCACTCTGCCTGCGGCCTTGGCGGCCTCGCCTTCAAGGGCTTCAAACGTGGCCTGACGGTAATAGGGCATGAACAGGTTGGCCCGTGTGGCGAATATCGTGTCGGCAAGTTCGGCCGACAGTTGCCATGCATCGCGGTGTGCAGGGCTTGAAGGGTCGGCATTGTGGTGCACGGTGCCCGTGCTGTCGGTCCAGTCAACCACGCATGTCGGCAGCAGATAGAACACGTCTGGCAGACTGTCGCGTGCGCTGTCGAGGCGTTTCTGCCCTTCAAACCACAGGTCTTTGTCCGACCAGTCGAGCGAAGTGCAGGTTGTGTCGGCCACATTTGCGGCGTTGCCGATAACGCTGCAGCCCCAAATGGCAAGAGCCGATGCCAGTGCATATAATATTTTCATACCACTTTCTTTTTTACACCAAGCAAAGTTAATGCTTTTTTGTCTTCCGCAATATCTTCCGCCTACATTAATTTTCGGTTGGGGAAAGACCTTGCATGAAAAACCATCACGGCTTCCCACCGATGCAACGGCGGCCTCGCCATTAGCCCAAGGCGGCTTGTTGGCGGCGTGGCGCATATGCGGCAGGTGCGTGCGGCATATGCTGCATGCGTGTGCGGCAAACGCCAAACGTGGCCGAATGCCGTTGTTTTAAGGCAAGGCATATGTCAAACCGTTGCGAAGCAAGGCATGCAAGCCATAAAAACGGAACAAAACGGCATTACTGCGCGAGTTTTTTAGTAACTTTGCAACTGGCTCGAAGGCACAATGCCACATGGCCGCAACATCAATAAAACATTCATGTCAGACAACAAGAAACCATTGCTCGGACTGTCGCTCTACGAACTGCGCGAGGTGGCCAAGTCGCTCGGAATGCCCGCCTTCACCGGCGGACAGATAGCGAAATGGCTCTACACGCAGCACGTTTCGCACATTTCAGAGATGACAAACATATCGAAGGCCAACCGCGAAAAGCTGGAAGCCGAATACACCGTGGGCTGCATGCCGCCCTCCGAAAGCCAGGTGTCGAAAGACGGGACAGTGAAATATCTGTTTCCCACGCAGTCGGGCAAGCATGTCGAAACGGTGTTCATCCCCGACAAAGACCGCGCCACGCTCTGCGTGTCGTCGCAGGTGGGCTGCAAGATGAACTGCCTTTTCTGCCAAACCGGCAAACAGGGCTTCGAGGGAAGCCTCACCGTGACCGACATTCTTAACCAAATTTACTCGGTGCCCGAGTGGCAGCGGCTCACCAATATCGTGTTCATGGGGCAGGGCGAACCCATGGATAATCTCGACAACGTGCTGAAAACAACCGAGATTCTCACCGCCGACTACGGTTTGGCATGGAGCCCCAAGCGCATAACGGTGAGCTCCGTGGGACTGAGAAAGAAGCTGAAACGTTTTCTCGACGAGAGTGAATGCCACCTCGCCATAAGTCTGCACACGCCCATTCCGGAGCAGCGCGCACAGCTGATGCCTGCCGAACGCGCCATGTCGATAGTGGAAATCATCGACCTCCTGCGCGACTACGACTTCTCGCACCAGCGCCGCCTGTCGTTCGAATACACCATGTTCAAGGGCGTGAACGACTCCATGACACACGCACGCGAAATAGTGAAACTCCTCTCCGGACTGTTCTGCCGCATCAACCTCATACGTTTCCACCAAATACCCGACGTTGACCTTCAGGGCACCGACGAACGCTACATGGAATCGTTCCGCGACTATCTCACGTCGCACGGCGTGTTCACCACGATAAGGGCAAGCCGCGGGCAGGACATCTTCGCCGCATGCGGATTGCTGAGCACGGCACGCAAGATAGAAGACAAGCGCAAAGCCGCAAAAAATGCCGCAATGCCCCACCCCGGCGAATGACAACCTTAAGCCGCCACATGCAGCATAACGGAATGATACATAGGTTCGCGCTGCTTGCAGCGTGTGTGGCCACGACCCTGACGGCAATCGTCGCAACCGGTTGTGGTGGCAATATGCCGTTGAAAACCGGCAGTAGCGGTGCTCCCTATGAGGTGACGGTAATGGGCGACAGCACCGGCATCGTGGCACGGGTGCTGTCGGCTGCAATGCCCGGACTGCCGCAAGAGGAGCCGATGTTTGACGTGGTTGAAGTGAAAGGCCATGGCAACGGCGCGGCATACAGCACGTCGCGCAACATCGTGAAGATTGATATCGACCCCAAGCAATATGCACAGACAACGGTGAAATATGCCGTCAACGAGCATGCCGAACCGCAAATCGTTGTGCGCGTGTGCGCCCCGTCGGCAGCGACACTGCGCCGGCAACTTCCCGGCAAAGCTCTCGTGCAGTTGCTGTGCCGCCACGAAATGGGTGCAGAAACAGCACGTCTGAGCAAGAGGCACAACCCAGAGGCGGAGCGCACGATAGAACAAATGTTCGGATGCCGCATGCTTGTGCCGCCCACGATGAAGGCGAGCCTGAAGGGAAAGGATTTTCTTTGGCTCACCGACAATGCTTCAACGGGCATGACAAGCATCTGCATATACACATCGGAAAACCGCGACAGCGTGATGCAGGCCAACATTAAGGGCGAAACCGATGCCATGCACATGACAACGACACCCAACAGAACCATCGTGACATGCACCTACAGGCACGGCAGCAAAGTGACAATAACGCGCGGGCTGTGGGAGATGCTCGGCGATGCCATGGGCGGTCCGTTTGTGTCGCACGCCATAGCCATGCCGCACGGCAGAGGCGTCGTGGTGGCCGAGGCATTCGTCTATGCGCCCGAAATGCGCAAACGCAACCTAATAAGGCGTGCCGAGACTTCGCTCTACACACTGCGCACCGACGGGAAAACTCTACTGAAAGAAAATGACAGAAGGCCCGGCAACGGGTCTTGCAACCATAAAAACAAGTAACACACAATTATGGAAGACAGAAAAATACGCGTTGCCATAACGCACGGCGATACCAACGGTATCGGATATGAACTTATTTTTAAAACCTTTGCCGAGCCCGAGATGCTCGAACTCTGCACACCCATCATCTATGGGTCGCCCAAGGTGGCGGCCTACCACCGCAAGGCTCTCGACATGCAGGCCAACTTCAGCATAATAAACAATGCCGAAGACGCACGCGACGGAAGAGTGAACATGCTGGCATGTTTCGACGATGAGGTGAAAGTGGAAATGGGAACGCCCACGCGCGAGTCGGGACTTGCGGCACTGCGCGCACTCGACCGCGCGATGACCGATTTCCGCAGCGGATTGTTCGATGTGCTCGTGGCCTGCCCCGTGAACGATGCCACGACAAGCAGCGACGACTATTCTTACCGCAACCTCAAAGACTATCTCGAGACAAGTGTGGGCGAGGGCAGCAAGGGCTTGAAGATAATGATAAACGAAACGCTGCGCATAGCTACTGTCACCGACGGACTTGACATAAAGGATGTGGCGGCAAACATCACGCACGAAAGCGTGGCTGCAAAGATAAAGGCCATTGACGAGAGCATGAGGCGCGACTTCCGCCTGTCAAACCCGCGCGTGGCCGTGTTGGCACTCAACCACGACAACAACCGCCAGGAGGAACGCGAGGCCATTGACCCGGCCATAGACGAAATGGAAGCAAGCGGGGTGAACGCTTTCGGAGCATACCAGCCCGACGATTTCTTCGCCCGTGAACTGTTCAACCATTTCGACTGCACGCTCGCAATGTATGACGACCAGGCCGCAATAGCATTCAACACGCTCATGCAGCAGGCCGGCGTGACACTCGTGACGGGACTTCCGCTCGTGTGCACCGCCCCCGCGCTCACGCCGTGTTTCGAGGCCGCTGGCAAGGGTATTGCCGACGAGTGCGCACTGCGCCACGCCATATTCTGTGCCATCGACGTGTTCCGTCACCGCAACGAGTATGACGAGCCGCTCGCCAACCCGCTGCCGAAACTCTATCACGAAAGGCGCGACGAGAGCGACAAGGTGCGCTTCTCGATACCCAAAAAGCGCGACACGCCAATGCGCGACAACCGCGACACGGCAGCACGGCCCGACCGCAAGCCGGCCAACGGCAACGCACCACAGCGTCACCACAATGCCAAGCCGCAGCCAAACGGCAACGAACAGCCTGCCGAAAAGGCCGAACCTGCCGCAAACAAGTACACTGAGGCACACGAACCTGCCGCACCGGTTCAGGACGGCAACGCATAAGCCGGCCGCCGCGCATGCCGCGGCACTGTGGCGCAAGGCATTGGTAGGTCGCCATCAGGCGGCTGGAAAAAACAAGTCTGCATTGCAGCAATATCGATATTAATGTGTAATTTTGTCAGCAAATGGATACATCCGAACTGCGAAAGATAAAACAACGCTACAACATCGTGGGCAACTGCGATGCGCTCAACCGCGCACTCGATGTTGCTCTTCAGGTGGCCCCTACCGACCTCTCGGTGCTGATAGTGGGCGAAAGCGGAGTGGGCAAGGAGATAATCCCACGCCTCATACACGACAACTCACCGCGAAAGCACAACAAATATTTTGCAATAAACTGCGGTTCCATACCCGAAGGCACCATCGACAGCGAACTTTTCGGGCATGAAAAAGGCTCTTTCACCGGCGCAATAAACGAGAGCGAGGGATATTTCGGCACCGCCGACAAAGGCACCATATTCCTCGACGAGGTGGGCGAACTGCCGCTCGCCACGCAGGCAAGACTGCTGCGCGTGCTGGAAACCGGCGAATATATACGCGTGGGCGGGCAGAGCATCATGAAAACCAACGTGCGCATCGTGGCGGCAACCAACGTGAACATGCGCAAGGCGGTGAGCGAGGGCAGGTTCAGAGAAGATCTTTACTACCGCCTCAACACCATACCCGTGCAGATGCCGCCCTTGCGCGACCGTGGAAACGACATACTGCTGCTCTTCGGTCTGTTCACAATGCAAATGGCCGACAAATACCGCATACCGCGCATAACACTCACCGACGATGCCAAGGCCATGATGCTGCGCTACAAGTGGCCGGGCAACGTGCGCCAACTGAAAAACATCACCGAACAGATGTCGATACTCAGTGCCAACCGTGAGGTGGATGCCGAAGCGTTGAGACAATTCATTCCGCAAGATCCCGAAAGCACCGAACTGGCCACAGTGGTGCACGGCGGACAGCACTCCTATGAAAGCGAGCGCGAGATATTATACAAGATACTCTACGAACTGCGCGGCAATGTGAGCGACCTGAGGCGCGAACTTTCCACTTTGCGCAAGCAAATAGACGACAATGTGCCGTCGGGCACACAGCAACACCACTACGGCAACCAGATAAACACGCTCTCGGGCGATGGCCAGATAGCGCAGAACACGGCATTCATGCCTTCGGTGGTGCGGCGCAACGACGACACACCGGTGGAGGAAGTGGAGGCCGAGGAGATTGACGAATATGGCGAGACGCGCCACAGCGAAACTGCACCGCAACAGCGGCGGGCCGCCATGGCTGCAACGCAGCAATCGGACAGCGAACCGCGAAACCTTAACCTCGAGGAGATAGAGCGCATGACAATAGAAAAAGCGTTGGAACGCAACAAGGGCAACCGCAAGAACGCGGCTACCGAACTGGGCATATCCGACCGTACACTATACAGGAAGATAAAGCAATATGGTCTTGAATGACAAGATGAGACAACGCGTCACACATTATATTATATGCACCGTGCTGGCAGTGTCGGCCACGGCAATGCTGCAATCGTGCGCCTTCAAGGGCTACAAGTTCAACGGCGCAAGCATCGACTATACAAAGACAAAGACAATACAGATAGCCGATTTCCCAATACGCTCAAGCTATGTGTGGGGACCAATGGGGCCGTTGTTCAACAACCAACTTAAGGATGAGTTTGCCAACCACACAAAACTCATACAGGTGAAACGTGGCGGCGACCTGAAAATAGAAGGCGAGATAACGCAATACACGCAACGCAACAAGTCGGTGGCAAGCGACGGACGCTCGGCACAGACCGAATTGTCGATAACGGTAAACGTGCGTTTCACCAACAATGTAAACCACAACGAGGACTTCGAGCAGCAGTTCACTGCATCGAAATCGTATGAGACCACACAAAGCCTCAATTCGGTACAGGAAGAACTTGTGACACAAATGGTGAAAGACCTCGCCGAACAGATATTCAACGCAACCGTTGCCAACTGGTGACAAGACAACAACGCCAAACAACAGCATGGATCTGACGCGACTTATCGACCACCCGGAACTGATGAACAAGGAGACATTGTACGAACTGCGCAACATTGTCGCCCATTATCCCTATTACCAGCCGGCACGGCTGCTCATGCTGCAGAACATCTATCTGCTGCACGACACCTCGTTCGACGACGAACTGCACCGCGCAGCAATATACATTACCGACCGCCGCGTGCTCTTCAATCTGGTAGAGGGGGCGCACTATGCAATTAAAAACCGCGCCAAGGCCGAACCCGACGACGACCGCGACCGACATGGATCCAACCGCACCCTGTCTATAATAGACAGTTATCTCGACTCTACCGGCACCGAAACCGAAGAGTCCGAAGAACCGCGCCGCAAACCCACGCCGGCCGATGCCGCCATTGACTATGTGGCCTATCTGCTGAAAGCCGAAGCCGAAGGCGGCGGAGGAAAGCACGACGAGAGCCCGCAAATGAAGGGACAGGAGCTTATCGACACCTTCATAAACAAGGACGGAGGCAAGATAACGCTTCAAGAAGAGCCCACCTACACACCGCAGATAGAACAGCACAACGATGAGGCAAAAGACGGCGACGACGGTTACTTTACCGAGACGCTGGCGCAGATTTACATAAAACAGGGGCGATATTCAAAGGCACTCGAAATAATTCAGCGTTTAAATTTGAATTATCCAAAAAAAAATGCTTACTTTGCAGACCAAATAAGATTTTTGAAAAAATTGATATTAAATAACAAGAATAACAAACAAGAAAAATGATTTACACATTATTCGTAATCCTCATCGTGCTGGCTTCGCTGCTGATGATTTTTATCGTGCTCATACAGGAATCGAAAGGCGGCGGATTGGCATCGAACTTTTCTTCGTCGAATGCCATCATGGGCGTGCGCAAGACAACCGATTTCATAGAGAAAGCCACTTGGGGACTGGCAATAGCCATGGTGGTGCTCAGCGTGGTGTGCGCATATGTGGCTCCCGTATCGTCTGAGGATACCAGCGTTATGGAAAAGGCCGCTACCGAAACACGCACAACCAACCCCACCAACGCTCAGGGATTTGGCGTAGGCCAGCAGCAGGCTCCCGCATCGCAGGGCGCACAGCAGGGTGCAACCGAAACAGCACCGAAGGCCGCACAGCAACCGGCAAAATAAAGATTGCAATGAAGTGACGGTGAAAAAATAATTTGGTATGATTCTTATCGTCACTAAAAATATAGGCGGGAGCAGCATTGCTGTTCCCGCCTTTTCGTGTAAGCTCAACATGGGCATTGTCTAAACGGATGCTAGTTTCGGGTAGACTCTAATAATGGTATCTGTTAAGTGTTATTGGTGTCCGGTAAAAAATTGGTCTGACATTGTAAAACGTGGAATGTCAGTTATTTATAAGACATCTGAAAACACGGGGATCACCTGCAAAAGTGTGTGGATTATGCAGGTGATCCTAAACTTTACACAAAAGCCGTGAATCGTGCACACAAAGTCATTGACATTAGACGATTCTATCAACTTTCCAATGCGGTTTTTCATCTCCGCAGCAGCCTTATTGGTAAATGTCATACACAGGATGTTATTCGGATCTATTCCAAGTTCATTGATAAGATAAGCATAACGATGAACAAGTACAGATGTTTTTCCCGATCCTGCACCAGCAACAACTTTAACTCGGCCCTCTGTAGTCTCAACTGCTTCCTGTTGCTTTGTATTTAATCTATAGTCTGCCATAGTTACTTTATTTTAAAACGATATGTAACATACCCTACTTTGTCTTTGCAATTTTCCCAAAAATCTTTTTCGGAGCATACTTCCATGTTATTCAACCATAGTATCTATTATTAGTTGATTATCAGTATTCTTCGCTCTAAACGGTAGAAAAGTGGCAATGTGGATTCTATATAGATACGAAATGGCTAAGATTTAACGTATTTAACTTTCGATTACATTGGAAAATCACAAAATAGCACTACTATGGGAGCGTTTCAACCGAACCCATAATGTGGAAAACGAAAGTCATCTGATATAAATATTAAGGTGCGATATTAAGGGGTTCGGTTGAAACGACTCCCTCAAAGGATGTGATTACAAGTCATCCTCTTGTTCTAAAAATTATATTTGTACAGTTTGCAGTGCTATAATTTTCTGATTTTTCAAGCCAAAATGTAGATTCTCCATTGTTTATTCCGTCTTTCGAGATAAAAACGCTATTTTTGTAGTGTAAAATGTGATACCAATATCAAAAATAACACTCTAATATGATATTTGAACGTAAGAAATACTTAGATGAACTTATCGCAGGACGTGGAAACGGACTTGTGAAGATTATAACGGGGGTCAGACGTTGCGGAAAGTCCTTTCTACTGTTTGACATTTGGCATAACTGGCTGTTGAAGCATGGGGTAACAGATAGTCACATCATCGAAATACAGCTTGATGACTTCCGAAACAGACGATTGAGGAAGCCTGATGCCTTGCTTGATTATATAGACTCAAAAGTTGTGGATGACGGAAATCCTTATTATGTTGTCTTGGATGAGGTGCAACTTGTTGAGGAATTTGTAGAGGTTATTCTTAG
>CAVCLB010000036.1:0-23637 GCA_963602915.1 Dysosmobacter segnis | reverse complement strand
ATAGGGGCAAGCCCCTATCCTATAATATTCGCCCCATACTGGGGCAATGGAGTGACAACAATGCAAAGGGCAAAAGCAAGCCCCGTGTTTTCAGAAGTCTTATAAAGACCACACAGTCCACGTTATACAATGTTAGAACAATATTTTTTACCGGACATCAATATTTTTTTTGCGCCATTGCCGCGCGGCGTCACATTTCGCGGTCGAGGCGTCCGCGCCACAGATATTTCCTTGTTTCGTGCACAATCACGCCGTTGAGGCACAGCAGCGAAATAAGGTTTGGTATGGCCATGAGCGCATTCATGCAGTCGGCCACGTTCCACACCACCGTGAGGTTGGCCACACTGCCTGCAAAGACGGCGGCTATATAGGCCACACGATAATAGCGAGTCCAGCGGCGTCCCTTCAAATACTCCACGGCACGCTCGCCATAGTAGCACCAACCGAGAATGGTGCTGAATGCGAATGTGAGCAAGCCGAAGCTCAATATTGCCGGCCCAACACACGGAATCTTGCCGAAAGCCACCTTAGTGAGTTCGGCACCGTTGGTGTAGTCGATGTCGGGATAGGCCAGGATGCTGCTCACGATTACAAGGCCCGTCAAGGCACAAATCACCACCGTGTCCCAGAAAGTGCCTGTCGATGACACCAACGCCTGGCGCACAGGGTTTTTGGTGCGCGCCGCAGCCGCCACGATGGGTGCAGAACCAAGTCCCGACTCATTTGAAAACAATCCGCGTGCAATGCCGTAGCGTGCCGCCATGATTACCGTTCCGCCCGCGAAACCGCCTCCGGCAGCCTGCGGCGAGAACGCCGAACTGACAATGACGCGCAATGCCGGAAGCAGAAAACTGCTGTTGCAGGCAAGTATGTAGATGCAGCCCATGACATAAAGCAGAGCCATGAGCGGCACGAGCATGCCGCACACCCGCGAGATGCTCTTCACTCCGCCCAGCACCACAGCCGCCGTGAGCAACATTATCACAAGTCCGGAAACCGGAGTGGGAACGCCGTAGGTGCTGTGTACTATTGTCGATATGGCGTTGGCCTGCACCGTATTGCCTATGCCGAATGCCGCCAAGGCCGTGAAAACGGCAAACATCACGGCGAGCTTGCGCCACCCCAACCCATATTCAAGCGCATACATGGGGCCGCCCTGCATCTTGCCGTCCTCACCGGGCACGCGATATTTTATGGCCAGCAAGCCCTCGGCATATTTCGTTGATATGCCAAACACGCCCGTGAGCCAGCACCAGAACACCGCCCCGGGGCCGCCCAATGCCACGGCAGTGGCCACGCCTATGATATTGCCAGTGCCTATGGTGGCGGCAAGAGCCGTGGCCAACGCGCCAAACTGCGACACGTCGCCCGACGCACCTTTCTCTCTCGTCACCGACAACTTTATGGCCGTGAACAACTTGCGCTGCGGAAACCGCAGGCGGAAAGTGAGAAACAAATGTGTGCCCAAAAGCAGTATTATCATGGGCCAACCCCACAGCCACCCACTGACGGCTGCAAAAAACTGATTTATGTTATCCATACCTACTGAAATGTTTGTCGTTATTCAAAAGTCACCGACACGTTGTCAACGCCTATCGACCTGAAAAGGTTGCGCAACTGCGCCTCGGCATTGCGCCGCGCGGCATCGACATTGCTCTTGGCCATGGCCCTGCCGCGCATGGCGGCAAAAGCCCGCCGATACATGTCGGCACGGTCGGCATTGCTCCATTTGCCCTTCTCTATAAACGATCGCGTGCGCGCCTCGTCGATGAAATTGCTGTCGAGCAGCTCCACCTGCGGCACGCGTGCCACCAGAGTGTCGCCGTGCATGGTCAGCCACCCGTTGTCCACCTTGCGCATGTCAATGCCAAGCCGGGCCACACCATAGTATATGCGCACCAGTTCGTCGTCGCCGAAGAACCCGTGTCTCACGGTGTCTACAATCTCTTCGTCGCTCACCGACAGAAATTCCCACTCGCCTATGTCTTCTATGGCCTTTATCTGCACGGGCGTAATGCCTATGCCCCGGTCGGCTTCCACCGCTACTGTGTCGGCCGACTTGCCCTTGCAGCCTAACATATATGCCAGCACAGCAACGATTGCCACCACGGCAACCACAGCCGCTTTAAGCAATCCTACATTCAGCCGGTGCCGCAACGTATTTCTTCTGTTGTCCATAATGCCCATCGCTATTTGCCGTTTTTGTTCAACGTGCGCAACACATCGCCGTTGGTCAATGTCTTGCGGAATGTCACCACCACATTTTCCTGACTGTAGCCCATGCTCGTTACAATGGGCACAATCACGTTGGCCGCACTTTCACGGCTGCGCGACAGCAGGTCGAGCCGTGCCACGGCAGCGATTACCGAGTCGCGCCCGGCGCGCTCATAAGCCGACAGTTCGGCATCGGTAAAGCGTTTGCGCGTGAGCGGCACATACTCTTTTATGTTCTTGTGGTCGATGCGTGTGCCCGTAATCTCCAGCACAGGGTCGGGCAACACAATTTCTATTCGGTTGCCGTTTTTCACGACATTGTTCTTTGTGAAGCCCGAAAAATCGACATAGGCCTTCACCGTCACATCGAGCGGAATGGCCACTTTTCGCTCTCCCATAGGCAGGGCAATGTCATAATCCTGCTTCAGCAGCGTGCCCTTGAGCCTCAGCTTGTCCTCATGGGTTATTATCTTGTGTATGCGGCATTCGGTGGCATACAGTCTGGAGCACCGCTGTATCTGCAGCACCATGGCCGGAATGGTGTCTATGGCCACAGTGCCTGCATCGGTTTGCTTTTCCTTGCACGAAAAGCAGAACATGCAAAAAGCGGCAAGCATAAGCCCCGTAAAATTTCTCATTGCCTTACTTTATGTTTTAAATCAACATTCTTTTCACGACATTCTGCACACACGAAGCACACAATATAGCCGTTTAATTTTGCAAAGTTAATCAATTAACGGCAATTTGAACTTACCAACGACCAACAATTTCACACAATAAAAGTTTTTTACACACCAACTTCAAGTCATAGAAACGGCCACATAGCCCGCCATGCCACGATTTAAACCAAACGACCCGATGTTTACAATATTTTTATTACCTTTGCGTGCATGAACAAGACACGCTTTTTTACAGCAATTTCAGCAATCGCCTTTGCAACGGCGACAATATGCGTTTCGTGCGACCACAAGCCCGAAACCCAAAACATAATAGCCAAGAAACCACAAAAGACAGTGAAGAAAGAGGTGATGAAGGTGGGCGACTACTCGCAAAGCCGCGAGGTGCAGTGGCTCGGAAGCACCTATCAGGTGAGCGTGCAGCGCAAGGCCGACACATCGCTCGCCATTGTCAAGGACGAGAACGGCAACCGATATTACGACAACGCCATAACGGTTGACATAAAGAGAGGCGACGGCACCAGTTTCTTCCACCGCACATTCACCAAGGCCGACTTTGCCGACTGCACCGAAGACAGCGAAGCCGGAGGCGCATTGCTGGGCATAGTGTTCGACAAGGCTGAGGGCAAGACACTGCGATTTGCGGCAAGTGTAGGCTCGCCCGACAAGATGAGCGACGAATATGTGCCCCTCGTGGTGAACATAAGCAACATGGGACAAGTGACAATAAAGAAAGACACGCAGCTCGACACGGGCAGCGACCAGCCCGAAGACGATGCCAACGGCAGCGAAGACGACATTTGACACGCGGCGGCAACCCGTCAGTCCACACACCAATACAGCCCAAACACGCACATGATAACAACCGACAGCATAGAATCGGCCTACTGCTTTCTGCACCAGAAATGGAGAGTTTATGAGCACTCCACCAGTGCCACGCAACGCGACGACATAGAATATGCCATAGCATCGTATGCCGAAAGCATGAACCGCACGCTCTACTCCACACTCGCACAGGGCAAGAAAGGATTTCTGTTTGAGCACACTCATTTTGCCGACGACATGCAATCGGCACTCAAACAGCTCGAAACCATGCTGCCAACAAGCTGACCCTGCGGCGCAACGCAGCCGCAACACGCACGCACCGCATATGATGCACGCGCGTGCAGCAGCTGCCGCACGCACATGCGGCATATGCAGCAAGCCACAAACAACACTCCGCCAGGCTGCGACAAAGCCCCGGCCGACAAACCGAAACACAACAAAGCCATGACGACAACGACACACAACACCCAAGACCAACGGGCACTCACCGTTTACAAGGCGAGTGCGGGAAGCGGAAAGACATTCACCCTGTCGGTGGAATACATCAAGATGCTCATTGCCAATCCGCTGTGCTACCGCAATATTCTTGCCGTGACGTTCACCAACAAGGCCACCGAGGAGATGAAAAGCCGCATTCTCGGGCAGCTTTACGGCATTTGGAAACTGCTGCCCGATTCGGAAAGCTACATACAAAAACTTACTGCCGACACGGGAATGTCGAGACAAACACTCGCCGCACGCGCCGGACTCGCGCTGAAAAGCATAGTGCACAACTACAGCTATTTCAGAATAGAAACCATCGACTCGTTCTTTCAGAGCATACTTAGAAACCTTGCTCGCGAACTTGACCTCACTGCCAACCTGCGCATAGAGCTCAACGACACGCAGATAGAACAACTTGCCGTTGACGAAATGCTCGAAGCACTCGGCGAGAACGACGAACTGCTGCGGTGGGTGATGGACTACATAATGGAGAACATCGACGACGAGAAAAACTGGAACGTTATAGGCCAGATAAAGAAATTCGGCGAAAACATCTTCAAGGAATTCTACAAAACGCACAGCCAACAGCTCAACAGCATATTGCTGCAACCGGGATTTTTCAAACAATTCACCTCAAAGCTCTACCAGATAAAAGCCCACGCAAAAGGGCAGCTCGAAAATACAGCAAACGCATTTTCAGAATGTCTCGAACGCAACGGCCTTACGCTGACCGACCTGAAAAACAAGGACAAAGGGCCGGGGGCATATTTCACAAAGCTGCGCAACGGGACGTTCGACGACAGCATAGTGACCAAACGCGTGCAAAACGTGGTTGACAACGGCGGCTACGCCGAATGGGCAACAGACAAGTCGCCCCAACACATAAGGACACTAGCCGAGGAAGAACTCACGCCCATGCTGTGCCGCGCCGAAGAACTGCGCAAGGCTTGCTGGCGGCAATACACATCGGTTGACCTCACGCTGCGCCACATGAACCAGCTGCGGCTGCTCAACAGCATTGAACACAAGGTGCGCGAGATGAACACCGAGGCCAACCGCTTTCTGTTGAGCGACACCCACACGCTGCTGCACTCGCTCATAAGCGGCAGCGACACACCTTTCATATTCGAGAAGATAGGCACGCAGCTCGACAGTATAATGATTGACGAGTTTCAGGACACAAGCACCGTGCAGTGGGAAAACTTCAAGGTGCTCATTGAAGAGTGCCTCAGCCGGGGCGACGGCAAGACACTTGTGGTGGGCGACGTGAAGCAGAGCATATACCGATGGCGGTCGGGCGACTGGCGCATACTCAACAACATCGAGGACGAATTCAAGACAAAGGTGTTTCCGCTCGACATAAAGACGCTCAGCACCAACTACCGGTCGGAACGGCGCGTGATTGAGTTCAACGACCTGTTCTTCGAAATGGCTGCCAAAAGCGAGGCCACACAACTCGGCGACGAACCCGCCGCCGACCGACAAATGAAGAAAGCCTATGCCGACGTGAGGCAGGCCGTGCCCGACGGCAAGCCCGACCGGGGCTTCGTGAGCATAAGTCTGTTGCCCTCAGAAGACCACGGCACGAAGCAGTCAATATTGCAGGAAACCGCCGAAGCCATAAAGGCACTCACCGACAAGGGCATCAGTCAGTCGGACATAGCCATTCTCGTGCGTTCCAACTCCACCATAAGGATGCTGGCCAACTGGTTTGCTCAGGAAATGCCTTCGGTGAAACTGGTTTCCGACGAGGCATTCCGCCTCGACAACGCCCTCACGACAAACATCATAGTCAACGCCCTGCATCTGCTCACCCACCCCGACGACAACGTGGCCAAGGCATTCCTAGCAAAAGCCTACTACTCACGCGTGCTGGGAAACGCCGACACCGTGAACGACATAATATGCAACGCCGAGGGCATGGACAATGCCTTACCAAAAGAATACACCGAAAACCGGCAGGAACTTGCATCGACGCCGCTTTTCGACCTGGCCGAACGCATATACCGCATATTCCACCTTGAAAACATAAAGAACGAGGAAGCCTATCTCAATTCGTTCTACGACTGTCTGGAAGACTTCATGTCGGGTGCCACGGCAGACATCGACTCGTTTGTGAAAGACTGGGAAGAGAACATAAGCAAGAAGACCATTCAGGTGAATTCGGTGGATGGAATAAGGCTCATATCAATACACAAGAGCAAGGGCCTGGAGTTCGACCATGTGATAATACCCTTCTGCGACTGGCGCATGGAGATGCCGGGCACGGTGTGGTGCTCGCCCACCGAAGAGCCGTTCAGCCAACTTCCGCTCGTGCCTGTGGACTACAGCGCGAAAAAGATGAAGGGTTCGATATATGAATCCGACTATGCCTTCGAGCACTTGCAGAATTGCGTGGACAACCTCAACCTGCTTTATGTGGCATTCACAAGAGCCTCGAAAAGTCTTGTGGTGATTGCGCAGCGCGGCAAGCAGAGCACGCGATCGAACATAATAGAACAGGTGATAACCGACATGCGCCTTGAAGGGGCCACACTCGAGGGCGACCCTGCCGACAAGAAAGCCTGTCTGCGGTTTGTCTACGGCGAGATTGACGAACCGAAGGCGGCAACGAAGCGTACATCGGACAACATTTTCACGCCGGAGAAGAAGAACTTGCAGGTGCCTTATGCCACTTACGGCAACAAGGCCGAATTCAAGCAGAGCAACCAGAGCCGCACTTTCGTGGCAACCGACGGCGAAGATGAATCGAAACGCATGGCCTATATAAACAACGGACGCGTGCTGCACTACATTTTCTCGACAATACGCACTGCCGACGACATCGACCAGAGCCTGAAAGACATTGAAATGTCGGGAATAATGACCGTTGCCGACAACGACATGGAGGCTATAAGGCGAATGCTGCACAAAAGAATAGAAACGCCGCAGGTGGCCGACTGGTTTTCTAGCAAGTGGCGGCTGTTCAACGAATGCACCATACTCACCGAGGACAAGCTCACGGGCGAGGTGAAGAATTTCCGCCCCGACAGAGTGATGACCGACGGCAAACGGTATATAGTGGTTGACTTCAAGTTCGGCAACGAGCATGCCGAGCACCACGACCAGGTGATGGGCTACATGAATCTGCTGAGAAATATGGGACACCAACAGGTGGAAGGCTATCTGTGGTATGTCTATCCCAACAAAATAGTAAGCGTAAAAGGTGGGGAATGAAAATATCCCGCCGCCAATAAGCACAAAGCCAATTTTTTAAGAATCCACCTAAGATGAAAAACAGGACATTCCTTGAATATGTGGCCGAAGACCTCATTAAGAAATACGGCCACGACCTTTCACGCACCGCCGTAGTGTTTCCCAACAAACGTGCGGCCCTGTTCATGAACGAACATCTGGCAAGAATTGCCCGGCAACCTATATGGAGCCCGGCCTATATAACCATTAGCGACCTGTTCCGCCGCCATTCGCAATATGCCGTAGCCGACCAGATAAAACTCATCTGCGACTTGCACAAGGTGTTTACCAAATGTGCCGGGCTCGACGAGACTATCGACCACTTCTACGGATGGGGGCAGCTGTTGCTCGCCGACTTCGACGATTTGGACAAGAATATGGGCGATGCCGACCGCATTTTCTGCAACCTCTACGAACTGCACGAATATGACGACACGTCGTACATCACCGAAGAGCAGAAAGAACTGCTCAAACGTTTTTTCGCCAACTTTGAAAGCGGCGACGACACCGAACTGAAAAGGCGGTTCAGCAAGATATGGCTCCACCTGAAAGACATCTACCACTCGTTCAACGACTGCCTGCGCGCACAGAAACTGGGATATGAAGGCGCGGTATACCGCGAAGTGGCCACGCGCGGCGACATCGACTTTGAATACGACAACTATGTGTTTGTGGGCTTCAACATGCTTCAGGAGGTGGAGAAAACGCTTTTCAAGAAATTGCAGGAAGCCGGAAAAGCGCATTTCTACTGGGACTTCGACAAGGCATACATGCCTCATGCGGGCAGCAACGCGCACAACAACGAGGCCGGACACTTCATTTCGCAATATCTCGCCGACTTCCCCAACGAGCTCGACAATGCGTCGGCCGAAATATACGACAACCTTGCCAACGAGAAGAAAATAACCTACATATCGGCCTCAACCGAAAACGCCCAGGCGAAATATGCCAGTGCATGGCTGCGCGAAAACAACCGCTATGCCGACGGCAGAGACACCGCCGTGATTATGTGCGACGAAAACATTCTGCTGCCCGTGGTGCACAGTCTGCCGCCGGAGGCCGACAAGGTGAACATAACAAGCGGCTATCCGCTGGGACTCACGCCCGTGTCGTCGCTCACCAACATGCTCATCGACCTCTACACCGTTGGAAGCACCGCCAAAGGCGACTGCTACCGGCTGCACTATGTGAACAGAATATTGAAACATCCCTACGCCCGGCACATATCGCCTGCCGTGAAAGACGTGGTGAAGGAGCTGCAGGAACACAAGCAATACTACCCTTCTTGCCAGACACTGACAATAGGCGAGGAGGACAAAAACCTCTGCCTGTTGTTCCCCCACTACGCAAGTCTGCATCCCGACAGCACCGCCTCGGCAAGCGGCAACGCGCCATCTTTCAACGAGCGCATGCTCAACACCATTGCCGAAACAATAAAGGTGATAGGGACAAACGCCAAGGACGAAAGTGACGCATTCTTTCAAGAATCGATATTTAGAATGTACACCATTCTTAACCGCCTCATCTCGCTGACAAAGACGGGCGACCTGACGGTGGACACGACGACACTGAGACGACTGATAAAGCAGCTTGTAGACTCGACAACAATACCTTTCCACGGCGAACCCGTGGTGGGCATACAGATAATGGGTGTGCTCGAAACCCGAAACCTAGACTTCAAGCATGTGCTGCTGCTGTCGTGCAACGAGGGAAATATGCCGAAAGGCGTGAACGACTCGTCGTTCATACCCTACACACTGCGCAAGGCACACGGTCTGACAACCATTGACAACAAGGTGGCCATATACTCTTATTATTTCCACAGCATCTTGCAACGGGCCGAAGACATCACCATTCTCTACAACGACACTACCGACAACGGCCATACAGGTGAGATGAGCCGCTTCATGCTGCAACTCATGGTTGACGGAAACCACCGCGTGACGCACAGAAACATACTCGCCCCGAATGCGGCAATGCCGCTCACTCCAAAACCAATTGACAAAAACGGGAGCATTGCCGAGGTGCTTGACAAGATGGACTACATATCGCCGTCGGCAATAAACAATTATATAAGGTGTCAGCTGCTGTTCTTCTACAAATACATCGCAGGCATAACCGAACCCGACAACAACGACGACGACGAGGTGGACAACCGCATATTCGGAAACATATTCCACAAGGCGGCCTACCTTATATATGAAGATATATGCCGACACAAGAAGACTGTGGACAAAGCCGACATACAGAAATATGCCGACTCGACACAAATAATCACATCGCTTGTAAACCGGGCGTTCGACGAAGAACTGTTCAAGACGGGAAACATGAGCGCACGCTACAACGGCATGCAGATAATAAACCGCGAGGTAATAGTGAAGTATCTCACGCAACTGCTGCAAATCGACTCGACAATGGCACCGTTCACCATACTCGGACTGGAACAGCCTGTTTACAAAAGCTTCACGGTGGATGTGGACGGAACGCAGAAAAATGTGAGAATAGGAGGCATAATCGACCGCTTGGACAAGGTGGTTGACCCGGAAACGGGCCGCGATAGCATCAGGGTGGTTGACTATAAGACGGGAAACAAGCCTTCGAAAAAGATTGCTTGCATGGAGGATGTGTTTTCGGATGCCGACATAAGCAAGCAACATTCCGACTATTTCCTGCAGACTATGCTCTACTCGCAAATCGTAAGAGACTCTATTGAGTGGAACGCTGGGGATTTGCCCGTGAGCCCGGCACTGCTGTTCATAAAGCAGGCAGCAAAAGAAGGCTACGACCCGGTGCTTGCCATAGGCGACGAAAGGATAGCCGACATAAGAAAATATGACGGTGATTTCACACGGATGCTTACCGAAACACTCGCCGGACTGTTCTCAAAAGCAACGCCTTTCGAACCTACTGACGACGAACAACGGTGCGAATACTGTCCGTACAGACGCATCTGCGGACTGTAAGCATGGCCTTTTTGAAGCGCAACTGATTGCACTGGCTTCGTGAACTCACCTACTAAAAAACGCCGCAAACGGAATGTTCCGCTTGCGGCGTTTTCTTGTTGTTATGGCGGTAAGGCTTTACCGCAGTGGGTTATACATTCTTTAGGATGTCAAGCAGGTGATCCCACACCATCTGAACGGTGGGTATGAGAAGACGCTCGTCGGGTGTGTGCACTCCACGCAACGTGGGGCCGAACGACACCATGTCCAAGTTGGGGTAACGCTCCGAGAACAGTCCGCACTCCAGTCCGGCATGTATTCCCTTCACAATGGGGTCCTTGCCGAAAAGACGCTTGTAAGAGTCAACCACAACCTTGGTGAGCTTGCTGTCGGGATTCATCTTCCATGCAGGATAACCGTCGCTCTGCGAAATCTCAGCACCGGCAAGTTCAAACACAGCCTTCACGGTGTTGCACTCGTTTTCGAGGTTGCTCATAACGTTGGAACGCTGCGAAGCCACGATGTCAACGCTTCCCTCGCCAGTGATTACGCTCGCGATGTTGCTCGAAGTCTCCACCATCCAGGCCAAAGCCTCATCCTGACACATCGAGAACACGCCGTTGTCAATGCCTTGCAGAGCAAGGATGATGTTGCGGCTCACTGCCTTCGGCATCACCTTCACGGCTTCGGCACTCTCCAAATGGAACTCCATTGTGGTGTCGGTAACGTGGAATTCCTCCTCGACATCGGCTACAAACACATTCCAATCGGCACGCACAGTCTCCTTTTCTGCCTCGGGCACGGCAAAAACGATGCTTCCGTCACGCGGTATCGCATTGTGCATCTTGCCCGAGTTGAAGCTTGCAAGGCGCAAATTCATCTTGCTCTGCTCCTTGTAAAGGAAGCGCGTGAGAATCTTTATAGCATTTGCACGCTTCTTGTCGATGTCGTCGCCGGAGTGTCCTCCGACAAGTCCTTTGAGCGATGCACGCATGAAGAACATTCCGCTTTCGGCTTCTTCGGCCTCAAAAGCGAAATGGGCCGATGTGGTGCGACCACCTGCACATGATATAAAAATCTGTCCTTCGTCCTCGGAGTCGAGGTTGATAAGCATGTCGCCCTTCATAAATCCGGCCTTCATACCCATTGCTCCGGTGAGGCTTGTCTCCTCATCTCGTGTGAATACACACTCCAACGGACCGTGCTCAATGTCGTCGCTGTCAAGAATAGCAAGCTCTATGGCACAGCCAATACCGTCGTCGGCACCGAGAGTCGTGCCTTTGGCAGTAAGCCATTCGCCGTCGACATAAGCCTGGATGGGGTCGTTGAGGAAGTCAATCTCAACGTCTACAAGCTTGTCGCACACCATATCCATATGGCTCTGCAATATCACCGTAGGACAGTTCTCGCGTCCCTTGGTGGCCGGCTTGCGTATTACCACATTGCCGGTAGTGTCGGTTTCTGTCTCAAGACCGTGGCTACGGCCAAACTCTTTAAGGTATTCAATCATCTTCTCCTCGTGCTTTGACGGACGGGGGATTTTGTTGATTTCGGCAAACTGCTCGAACACGCGGGCAGGTTTCAATTCACATTTACTCATCTTATAATTGTTTTTTTTTGTCAGGTTTCATCATTACATTCTGCAACAACGCGAATACCCGTGTCGAAGCAGGGGCAGCACCGGCTTGCAATAAACTATTATACGAGGTGAAAAACAAATAAATTATTTTGTTCTCTGCCTGTTTTGCATTACCTTTGCAAACACAAAGGTAATAAAAATGGTAGAAACATTACTCGCAAGCATGTTAATTATTGCTATTGCCGTAGCACTCCTGTCGGTGAAACTGATATTCCGCCGCAACGGGAAATTCTCGTCGCAGCATGTGCACGACAATCCCGGATTGAGGGCAAAGGGCATACATTGCGTCATCGACCAGGACCGCGAGGCACGCCAAAAAGGCAAAGCCTACTGATAACATGCACCGTATGGCATGCCGACCAAGCCTTATCCGCATGCCGATACACACAAGAAGAAATCAAAAAAAACAAAATAGCAGTATATGAACAAGAACAACATTTTTGGCAAACTTGCCATCGTGGCATTGGCAGCAATGGCAATGACCGCCTGCGACAAGTCGAAAAACAACGCCGACGACAACGCTCCGGCAACAAAACAACTGGCAGCTACCGAAACAAAAATCGCTTTCGTCGAAGTGGACAGCATTATGTCGCAGTACAAGTTCTGCAAAGACTATTCGCTCGTATTGCAGAAAAAGGGACAGAACATACAGAACACTCTCGCCTCAAAACAGCAGCAGCTTGAAGCAGCAGCAGCCAATTTCCAGCAGAAAATACAGCAGAATGCTTACACACGCGAGCAGGCTCAGGCTATACAGGCACAGCTTCAAAAGCAGAACAACGACCTGCAGGCTCTCAACCAACGCCTGAGCAGCGAGTTCCAAACCGAGACTGACAAATACAACAACGCTCTGCGCGACAGCATCCAGCACTTCCTTGCCCAGTATAACAAGGACAAGAAGTTCAGCCTTATACTCAGCAAGGCAGGCGACAACATCCTGTATGCCGACAAAGCACACGACATAACCAACGAGGTTATTGCCGGACTCAACAAGGCATACAAGCCCGCTCCTGTTGCAAAAGAAGCCGACAGCAAGAAGAAATAAGCAATACGGCACAACGCCGAACACTGGTTTAACAACCATTCGGCACTAATACACCAACGGCACACGCCTTCCCAATGCAGGAAAGTGTGTGCCGTTGCTTTTTATACTCGACCTCAGTAATTCTCCACCAACCCTTTGTCGTTTCGCAGACACCACATAAACAAAGAGCCCGAAAGCATTGCTTCCGAGCTCTTGCGGTGCGTACGAGATTCGAACTCGTGACCTCCTGCGTGACAGGCAGGCATTCTAACCAACTGAACTAACGCACCAGTTGCAAACGCCTCGGTTTTTCTTAGCGAGTGCAAAAGTACAAATATTATTCCATTCCTTAAAATTTTCAGGCCTCTTTTTTACAAAAATCTTTGCATTAATATTGCATCCTTGTATTCAACCCCGTTGTAGAGCCAGTCTTTAAGGCGGTTTCCGTCGGCAAAACCAAGGCTTCTGAACAGTGCGAGCGAGGCTTCGTTGTCGTCGGAAACAATGGCGTAGAGTTGTCTGAGATGCAGTATTTTCACTGCATACTCCATTATAAGGTGCATTGCCGAAACCGCATATCCCTTACGGCGGAACTCCTTTCTCACGGCAATACTCACCTCGGCGCGGCGGTGTTGAGGGTTGAAATCCACCAAATCAACCACCCCTACAACATTTTTCTCGTCGTTGTCAACCACGAGTCTCACCTGCCGGTCGGCATATATGTCGTTGGTTGCGCTTGCTATGTATTCATGCAGCACATAGCGCGAGTAGGGCACGCTTGTGTTGCTAACCCCCCAGCAGTCGCGGTCGTTCTCCATTTCATAGAGAAAGTCGAGGTCTTCGGGCTCCATTGCCCTTATGTGCAGTTTTGGATGAGTGTCACTCATAAAAGAATCTCGTCTTCGGTAACAACCGTTCCCGTCTTCGGCGTGTATGTACCTATGCGCAGATTGTCGGCAGGAGCGGCAGAAAAAATATTGAAAATGTCGGAATAGGAATATGCGTCGGTGTCATATACAATATATACTGGCACCGTCTGCGGCAAATCGAAGTTGCGGTGTCCTTCGGGCAGACGCACCATATCGCCCTCAACAAAGCGTGCATCGAGCCCTTTGCGGCGTGCGAGCAGGCGGCAACGCGCCACCGTCTTGCGCGACCCGACAAAAACATACAGCGGCGACACACGCTTACGACCGCGAAAGAAGCCCATGCCCTTGCGCACCCTGCGTGCCTGCATACGCACAAGTGCTACTGTTGCCTTGGCATATATGGCACACTTCACGGGCAGCGACACGAGCAGACTCAGGTTGCCATAGTGTTTGCGGAAGAATATGAGCATGGCATCGTAGAACACATGCACATAGCGGAACGACGAACGATGCGTGCTCTCGCCCTTGTAGTGCAGTATGGGCGCAGGCACATACCAGTTTTCGAAGCCTCCTTTAAGCAGCCTGTAAGATAGGTCGATGTCTTCGCCATACATGAAATAATCCTCGTCGAGCATTCCCACGGCATCTATTGCCTCACGGCGCAGCATGAAGAACGCGCCGCTCACCACCTCGATTTGCACCGGAGTGTCGGTGGGCAGGTAGCTAAGATAATAGCGTCCGAAGCGGCGGCTTTGCGGATAGCGCGCACACAAACCGCTCATCTTGTAGAACGAGGTCATGGGCGTGGGCAAACCACGGCGCGACTCCAGAGCCATAACGCCGTCGGTGCGTAGCATGCGCACGCCGATACCTCCGGCCTTGGGGTGTGCATCGGCAAAGGCGAGCACTTCGCGTATGGTGTCCTCGGCCACTATTGTGTCGGGATTGAGCAGCAGCACATAATCGCCCGAGCTTTGCCTTATGGCCACATTGTTGGCCCTTGAAAAACCGAGATTATGATTGCTACTGATTAAGCACACCTCCGGGAAACGGGCGGAGATGTATTCCACCGACCCGTCGTGCGAGTGGTTGTCCACGACAAACACCTCGCATTCCATGCCTTCGGTAGCCTTCCTTACCGAGAGGAGGCACTGTTCAAGATAATACTTGACGTTATAGTTGACAATGACTATTGATAGTTTCAAAGCTTATTCTTGTTTGTTTTCGTCAGCGCCGGCCGACATCTCTGCGGCACAACGCTCTTTTGTAGGCAAGACAAATGCCATGCATAAAAAAAGAATGATGGCAAGGTAGCCGAAGGCCACGTTGACATACAGATAATAAAGCACCGTATTGGCGAGCATCGGCACGCAGAGCATGAGCAGACGCGCCATGCCCATGCGCAGCAACCCTTCGGGCGTGGCCACGCGGCGTGCCACTGCCTTCCATTTGAAGAGCCGCAAAGCCACGGGAATGATACAAATTGACAGCAGTTCCATTACCACCACTATCGCAAACTCGGTGCTGCCGTCGGCGGTTTTGAGCACGCCTTCGGGCAAAAGTCCGCTTTCGCAGAGCACCGCGGCAACCGCCGAGAGCGCGGCGAAAGTGCAGAATACCGCCATGAGGCGATGTTGTGTGTTGTTCATTGTTGACTGGTCATTTTCGTACGGTTGAGTATCGCGCGCCCGAGCGTAACCTCGTCGGTGTATTCCAGTTCGTCGCCCACCGATATGCCACGCGCTATGACGCTCAACGCCACGTCGTATCCGGCAAGCTTGCGCGATATATAGAAATTGGTAGTGTCGCCTTCCATCGTTGAGCTAAGGGCGAGTATCACCTCTTTTATGCCGCCTTCGGCCACGCGTGCCACAAGCGAATCCACCGCTATGTCGTTGGGTCCCACGCCGTCCATAGGCGATATTATGCCGCCGAGCACATGATACAGACCGCGATACTGCTGCGTGTTTTCCACGGCCATCACGTCGCGTATGTTCTCAACCACGCATATCGTGGAAGCGTCGCGCCGCCCGTCGGAACAGATTGGGCACACGTCGGTATCGCTGATGTTGTGGCACACGCTGCAATACTTCACGTCGCGGCGAAGCTCAGAGAGTGCGTTGGTGAACCCTTCGACATCTTCTTGCGGCTGACGCAAAGCATGCAACACAAGTCTGAGTGCCGTCTTGCGGCCGATGCCTGGGAACTTGGAGAATTCGGAAACGGCCTTTTCAAGCAGCCGCGAAGGATAAGTGCCCTCCATCAGTCCTTGAAAAGATACACGCCCACACCGATTTTAAGACCAATGGCCGAGTAGTCGCTGTGGTTTTTGAACGACTGGTCGTAGTATATGGCAGGTTCCACCGTCACCGAACCGTTGAGGAAGAACGAGTAGCCCACCTCAACTCCGGGCATCACGTCGTTGTAGTCGTGGTTGGCATGCAGCAATTTGCAGTTCACGCCAAGGTATATACCGTTTTGCTCTATGTAGTAGCGTCCGCCCACGCCAACCATGAAGTTGTCGGCTTCGAAATCGTTTCCGGTGTGCTTATAGGCAGCCCCGGCAAGCAACATCACGTCGTCGGCCACCATATATCCGGCCTGTGCCTGCACGCCGAGGTTGAGATGCTCCTTGCCCGAGTAGTTGAGGTTAAGCCCAGTGAGCGACCCTCCGATATAAGCCTTGCCCTGTTCAAACTGTGCGCTTGCTGTAACGGCGGTGAGCAGACCCACTGCCAATGCGGCTATTTTTCTTCTCATAGTCAATGTTTTTAAGTGCATTACTGTTGATTTGCATGCCGTTTGTCAGACGGCTAACTGCTTTGCAAATGTACACAATATATTTGACAAAACCGAAAAATATGCCTACCTTTGTGTCATTCATGTAAAAACAAGACACCGAATGAGGCTTTTACACATACTTATATTAGCATTCGCCACAACGCTTGCCACATGGGCACAGCCCAAGCACGAGGTGCGCGCCGTGTGGCTCACCACCATTGGCGGGATAGACTGGCCTCACTCCTACGCACAGTCGGCGCGTTCGGCCGAACGGCAGAAAGAAGAGTTGCGCGCCATTCTCGACAAACTGCAGCGCGCCAACATCAACACCGTGCTCTTGCAGACGCGCATTCGCGGCACAGTAATCTACCCTTCGGCCTACGAACCGTGGGACGGTTGTCTGTCGGGCAAGCCCGGAACATCGCCGGGCTACGATGCCCTGCGCTTCGCAATAGACGAGTGCCACAGGCGCGGAATGGAGCTTCACGCCTGGGTAGTGACCATTCCGGTGGGCAAATGGAACGCCACCGGCTGCCGGAGGCTAAGAGGAAAGATGCCGCGCACGATAAAAAAGATAGGCGACGAAGGCTACATGAATCCTGAGGACAGCCAGACGGCCTCATACCTTTCCGATATCTGCGCCGAAATCACGGCCAACTACGACATCGACGGCATACATCTCGACTACATACGCTACCCCGAAACGTGGACACTGAAAGTGTCGCGGCAGCAGGGGCGCGACAATATCACACGCATAGTGCGCGCCATTTCGCGGCGCGTCAAGCAGTTGAAACCGTGGGTAAAGATGAGTTGTTCGCCAATAGGAAAGGCCGACGACCTGCCGCGCCAGTGGAGTCACGGGTGGAACGCCTACACCACCGTGTGCCAGGATGCGCAGGGTTGGCTGCGCGAGGGACTCATGGATGCGCTCTTTCCCATGATGTATTTCCGTGGAAACCAATTCTATCCGTTTGCAATAGATTGGAAAGAGCAGAGCTGCGGACGCATTATAGCCCCCGGACTGGGCATATATTTCATGTCGCCAAAGGAGAAAAACTGGCCGCTTGCCGACATAACACGCGAACTTGAAGTGCTCCGCACCTACGGCATGGGGCACGCCTATTTCCGCAGCAAGTTCTTCACCGACGACACAAAAGGCATATACAGCTTCGCCCGCGAGCAGTTCTGCCCCTACCCTGCACTCGTTCCGCCCATGACATGGCAGAATAGCCGCAAGCCATCCATGCCCTCGGCACTGCGCCGCAACGATATGGGCAACGGCGCAACAATGCTTGAATGGCAGCATGACGACAACGACTCGACAATGACAATGTTCAACATATACTCCTCGCACGACTGCCCTGTAAACACCGACGATGCCGCCAACCTCATAGCGACGCGTCTGCAGAGCCACCGCCTCGCCGTGCCCACCGACCCTACACGCCACTATGCCATAACCGCCACCAACCGTTACGGCAACGAGAGCCGTCCGTTGCAAGAGTATAGCGACGATTATTTTGGTTCTGATGCCTACTTGGCAGCCCCCGACATGCTGCAGTGCGACGGCAAGACACTACAAATGCCCCACGCTGCCAAGCATGTTGACGCAGGTTTTGCAATAATCGAAACACTGCAAGGCACTATCGTCGCCACCATGCCCTACTCCACTTCGCAGCTCAACATAGCATCGTTGCCCGACGGAACTTACACCTTGCGCTCGCTCGGCAAGAAGGGCATTACCCATCGCCTCGGTTTCTTTATGGTGAAGAGAAAACTACTCAGTGCAAAACCATAATCCCAAGCAGTCACCGATGCGATGCACACCCTATCGCAACAAGATACAAACCACATGAACACAAGTCACAACACTACGAAACACTACGCGCAGATTGATTTCATGCGTGCCGTCCTCATAGCCCTTGTCATACTCA
This sequence comes from Dysosmobacter segnis, assembly GCA_963602915.1. Taxonomy (GTDB): domain Bacteria; phylum Bacteroidota; class Bacteroidia; order Bacteroidales; family Bacteroidaceae; genus Prevotella. Next base: position 5,018 of record CAVCLB010000036.1, on the reverse strand, counting down.
TCCACATCGTGCACTTCGGCAATCTCTATCCGGCCGCCAAGAGTGCGATACTGGCATTCATCATGCCTGCGTTTCTTGTGATAACGGGTTATCTCGTAAACACCGCCAAACCCGTGGCCGCCTACGCCAAATATCTGTGGCGCATCATCCTTCCCTACACCATAATGGTTACGGGCTACATGATTCTGTCGCTCCACCTGCCCGTGAGAGACGGCATCGAACACTTCGACCTGCCCACCGTGTGCCACACATTATTTATACGCCCCATAGGTCCTTACTGGTTTCTGCACGCCATGACGGTGTGCGGTGTGCTCTACTACGCCGCATTCCGAAGCCTCGCACAGTGCAGCGTTGCCACGCGCCTGTGCGCCTTTGCCACACTGCTGGTGTGCACATCGCAGTTCACCCCGTTTCTCAGTCTCAACAACGCGGCCTACTATTTCACTGGCGTTGCAATACGTTGGAGTGTGGGCGATTTCTCGCGCATTAGCCGTGGCAGTCTGCTTGCCGCCGTGCCGTTCGGCTTTTTCCTCTTCAGCCACGGCATGCACGACTGGAGCACGCTGTGGGTTTTCGGCGCAGTGTTCTGCTTTTTCAGTCTGAGCACACGTCTTTACGAATTGTCTGGACATGCCTTAAGGCGCACCGCCGAATATATTGGCCGCAACACCTTGCCCATTTACATTTTCCACCCCATATTCACCATGGCCGCAAAATTCATGTTGCCCATGTTCGCATTCGACCCCACCGGCCTCGCACATGCCGCATTCACCATAGCATTGGGCATAGGCGGCGGTCTCGCAATAGCCTTTTTTCTAGAAAAAACACGCCTTGCCTACATTTTCGGCAAGGCTAAGATGCTGCGCTGATGCGGCCTCAACCATGCGCAAGCATACGAAACCCACATAATATCCACTAACGAAAAAAATCCGTGCCGAGCTTTCGCCGACACGGATTTTTCTTTTTCCTGTTATCTTTCCGCAATCGGAACATACGTCCGTGCGTCCTGCACATTCTTGTAGGCGGGGCGTATTATGCGCCGACCTTCCATGTTGAGTTCCTCAATGCGGTGTGCCATCCACCCCACGATGCGTGCCATTGCAAAAATCGGGGTGTATATTTCCTGCGGCAATCCAATCATTTCGTATATGAAACCCGAGTAGAAATCCACATTGGCACATATAGGTTTCTTGGTGCGCCTGTGTGCCGACACACACTTTATGCCCTCCTTTTCGAGCAGCCGCAAGAAGTCGTACTCGCGTTCACGCCCCTTTTCGCGTGCCAAATCTCCGGCAAGACGCTTGAGCTGCGTGGCACGCGGGTCGCTCAGAGTGTAGACGGCGTGGCCTATGCCATACACCAGTCCGGTGCCGTCATAAGCCTCGCGGTTGAGTATTCGGTTTAGATATGTATCTATTTCGTCAACCGATGTCCAGTCGTGTATGTGTTCCTTCAGGTGGTGGAACATGTTTATCACCTTTATATTAGCCCCTCCGTGGAGCGGTCCTTTGAGCGAACCAATCCCGGCGGCGATGCTCGAATAGGTGTCGGTGCGGCTCGACGACGTTACGCGCACCGTGAACGTTGAGTTGTTTCCACCGCCGTGTTCGGCCTGTATTATGAGCAGAAGGTCGAGCATGCGCGCGTCGAGACTGGTGAAATCGTCTTGCTTCAGCATGTAGAGAAAGTTCTCGGCTATCGACATGTTCTCACGCGGATGCCGTATGTGGAGCGACCGTCCCTGCACGCTGTGGCGGTAGATGTTGTAGGCATAGGCTATCACCGTGGGAAAGCGGGCAATGAGTTCCACGGCCTGCCGCATCAGGTTGTCGCGCGAGAGGTCGTCGGGGTTGGCATCAAATGTGTACATCTCGAGCACGCTTCGTGCCAGGATGTTCATTATGTCAGAGCCCTCGAGGTCGATAATGTGCACTATTGTCTTGTGGTCGAGTGCCATGTTGTCGTTGAGCAGTTCCTTAAACGACGCGAGGTCTTCGCCATCGGGCAATCGTCCCGAAAGCAGCAGATAGGCAATCTCCTCAAATCCGAAACGCCGTTCGCTTATAATTGGCGACACGAGGTCGGCGAGTTCATAGCCACGATAGAAGAGTTTACCCTCGGTGGGTTCGAGGTGTCCGTCGTCGGCCCGTTCATATCCCACCACATTGCCTATGTTGGTAAGTCCCACGAGCACGCCGCTTCCGTCGTCGTTGCGCAGTCCGCGCTTCACGCCATACTCACGAAACAGTTCGTTATCAATCTTGCACGACGACTTAACCTCGTCGGACAGCTTGTAAATAAGATAGTCTTTGTTCATATTTCCAGTCGATGTCTTTATGCACGCCGTGTGCCTTCTGCCTCCTGCCCAGGGCTTTTTCCCGGGCGATTGCAGCGAAACAGGCACGTCGAACGATTATCCTGTATAACATTTTTGCAAAAATAGCACTTTTAGTTTAATTTTACAACAAGATAAATACAAAAACTTACAAAAAGAAAGAAATATTCGTTTTTTATAACCACTGGCGAAGTTTCGGCCGGACACCAACAACTTTCATTTCGGGAAAACGCCATGAAATATGGGGCGCAAGTCACACCTAAATGTCGTTTCGCCGCATCTTGTCGCATTTTATTTGTACTTTTGCCGTTGCATTTGACCTTGCGCCAGCCGCAAAGGCAAGTCCGCACCAAACGGAAATGCCCTGCATTGTCAAGCCACTAGCCTGCCTATGCATGGCTTTTGCGCCGAAATTGCGGCGTGTTTCGCATGCTGCACACGCGTGCTTCATGTGCTGCACACGCGTGCTTCGCATGAAGCACGCAACAATTAACATACACTGAAAAGATAAAGACGCATCGGGCAGCTGCCCGACAAGGCCACTAAAGAACAAAAGAAACAACCGTGACAAGCGAAATCTGCACACAACACTACCATTCGCCGTGCGGCGACTTGCTGCTGGCGGCACACGGCGACAGTCTGTGCCTGTGCGACTGGCACGACAGCAAGCGCGCCCCGCGCAACTGGCGGCGACTTGTGCAGAGCGCCGACATCGCCATAAAGGAATATGCTTCGCCCGTGTTGCGCGACGCGATGAAACAGCTCGACGAATATTTCGGCGGCTCGCGCCGTAGCTTCGACATAAAACTTGCACCAGCAGGCACCGATTTTCAGAAACGAGTGTGGGAGGTTTTGTCCGAAACGCCCTACGGGCACACCTGCTCTTATGCCGATGTGGCACGGCGCGTGGGCAACGCCAAAGCTGTGAGAGCAGTGGCGCAGGCCATAGGGGCAAACGGCATAAGCATCATAATACCGTGCCACAGAGTGGTGGGCAGCAACCAATCGATCACCGGCTATGCAGGCGGACTGGAAGCCAAGAGGTTTTTGCTCGGACTTGAACACGATGCCGCCGCATGGCAACCACACCAGAAGTAATGCGAAAAGAAAGACAGAAAGAAAACTTACAATGAAACCGACAGACAACAAACCGATTGCAACCACGACAATGCAGGAAGCCACTGTGTTTTCGATGCTCATTATATGCAGCATATCACACTTCCTTAACGACATGATTCAGTCAATCATCCCCTCGATTTACCCCATACTGAAAGCGAAATTCGACTTTTCGTTTGAGCAGATAGGCATCATCACGCTCGTATTCCAGCTCACGAGTTCAATCCTGCAACCGTTCACCGGACTGTATGCCGACCGGCATCCGCAGCCCTACTCGCTTTCGGTGGGCATGTGCTTCACGCTGGCCGGACTGTTGCTGCTGGCTTTTGCCGAAGGCTACATATTCATTCTCATTGCCGTCAGCGTGGTGGGGTTCGGTTCGTCGGTGTTCCATCCCACGGCGTCGCGGGTGGCGCAGATGGCATCGGGCGGCCGAAAGAGCCTTGCACAGAGCATCTTTCAGGTGGGCGGCAACGGCGGTTCGGCCTTGGGCCCCATACTGGCTGCGCTCGTGGTGGCCACCTACGGACAGCACGCCATAGCGTGGTTTGCCCTTGCCGCCATGCTCGCCGCAATAATTATGCTCAGGCTCGGCGCATGGTATAAGGCACGCATGGCCTATGCCGTGAAGCACCCAAGACCGGCCATGACCGCAAACAATGGCATAACGAAGCGTTCGAAGCACATGGCACTCATCATCTTGGTGTTGCTCGTGTTCTCGAAATATTTCTACACCTCGTGCATAACGAGCTATTTCACGTTCTTCCTCATGCACAAGTTCGGCATCTCGGTCACAGCATCGCAGTATTGCCTTTTCATTTTTCTTGCCGCCTTTGCCATTGGAACTGTCGGCGGCGGCATGCTTGGCGACAGGTTCGGGCGCAAATATGTCATTTGGTTCTCCATTCTCGGTGCTGCCCCCTTTGCACTAGTCATGCCTTATGCCAACTTCACCATGACCATGGTGTGTGCATTCTTTGCAGGTCTCATCATCGCGTCGGCATTCTCGTCGATTGTGGTGTATGCCACCGATTTAATGCCCGACAAGGTGGGATTCATTGCCGGGATATTCTTCGGACTGATGTTCGGCCTTGGCGGTCTGGGATCGGCATTCTTCGGTTGGCTGGCCGACCGCACCAGCATTGATTACATATTCAAGGTGAGTGCATTACTGCCGCTGCTCGGCATAATCGCAGGTTTCCTGCCCAACACGCAGAAACGAGGGAAATAGCAGTGACACGCATGGTTTTTATTTATTGGTGTCAGGTAAAAACATTGCAGCAGGCAAGTCCCGTAGGGACGACAGATTATAGCGCAGGGGCTTGCCCCTGCGTTTTATGTTTAACACAAACTTTGTCCCTGTAAGGTAGGGTGTTCAAAATCCATATAATATTCTGCATCGTTTTTTGTAGAACTATAAGCATAATTGCGAAACATTGCATTCATCAGCCCTGTAAGGGCGTAACAGTCGTAGCCCAGGGTGAGCCGTTTGCGACAGCAAACGGTGTAACCCTGGGTTAATGATTGATTTTCAAGGCTGGCCTGTAAGGTCAGCACAATATTTGTT
>CAVCLB010000035.1:0-23993 GCA_963602915.1 Dysosmobacter segnis | reverse complement strand
GAGAGGTCAAATTCCAAAATAATGATTATTTCGGAGTGGAATCCACTCGTTTTTTATGAATTAATAGAACACCCCTAAAAAGAAAGATTATATATTATACACCTACCATAGGATAAACAAATACATTGGAAACAAGTTTTTCCTTACTGTTTTCGTCTTTATTGAGTCTTGCATTTGGCTTCACAATATAATACAAGGCATCTGACATCTACCTATCCATTCTCTTTCGCTATACCAATTGCAGCGTGCGGCATGTGCGACACATGCGCATGACAATCGCACCACACGCGCAACGCGAATGCCGCACGCCGCAATCAAGCCCAATGCCCATCGCAGAAGGCAGCAAAAGGCAATGAAAAGAATGCCTGCAACAAAAAAGAGGAAAACTTACTCAAGTTTCTGATTTGGACATTATGGTTGAGAATTTTTCCCCTTCGGGGACACCTGCTAAATGACAAATCCGAAACTTGAGAAACTTATTCTGCGGAAAACTTGCATTTGCCTGCGCCACGCCTTACCTTTGCTGCCGTAACATGAAAAACACAAAGAAATGAGCATCAAGTATGAAATTCATTCCATCTGCAATGCAGAAGGAAAAGGCATCAGCCGTGATTATGTGCGGATATTCGACCACAAGGCCATGAGCGACCGCGAGCTTGCCGAGAAAATACAAAGCAGTTGTTCGCTCACCGTTGGCGATGTGCGGGCTGCGATGTCAACCATCAGGCGTTATATGGAAGAGGAACTGCCACGCGGAAACCGTTTCCACATTCCCGACGTGGGATATTTCTCGCTTGCAGTCAGGGCAAACCGCAAACGGGAAGACGACGACGCGAAGGTGCGCGGCAGCGACATCGCGGTGAAGACAATAAGGTTCAAGCCCGATGCCTCGCTGCTCACGGCTGTGAAACGGGGCGCGAAATTTGAAAAGGCAACGTTCACATCGAAGTCGGCGACATACAGCGAAGCAGAGCTTGAACAGATGGTAAGGGCATTTCTCGCCGACAATCGGTGCATTACACGCCGCGATATGGAAGTGGAATATAAACTGCGCGGAGCGGCGGCACGCAAGTGGCTCGCCCTCTTCACCGAGCGTGGTTGGCTGAAGAAGGGCGGTGCCGGAAACTCGCCGGTGTATTTTCTTTCGGCCGATGTCAGTCTTCAAGCCCCCACATCATCGCAAGCAAACGCTTGCCGCTCTGGGTCTTGAACACGTTCTGTGCGAAACGCCGCACGGCATCGGTGCTAAGGCTGTCCTCGAACGAGTTTACAAGATAGTCGGCTTCTATCAAAATCTGCCAGTCGGGAGCGTCAATGCCACGGTAGGTGTGGTGATGGGCTATGAGAAAGCATATTCTCTGCACCTGCTCCGTGGTAAATCCGCCCACCTTTTCAAGCAACGCCTCGGCTTCAGCAGGCCCAAGCTCTTCCTGGTGCTTGCCGCCGCAGTCGCCATACACGGCTTCGCTGCGGTGTATGCCGATGTCGTGCAGTATGGCGGCGGCTTCAAGTATGAACGTGGTGTCGCTGTCGAGATTCTCGAGCGAGGCTATGGTGGCGGCAAAATCGTGCACCTTAACAAAGTGCTGTATGCGCCTCACGTCGCCGCGGTCGTAGGCTATCATGGCCTCGAGGAGTTTTGCATGCAAATTATTCATTGTAAATAGTTTTCTTGTTTTATACGGTTTACTAATCGGGCAGCGTCTCTACCGCTTGCCTTTGTTTATGACATATATGCCCGAAGTGGCAAACACTCCAGCCAAGACATATCTGAAATGGAATGTTTCGCCGAGGCACATGCACGACGTGAGCACGCCGACGACGGGTATAAGAGAGTTGTATATGGCCACTTTGCCTACGGGGTTGCAGCTGAGCAGCTTGTTGTAGAGCGAGAAGCCCACGGTGGAAATGGCTATGAGCAACGCCAGAATCACGATGCCCCACGCTGTGACACGTGGCAGACTGCCCCCCATGGCAATGCCGGGAACGATGAGCAGCGCACCGCCCAAGGCAAGTGCGTAGCCCGTGCCCACGAAGACATCGACCCTGCGGCCAAGGCCACGGGTCATAAGCGAGGCAATGGCTCCGCAAAGAGCGTTGAGCATTATCATGCCGTCGCCCAGAAAGGTGAACTCACCGCCCACGTTTCCGCCTACATTCAACGACACTATGCCGACAGCACCCAATACACACCCTACGGCTTTGCGTACCGTCATGCTGTCGGTTTTGAAAAACACACAGGCAAAAATAACCACGAGAAACACGCTCATGGAGTTGAGCAAGGCTGCGCGTGAACCCTCGCTGTGCGACAGTCCGAAATAGAAACAGGCATAGTGCAAAGTGGTATTGAAGAGAGAAAAAGCAAGGATGTAAAGCCAATCGGCATTGTGCGACACATGGAAATCGCGCCGTGCCGCCCGTGCCATAACAAGAATGATAAGGCCCGACAGGCAGAAACGTATTCCGGCAAAAAGCATCTTGCTTCCCGTCATATCGGGGGTGATTGAAAATTCGGCCATGCCGAGCTTTATAAGAGGATAGGCCCAGCCCCATGCTATGGCGGCAGTAAGTGCAAACAGTGTCACCCAAACCGGACGGCGGAATATTGTTTTAGTATTGTTCTCTGGTGTATTCATTATTTCTACATTTGTCGCGGCACACGGATTCTGTCGGAAAAAGACTGGGAATGCAACGGTTGGCGTGTGTCAGATGTCGCTTATATCGACATATCCATGCATGACGGCATACACCGTAAGTGTAGACACGCTGCGGGCATTGAGCTTTGCCATTACATTCTTGCGGTGGGTTACTACGGTGGGCAGACTTATATTGAGCGCATCGGCTATCTCTTTGTTTATCATTCCTTTCACGATGAGCGAAAGAACTTCGATTTCCCGTGGGGAGAGCTTCGCTCCACTTTCGTCGTCATCGGTCACGGCACGCGGAAGATTGCGACCACGGGCATGTGCCGACTGCTCAAGGGCGAGCAACGAACGCACTAGTTGTTTCTCGGGTTGGTCGGTGCAAATATAATGGAATTTGTCGAGATTGCGGCTTGTTGCAGTGCCGGTAAGGACAATGGTCTTGTGCCGATTGTCGAGAAAAAATTGCAGATTGCCAATCACGATGCGTGTGTCGACAAAATAATGGAAATATTTTTCGGGGTGGTTGGCAGCAAGTTCGGCAAAAGATCCGAACGCATCGATGTGCACCATAGGCATCACCGACTGCAAAATATGCTTCAACCCCAACACGGCAAGCGTGTTGGGGTCGATTATTGCAATATTCGGCATTGATGCGTGAGGACGGGTCATTTCTTCCAAAACATCGAAGTTATGTCGGTGAAATCGTCATTTACGGCACGCTTGTAAAGCCGCTGGTTTGTAGTGCGGTCTTTCAGGCAACCCAAATGTTCTATATACGGACCGAGTTTCACATAGTCGAAATCGGTCTTGCGCAATGTTGCAGGAAACTGTTGGCGGCCACTATACCATGCCACTTTCAGCTTTTTGTGCTCGCGGTGAAGGTGTCGTGCCAGTGTCGCGACATACGAAGGTTCGGCATCACCGCCCATGAAACACACGCAGGTGATTTCGCCTTCATAGTCGGACACAAGGTCATCGAGTGCCGTTGAAGTGAGCGGCTGGCCTACATCTTCCCACAGATACTGGCTGTGACAGCCCGGACACCGACAAGGACACCTCGTGATGTTGATGGAGAGTGTTACCTCGTCGGGGATTTCCTGAAACACTATTCCTGTGTTAAGATACTTCAACATAGGATTGTCAGTCTACATATTTGCTCTTTTCAGCGTAATAGCGGCGGCCTGCCTCGTCCTGACGGGCCTTTGAGAAATTGCTGACACGCTTGAGGTAGCCTATTATTCGCGTCATGTAGTCAACATTCTCGCTGCCGCAATGCGGGCATTTCTTGAGATAACGCTTGTCGATGTGACCGCATTCGTTGCAAATAGTATTGGGGATGTTGAACGTGAAATAGTTGCATCCTTCCTTTGCCGCAACGCGCAGCAACTGACGGTATTGTGCCTTTGAGAGGTGCTCTTCAAGGTTCATGTGCAATGCCGAACCGCCGGTGAGGTGCTCAATGTAAGGTGCTCCGTGCATCTTAAACTTGTCCATGATGTTCAGGCTGTCGTCTTCAACCACATAGAAATAGCTGTTGTAGCAGTCGCGCGGCACGAAATATCCGTCTTCACGATCCCATTTTGCATGCTTCACGCCCACATTCTCGGCAGGAATCATCTCACAGTTGAACATTACGTCCTTTGTACGGTATTGTTTGTTGCATTTCTCAACAAGGCCGAGCACTGTCTGAACAAACTGCAGATAGTCGGGGTTGTCGCTTATCTTCAAGCCCATGAACTCGGCTGCTTCTACAAGACCGTTCACTCCTATCGTGAGATACTGGCGGCCCATGTTTATGTAACCGGCGTCGAACAACGGCAGCATGCCGTGCTCCTGCAGGTTTTTAAGGTTTTCGTTGTAGGCCAACTGCACTTTGTGGCAGAGGTCTATCACCTCAGAGAGGAAGTCACGGTAGTCAATCTTGTTGTTTACGGCATACTGTATGCAACGGTTGAGGTTGATTGTCAGCACGCTCTTCGAACCCGTTGACACGCCACCAGCCCCAAGTGTATAGCTGAATCCGTTGTCCTGGATCTCGTTGCGCAGACGGCAGCATGAACTGAGCGAGTCGGCATTGTCGCTCATATAAGTAAAGAACGAGTGTCCTTCAGAATACATTTCGGCGGTGAAGTCGCCCCACTCCTTGTCTATCACATCGCCGTCTTTCGAGAGGAGCGACATTGTTTCAACCGGGAAGGTGAGCACTGTCTTGGTGCGTTCCTTGTTAAACCATTTCATAAAACGCTTCTGCAGCCACGAAAGGCCGTCCCAGTCGGGCGATGATCCGTCGGGGAACTTGAACTCGCCGAACATGCTGTCGAAATAAGGTTTGTCATAGTAGGCGATGTTCCAGAACACGGCCTGATAGTTGCGTGCACCTGTGGGCTGGTTGATAGAGTAGACAATCTGCTCGAAACAGTCGGTTATCATCTTGTCGATGGTGCGCTGTTTCTTTGAAAGGTCAACAATCTTGTCGGCCTCTTTCCAGTAATCTTTGCCGTATTCAAGACCGATGAAATAGTTGAGATACATGAGGAACTCGGGGGTTGCACATGCGCCGCTGAGCATACTCGACACCATGAACACCATATTGACGAAACCTCCGCAGAACGACTTGAGGTTGGTGGGGGCTGTGGAGTTGCCGCCTATGGATGTGGTTCCGCCGATGAGCCACGGATACATGGTTATCGATGCGCAGTAGTTGGCAAGACTTGTTTCGTCGTTCTTGTAAATAAAGTGATTGTTGAGCTTGTCTATATATTCGTCGGCAAGTTGTTTTCCGTACATTTTCTTTATACGGTCGGTGAGCAGACGACGGTTAAGACGGATGAAATTTGATTTGGGAAGCTCGCCTATAAGGGTGGCGATATTCTTGTGTTCCACGTTGGCATTGGCGTCATACTTGGAACCTGTTGCTGCATTGGCGGCCTGACAATAGTCAGTTAGGAATTTCAATTTGTCCAATGTCTCGCGGTCTTCGGTGTGGCGCTGGCGGTAGAGCATGAACGACTTGGCCACATCGTAATGCCCTTCTTCCATTAATGCCACCTCCATTTGGTTTTGTATATCCTCGACAGTGATGCCTTCTGATATCTTCAAATGGGTGAGAATCTTGGATATCTCATTGAGGTCGATATCCACGTTTACCGACTGGAATGCCTTAATCACGGCATTCATAATCTTATCCAAAGAAAAGCGGTCTTTGGAACCGTCGCGTTTGATGATTGTAAAATCTTTCATGTCCTGATTATTTCTTTTTTGGGAAAACTTTTGCCGTGCGTTTTTCGAAAAAGTTATCCGTTTTGGAAAACTTTTCATCCGGCACAGTCAAGAAAGTTTCCTGTTTTTATCTTTCAAAAGCCGAGTGCAAAGATACTACAAAAAAATCAAAACATATATGCCGGGAGAGCAAAAAATAGCTTTCCCGGCATTACTTTAAAGGGCTTCGGTTTAGAGCTTGACCGAAGAAATATCCACAAGATTATTAACTATTGCATAAATGGTAAGCCCTGCCGGGCTGTGTATCTGCAACTTACGCGCAATGTTACGCCGGTGCGTGATTACCGTGTTCACCGATATGCACAAATGGTCGGCAATTTCCTTGTTGGTCATGCCCTGCACGAGACTGACGATAACTTCCTTTTCACGTTCACCCAAGTTGTCAACACCGTCTTGGTTTTTCGATATCATGTCGGAAATCTTTGCAGTCACATCGCTTTGCTTCGATTTTTCTTCAAGACGTTTTATGGCAGGCATGAAGATGCGTTCTTCCACCTCGGCATGCAGCGCAAGCCATTCCTCATTATTATATATATCATAGAGAGTGGCCGAGAGCTGATTGTTATGAAGGCCGTCGCTTGGAAGATATTTTATAATGATGCTCTTGAGCTCGCGCAGCTTCAGGCTCTCCTGACCGTGGTGTTTGGAATACATATCAATAGTGAAACCGCCGACGGGCTTCTTGCTGGTGAGCAAAGTCTCAACATAGGGAAACACCGTCTTCTCCTCATAACGCATGTGCGCCGTTATCGAACGGGCATATTCGTCGTAGAGTTTCAATATCAAGCGTGCGAGATTGTCATTCTCGTCGAGTGCCTGCACAAGTTCCTTGCGGATGAACGGAAGCTGGAAATCGAGGAAATAGGCATGGCTTGCCTTAAGATACTGCAACAAAGTGGGCACAGACAATTTTCCGGCATCGTCGAAATCGCGAAATCCGTTGATTGTGAAATTCACGACAGCAAGAAACGTATAGGTATCGACATTCTGTTCGTCGCACACCTGGCTCACCGTCTTGTCGCCAAACCCCAAACTTATGCCGAAACTGCCAAGGCTTTGCAAAAGGTTATAGTTATCCCTGATAAGAGAAATCATCTTGTCGTCAGGCTCGTACATTTTCTGATTCTTCATTACCTTATATACCTTATTATATTATGAGTGCAAAATAACAAAAAAAACACGATATGCACAATCACCACATATAGGTATTTTATGCCAGAGCACCAAGAAATGCCCGCAACGGCCTTTTAACCAAACATCAAGGGCATTTACTCATTTTTAGGTATTGCCTTATTATGCCATTCACAATAACTTTGCACCCGTAAAAAAATCAAAAAAAACAATAACAATGAAGAAATCAACTATTGTTTCAATTGCATGTGCGGCAGCAGTCATTGGCAGCCCCGTAGCAATTCAGGCACAAACAGTAGCAGCCGACAGTGTGATGCAACACGTCAAGGGCAACAGACTCAGCGTAGGAGGATACGGTGAAGTTGCTTACAGCAGAAATTTTTACAGTGACAGCGGCAACCGTTATAGCAGTGCCGCAGCCCACAAGAACGACCCGAGCCACGGTCGCTTCGATATACCCCACGCAGTGATTTACCTTGGTTATGATTTCGGCAAGGGCTGGACACTGGGCACCGAGATTGAGTTTGAGCACGGAGGTGCAGGTTCGGCTATCGAGTATGAGGCCGAGGAGGCCATCGAAATGGAGCAGGAGCAAGAAAAAGGAGGCGACGTGGAACTCGAGCAATTCTGGATTCAGAAATCGTTCGGACGTTTCCTCAACGTGCGTGCCGGTCATATTGTAGTGCCCTTCGGCCTTACCAACGCCTATCACGAGCCTCTCAACTTCTTCACCGTTTACCGTCCCGAGGGTGAAAACACGATACTTCCCTGCACATGGCACCAGACTGGTGTGTCGATTTGGGGACATCTCGGCGATTTCCGCTACGAGGCACAGATGATAGCCGGTCTTGATGCCTACCAGTTCAGCCGCGACAAGTGGATTGGCGGAGGCACCACAAAACCGTTTGAGTTTGAGGTGGCCAACAAATACGGCTTCGCAGCACGCATCGACAACTACACAATTCCCGGACTTCGTTTCGGCATCAGCGGCTATTATGGCCAGTCTATGCACAACGCAGTGCCGCACGACATGGAGAACGGCAACAAGGTGGCCAAGAAATGGAAAGGCAATATCTACCTCGGTTCGTTCGACTTCACTTTCAACCGCTACAATTGGGTGGCACGTGGCAACATCGACTACGGATATGTGAGCGACGCCGCCGATATAAGCAAGCTCACGAAGCCCGGTGTGCAATATGTAAAGCCTTATGAAACCAACCAGAATTTCGGTTCGCACGCCATTGCCACAAGCATCGAGGTGGGCTACGACATATTCTCGCAGATTGCAAAGCTCCGCGCACAGAAGCAGAAGCTCTATATCTTCGGACATTACGAGTATTACGATTCTTACATCGACTGTGCAACAGGCACTTGGACAAGAAAGCGCATCTACGCCGGAGGTTTGAACTACTACCCCATCCCTCAGGTGTGTGTAAAGGCCGAATACAACTACCGCAAGCTCGACTCGCGCTACAACGATGAGCCATCGCTCAACATCGGCGTGGCCTACCAAGGCACATTCCTCTAAGCCTCCTTGCGCAAGCAGACACCCCTCATTCAAGAAACAACACCATTATTAATTATAAAATTAAGAATTAACGAAATGAAAAAGATTCAGAAATTCGCCATGGCTTTCATTCTTGGCGCAATGACTTTCGGTTTCACAGCATGTAGCGACGACAACGGAGGTGACGAATTCTCCAACCTCGACCAGTTTGGAACTGCCGACGTAAAAGTGAACAGCAGCGACCTCGAAATGCAGAAAATCACAAAAGTTTACACGCAGGATGTAATTTACCCCACATATCAGGCACTCGCAGCCAATGCACGCGCTCTCTATGCCGCAACAACAACTCTCTATAAGGCAGCAGAGGCAGGCACTATGACCCAGACAATGATTGACGATGCTTGCGAGCGTTTCAAGGATGCCCGCCGCGAGTGGGAGCGTAGCGAGTCGTTCCTCTATGGTTCTGCCGCTGAAGGAAGCAACAACATCGACCCGCACATCGACTCTTGGCCTCTCGACCACGATGAACTCGTGAGCGCACTCACCAATGCCGAGCTCATTGCCGGACTGAAAGGCGACAAGCCCGAGCAGTATGTAAGCAAGCGCAACAACGATTTCCAGTCGGTACTTGGTTTCCACGGAATGGAGTTCGTGCTCTTCCGCGACGGTAAGAACCGCACTGTTGATGCCCTCAAGGCCAACGAAACCTACGAAGGCATGACATCAGTGAAAGGCATCGACGAACTCGCATTCCTCAATGCTGTTGCCGGCGACGTGAAAAACATGACCGCACTGCTTGAATACACATGGATGGGTTCTGCCGCAAGCACCGACACAAAGAAAGTGCTTGAAGACAACGACTATGTATTCACATATCTTTCTCAGGATCACGGCATGGCCAAAGGCAAGATGAGCTGGGGCGAGTGGCTGCTCACTCCTACAAGCAGCACCGGCTACTACTCATGGCCCCAAACCCTCACCCAGATTCTCATTGGCGGATGCTCCAACATCTGCGGCGAAGTACAGGGCCAGAAGCTCGGCCAAGCATGGCGCGTTGCCAACGGTATAGGCGAAACTACCGAAGACGGAGACGAGGAGTCTATCGACTACATCGAGTCGCCTTACAGCCACCGTTCGTTTGTTGACTACAAGGATAACATCTACTCTATCAAGAACACTCTCTACGGAACACGCGACATCGAAGCCACAACTCCGGTTGAGCACTCTATCATGAAGTTCTTGCAGACAAACAACACCGAGCTCTACAACAAGATGAACTCTACATTGACCGAGGCTCTCAAGTCGCTTGACGATGCCACAGCAGCACAGGGCTACTTTGTTGCAAACCCGGGTTCGGCTGCCGTAAAGAACGCAATCGACAAAATCTATGCTTGCGACCAATGCCTCAACGAGGTGGGACAGTGGTTCAACAAGCAGAAAGCTCAGTAAAAAACCAAGCTTGCCCGTAATGGCAAGTCTCTAAATATACGTAGCCTCAACTTCCATGTGAAGAAGGGGCTACGTTATATACTTTTAATGTATAATTATCAGCAACACACAAATAGGATTAAACAATTATACTGAACACATTATGAACAACAAACGCTTTTATCTTTTCTCGTTTGCCATGCTGTCGGCTTTGGCTTTCACGGCCTGCTCCGATGACACCAAAGAAGGAAACAATATCGAAGCCGGCGAAAGCGATGCCGAATACATAGGCAAGGCCGTGGGTAATTTCACTGCCGACGAATGGAATCCCGGTGGTGAACTCGGAACAACACCTAACGTACACTCGGCGTGCTATGAAGACGAGGCTCCTGCCGTGGAACAGCAGAACATGCTATCCGATTTCAATGCAGGCGAATTGTTCTTCGAGCGTCAGTACACAATAAAAACTCAACCTTTTGCTGGTCTTGGCCCGGCATCGGTGCGCCGCTCATGCCTCGACTGCCACCCCGGCTACGGACACGGCCAACGTAAAGATTCTTACCAGACTGTCTACGGCAACGGCAACGGCTACCTGCTCGTGGTGTATCATCCCAACGACGGAGCCAACAGCAACGACGGTCCGTATGTGAGCGAGGTAACGGGTATGCCGCAGACCCAGGCTACCGAACCGTTCAAAGCTCCTATCGACGAAAGCCAGATAAGCATCAAGTGGAATCATGTTACTGCTATGGAGAGCGGACTTCCCATGAAATTCGCCGACGGTGAGAGCTACGACCTCATCTATCCCGACGTGACCATTCCGCAGAGCGCATTCCGCACAAAGCCCACTCCCTACGAAACGGGCAACAAGGCAGTTGCTTTCCGTCTTGAGTCGACAATCGGTGTGATAGGCACCGGTCTGCTCGATGCCATTACCGAGGACGACATAAAGAAGCAATATGCCTCTACTGCCAACTACTACAAGAACATAGCAAAGGTGGCTGATGTGACAGAATATGTAAACCCGAATTTCTGGAACGCCGCTACCGATGACTTCGCTGACGGTGCTTGGTACACCGCCACAGCTACAACTGGCTCGTTTGTTGACGGGCAGGAAGGCCGCAAGATGGTAAAACGCTTCACCTATGCACTCACACGCGCCACATTGCAAGACGGCCCCGGAGCAAATGCCATATGGAACATCACCAATGTGACACGCCCCGACCGCCCGAAACTCTACACAACCACCGCATGGGCCGATGCTATGGCTGAGGACAAAGAGGTGATTGCAAAAATCAAGAACGACCCGACATCACCGTTCTGGGCTGACACCGACGAGGGAATAAGCGACAAGGTAAAGAACCTGCTCTCGCCAAACACCAACCAGTTTGACAATGAGTGGCACAAATTCCAGCCGGAGATGTCTACCGAAAAGTTCTACCAGTTTATGGTATGGCACCGTGGACTTGCCATACCTCGCGCCCGTAACCTCAATGATGCCGAAGTGCAACAGGGCAAGAAGGTGTTCAACGAGATTGGATGCACCAACTGCCACCGCGCAAAATGGGTAACAGGCAGCGACAACTACTGGCTGCCCACCGCCTTGAAGGGCAAAAAGCTGCCGCGCTATGCCAACCAGACCATTTATCCCTACACCGACATGATGCAGCACAAGCTCTACATGAAAAACGACATCCACGGTTCGTGGTGTCGCACCACCCCACTTTGGGGACGTGGACTTAGCTATATCAACACCGGTGCCGAAGACCGTCTGCACGACTGCCGTGCCCGCAACGAGATTGAAGCAATCATGTGGCATGCTTACTCAAAGAACTCACATGCCTACGACTCGGCTGTGAAGTTCTACAACCTCAAAAAGGCCGACCGCGATGCAGTGGTAAAATTCCTGCGTTCTATCTGACGCATCGAAATCACCACACATAACATTTAAACAGGAGATGAACGCCGTAAACTGGTGTTTATCTCCTGTTTTTCGTTATTCCACCCAGCATCCTCTGTTCACAAGAGAGCTACATAGGCTTTCTCACTATGTCCATAGCGGTTCGGCCTCAGGCAATAACAATCAAATCTTGGCATTTCTGTATTTTCTATACTTTTTTCCGTAATATTTATAAGGGGTTTCCAAAGAAAAAAATATAATTTTACAACCGATGACATACATTATGAATTCATAGAATATTCTTATACAGACAAAAGCTTTGTAAACATGATGCTTAGAAAGATCAGAATCTCCTTGGCCTTCGTCTTCTTCGGCCTCATCACGCTTCTGTTCCTCGACTTCACGGGGACGCTGCACAGGTGGCTCTCATGGATGGCCTCCATTCAGTTCTTGCCGGCTCTGCTGGCTCTCAATTTTGTGGTGGTAGCTGCATTGATAGCAATCACCCTTGTCGTCGGACGCATCTACTGCTCCATAATTTGTCCGCTGGGTGTGATGCAGGACGTGGTGTCGTGGCTCAGTGGCAGGAGAAACAAGAGGCGCAAACGTTTCCGCTTCTCTTATTCTCCCGCCAAGCAATGGCTGAGATATGCGATGCTCGCCGTCTTCATCGTGGCCTGGGTAGCAGGCATCGCGGCTGTGCCAGCATTGCTGGCCCCATACAGCAGCTACGGTCGCATCGCCCAAAACCTGTTCCAACATGTCTATCTGTTGGGCAACAATGCCTTGGCTTATCTCTCCGAGCATATGGCGAGCTATGCCTTCTATGGCCGCGAGGTATGGATACGCAGCCTACCAACTTTCCTCATCGCAGCCCTCACCTTTATTATATTGGTGGTGCTGGCATGGCGCAACGGTCGCACCTATTGCAACACAATCTGCCCTGTGGGCACCGTGCTGAGTGTCTTCGCCCGCTTCTCGTGGATGAAGGTGCGCATCGACGAGAACAAATGCGTGGGCTGCGGACTCTGCGCCAAGGGATGCAAGGCTGCCTGCATCGACGTGAAGCATCACAAGATAGACTATTCCCGGTGCGTGGTCTGCGGCGACTGCCTCGACAACTGCCATAAGAATGCCTTGCATTATGGGAGAAGAAACAATGAAGAACGAAGATTGAATAGTGAAAAACTTAACGGCAATGTTGCTTCCGATGCTTCGCATACTCCCGACACAGGGCGACGTTCTTTCTTGCTCGCTACGGCAATGGCTGCCACGACGGCCGCCTTGGCGCAGGAGAAGAAGAAGGTGGACGGCGGACTTGCCGCCGTCACCCAAAAGGAGCCTTTCAAACGAAGTACCCCCATTACGCCCCCTGGCTCGCTCTCTGCCCAGAACATGGCTCGCCACTGCACGGCTTGCCAGCTCTGCGTGGCTGAATGTCCCAACGATGTACTCCGTCCTTCCACCGACCTGACAAGTCTGATGCAGCCTACAATGTCGTATGAGCGTGGTTATTGTCGCCCTGAATGTCATCGCTGTAGCGAGGTATGCCCAGCCGGAGCCATTACACCCATAAAGCGTGAAGACAAGTCGAGCATACAGATAGGCCATGCCGTGTGGTCGAAGAAGAACTGCATAGTCTTTACTGATGGGGTGGAATGCGGCAACTGCGCCCGCCATTGTCCTGCTGGTGCCATTATGATGATTTCGACAGATCCGAAGGATGAGAACGCCCCCAAGTTCCCTGCCGTCAATATGAGCCGTTGCATCGGTTGCGGGGCGTGCGAGAACCTCTGTCCGGCAAAGCCGTTCAGTGCCATCCATGTGGAGGGACACGAAGTGCATAAATACATTTAAACGTAAGATATGAAGCAAGAACTCAACAGACGCGACTTCCTGAAGTCACTCGGTACTGGTGCCGTGGCAAGTTCCGCTCTCCTTTCTGCCTGCAAGGGCAAGGGTGGCGAGATGAGTGCTAAGGGCAATTATCAGGAACCTCCCATAGGAAAAATGACCTATCGCGTCAACCCGAATACAAAAGACAAGGTGAGCATCCTCGGCTACGGTATGATGCGACTGCCTGTGAAGGGCGGCGGAACGGGGCGCGAGAACCCCGACGCTGAACTCGACCAGGAGATGATCAA
The DNA here is from genome assembly GCA_963602915.1 of Dysosmobacter segnis. GTDB lineage: Bacteria > Bacteroidota > Bacteroidia > Bacteroidales > Bacteroidaceae > Prevotella. Next base: position 9,959 of record CAVCLB010000035.1, on the reverse strand, counting down.
CAAGCAGATAGACTATGCCCTGGAGCATGGCGTCAACTATTTTGACACATCTCCTGCTTACTGCCAAGGCAAATCGGAGGCGGCCACAGGCACAGCTCTCCACCGACACAACCGCAAGGACTATTTCATCGCCACCAAACTCTCCAACTTCGACCCTGCCACGTGGACAACCGCCGCCTCGAAAGAGATGTTTGAGAACTCGCTGAAGTATCTCCAAACCGACTATGTGGACTATCTATTGCTCCACGCCATAGGCATGGGCGACGACGGTATGAAGGCATTTTACGGTCGCTACATCGACAACGGCATCCTCGACTGGCTCGTTGAACAGAAAAAGAAAGGGCGCATCCGCAACCTCGGCTTCTCCTACCATGGCGACATCAAGGTGTTCGACCTCGCCCTGAAATGGCACGACGAGGGGAAGTATCACTGGGACTTCGTGCAGATTGAGTTGAACTATCTCGACTGGAACTATGCCGACGAGATCAATCCTCGCAATACCGATGCCGTCTATCTCTACGGCGAGCTAAAGAAGCGTGGCATCCCTGCCGTCATCATGGAACCGCTTTTGGGCGGACGACTCGCCAATGTGCCCGATGCCATCATCGCCAAGATGAAGGCACGCGAGCCAGAGAAGAGTGTGGCGAGCTGGGCTTTCCGTTTTGCAGGAACACCCGACGGCGTGCTCTGCGTGCTGAGCGGCATGAGCTACATGGAGAACCTGAAGGAGAACCTCTGCACCTACAGTCCGCTAAAACCGCTTACCAAAGAGGAAGATGCCTTCCTAATGGAAATAGCCAACGACATCTACAATCTGAACACCGTGCCCTGCAACGAGTGCAACTATTGCATGCCTTGTCCCTACGGCCTCAACATTCCTGCCATTTTCTCTCACTACAACAAGTGCATCAAGGAGGGCAACATGCCCAACAAGGGTGAGCAAGACCCCGACTATCGCCGTGCCCGCCGTGCCTTCCTCATCGGCTACGACCGCAGTGTGCCCAAACTCCGCCAGGCAAGCCGCTGCGTGAAGTGCGGGAAATGTATTCCCCACTGTCCACAACGCATCCAGATACCTGACGAACTTGAGAAGATTGATCAATTTGTAGAAGGATTGAAGCTCAGTAGCGACAAGTTGTAAGAGTGTAGAAAATTGTTGAAAAACATGGAAAATATAAAGAAAATGCTGCACGAGGGAAACCACTCGCTCGTGATAAGGACAAACGCTGGTGAAATCTTCAGCTTCGACGGACGGGGCATCAGCGACTTGATGCAAATGCTTCATCAGTCGCCCACTATCCTTGACGGGGCAGAATTAGCCGACAAAGTGGTGGGCAAGGCTGCCGCAGCCCTTATGATATTGGGCGGCATCAAGGCCGTCTTTGCCGATACCATAAGCGAGCCAGCCCAGCAACTCTTCGCATCAACTGCCCCAAAAGTAGATGTCACATATAATAATAAGGTGGAACACATCATCAATCGCACCCAAACAGGTTGGTGCCCAATGGAACTGGCTTGCAAGGAAGCCAAAACTCCGAAGGAATGTTTGGGGAGTATTAAGGCTAAATTGGAAGAATTAAAAGTAATAAAATAACAGACAAATCGTTTTTAAAAAGAAATAGAAGATTATGACAGAATCATCCGTAAGATTATACCAATATGGCTACAACGAGGCAAAGACCTATCTCTTAGCCATCGCCTTCGTCGTGGGCAATGTCGTGATGCCCCAACTCTTCCATACAATCCCGCAGGGCGGTATGATATGGTTGCCTATCTACTTCTTCACGTTGATAGGTGCCTTCAAATATGGTTGGAGAGTCGGCTTGCTTACCGCCGTCGCATCGCCCATTGTCAACCATTTGCTCTTCGGAATGCCAATGCTCGCAGTGTTGCCGGCTATTCTCACTAAGTCGGTATTGCTTGCCATTGGTGCCGGCTTCATCGCCTACCGCTATCAGAAGGTAAACATCCTCGCCATTGCAGGAGTAGTGGTCTTCTACCAGTTGTTTGGTTCGTTGGCTGAGTGGGCGATTACTGGTAGCCTCGCCGCCGCATTGCAGGATGTCCGCCTCGGATTGCCTGGCATGTTGCTGCAAGTCGTGGGCGGCTATCTCTTCATCAAGTATCTTATCAATAAATAATCATTATACATTATGTTAGGAACACAAGAAATATTACTTATAGCCCTCATCATCCTGCTTCTCTTCGGAGGCAAGAAAATACCCGAACTTATGAAGGGCTTGGGCAAGGGCGTAAAGAGTTTCAAGGACGGAATGAACGGCATTGAATCAACTGATGCCGAATCCAAAAAAGAAACGGAAGAGAAGAAATGAACGAGGAAATGATGTCCTTTTGGGATCATCTCGAAGTGCTGCGAGGAACTATCTGGAAGATAGCCCTCGCAAGCGTCGTTTGTGGAGTCGTGGCATTTTTCTTCAAGGACGAGATTTTCTCCGTGATTCTTGCCCCGAAGGACAACAACTTCATCACCTACCGCCTCTTCGAACATTTGGGCAGTTGGGTGCCGGGCAACGAGGGCGTCGAGGCATTCTCGGTCAGTCTGGTGAACACCGGCTTGGCAGGCCAGTTTGCCATCCACATGAAGGTGGCACTCTATGTAGGTCTTGCCGCCGCCTCACCTTACACCATCTATCTCTTGCTGCGTTTCATCACCCCGGCCCTCTATGAGGGCGAGCGTCGCTACACCTATCGCTTGGTGGCGGGCGGCTATGTGATGTTCGTGCTGGGCATGCTGCTCAACTATTTCCTTATATTCCCCTTCACCTTCCGATTCCTCGGCACTTACCAGGTGAACGCAGAGGTAGCGAACATGATTACGCTGGAGTCGTATATGGACACGCTGCTGATGCTGAGTCTGATGATGGGTATCCTCTTCGAGTTGCCTATGGTGTGCTGGTTGCTCGGCAAACTGGGCATCCTCACCAAAGATTTCATGCGCCACTATCGCCGCCATGCCATTGTAGCCATATTGGTGGTAGCCGCCGTCATCACCCCCACGAGCGATGTGTTCACCCTCACCCTCGTCTCGCTCCCCATTTGGTTGCTTTATGAGGCGAGCATACTTTTCGTTCCCCGGAAAAAATAAAGCTGTAGGATTTCTCTTTCCTACAGTTTTTTCTACAACTTTATTTTCAATCCTCCCATCACGTTGAATCCCGGCATCTGATAGCCGTTGTTTATTATAGGTGGGCGAAGATGTCGAGCTGCCGGATATTACTGTTTTTTGTGCATGAAACACGGCAAAAGACATTTTGTTAAGTTATGGCGAAAAAACATGTATTTGGATTTTACTTTTACATTTCCGTCGGGTCATATAATCGTAACGTTCAAGTAAAACAAAGGAGATTACAATTATGAATACAAAGATGAATTTCAAGAAAACGATGCTCATCGGCATGATGGCATTGGTTGGCACAACTGCCTTTGCACAACGCAGACACCACATGCATCACCATAGCCGCCCTGCAGTGGTGACGGTAGTCAACCGCCCTGCTGTCACATCCCACGTCAGCAACCGATTGAGCAAGAAAGACCGCCTCGACATGGCTTTGGCATATCTGAAGAACAACAAGTCGCTCAGCATTTCCAAGTATAGCAAGATGACCGGTTTGGCACGCGCCACAGCCGAGGCCGAGCTTGACGCCTTCGCCGTAAGCAATGGCAATCCTATAAAGTTGGTCGTAAACGGCAAGAAAAAGCATTATGTAATATGACAATTGACGACAAAGACATCATTCGGGCTGTCCGGGAGAAGTCAGAGAATGGTTTTCGGCTCTTGATGCAGAAATACAAGCAACCCATTTATTGGCACATACGCCGACTGGTGGTTGCCCACGACGATGCACAGGATGCCACCCAGGAAACCTTCATAAGGATATTCCGTTCATTCGACAAGTTCAGAGACGACAGTTCTTTCCGTGGATGGATTTTCCGAATAGCCACCAATGAGGCACTCCGACTGATCGACTCCCGCAAGCAATGTCAAGTATCACTTGACGATGAAAGCAACAGTGCAAGCCGCATAATGGCAGACAACTATGTGGATTACACCGATTTGGAGGCAGTGAAACTGCAAAAGGCAATTCTCTCGTTGCCCACCAAGCAACAAGCCACATTCAACCTCCGCTATTACGACGAACTCAGTTATGAGGATATAGCTGAAGCCATTGGCTCCACTGCTTCTGCTGTCAAGGCGAATTTCCACATTGCCAAGGAGAAAATCATCAAATATATGAACGCTAACAACTAACAATTGCAAATATGAACAAAGAATTTGATTTCGACCATATAGGTAAGCGGATGCCTTATACCACTCCCAACGGATTCTTCGACCAACTCGAAGACGACATTTGGAGGGAAATGAAGGATGACTTCAAGAATGAAGAAGAAGGAAATGCTGCCGCAGCCGAGAAACCTCAGGTTGGGCGCAAGTCGGCTAAGTTGCATATCTTCATGCGGAGTGCCATAGCCGTAGCAGCATCCATAGCCGTGCTGTTTGTCATAGGCATTAATGTCTCCAAGTCCGACGAAACCTCAATCAACGATGTTGACCAGGCTTTCAGCCAGCTCACCACCGACGACCAGACCTACTTGCTGAGCGTATATCAGGAAGATGTCTTTATCAACGAGTAAGCAACAAAAGTGTAACATTTCAAAAAACACATAATTATGAAACAGTTAATAAGAACTTTCGCTATCGCAATCATGATGATTGCATCTTGTGCCACAGTTTTTGCACAACAGAACACCCAACAGCGTCATAACCAAAAGCAGCGCATGTCACGCGAGCAACTCGCCGAAGTGCAGGCAAAGCACATCGCCGGCGAACTTGCTTTCAGCGACGAGGTGACAGAGAAATTTGTCAAGACTTACTGCAATTGCCAAAAAGAGATATGGGCTCTTGGGCCTCGCCAACGTCCGGGCAAGCAAGGCGCGTCTGAGCAAGAGAACGAGGATCGCATAAAACAGCGCTTTGACATGAGCGAGAAAATACTCAACATCCGCCAGAAATACTACAAGCAATACTCCAAGTTTCTCACCCAGACACAGATAGAAAAGGTGTATGAGCAGGAGCGCAAGATGATGCACCGCCTTTCAAAACGTGGTGCCAAGAAACCAGCAACCAAACGCAACGATCAATGAAACACAGAATATTCATAGTCTTCGCCCTGCTGAGTCTTCTCAACGGGGTCAAGACTTTTGCCCAAGAAATAACATTCTCCAAAGAATCTTTTTCCAACGGAAACATAACCTTACCATACAGAAAGGCCGACATTCCCGGTTTGGGCGACAAGGCTTCGCTTGTTATCTATCTGCATGGCGGCTCGAGCAAAGGCAATGACAACGAAACGCAAATGCAAGAGCCGGGCATCGATGCCATAAGCACATGGCTCTACGCCAACAACCGCAAGGCAATAATGCTCGTTCCGCAATGCCCCACAAACCTGTCTTGGCTCGGCGCAATGCAAGATGCAATAGTCAGCCTGCTGCAGACATACATCGACAAGGGCGTGGCCGATGATTCCAAGGTTTACATTCTGGGGGGCTCAATGGGTGGAACCGGCACATGGAACATGCTTTCCAATCATCCCGATTTTTATGCAGCAGCAATGCCCGTTGCCGGCAATCCTACCGGACTGGATGCAGAAGAAGTGTCGAAGACCCCTCTCTTTACGGTGATGGGCACTGCCGACAGAATAATGAAGATATCCAACGTGGAATCTTTCCTGAAAGACATGGACAACTACAATGCTGAATACAAGTTCAACATCGAAGAAGGATGGACCCATGAGAATGTGTGTGAGGACAGCTATACCGACGAACGCCTCAACTGGCTGTTCAAACACACCAAGCAGTCTTCAACGGGCATCAACAATGCCACAGTCGATGGATGCGAAACGGCAAAAGTAATCTGGTATTCTGCCAGTGGACAAAGGCTTGCATCCCGACCCATGCAAAAAGGCATCTATATCAAAACCTCTATTTATGACAACGGAAATGTCGCATCAGAGAAATTTCTGATAAACTAAGTGACGATTAAGTGACGATAAAAAAAATAACTTGGTAAGATTTGAGAACAGTGAAATAAATATTAGGATGTTTGTACGGCTCATCTTTTTGGCTGTTTTCGTCTCTCTCATCAGTTGCATAGCCCGCTATGCTCCCTCTTCGAGAAACCAAAACATCTCAAAAATATAAGCCGCAAATCATACCAATTTATTTTTTCACCGTCACTAAACAACATTTCCACATCACACACGTTTGCAAAAAATCCCTTTCTCGCATTGTTCGTGAGAAAGGGACTTTTTTGTGTACTGTGCAGGCACGGCTACACAGTTATCTCGCCACAAATGCTGCGGCTCATATAGCTTCTTATCAGGTGACTGTCTGAATATCTTGCTTGCAGAAACATCAGTTTGGTAACGGCACTCTCCACCGTACTATCGGCTCCGCTCACCACTCCTGCTTCTTTAAGCTGATAGCCAGTGTCATATCGGCTCATCTCCACGCTTCCGGCAATGCATTGGCTTATGTTTATTACTGTCACGCCACGCCGGGTAGCTGCCTTGAGCAACTTCAGCAGCCAGGGGTTTTGCGGTGCATTGCCGCTGCCGAAGCTACGCATCACGATGCCGCGTATTTCAGGAGCCTCAAGCACATGCCTTACGATGTTCTGCTCAATTCCTGGAAACAGCGAAAACACCACCACATTCGGGTCGAGTGCGGTGTGTGGAATCATCGGTTTGTCGAAATCGGGGCGAAGAATATAGTGGGTGTTGAAATTGAATGTCACGCCGGCCTCGCACAAATGCGGGTAGTTGAACGAGTCGAAAGCATTGAATCCGTCGGCATTTTGCTTAGTGCTGCGGTTTCCGCGCAACAGTCTTCCGCTGAAATATATGCACACCTCCGGCACGAGGGCGTGCCCGTTGCTGTCGTATGCCGATGCTATTTCTATGCTTGTCACAAGGTTTTCCTTACCGTCGGTGCGCAACTGCCCTATGGGCAATTGGCTTCCTGTGAGCACCACGGGCTTAGTGAGGTTTTCGAGCATGAACGACAGGGCCGATGCGGTGTAAGACATGGTGTCGGTGCCGTGCAATATCACAAATCCGTCGTAATGGTCATATCTGTCGGCTATTATCCTCACAAGCTGCGCCCATTGTTTCGGCGACATGTCGCTTGAGTCTATCGGCTGGCTGAACTGATAGGTGTCGATGTCGGTTTGCAGATAGGAAAACTCTGGCATATTGCCTATGAGATGACCGAAATCCAGGGGCTCGAGGGCGTTGGTCTTTGGGTTTCGCCCCATACCTATTGTTCCGCCGGTGTATATAAGCAGTACTTTGTTGAGGCGTTTGTTGGCTCTTTCGTTGCTCATAGCTCGTTGTGATTGTGATTTTCAATCGCAAATTTAATATAAAAAAATATTTCACACAATCATGTGTACACGTTTTTTGAAACAGTATTTTTACAAAATAACAATATGTGGAAAATAACCGCCCTATAATGTTAATTTATAACCTTGCAACGACAAAATGCAAGTGTGGCAGCCAAATTTCTCATATTAACAGAGTCTGAATCTTTCTTTTTGTCGTTTGCAGGCACTTTTTAGGTGGGTTCTATAAATTAGCTCTGTCAGATTGTATTCACGGTGGGAATTTATAGAACCCACATTAAAATTATTGGTATCCGGTAAAATATTGGTCTGACATTGTAAAACGTGGAATGTCAGTTATTTATAAGATGTCTGAAAACACGGGGCTTACTTTTGTCCGTTGCATGGTTTTCCCCCTCATTGCCCCAGTATGGGGCGAATATTATAGGATAGGGGCTTGCCCCTATCTATTAGGCATCACCATATTTTGCCCCTGTGCTATATTCTGTCGTCCCTACGTGACTCACCAGTTGCGAAAGTTTACCGGACACCAATACCTTAAAATAAAAATGGCGACTGCCAATGCCCCGCTGGACTATGACAGTCGCCTCAGAAATTATTGAGAGAACTATTTTCCTTATTTATTCCACAAACCAGTGTAATACGGCAGTGGCAATCACTTCACTAGACAACCTGCTGACAGGTCGGCAGAGACATCTGCGGCATCCAACACTCCTTCCGCCCCAGCCTTACGGGTGCAGTACTTGAATTTCACGCTCTTGTCGCCCGAAAAAGATTTCCATTTAAGCGTAAGGTCCACTGTCTTCCCCTCGGTGTCGGGCAGTTTGTCAAGTCTGAACGCAACCGTCGCGTTGTTCCAAGCACCATCCTGTTCGCCGGCGGCATCATGGAAGAATGTCACCTCATAAGGATTATCCTTGTTTGTAGCCACAAGACGCACGGTATGCGCCTTCTGCCCGCGCCACATTGTTCTGAACCTTACGGTGAGATAACCGTCCTCCGAAACTGTCCAGTCACGCAACAATTCAACCGGGTCTTGGCGATATTTCTCAACAGTCTGGTCGCCAAGATATTCAGCCATAGGCTTTGTGAGGATGCTGTCCATCCAGTCAACCGTCACATCATAGCATCCCTTCCTCGTAGGTTGTCCTATTAATCTGAAGCACACGAATGCCCTCACTTCCTTGTCGCCATAAGGTTTCTTTTGAATGTTCTTGGCAACGAGGCGCGTGCTGTCGTCGAGTTGCATATAGAAAGAGTCGCAACCGGCAACTGGTTTCACCGTCACCAATGCATTAGGGTGCGCAACCGGGCAGATAATTATCCCGCCGTTGTCGTTGTCGTCGTCACCACACGACACCACGCCTACGCCTACCGTTAAAACCACGGCAAGCATGAGCAATTTGCTGCATAATATTCTTAATTTGTCCATATACATAATACTATTGTTGGTTCTTTTTATTCTCATTCACCATTGCATCGACAAGGGCACGTGCTTTTGTCCTCATGCACCCTTATAACTCACGGCAACGGCAAACATTGCACGCAGAAAACTAAAATGATGTTAACGGGAAAATTGTTAGCACAAGATTGGTGCGAACCGTCACCTCAGAGGTAGCAGAAGTTCAGCATCGACAAACCAAAGCAATCAGAAATAGCCTGTAAGAAAGGTGTCTTTTAGAGTGGATTTTTGTAATTTTGTACTAATTTTAAACCATTGTTTTTTTTATTAAGGTAATAAAACTCTTAAAAACACATGAGATTATCAGAACAACGGAGCAACATGCTGCACGGTGTGTTGCTCATCACACTCTTTGCCTGTGCCGCCTTCTACATAGGAGACATGCACTGGGTGAAGACATTGTCGTTAAGCCCCATGGTGGTGGGCATCGTATTGGGAATGCTCTATGCCAACAGCTTGCGCAACAACTTGCCCGAGACATGGGTGCCCGGCATAAATTTCTGCTCGAAGCGCGTTCTACGCACGGGCATCATACTCTACGGCTTCAGACTCACCTTCCAGGATGTCATGCAGGTGGGTGCATCGGCCATAATAATCGACACAATCATCGTCGGCGGTACGATAGCCATAGGCGTGATGGCAGGCAAACTGCTGAAGATTGACCGCAGCATTGCCTTGCTCACCTCATGCGGCAGTGCCATTTGCGGTGCGGCGGCGGTTTTGGGCGTTGACGGTGCCATACGTCCGAAGCCTTACAAAACCGCCGTGGCCGTGGCTACGGTGGTGATATTCGGCACACTCTCGATGTTTCTCTACCCTATTCTCTACCGGGCCGGCATCTTCAGTCTTTCTCCCGAAGTAATGGGCGTATTCACAGGAGCCACCGTGCACGAAGTGGCCCATGTGGTTGGGGCGGCCAATGCCATGGGGCCTGAGGTGAGCAACACGGCAATCATCGTGAAGATGATACGCGTGATGATGCTCGTTCCGGTCTTGCTTGTCATCGCATACGTCGTAGCCAAGAATCAATAGTCCGTTAAATTTTGGGCAACGACGCAATGCTCTTATTACATCCCT
>CAVCLB010000034.1:0-24318 GCA_963602915.1 Dysosmobacter segnis | reverse complement strand
TATTCGCCCCATACTGGGGCAATGGAGTGCTAACCATGCAAAGGGCAAAAGTAAGTCACGGGGGGCAGAAGTATTATGAAGACTATACTTTCCACGTTTTATAATGTAAGACCAATATTTTACCGGACATCAATATTTCTGTGTGCAATGGTTTTAACATTTCAACATTCGCAGAAATGCCCGCGTAGCCCACGGGGAATCTACCCGTGCAGAAAAACGCAAAATTCGGGGCGATTTGTGCAATAATTTGATTGACAAAGAATTATCATAAATTTACATACAAAATCAGCTTTTCTCAATGCCGGAAAAGCCGTCAAACCACCGAAAAGAAGCCTTTGTTGCAACACAAACAAGGCTTTGTTGGCATGCAAACAGGGCTTCTTTGCACACCGAAGAAGCATTATTAGCCGTGCAAAGAAGCCTTATTCGACCGAAAAAGCCATTTTAGCGCAGGCAAACAAGGCGGTGCAAAGCGATTATACACGCTTTTTGCAAACCGCAAACACGCTGGTTTGCCAACGGGCGCGGTAAAAGTTTTTTACTGTCGGGGCTATTTTTTAACACTTCCGAGACCGTGCCTACGGCGCAAGCATCAACATACTTAACCATACACCGCCACGCGGCATTCACTTTATAAGACTGTTGTGCTTGAAATCTTCAAACTCACTGCGGTAGCCGTTGAACACGTTGATGTCGACATCGCCGCTTATTCCCTCGACACGCCCGTCGGGACTGAGTTGCCAGAACACGAGGTGCACGTCGGGTTTGTATTCGCCGTAGCGCGCAATCCACACGCGGTAGTCGTGCATAATGTCGGGCGCGAGCGGCAGATAGCGGTTCACAAACGACTGCCCCACATAGAGTATGGGCTTCACGCCCACGCTGGCCTCAACGGTGCGCAGCCATGTGCGCACGGCGGCAAACAGTGCTTCGGCGCCGCCCATGGCCTCGATTTGCTTTGTCGAAGGTTCAAGGTCGAGCACGGGCGGGAAGTCGCCCTTGGCAAACGACGAGTTCTTCAGGAAGAACTGTGCCTGCACCTTGGCCTGCGAGAGCGTGGAGAAGAAGTGGTAGGCACCGCAGGGCAGGCCGTGCCGCCGTGCTGCTGCATAGTCGGCACGGTAGAATGGATTGCGCACGGTGGTGCCTTCGGTTGACTTTATGTAGCAGAACGACACGGGATAGTCAACCTTTCCTGCCACGTTTTTCTTGCTGATGTCGCCCAAATGGGTTATGCGCAGCCTGTCCCAGTGTATGGCGCATACCTTGCCCCCCACATGGTGCTGGAAGCGCGAGAGGTCGATGCCGTAGATGCGGGCGGTGGTGTATTGCAGACGCTCGCCCTTGTAGCGTCCCCACCGCCACTCGCCCACTCTCGCGTGGCGCGTGCCGTCGAGGGCGAAACCGAAGCCGTGGTGCATGCCGTCGCGCCACAAACCAAGATAGAGCGTGCCGTCGCGACCCTCGTAGAAGCCGTGGCCCGAGGGCATGACCTTGCGGTTGAGTTCGCCGTTGTATGTGCCTTCGGCACCCGACACCACACCGCGCACGAGCGTGTCGGCACGCCACACGCCAACGACACGCCTTCCGAGCGAGTCGCGGCACACGCCACTGCCCTGCCGAAGTCCGTTGTGCCATTGCCCGGCATAAAGCACGCTGTCGCCCAAGGAGAGCTGTCCGTAGCCCTCATACTTGCCTCCGGCCATGCCGCCACGATAGGTTAGCCCGCCGCGCGCGGCCACCATTTGACCGTCGTGGGGCACGTCGGCACAGGCCACAAGTGCCGATAAGGCGGCAGCCACCGCCACCTTATATATATAGTGCATTTTCATTGCAGTCCTCCTTTCTCAATCAACCGCCTCAACTGGCGGCTGCCCGTTATGCTGTCACCCGACAATAGTCCCACGAAGTGGCCTTTTGCCGTGAACACGGGGCTGCCGTCGGCGGCTAGCACTTGCGGAATGTCGTGGCGCAGAGGGCGTGCTGCGTTGCCGGGCAAGATTTGCGGCAACACCGTGTCGCACTCCAACCCGCTCTCGCCTGTGCCTCCGAAGCCCACAACGCGTATGTCGCCTTTGGCCGACGCGTTCCAGGGCATCACGGCAACAGGCTTTGTCGACGGCGACATCACGCCTCCGTCGGTTTGCAGAAGCACGAGCCTCGCCTCTTTTTCGGTGGCTATCTGCTTGCAGGCAAGGCGCAGCACGCGCCCTACGGAGTCGCGGCAGACGACGGTGTATTTGCGATGTGTCACGACAGAGAAGCGTGCCCCGGGGCCGACCTCTTCGAGTTTTACCCCCACGCCCACCACATCGTTGTAGTCGCGGCGCACCGCCGTGGCGAGCGAGGCAATGAGATGATATTCGGCATCCTGCACGCCGTGCGCACAGAGATAGTAGTCGAGTTCGGCTTTTCGGCCGCGCAGGGTCTTAAACCGCCGCACCACCGCATCGCGGCACAGTGCATATATGCTTGCACTGTCGGGCAGAACGGCATCGCGGCACCCCTTTGGCACCACGCTTGCCACCAGTCCGTCGCATGAGGGGCGGGCAAAACAGCGGTCAACCCACACGCCCCCGGCATAATGGCGGTGCACCGCCGAGTCGCGGCACAGCGTTATCCCGGTCATGGCAGTGTCGCCCTCCAATGCCGAGAAATAAAACAGTTGCTTGCCATCGACATCGACAGAGTTCCATTCCTCGCACACCACCACGACGGCTGAACGGCGCATCTGGTCGGCACCGAAACGCCAAAGCCGCCACGCGGCATAGGCCGCCACGGCGGCCACAAGCACAGAGGCGGCAAACAATACGGCCGACTTGCGGCCAAATGGTTTCACACTTCGCATGTTGTAGAGTATCAGTTTTCACGGGCGAAATTACGAATAATATCGCAATACGGCACGCCCTGCCCCTCATTTTGGCCGCCCGAAGGCAAAAAAAGGCACTCTTCTGTTTCCAACGAAAAACTATTTTATTATTTTTGTGACTGATATTCAGCCGCCGTGCCAGCACTGCGGCATCAAGCAACGACAACAGAACGACAATATATGGACATAGAAAACACCTTACAGAAACTGCACATCGACGCGCTCAACCCCATGCAGTGCGACACTGCCGACGCGCTGCTGCACTCCGACCGTGACATCATTACACTCGCGCCTACGGGCAGCGGCAAGACGCTTGCCTACCTGTTGCCGCTCGCCTCGCGCCTCGACGCGGCCAATTCTGCGCTGCAAGCCGTGGTGATAGTGCCCGGACGCGAACTGGCCATGCAGTCGAACGCCGTGTTCCAGAGCATGGGCACCGGTCTGCGCTCGGCTGCTCTCTACGGCGGACGTGCCGCCATGGACGAGCACCGCGCCATAAAGCGCACTCCGCCGCAGATAGTGTTTGCCACCCCTGGCCGCCTGAACGACCACATTGACAAGCTCAACATCGACGCGACAACCGTGCGTTGGCTCGTGATTGACGAGTTTGACAAATGCCTGCGCATGGGTTTCCGCGCCGAAATGGAGAAGGCCTTGGAGAGTCTGCCCAACGTGGAACGGCGCATACTGCTCTCGGCCACCGACGCCGAAGAGATGCCCCGGTTTGTGAGGATGAGCCGCACGACGCGCATCGACTATCTTAGCGACGACGAACAGACACCCGACCGCATAGGACTGTATATGGTGAAATCACCCGAAAAGGACAAACTGAAAACTCTCGAAGACTTGCTCATGGAGATAGGACACGAACAGACAATCGTGTTTATGAACTACCGCGACGGCGTGGAACGCGTTGCCGCATATCTCACTGACAGAGGTTTCGTGGTGAGCAAGTTTCACGGAGGCATGGAACAGCGGCAGCGCGAAGAGGCACTCTACCGCTTTTCCAACGGTTCGGCCAACATTCTGGTGGGCACCGACCTTGCCGCACGCGGTCTTGACATACCCGACGTGATGAACGTGGTGCACTACAACCTGCCCGTGGGCGAGGAGGAATACATTCACCGCGTGGGTCGCACTGGGCGATGGGAGGCTTCGGGACGCGCCTACATGCTGCTCGGTCCGGAGGAAACACAACCTGAATATGTGAAAGAAACTACCAGCGAACACTCCATTGCACGCCAGTCGGGAAACATTCCGGCACCGCGCATGGCCACGCTCTACATAGGAAAAGGCAAGAAAGACAAGTTGTCGAAAGGCGACATACTCGGATTTCTGTGCAAGATATGCGGGCTCGACGGCAAGCAGATAGGCCGCATCGACATCTACGAACGCTACTCCTATGCCGCCGTGGAGCGTGTTCTGGCCCGCGATGTGGTGAAGAAAGCCGCCGGAACAAAGATAAAGGGAATGAAGACGCAGGTGCTTATGCAGAACTCCTGAGCCGCGCGGCATCTGCCGGCAAGGTGCGCCGTCGCCCCAAAATGCTATTTGTGGCCGTCGCGGCCGAAGGTCTTGGCCATGCGGCGGCGCACCGATTTAATAATGTAGGAGAAATTGCCGTAGCGCAGATTGAGCCACAGCTCTTCGAGCGAACGGCCTATCTTTATCATCGGGTGGCCGTAGGCATAAGTGCGGTAGACGCGTTCCTTGAAATCGACATCCTCAATAACATAGCGCGGATGGCGCAGCGGCGCGTCCAGTTCATAACGCTTCATGGTGAAAAGGCGGCGCAGACGGCGCGGCATGGTGGCAAGGCTGCCCGTGTAGTGGGTTGAGCCTTCGGTGGCACCGAGGTTGTTTATCATGTTGCGCGTGGGCATTATGGCCAGCCAACTGTTCATCACCATTGCACCCCAGAATATCGTTTCGTAGTAAGCCTTGCCCGAAGCGCGGTGGTCGTAGCACGCCCTTAGGGTGTCGCGACAATAGCCGCGCTGTCGCATCACGCCTTGCAGCTGCCGCATTGAGGCCTCATCGTCGAGAAAGGCGTAGCTCTCGTCCCACTTGTCTACAACGCGTCGCCACGAAGCCCAACCCCAAATGGAGAACACCGAGGTGAAGAAATAGTCGGCATCAACCCCTTCGGCCACCTCTTCACTATTGAATCCAGCTATCATTCCTATGCGGTCGTCGTGCTCATAACGGTCGAGCATCTCCTTGCAAAACGTGAAAAACGACTGCGACGGCACGTCGTCGTCCTCCAACACGATGCACTTGTCGGCCATAGAAAACGCCCATTTCTGCGAAATATACTCCGACGGGTCGCAACCGTAGTTGCGTTCCTGATACTTGCGGTGCACCTCGCACTGCCAGTCAATATCGGCCACCACCTCGCGGCACGCCTCAATGCCGGGCATGTCGCGCTCGCCACGCGGGCCATCTTGATAGAGAAACAGGCGCGAGGGACGCGCACGGCGCACCTCGGAGAATACCGCCCGCAGATGGTCGGGGCGGTTGAAGAACAATATCAATACGGCAACGTCGGTCTTGTAGGGTTGTAGTGTCATGTGGCTTGGCTTTGCATTCAACAATACTAAGTGTCGCAAATTTACTAATAAAACGCGAGAATGCCGCCCACGACAAGCCATTTTTGGCTGAAAGCACCGCGCCATGCGGCTATTGTGCGCGTTATTCGCAATATTTCAGTAACTTTGCAGCAATGAAAACGACAAACATCATGCTCACCGTGTGCGTGATTGCGCTCGCCCTGGCGTGCTTTTTCAGCATCGACGCACCGCTGCGCTTCGACTCCACCCGTGCCGCACGCGAGGCCGACGTGAAGCGCGTGCTCGTAAAGATACGCGCCGCCGAGGAGCGTTTCCGCAGCGACAGCGGCTTCTATACGGCCGACTTCAAGACTCTCGTGGCACCGGGCTATCTGCCCGACTCGCTGCAATACATCCCGCACTCGGGCGGAAAACGATTCCGCCTTTCTGCCACAATGGTCACAACGCGGTCGGGACATGCCGTGCCCGTAATGGAGTGTGCAGCCGGATATTACGACTATTTGGGCGACCTCGACCGCACTTCGATTGACGCTCTCGCGAGAAAGGCTATCGAGACAGGACTGTTTGCCGGACTGAAAATAGGCGACACCACCGCCGACAACGGCAATGCCGCCAACTGGGAACAATAAACTACAACGACACATATATGTGCATAACCATAAGAATAACACGCAGTGCGATGGCATTCGCCACATGCGACAGTGCCGACGGGGACGGCATGGTGTATGAGCCTTATGCCATGAAGCCCGGCATATCGGCAGCGGCCAACCTCAGACAGGCGTTCGGCGAGAGCACACTGCTCGCCATGCAGCACCGCAAGGCAGTGGCAATGCTCGACACCCCGGTGATGCTCGTGCCCGAAGAGGAGTTTGACGAGGCATCGGCCGAGAAACTCTACCGACTCGTCAACACGCGACACACGGCCGACGGCGTGGTGTTCAGTCAGCAGCACGAACTTGGTGCCGTGGCGGTGTTTGCCATGAACGCCGACCTGCACACCGTGCTCACCGACCGTTTCGCCACCGTTGAATACATACCTTTGCTGCAACCCGTGTGGCAACACTTCAACGAGGAAAGCCAAAAGAGCGATGCCGCCACACTGTTTGCCTACATGCACGACAAGCAGGTTGACCTCATGGCGTTCCGACGGGGGCGTTTCCGCCTATGCACCACATGCGACACCACCCTCGCCGAAGATGCCATTTACTACATAATGGCAGCCTGGCGGCAGCTGGCCATGCGTCCCGCCACCGACCGTCTGCGCATTGCCGGAACAATGCCGGGGCGCGACCGCGTGATGACCGAGCTGCGCAAATTCGTGGCCGACACGGCCGAAGCCGAGGCAGCAATCGCTGCCGACAGCACGATGCCGCTCGACCTGCAACTCTTACACGACAACACACTATGAGAATAATAACCGGAAAATACAAGGGGCGGCACTTCGACATACCGCGCTCATTCAAGGCGAGACCCACAACCGACTTCGCAAAAGAAAACATATTCAACGTGATTAACGGCTATGCCGACCTCGACGGAGCCGTGGCACTCGACCTCTTCGCAGGCACGGGGAGCATATCGCTCGAACTTCTGTCGCGTGGTTGCTCCACAGTGATAAGCGTGGAGGCCGACCGCGACCATGCGGCTTTCATCCGACAATGCATGGACAAGATAGGAGCCGAGGGCAACGTGCTCATTCGCGGCGACGTGTTCAGGTTTGTGAAAAGCTGCCGCCAGCAGTTCGACTTTATCTTCGCCGACCCGCCCTACGCCTTGCCCGATCTGCCGAAACTGCCGAGAATGATTCTCGACCGCGACATTCTGAAGCCCGACGGTATGCTCGTTTTCGAGCACGGAAAGCAGAACGACTTCTCTGCCTTGCCCGAATTCAGGGAACGCCGTACCTACGGAAGCGTGAATTTCAGCATCTTCACTCCCGTCAGCAACAACGAACATGCAAAACAGCAGGCAGAATAAGACACGTTTAGCATTGCGCTTCAAAGGCGTCCAGTGAAATTTTGCAATTGTAAAGTCCCGTAGGGACGACATAGTATAGCGCAGGGGCTTGCCCCTGCGTTTATTGTTTTTATATAAATTTGCCCCTGTAAGGGGCGCATAATTCATTTTGAATTGAAACTATGCGCCTCTTACAGGGGCAATGGGAAGCTAATTTACCTAACACAAATAGTTGTGTTCAAGACATTTCGCCATGCCGGCGGCAAGGCTCACACTATCACCTTTATCTTGCGGTAATACTCGCGGAACTCGGTGGGCGAGCATCCTTTCTTGCGCTTGAACACGCGGTTGAAGTTGCTAAGGTTGTTGTAGCCGCACAGGAAACTTATGTCCGACACGGTTTTGTTGGTATCCACGAGCATGCGCGCGGCGTTGCCAAGGCGAATATCGATTATGTAGTCGCTTATGGTGCGGCCTGTGTGCATCTTGAAAAAGCGGCTGAACGCGTTCTCCGACATGCAGGCAATGTCGGAAAGTGTCTTCAGTTTTATCTCGTCCATGAAATTGTCGTCTATATACGACTTCACTTTCAGTATGCGGCGGGAGTCTTCGCTCACATTGACCTTGGCGTAGCTCGAGGTGGCAAGCGTGCGCGTGCCGTCGCAACGCGACAATACGTCGAGTATATCAAGGAAGCGTATGAACGACCGGTAGCCGTCCTGTTCAGAACTGATAGTGGTTATCTGGTTGTAAACCTTCATCACTGCATCCATCGGAAACGCCACGCCCCGGCGTGCAAGGTCGAACATCCGGAAGATGCGCGAGAACGGATTCTTGCGGAAAAGGCTTGTCTCGTTGAGCACAAGACGGAATTGTATGGTGATTTCGTGTATGTCGTCGCTCTTGCAGTCGTTCTGCAACCACACGTGTTCAAGGTCGGTCGAGGTGATGAGCACAAGGTCGTAGTCGCCAATAACTTCTGAACTGTCGCCCACAATGCGGCGCACTCCGGCGGCATGTTCCACGAAATTGAGTTCGAACACGTCGTGCTTGTGTATGGGATAGGTGAATTCGCGCTTGTGTCGGTCGGCTATATAAAGCAGATCTTTGTCCATCAACGGGGTTATCTCGTGCAGGACATCGGGATTGGTATTACTCGTTTTCATAAGCATCGTGTTTTTGTTGCCGTAGGGTTAACAGGTTGTCGGCTTTTGGTTTTCGGTTGTTTGCAAATATACAACTTTTTGCCGATATTGCAACAAAAAGTCTGCTGCAAAAAAGCGAAATTGTTTTTGTGTCGGCACACAACCGCAGCTATTGCCTTTCTCGGTGCATCCCGCTGCGGCGCGGCAAAACGAAAGCGGCGCGCCGCCAGCCTGCAAAAAGCACAGGCAAGCCGCGCGCCGTATGGCACCGGGGGCACTCTGTAAGGCGCACAAGGCCGTTACATGCGCTCGATTATTTCAAGACACATACGAGTGTTGTGGTAGGGACATTTCCAGAAACCCGCCTTGTCGTCGTCGCGGTTCACCGTTCCGTCCTCGTTTATGCTCCAGAACCACTCGCCGCCCTCGTTGTCCACGAGCCTGTCTTTTATGTATTGCCAGCAATTTCCGGCCACTTCAAGTGCGTGTGCATCGCCGAAATGCTGCCAAAGGTTTACGTGTCCAATCACATTCTCGCACTGCACCCACCATTGCAGAGAGCGGTCGGTGCGGTCGCCATCGTCCCAATGCTCGTAAATCATCGAACCGTCGGGCAGCAATCCTTCGTCGGCGGCTGCGGCAATAGCCTTAACATAAGGCTCCATCTCAGCCAAAATGCTGTCGTCGGCAAGCACGAGCGCAGTCTCGTGCAGCAGCCACGAAGCCTCGATGTCGTGCCCGTAGCTCTGTATGTCGCGTCGGCCGTGCCACCCATCATCAAAGAATAGGTCGAGATGCATGGTGTCGGTGTTGAACAGACGGTGGGTGAAGATGTGCAGAAGATTGGTGAGCCGCTCCTTAAGTTCGGCCGACGGAGCCACGCGGTAGAGGTTGGTGTAAGGCTCGATTACGTGCAAGTGGGTGTTCATCGTGCGCGAACCGTTCTCGTCCTTGTCAGAGAGTCGCATGTCGGCAATGGGTTGCCACTCGCGAGTGAGGGCCTCGATGTAGCCGTTGCCTGCGCTGTCGAAGGCGTGTTGCTCTATGCTTTGGTAGAGCGAGAGGGCGCAGTCGAGAGCCTCGCGGTCGCCGGTGGCGCGCGCAAGTTCAGACATTCCGTATATGGTGAAGCCTATGGCGTAGGTTTGTTTCTTGGTGTCGCGCGGCGTTCCGTCGGCATTCAAGCTCCAGAACACGCCTCCGTACTGGCCATCGACGAAATGTTTCAGGATATAATCTTTCGCCCTCAGCGCGGCATCGAGATATTCCTTCTTGCCCAGCACGCGGTAGGCTGCGGCAAAAGCCCACAGAATGCGCGCGTTGAGTATGGCTCCCTTTTCGGCCTCGGCATCCACGTTTCCGTGTCCGTCGATGCGTCCGTAGAAACCGCCGTGCTCATGGTCGGGCATGCGGTTGAGCCAGAAATCGAGTATGTTGTGCGTGAGACACTCGAGCATCTCCTGTTTCATGTTTGTCATAACAATTTATTTTTTTATCGGGAACTTGTAAGACAGCACCATAAGCAGCAACGCTATGGCAGCAGGGAACAGCGAGAACAGCGACCAAACCATGTTCAGCACCGAACTGGTGACAGACGCTGGGTCGATCATAGTATTGCCCATTGCATCGGTAATCATGTTTGCTCCCGACCAACCGAGCAGCAGGGCGATGAGCGAACCGGATATGGCCGTGCCGAATTTCTGCGACATCGTGCCAGAAGAGAAGATGAGTCCGGTGGCCGACGAACCGAATTTCTCGGTGTGGTAGTCGGCTACATCGGCATACATCGACCACATGAGCGGCGAGTAGATACCTATTCCCATCGAGGTGAGTATAACGAGGAGTATCATTATCCAAATGTAGGACGGGTCCATAGGAACGAAGAAGAACGCCACAGATGTAACCATACAGAACGCTGCCGACCAGAAGAAGGCCATGCGCTTCGACCCTACTTTATCGGCAAACCACGGGGCGACGCCTCCGAACACCATACATGTCACCTCGCCGAAAGCCATGAACACGGTGAAATTTACGATGAGATCGTCAATCATCACGTGCCCGTGCAGACAGTAGTCGAACATGTATCCGGCCACGGCATAGCGGAATCCGTTGAAGAAATTAGTGCACACGGCCATGCCGGTCATATACAACCACGCCTTGTTGTGCACGAGATCGACAAACTGGTGGAACGAGAATTTCTCGGCGCGCACGGGTTTCAGACGTTCCTTGGTGAGCAGACCGCAGGCCAAAGTCATGGCCGCAGCCACGATGCCAAGCACCGCGCCAATCACGGCATACTGGTGTGCCTCGGTGCCACCCACCCATTTCTGAAGGTAGGGAAAGGTGAGCAGCGTGGCAAAGCCCATGGCATAGGCTCCTATCATGCGGAAGGCCGAGAACTGATTTTTCTCTCTGTCGTTGGCAGTCATCACTCCGAGCAGCGAGCCGTAAGGCACGTTTACCATGGTGTAGACCGCCATCATGAGCAGATAGAGGGCGTAGGCGTAGATGCGCTTGCCCGTGATGCCGAAGTCGGGGGTGTAGAGCAGCAGTGCGAACACGAGTCCGAAGGGCACTGCACCGAATATAAGCCACGGCCTGTATGTGCCCCACCGCGACTGGGTGCGGTCGGCCAAGGTGCCCATGAGGGGGTCGGTCACGACATCAAACATGCGTGCCACCAGCATGAGCACAGCCGCGTCGGCAAAGGTAAGGCCGAATACGTTGGTAAAAAACAACGGGAACGCGATTGACATCACCTTCCACACGATACCGCCGGCAGCGGCATCGCCCATTGCATAAGCTATCTTTTCTGTTAAACTTGCCATTTCCTGTTTTTTGTTATCGGGTTATTTGTTGGTAGATTGCAGGTGCAAAGTTACGGTTTTCTTAACTAACCGCAAATTATAAAGGCGCGGAAACGGGGATTTGCACATCGGCCTTTGCCAGTGCCGCGCACTCTGCCGTGGCAAATCCCCGTTGTCCTACCGTCAGCCGTGTCAGTGCTTTGCAGCTGTGGCACGGTTCTTTGCAACGAGTTTCTTTATAGTCTCCACACTCGCCGTGGTGGTGAATCCGTCTTCGGGAGTGTTCATGCAGTAGTCAATCAGCTTGTCAACGGTAGACACTGCCACATGCATGCGTGTGTCGCAGCTTGCATAATAGATGAGCACGCGCCCGTCTTCGTCGGCTATCCATCCGTTGGTGAACGCCACGTTCATCACGTCGCCCACATATTCTTCGCCCTCGGGCACGAGGAAATATCCGCCCGGCTGGGCTATGACACGCGTCGGGTCGTCGAGAGCGGTCATATACATATAGAGCACATAGCGCAGTCCCGATGCACAACCGCGCACTCCGTGGGCCAGATGCAGCCATCCCTTCTGGGTCTTAATGGGGTGCGGTCCCTCGCCGTTCTTCACTTCCATTATGGTGTGGTAGTGGCGTGCGTTGATGATTTTCTCCTCTTTCACTTCGGCATGAGTCATGTCATCGACAAGAGCCCAACCTATGCCGCCGCCCGAACCGGCATCGATGAAGCCGTCCTGCGGGCGTGTGTAGAGCGCATACTTGCCGTTGACAAACTCCGGATGGAGCACCACGTTGCGCTGCTGGCTCTTTGTCTTCAGGTCGGGCAGGCGTTCCCACGTCTTGAGGTCGTGTGTGCGTGCTATGGCGGCAGTAGCCGTGGCGGCCGAAAGGTCGGCAGGCTGCGAGTCGTCGTGGCGTTCGGCGCAGAATATTCCGTATATCCATCCGTCCTCATGCTGCGTCAGTCGCATGTCATAGATGTTTGTTGCCGGCACAACATCGTCGGGCATGGTGATGGGTTCGGGCCAGAAACGGAAGTTGTCTATTCCGTTTGGACTTTCGGCCACGGCGAAGAACGACTTGCGGTCGGCTCCTTCTACACGCACCACGAGCAAATATTTGCCGTCGAGCTTGATGGCTCCCGAGTTCATGCAGGCGTTCATCATTATGCGCTGCATGAGATACGGGTTGTCGTTCTCGTCGAAGTCGTAACGCCATTCAAGCGGCGTGTGCTCTGCGGTGATTATCGGGTTTTCATACTTTGTGTATATTCCGTTGCCCCAAGCCTTTGGCGTGTTGGGGCGGGTGATTAGTTCTTCGTGGTGAGCGCGCAGCTCTTCCACTCTTTTTTCAAAATCAGTCATAACCTGTTTTTATATTAATTGTTTCATTCTCTTCAATTCTTGCCGTGGCGGATTGTGCTTCATTGCAGCAGCCTCAGCCACGGTTTGAGGCCGAACGGATTCGGCCATGCCGTGCGGCCGTCACTTGCCCACTTTCTCGATGTCGCGTGCGAAAAGCGTGACGGGGTCGTCGTAGAAACGCTTGAAATCGTTTTCCGACACCTTACCGGGCGCGGCTATGTAGTTTTCGGTGGGGTTGTCCCATGCGTTTCGCCACAGAAGCACATAGCAAATAGGATATTGTTTTATCGCTGGCAGCAGCGTCTTGGTAAACCAAGTGCTGTCGGGCACGTCGTTGTAGCCCGTCTCGGTAAGGGCAATGAGCTTCTTGTGCTTCTCGCCCACGGCCTTGACAACGCTTAGCTCCTTGTGCAGCCACCCGGCATACTGTGCATTGTTGGGCTCACGCTGGTAGATGTCGATGCCGAGCAAGTCAACAACGTCGTCGCCAGGATAGTATTTCTCGTAGTGCTCAACGGTTTCGTCGCCATCGGCAAGGTTGGGCGAATAGCCCCACACGAGGTTGGTGCATTTCTTGCGGCGCATGAAGTCGTAGGTGTAGCGGTAGAGTTGCTTATACTGTGCGGTGGTGCAGCGACCTTCGCCCCACCAGAACCATCCGCCGCTCATCTCGTGCCACGGGCGGAAGATGACGGGTATTTTCTTGCCGTCGGCAGTGCGCAGCGAATTGAGGAAGTCGGCCACGAGCGTGAGCCACCCGTTGAATTTGGCGTGCGACCCACCGCCCGGCAGTATTGCCGTCACCGCGTCGCCACCGAAATCCCACGCGTTCTTGCCCGTGACGGGATTGTTCGGGTGCCAGCTTAGGGTGACAATGCCGCCGCGCTGGTGCTGCGCCTGTATCTCTTCACGCATACGTGCGAAGGGCACTCCGTCGAGGTTGCGGTCGTGTCCAAGCTCTATGTCGCCCAGATCGAAGCCCATCACGGCAGGATAGTCGCCGCACACTTCCTTCACATCGGAGCGGTTGCGCTCCCATTTCCACGAACATCCATACACGGGGTCGTCCTGATGCCCCACCATGATGCCGGTTTTCTGTATAGCGGAGAGCCTGTTTATGAGTTTCACGGCAGGTTGGCGCGATGCCGCCGACATTGCCGTGCCTATAGCGAGCGATGCCAATGTTGCCATTATCCTGTTCATTTCGGTTTATTTTCTTGTGTTTTCTGTCATGTTGTATTTTCTCAGTGCGGTGCGCACCATCTTGCCCCAAGGCTTTATCTGGCGCTCAGTCCACTTGCCGGTAGCATCGGCCGAGGGAAGAATCATTGAGCAGGTCTCGTTCTTGTCAGACACCGACCAGTTTACCCAACTCACTCGTTTTGCCTCAAGCAGGTCAATCCAGCGTTGGTATTCGGCAGGGTCGAGCGGTCCGTCGCCCGATGCTTCCATTCCGGCGCACTCCGAAACAAACACCGGCAGACCGCCGTCGACGGCTGCTGCAAGGCGTTCACGGAGATATTCCTTGTGGGTGGCGGCATAGAAATGCAGGGTGTACATCACGTTGCTCACGCCTGTGAGTCTGCTTTCGGCAGGCAGATTGATGTCCTGATCCCAGTGCGGACAGCCCATGAGTATTATGTTGTCGGGGGCATACTTGCGTATTTCCTCTATTATTGTGGCGGCATAAGCCTTGAGGTCGTCCCAGGAGTCCTCTATCGGTTCGTTGTAGAGCTCGTAGATGACGTTGGGATATTTGCCATACTTGCGTGCCATCTGCCCGAAGAAAGCCTTGGCTTCGGCGGTGTGCATGGTGTGTGCGTGCCAGTCGATGATGACATACACGCCGTTGCTTATGGCCGCATCAACCACGGTAGACACGCTTTTCAGCGCAAACTCGGGGTTTTCCAGATAGTTGTCTTCTATCTGTATGCCCATTGCCGCGCGTATTACGCTGGCATTCCAGTCTTTGGCGAGCCATTTCACGGCCTTTTTGTTGTAGAAACGCGGCCACAGGTTGTGCCAACCGAGGCTCACGCCGCGCAGCACTACAGGGTTGCCGTCCTTGTCGCAGAGTTGCGCACCGCGCACCTGCAGTTGTCCCCACTGCTTCACGGGAGTTGTGGCGCAGACGTGCGAGAGGCACATCACCGCAGCGAGCATTATCAACAGTCTTTTCATATCATGCTTTTTCGTTGGTTTTCAATATTCGTTTCACTCCACGCAGAACACGGCTTTCAGCAGCGAGGCATCGTCGCTGCATCCGCCCACCTGCACTTCGAAGTCGCCCGGCTCCACAACACGGCACATGTCGATGCCGTAGAAGGCGAGCTCACGGGGCGTTACGTCAAACGTCACGTCCTTCGACTCGCCGGCTTTCAGCGGCACGCGTTCAAAGCCTTTCAGTTCCTTCACGGGGCGGGCCACCGACGACACGCAGTCGCGCACATACATCTGCACAATCTCCACACCGTCGCGCTGTCCGCTGTTTGTCACCGTTACGGTGGCTTTCAGGCTGCCGTCGGCGGCAATACATGAAGCCGACAGGCGCAGGTTGCTGTATTCGTAGGTGGTGTAGCTCAACCCGTGGCCGAAGGGATAGAGCGGTGTTGACTTGCCGCACACCACGGGATGGAAGAATGCCGAAGTCTTGTGGTTGTACAAAGTGGAAATCTGCCCTGCCGAGCGCGGCATTGTCATGGCAAGTTTTGCCGACGGATTCACCTTGCCGTAGAGTATCTCGGCTATGGCCTGTCCGCCAAACTGCCCCGGTTCCCACGCGTTGATGATGGCCGGAACGTGCTCTGCCGCGTAGTTGACGCTGAGCGGACGGCCGGTTATCATAACCAGCACCGTGGGCTTGCCCGTCTCGTTGATGCGGCGGATGAGCTGTTCCTGCAGTCCCACGAGGTCGAGGTTGTCGCGGTCGGTGTCCTCGCCGCAGGTGCGTTCGAGCCACCTGAAGCGCATCATATATTCGCCGCAGCACACAATGCAGAGGTCGCAGTCGGCCGCCTTGGCCACTGCCTCATCGACACTGGCCTGCGACATGTTGCGCGGGTCCCAGCCTTGGTCAACAAACACAAACTCGGTTTCGGGCGACACCTGCCTCAGTCCCTTCAAAACGGTAGACACCTTGTCGTCGGGCTGCGGCTCGCTCCAGTCGCCCATTATGTTTTGGTCGTCGGCGTTGATGCCCGTCACGAGCACCTTGCGGTATTTCTTGGCATCGAGGGGCAGCAGTGCGCCGTCGTTCTTCAACAGCACTATCGAGTTGCGCGAGGCCTCCAATGCCGTGGCCTTGTGGGCCGGATTGTTTATCACGCGGTCGCGCTCGTCGGTGCTGACGTAGGGATGTTCAAACAAACCGAGCTTGAATTTCACGCCCAGTATGCGGCGCACCGACTCGTCGATGCGCTCCTCTGTCAACTTTCCTTCGCGCACCAGCTCGACAACGGCATCCTGCCATTCCGGTCCGTGCATGTGCATGTCCATTCCGGCAGCTATGCTCTGCAGGTAAGCCTCCTTGTTGTCGCGTGCCGTGCGATGCTGGTCAACGCAGTGCTCTATGTCCATCCAGTCGCTCACGATGAAGCCGTCGAAGCCCCATTCGCCGCGCAGCACGTCGTGCATGAGCCACCTGTTGGTGTGGCACGGCACGCCGTTGAGCTCGTTGTGCGACATCATCACCGTGGCACCGCCTGCCTTTACGCTCGCCTCAAACGGCGGGAAGAACACCTCGCGCAATGTGCGCAGCGACACGTCGCACGGTGCTCCGTTGGTGCCGTTTACCGAATAGGAGCCGCCCACGAAGTGTTTCACACAGGCAAGCACATCGCCTGCGGTGTCGAGGTTGCCCTGGTAGCCGCGTGTGGTGGCCTCGCCCATGAGTGTAACAAGCAAGGGGTCTTCGCCGAATGTCTCGCCGCAGCGTCCCCATCGGCCGTCGCGTGCCACCTCGACATTGGGATTGAATGTCCAGTGCATGTTCATGGCGCGCATCTCGGCAGCCGTCTCGCGTGCTATGCGGTAGGCCATTGGCACGTCGAACGACGATGCCAAACCGATGTTTGTGGGGTAGACCGTGTTGTCGGTGCACTTTGCATTGCCGTGTATGGCATCGATGCCAATGAGCAGCGGTATCTGCAAGCGGCTCTCCATGGCAAGGCTCTGCAGCTCGTTGGCCTCTTCGAGCGTCACCACATGCAGGAACGACGACACCAGGCCACGGCTCGTGAGCTGCCTTATGTCGTCCTCGGTCATGCCGGGATAGAACGCGTTGGCCGTGTTGGTGGCCAGTTCCTCGGCGGTCATTGTGGCCGAGTTCTGTCTGAAATGCTCTATGCCCACGAGCTGGTTCATCTGTCCCACTTTCTCCTCGAGCGTCATGCGCGAGAGCAAGTCGTCTACGCGCTGCTCCAACGGGAGTGCAGGGTCTTTATACGGGGGGCGTATGTTGTCATTTGCAGTAACTTTCATTGTTGGCGAAGTTATGGTTATGGTTGAATGTGCTTTGGTGTTGCCGCAACTGCGGCGGCTGCTGACGGTGGGGCGGCGATGCGTCGTTGGCACGGCGCACTGGGCACCGTCGCGCAGCTATGTGGGTGTAGGGGAAGCCGCACCAGCCCATGAGGCTATGACTGTGGCGGCGCGCTGCCGCCCGACTTCAAACTTTAAACTTACAAAACCGTCGCACCGTTAAGGCCACGGCGAAGCCTCCCCTTTTGCCCTCGCGGCGTTGCCGCCGCCTATTCAGTGACTATTAAGTGACGGTAAAAAGTCACTAAAAAGTCACTTTTTGCCCATTTGCGTGAGCAGCCACGACTCCCACTCGTCCCACTGCTCCTGAAACCAGTAGTGGCCCGTGAGCTGGTAGACGTGCAGTTCTTTGGGGGCTGTCACGGTGTTGTAGGTGGCGTAGGCCGTGGTGGGCGGCACTACGTCGTCGTTGTAACCGAAGGAGAACCATCCGGGGCAGGTTATGCGCCGTACGAAGTTAACTCCGTCGTAGTAGCGCGATGTCGCTATCTTCTTGGCATCGGCATGCTTCACATCATAATAGAAGTAGTGCGGCCATCCGCATGCCACTCCTTCAAGCGAAGCAGTGTGGTCGCAAAGGGCGGCGTGCACCGCGCCGTAGAAAGTGACACGCTTGTCGAGTGCGGCGCACACAAGCGAGAGAAAACCGCCCTGAGAACTGCCTGTCACGCCGAGCGAAGTGCCGTTCCACTCGTCGAGAGTGGCTATATAGTCGATGGCACGCACTGCACCCACTACCACACGGCGGTAGTAGGACTGCTCGCGCGAGTCCATATTGAAGTCCCAATAGCAATTGAGCGCGCCGGCCTGCAACTCGTCGTAGACGCTTTGCTGCATGGTTACGGGCACTCCGTGTATGCCTATTTCGAGGGTTATAGCCCCTTGCGATGCCGTCCACACATCGCCCTGATAAGGACGCACGCCAGCTCCGGGCACACGCAGCAATGCTGGATATTTGCCAGGCTTTGTGGGCACGCAGAGTATGCCGTAGGTGCGGCTTCCCCAACGCATGTTCTGGAAGCTCACCTCATACACGTTCACGGCCTCGGTGCATCGTTCGGGCAGCAGCCGGCGTGTGGGCTCGAGCGCGGTTTTGCGCGCATCGGCGAGAGTAGTGGCCCAGAAAGAATCGAAATCTTGCGGATTTTGTGTTGTGGGGCGCAGACGCTCGGGCGAGAATGCCGCCGTGCAAAGGCCCTCATAGTTTTTTCCGCCTACGTGGGCGGTGACTTTCAGCCGGTAGAATCCCGGCTTGCTCATTGATCCTGTCCACGACATGGTGCCGTCTTTCAGCACCACACCGGTTTTCTTTGTGTCGGCATACATCTCGGGGCCAGCCTCGAAATCCACCTCGGCGTTGTCAACGAGCGTGCCCGAACGCAGCACGTTAACGGTGAAGCGGGCCTTTTCGCCCACACGGTAGTTCCAGTCCTTGTGGTCGGGAGTAACGGTAACGGTTATGTTGTTGCCGCGTATCTGTGCCTCGGCCAATGTCATTCCAATGCCCATAAGGAGGCAAATCAGAGCTATAGTTTTTCTCATCGGTAATGGTTTAGGTATGTTTTGTTTGTTGTTAGTCATGTTGTCGCCAGTGCGGCGAGGTGCTTCTGTCAGCGTGGCGCAGCTGCTGCACGCGTGTTGCGCAACCGCCGCACGCCCGTACTGCATATGCCGCACGCGGCTGTCAGTGCTTCAGATAGAGTCCGTTAAGGCTTCTCATAAACACGGTGGAGGCATCGTTGTAGAGCTGCATGAAGTCTTGTATGGCTTCGTTGCCGCTTCCTGGGAATGGGATGAAGTAGTGCCCGTCGGTTGTATCGCCCCTGTTTGCGCCGAACATCATATAGGAAATGCGGTGATTGCGCAGCACAGGCAGTATAGCCTGAGAGAATATTGTGGCGTGGGGAACGCCCTCCTCGCCCACCGTAATGCCGAGGGCGTTGTTGTGTTCCTGTGCGAAAGGCAGTGCCTTTGCCACCATTTCCTCGAGAGTTTTGCCGTAGTCGGTGCCGCTGTCATTGCCCTTTGCCGACAGACACACGGCGTTTATCACATCGACATTGTTGTCGGGATAGCGCGAGAGGAAGGTGGCCGAGGGGTAGGTTTCGGAATATCCGTAAATGGCGTTGGACACGTCAGCATCATCAATCATTGTCTGCACCTTGCAATAGAGCTTGGTGTAGTCGTCGGCGGAGAGGCGGTCGTACCATGTATTGCCCGTGAGCGGACAGATGAAGAGCACCACCGGGGCCTTAATGCCGTAGTCGTCGTGCAAGCTGCCGAGGTAGTCGGCCACGCGCGAGACATACTGTTTGAGCACATCGTCGTTGCCCTTGAAATCGGGCACTGTCCAGTGCATGGTGACGAGTGCGCCCCGACGGAAGTTGGCGAGCACATCGCGACGAATGGCATCAAACGGCATATTGTCGGCATTGGCCTTCTTGCCGTTTTCCACTCCGGCGAGTTCGTAGGCCACGGCAGCCGGACGGTCGCCGCACACACTGTGAATGTCGCTGCGGTCGCTGTCGCACTGCCATCCCACACCTTGCAGTGTGCCGTAAACCTGCCCCACTATTGTGCCCTTGTCGGCATAGGTCTTGAGGTTGGCGCAGAGGTTCTCGGTGCGCGTGGTGAGCCCGCTCATGGCTACCTCGTCATACGATTTCTTCTTTTTGCCGCCGCATGAAGCCATGGCAAACAGCATTGCCAGAGCCAGCAGGGCGAGGGTTGTTCTTTTCATCTTCGGTTCGGATAAATTCGGGAAAGTACTTTTTCGCGCTCCGCCGTGTGTCCTTTGCGTTTGCTCCACGCCCGGGACTCGGCGGCAGCGGTTATTCGGCAAACGCCTTCTTCATGGCCTCAACCACGGTGGGAAGCGACCACTGCACGGCCTCGCGGTCGCTGCCTTCGTAGATGCTCGACCAGTAGTAGGTGGCTATGCCCAGTGCGCGGGCCTGCGACACGATGTCGGCGGCCTGGTCGGCAGCGGCCTGTATCTCGCTAGCCGAGCTTGTCTTGCTCACCGACTTGGTGCCGTGGGTGCCGTATTCGCCTATGATGACGGGGTAGCCCTTGGCTATAAAGTAGGTGTTGAGACGGGTGAACATTTCCTTGACATATTTCTTGCAGGCATCGTCCCACTTGCCTTTCTGTGCAAACCAGTCGTAGGGGTCGTAGGTGTGGCACTCGAATATGAGGTGGCCGGTTGTCTTGTCGGTCGGCATCTTGAGGTTCTTTATGGCCAGTTCCTCATTTTTGCCTGCATAGGCATTTATTATGAGGTTGCGCGTGGCGTTGTTGCCGCCGGTGGCACGCACTGCATCGACAAAGCTCTGAGCATAATTGTTGAGTGCGGTGTAGCTTGCGCTGCCGTCGGCAGGAGCTGTCCAGCTGCTGTTGGCATCGAGCATTTCGTTGTAGCCCTCAAACACAAGACGCTGGTTGTAGTTCATGAAGCGTGTGGCAATCTGTGTCCACAGATATTCATATTTGGCCTTGTTCTGGTTGTAGTTGTCCATGTCGGCCTTAATCCAGTGGGTCACGGGAGCGTCGTCGTGGCCGGTGTCGTGATGCACATTGAGTATGCAATACATATTGTTGGCCATTATGTAATCGACAATCTCCTGCACGCGGTTCATCCACGCCTTGTCCACGTTGCCGTCGGCATCCATGTGCTGGAACCATGTCACGGGCAGGCGCACGGCGTTGAAGCCGTTCTGCTTGAGAAAGTCTACCATTGCCTTGGTGATGACGGGCTGTCCCCAGCAGGTTTCAAAGTCGGCCACAGAGTTGTTTTCCATTGTCTTGCCGAGGTCAACGGCATCCAAGTTGTTGCCGAAACAAGTGCCGAGACCCATGTTTACGCAGGCATCCTTGGCGCTTTCTTCGATGTAGGTTGTGTTGATGTTAACCTGGTCGCGTGTGATTACGTTCTTGCTCGACATGACTGTGGTCCACCATGCGTCGGTGGGGAGGTTGCTGCCATACCACGGTGTGAAGCGGCTCCAATGGGCTCCGGCATCCCATGCGTCCTGCACGAGGGCTGTTGTCTGCCCGTCGCCGGTGCCGCACTCGGCAAGGGCTACAATCTTCGAAGGATAGCGGGCCTGTATCTCGCGGAACTCCTGTGCCTGACGGTCGGCGGTGTAGCCATAGAGGTCGCGTCCGATTATATCAACATATTTGTCGCCGGGATACCAGTCGGCATCGTTGTCATACGAGTTGGCATCGCCGTTGTAGTTCTGTGTGGTCCATTCCCATATCAGGTTGTGCACACCCTTCGACTGGAAGTAGTCGAACATGGTCTGCCACAGTTTCTTGTAGGTCTCTGCTCCGTCATATCCCCACCAGAACCACGACTTGGTCCAGTCGGCCTGTGTCTTGGCGCAAGCGTTGCCTGCTCCCTCATGGAAGGGTCGCCAGAGGGCAGAGATGCCTGCATCCTGCAGTTTGAGCAGCACATTGGCCACCTTTTCCATTTCCTGGTAGAACCATTTGTTCTCCCACGAGCCCGAGGTGAACACGTTTTGTGCCTTGAAAGTGGTTTCAGAGGGGGTGCATGTCACGCCGCTTCCGTCGGTGCCAATGGTGGTGCTTTCGGTCTTGGGCACGTTGAAATGCCACATGAGCGACACGATGCCGCCTGCATCGGCCCATTCGGTGACGGGCGTTATGTTGTTGTAGTCAATCCAATTGTTGGTTGGGACATATATGTGTATGAAGTCGTAGCAGTTTACAGCGGGGTATTTGCCCGTGATGCTGTATATGCGGTCTGCTATCGTATGGTTCCAGTTTACGTCGGCCACCACTCCCGACAAGGTGCGAGCACCGTAGTTGAGCTGCAGATATTTATAGAGTCGCTTGGTGGATTGTGTGGCTGAGGGGTCGGCAAGTGTGATGTCGCCGAGGTCGCTCTCGTGATACACCGAGAACGTTATGTTGTTGATGCTGTTTACGTCGTATGTTTCCCACGCTCCGAAATCCTCCCATCCTTTGAGTATGATTTCGAGTTTGCCGTCGGCGGTGTGGTGCATCGACGATATTGTGTTGTTGTCGCCGGCAAGGTTCCATTCGGCCTGTTTGCCGGTTTCGGTCGTGTTGACCGTGATTTTGTCGCCCTCTTTCTGGGCGGAGGCAGCAAGTGAAGCCATTACTACCATGGCCGTGAGCAGTAAGTGTTTCATCTTCTTGTTATTTTAATTGCCTTTCCGTTGATGTTTATTATGTAGATGCCCTTCGCGAGGCTGCCAATCCCGACGATGGTCTTGCCGTCGGCAACCACGGTGGCTATGTTGACGGCTTTGCCGTCGGTTGAGAATGCACTCACTTTGTTGTGCGTACCGTCAACGACTATGCGGTTGGCCTCAACCGTCAGTCGGCCGTTTTCGGCGTTTTCAATACCGGTCGTCGCCCCGTAGGTGAAGGCACTCACCGTCCATAGGTCGTAGCTCGCGGTAGTGGAGGTCGTGGTCACTGTCATCCTGTCGTTGCCGAACGACACGTCGGGAGTGTCCGACAAGGCGAATTCTATCCTTGACCCGTCGTTGAACGAGACAAACAGCGACTTGCCCGTTGACGCGTGGGCCGTGGAAAGTCCCAATGCCAGACATAAAGCCAATGCTATTCTTTTCATTTGCGTGTGTATTGTTTTTCCCTTTAGAAAACACTCGCGGCACGGCAGGCACGTGCCGCCGCGCCGCGAGTGGATTATTGGTTACATTCTATTTCTGTTGCCTGTGGTGCCGAGCATTACGGCAGGAAGGCAATCTTGGTGATGCTCTTCAGGTCGCCCTGGATGATGAAGGCAGTGTCGCTCCAACCGTCGGAGATAGAGAGGGCTTCCATCATAGCGTCGTCGAACACCTGCTCAACCTTGGTCTCTGTACCGCTCCAATCGGCGATGGTATAGATACCACCCCAGTTGGCGTTGTTGATCTGCACCTGTCCGGTAGCACCTTGCTCCTTGTAGAAGATGAGCTTCGAGCCCTTCTTCACGCCCCAAGCGGTGAGGTCGGCCTTCATGATGCGGAAACGACCGTCGTCGCCCCATGTGAGACCATAGGGATAGGTGATGGCCGAACCGTCCATGTTGCTTGTAACGGCGGCTACGTCACGCTCGGCAGGAACAACCTTGAAGTCGTAGGCTTCGGTCTTGGCACCGTCGAGGTCTTCGATTATCACCTTGTAAGAACCGGCTTCGGCTGTGGTGGGCACGGTGCATACAATCTCGGTGTTGGTGCGCGATGCGTAGCGTGTCACCTTGTAAGAACCGATGTAGAGGCTCTGCACGTTCTGCAGGTTCTTGCCCTTGATGGTAATCTGGTCGCCGGCGCAAGCCTCCGACGGATCGATAGACGAAATGGCGGGAGCGGTGGCAGCCTTGATGGTGAGCGTTCCGCTTATCTCTACGGTTGTTCCGTTCTTCAAGTTGAGCGTGAAGCCTGTTCCGGCAGCGGCAGCAGGAACTACAAGTCCGATAGCCGATGCGTTCTGCGCGGTGAAGGTCTCAACGGTCTGCGGCTCGTCGCCGGGGAAGGTGATGCTCTTCACGAGGTCGAGGTCGGTACCCTTGATGGCCACCTTGTCGCCTGCTGTCAGCTCGGCGGGAGTGCATGAGGTTACGGTGGGCTTAACAAGGGTGTAGGCCACGGTCACGGTCTTGCCGTTGGCAAGGCTCAGCGTGATGTCGCCTTCCTGCGCAGCTTCGGGCACTGTGGCCGTAACCTTTGTGGCAGAAGCCTTCAGTTTGGCATCAGCACCGTCGGCATTGGGGAATGCAATGCCTGTAACGAGGTCGAGGTCTTTACCGGTAATGGTTATCTCGGCACCGTTCTTCACGGGAGCGGGAGCGGCAGCCAGTCCGGTAGGAACTACTGTGGTGATGCTTCCGGCAGGTATCTCTACACCGCTCTTGGTGATGAGGGTCACTTCACCGTCGGTTGCCTTTTCAGGCAATGCCACGGTAATCTCTGTTGCAGAATGCGACTTGAAGTCGGCAGCGTCAACGGTTGCGCCGATGAATGCCACACTTACGATCTGGTCAAGGTCTTTACCCTTGATGGTGACGG
>CAVCLB010000033.1:0-24355 GCA_963602915.1 Dysosmobacter segnis | reverse complement strand
TAAAGGTACGAAAAAATATCGACATATGCAAATGTTTGGCACCTTGTTTCAGGGGTATTTTCAAGCGGTTTCGGCATGAGGAGACTTTTTCAGTGTCCTCATAATCTGTCGTCCCTACGGGACTTGCCAGTTGCAAAGTTTTTTGCAGGCACCAACAATTTTAAACAAACATTCTTTCGGCGTTGACGAGTTTAATAAAGCCCGTTTGGCTTTCATAATCGAAATAAAGTGATTAACTTTGCACCATGAAAGCAAGAAGGCGCAAGGCACAGTTAAATCCGTCGGCACACAAGGCCGAACATTTAGGAGAAGACTGCACTTTGCGCCTTCTCGTTTAACCAAACACCATTATGACCGACATCGAAATAGCACGCAGCATCAAGCTGAACAACATTGAGGAAGTGGCAGCCGCCTACGGCATACCCACAGGAGAACTTGAACATTACGGACACTACATTGCTAAAGTGCCGTCGAGGCTTATCGACGACGACAAGGTGAGCCAAAGCAACCTTATACTTGTCACTGCAATAACACCGACAAAGGCCGGAATAGGCAAAACCACGGTCACTGTCGGCCTGGCTCTTGGTCTGGCGCGCATAGGCAAGAAGGCCGTTTGCGCCTTGCGCGAGCCTTCGCTCGGCCCGTGTTTCGGTATGAAAGGCGGCGCGGCAGGAGGCGGACACGCGCAGGTGCTGCCCATGGACAAGATAAACCTACACTTCACCGGCGACTTCCATGCAATCACTTCGGCGCACAATATGATTACCGCCTTGCTCGACAATTACATCTACCAAAACCGTGACAACGGCTTTGCCATGCGCGAGGTGCTGTGGAACCGCGTGCTCGATGTCAACGACCGTGGCCTGCGCGACATCGTTACGGGGCTCGGAGGCCGCACCAACGGAGTGATGCGCGAGTCGGGTTTCGACATAACCCCGGCTTCTGAAATCATGGCAATACTTTGCCTTGCCACCGACGAGGACGATCTGCGCCGGCGCATTGAGAACATATTGCTCGGCTTCACCGTGGAGGGCAAGCCGTTCACAGTGAAAGATCTGGGTGTGGCCGGGGCAATAACCGTATTGCTGCGCGATGCTCTCTCGCCCAATCTCGTGCAGACCACCGAGCACACGGCGGCTTTCGTACACGGCGGACCGTTTGCCAACATCGCACACGGATGCAATTCAATCCTCGCAACCAAAATGGCAATGACTTACGGCGACTATGCCATAACCGAAGCAGGATTCGGTGCCGACCTCGGCGCCGAGAAATTCTTCGACATAAAATGCCGCAAAGCCGGGTTGCAGCCTAAGCTAACAGTGATTGTGGCTACGGCCCAGGGACTGAAGATGCACGGCGGCGTAGACCTCGACAAGATAAAGCTTCCCGACAGCGAAGGGCTCGTGAAGGGCTTGGCCAACCTCGATAAACACATCGACAACATGCAGTCGTTTGGACAGACTGTAGTGGTGGCGTTCAACCGTTATGCCGAGGACACCGACGAAGAGATTGAAATCGTGCGCAGCCATTGTGCCGAACGGGGAGTGGGCTTTGCCGTGAACAACGCCTATGCCGAAGGCGGAAAGGGAGCTGAAGAACTTGCCCACCTCGTGGTTGACACCATTGCCGAGCAGCCGTCGGCACCGCTGCATTTCGTATATGACGACGAAGACAGCGTAGAGGACAAGGTTGAGCGCGTGGCACGCAACATATACGGAGCTTGGAAAGTGACATTCAGCGCAGCGGCCAAGAAAAAGCTGAAGATGATTTACGACCTCGGCTACAACCGCTTCCCCGTGTGCATTGCCAAGACTCAGTATTCGTTCTCTACCGATGCCAAACAATATGGCGTGGCATCGGGCTTCGACGTTACCGTGCGCGACATCGTTGTGAATGCCGGAGCCGAGATGATTGTCGTGATAGCCGGCAGCATTCTGCGCATGCCCGGACTGCCCAAGGAACCGCAGGCCATGCACATCGACATCGTTGACGGCGAGATTGAAGGACTGTCATAGCATCTTCGTCGCATTAGCGGCGGCAAAATATAACACGGTGACTTTTTCACCGTCACACAACGGCACTGCGCCCGTGGCATTTTCACGGCGGCAGTGCCGTTTTTTCGTGCCCTGGCGGTTGCCGCACAAAGTCTCGTTGACGACCTGCTGCGGTTGCGCTACATGCGTGCATCATGTGCTGCACGTGCGTGTGGCGGTTGCCGCACATGGGCGCGAAGTGTCTGACAGTTGACCAACGGCATCACTCCGTGCCGCAACAGTCGCTTTATAGTGACGGCGAAAGAATAAGTTGGTGTGATTTGCAGCTTATATTTTTGCGATGTTTTTTACCGGACACCAATAGTCTAAAATAAAAAATTAACTGTGCGTGGAATTTATAGAACACGCCTTTATCGTCACATAAGATTTTTATTGCTAACTTTGTATCTCTTTTGAAATGCCCCTTTAGCAGCTTCTGCCACATTATATTTTACAGAACAAAATGAAGAAATACCGCATAAAAAAGCAATACCGCACGCGTGTGCGACTCGTGTTGTTTTCCATCGTAGCCCTTATAGTGTTTGCATTGTCAAAGTGCAGTTGCTCGTGCAGCCGCAGTGCAGGAACAGACAAAGTGCAGGACACGCTGCCTTATATTCGTCTCAACGACACTCTCACCAACGCCCTCTCCGACGTTGCCCAACTGCACGGTCTCGACTCAATAATGCAGCGTTATCTGAAACGTTGGGAGATAAACGGCGCACAGCTTGCCGTGACGCGCAACGACTCGCTGCTCTATGCCAAAGGCTACGGATGGGCCGATGTGGAGAAACGCGAACCTATGGAGCCGCACCACATCATGCGCATAGCGTCGGTGTCGAAACTCGTTACGGCGGTGGGTGTAATGAAACTGTGCGAAATGGGTCGCGTGCGCCTGTCAGAGCATGTGTTCGGTCCTAAAGGTGTGCTCAACGACACGGCCTACACCAACGTGATAAAAGACAAACGCTACTTCGACATAACCGTTGAGCAACTCATGCGCCACCAAGCCGGGTTCAACAATTATGCAGGCGACCCTATGTTTTCCACGCGCTACATAATCATGCAGAACCACCTTGCCGCGCCTCCCGACCACCGCACCCTGCTGCGCATCCTTCTGAAACGCCGCCTGGGCTACACGCCCGGTACGGCACGCTGCTACAGCAACCTCGGTTTCACACTGCTGTCGATGATAATTGAGCGGCGCAGCGGCATGTCTTATGAAGCGTTCATGCAGAAGCATGTGCTCAATCCGGCCGGATGCCACGACTTCCACATAGCCGGCACTTACCTTAAAGACCGCCGTCCCAACGAGGTGCACTACTATGTGCACAAAGGTTCGGTGCCTGTCTACGAATACAACAATAGCGGGCGGCTTGTTGAGAAATGCTATGGCGACAACGACCTGCCACGCCTCTCGGGTGCAGGGGCATGGTGTGCGTCGGCTGCCGAACTGGCGCGTCTTGTGGCGGCTATTGACGGTTGCCCCGTAGTCCCCGACATTCTCTCTCGCGCTTCGGTTGCTGCCATGACGCGCGAGATGCCCGACCATGGCTTTTCAATGGGGTGGAACTACACGCCGCAGCGCGGCCCGTGGATTCGCACAGGTTCGCTTTCGGGCACGAGCGCTATAGTGCTGAAATATGCCGACGGCGAGTGCTGGATACTTGTTACCAACACCAGCACATGGAAGGGA
Source organism: Dysosmobacter segnis (assembly GCA_963602915.1). Taxonomy (GTDB): domain Bacteria; phylum Bacteroidota; class Bacteroidia; order Bacteroidales; family Bacteroidaceae; genus Prevotella. Next base: position 20,626 of record CAVCLB010000033.1, on the reverse strand, counting down.
CACGGTTTCTCGCGCGACACGATGGCGCTTTTTGAGAAACTACGCAAAAAATACGGCGCGAAATTCCCGCACCGCGACCTGTTCTTGCCGCCGCAAACGGCAGAATGAATAAGTCGCGGTGTGTCTAAACATTTCCCTACGGTTCAGAACTTTATTTCTTCGGGCTTTATTCTGTCGGCCTCTGTTATTGGTCTTATCACCTTGCACGGCACGCCTCCGGCCACTACTCCGGCGGGAATGTCGTTGGTGACGACTGCACCTGCGGCAATGACAGAACCGTCGCCAATGGTGACGCCTCCAATAACGGTGACACTTGCGCCAAACCATACGTTGTTGCCTATGTGTATGGGCTTGCTCTGCGTGAGCGGTTCGTTGCGCCGCTGTTCTGAGTTTACGGGGTGTCCGGCGCAAGCCAGCACACACTTGGGGCCGATGAATACATCTTCTCCGACAAATATAGGCGATGTGTCGAGAAACACACAGTCGAAATTGACAAACGTGACGTGTCCGCCGGCAAAGTGGGTGTTTATGCCGTAGTCGAAGTGCACGTTAGGCATTATCGCCACGTTCTCATGCCAAGTGCCAAGCAGTTCTTTGAGTATTGCTGTCTGCGATTCCTTGTCCGACGGGTCGGTTGCGTTATATTTCCAGCACAAGTGCAATGCCTTCTTCTGTATGTCCTGCGGAATGCGCATCACGTTGCCGGCGTATGGTGCATCGGTGGTTACGATGCTGCGCACGTCTGTGTTATTGTTTGGTTCTGTCATGTTGAAAATTTTAGGAAACATTACTTAGTGACGATAAAAAAATAACCTGGTATGATTTGAAGTACATAAGATAAGTATCTGAATATTTTGTTCAGCTCATCTTTTTGGCTGTTTCTGCCTCTTTCATCGGTCACATAGCCCGCTATGCTCCCTCTTCAAGAGGCAAAAACATCTCAAAAATATAAGCCGCAAAATCACGTCAACTTATATTTTCATCGTCATTTACTGCGGAAATAGATGTGAAAAAGCACGTTCACGACCGACACAGCGAGGGCGAAACCGAAGCCTACGAGACACACCGCGCCCCAACCGCCCCAGTTCCATGCTACACCTGCACATAATGTTCCGAGACTTCCTCCGGCGAAGAGGTGGCTCATGAAAATGGTGTTGGCGCGGTTGGTTGCTTCGGGAACGAGTGAAAGGCAACCGCTTTGGTTGCTCAATTGGTAGCACTGAGCCCCTACGTCGACGAGGATTATGGCTACGACAAGTCCAAAATAGCTGTCGGAGAAGAAATAAGCCACTGCCCATGCGGCGAACTGTAGAAGAACTCCCACTAGACAGAAACGCTCTATGCCGAACCGGGGGATGTACTTGCCTATGCCGCTTGCCGCCGTTGCTCCTGCCAGTCCGCAGAGGCCGAGCAATCCCACGGCATCGCTTCCGGCATGAAAAGGCGCCCCCGTGAGGTGAAACGCCATGCACGACCATATTGCCATCATGCTGCCGAAGCTCAGTCCACCACGGAGGGCATAGATGCGTATGGTGGGTATGTCGCGGTAGATGCGCACGATAGACTTCATAAGTTTGCCGTAAGATCCTACGAAACTGGATGGCATTGCGGGCAGTGTGCGCAGCATGATGATGAGGCTCACGGCCATGATGACGGCGGCGATGCCGAACATGGCCCTCCAACCGAGCCATTCGCCCACATATCCGCTCAGCACTCTTGCTCCGAGCACACCGCTAAGGAGACCGGTGAGCACGATGCCCATGTTGCGCGATTTGTTTTCTGGCTTTGAAAAATGGCTTGCCACGGGAATGAACATCTGCGGCACCACGCTGTTGCAACCCAAGATGAGCGATGCCGCCCATACAATCCACAGGTTTTGGCTGAGGGCGATGGCTATGCAGCATATTACCGCTACGCTTATGTTGACGGCGATAATCTTGCGGCGCGACACCTTGTCGGCGAGGGGCACGATAAGAATCAGTCCTGAAGCATAGCCAAGTTGGGTGATGAATGTTATGAGGTTGGCCTGCAACTCTGTGCCGCCCAGTGCCTGACGCATGGCTTCGAGCAGTGGCTGGTTGTAATACAAGTTGGCAACCGTGAGGCCGCCTATGACGGCCATGGCGAAAAGAATGTTTCGCGGTATGCCGCCGTTGGGTATGAGTTCTTTCATCTGTGTGTTATCCTTTCCTTAAGTGACGATAAAAAATAACTTGGTATGATTTGAGAACTGTGAAATACATCTACCTATGGTTGTTCGGCTCATCTTTTTGGCTGTTTTGGTCTCTTTCATCGGTCACATAGCCCGCTATGCTCCCTCTTCAAGAGCCCAAAACATCTCAAAAATATAAGCCGCAAATCATACCAACTTATTTTTTACCGTCACTAAGTAACTTTTCTCACTGTCACTAAAAATGATTTGAGCAGAATGATATTCTTCTGCCACAAGCCTCTGTTTCAGATCTTTTCCGACCATTCAAAGTTGTCAAGTCCGGCACCTAGTTCGAAATGAAGGCGTGCTATGCCCAAGTCCATCTGCGTATATCCAAACATTGAGAACTTTCGGTGGCCGATGACAAGCGGTTTTCCCGATGGTGATTTCTTGTCGGTGAATTCAAAATAAAACTTCTGCTGGTTGATTGCAGTGGGTGCCAACAGAGCCGCTTCCACGCCATTGACAAACCATTGCGGCGTGGCATCGCTTGCATTGCTCACCTGGTTGACGGTCTTGATTTTGTGCCCGTGCCCTTGTGTGGTGCCGTGCCCGAGGGCAATCGTGCAAGCCACTTTCTCGTTGTCGTGCAGCTGAAAGGCTGTTTCTACCTTGCGATAGGTCAATCCCACCCAACATGTGTTGAGCCCCAACGACTGTGCAAGCAGCACAAGCCGCTCGCCATAATAGCCCACGCGGTAGTCGAGCCATTCGGTCTTTGGCCCCGCCATCACAAAATAATTCGCCACTCCCGAGAATTTTCCGTAGGAGGCTATGCCACGGAACGCCTTGGGTTCGGAAGTAACCAACTGTATGTGCAGACCACTTTCCTCATTGCAACGGTCAATCTCTTTCTGCAAGGCATCAACCTGTGCGGCTGTAAGCGGTTCAGAAGTGTAACTCCTGACACTATGCCGTGATGTAATTGCTTGCTGTATTGTCATCATTATAATGTGTAATTTATGTGTATGTAGGCCAATTAGTCCTGCACAGTTTGCCAATACAATATTTCATTGGCGTCACTTTCTTGCAGGAGTTTATGCAAAAGTATCAATAATTGGTGGATTATGAAAGAAAAAAGGCTGGAGGAAAACGCTTTTGTTTTCCTCCAGCCATATTCGGTTTGGATGATAGCGGTTGGCCGTTGTCAGCTCACTTTCTCAAGTTTCTTCATTACAGAGAATATAAACAGGAACGAGAGCAGACACAGTGCCACGAGCACGCCCCATACGCCTGCGAGCGGAATGTGCTTCCACAGCAGTCCGGGAATCATCACAAGGAAATTGCCTATGGCCGTTGCGCCAAACCAGCATCCCATCATCACACCCTTGTATTTCGGAGGTGCAACTTTTGAAACGAAGCTGATGCCCATTGGCGACAACAGGAGTTCGGCGAAGGTGAGTACAAGATATGTGCTCACGAGCCAGTTGGGCGACACCCTTCCGCCACCGTCATAGGTAAGACCAAGCGATGAGCATACCATTATTACATAGCCCAGTCCGGCCACGAGCATGCCCAGTCCGATTTTTCTCGGTGCCGAAGGTTCTTTACCTTTTCTTGCGAGCCATGCGAAAACGGCCATTGACACGGGGGTGAGACCCACCACGAAGCACGGGTTGAACTGCTGGAAGAGGGGAGCGGCGAGGGCTACTTCGTTGTCTACCGACTCAGAATATTTGTAGGCAAGGAATGCGATGCACAGGAGAATCACGACACCCGAAACGGTTTTTCCTTTTGCTGTCTTTGCGCCGGCTAGTGCAAATGCTGCATAAACGATGAAGATGACAGCCACAAGGTTGGTAACGTCAAATAACATTCCGGTTATTCCGGTGGCCTGAGTGTCGGTAAAGTCGCGGGCAAAGAGTGTGAGTGTGGCTCCGTTTTGGTGGAATGCCATCCAGAAGAATATCACGACCACGAACACAAGGAACAGAGCCACGAGGCGGTCTTTAGTTTCGGCAGGCGAAATGGTTTCAGTATTTGCCGTTGTCTTGGCTGCCTCTTTGCCGGTGTTGTTCTCGCAAACGCTGGCGAAGGTGCTCTTGAAGCCGTAGTAGATGAGTATGGAGACAATGAGCGACACGCATGCCACGCCGAAAGCGAAGTGATAGGAGTCGGCCTCGCTCACTCCAAGTGCACTTTGTGCATAGTCCATTATCTTTACTGCGGCGGTGGGGGCGAACAGTGCGCCGATGTTGATGGCCATGTAGAATATGGAGAATGCAGAGTCGCGCTTGCCTTGCATGCTGGGGCTATCGTAGAGATTGCCCACCATTACTTGCAGGTTGCCTTTGAAAAGACTTGTGCCGACGCTGATGAGCACGAGTGCCGCACCCATGAGGGCAATGGCCGGAGTCCCGTTTCCGGCCGGAACGGCGAGGCACAGGTAGCCAATGAACATCACGAAGATGCCGAGCGTGACACACTTGTTGAATCCGATTCTGTCGGCAATGGCTCCTCCGATTATAGGGAGGAAATAGACAAGCATCAGGAAACTTGAATAAACTGTTGTTGCCAGACCTTCGCTCCAGTTGAAATTGGCTTGGAGAAAGAGCAGGAATACGGCAAGCATGGTGTAGTAGCCAAAGCGCTCGCCAGTGTTGGCAAGTGCCAACGCATAAAGACCTTTCGGTTGTCCTTCAAACATATTGTTTCTGTTTTATGATTAAAAAAATTGTTTCTTCTTGGGTTGTTGATGTAGTGTGGGCTGCTTTCACAGCAAGGTGCGCCTGTTTCGCCGTTTGGCTTATATGGCACTTTAATGTTACAAAATTATAAACAAAACTTCATATTGCCAAACAAATGCCGTCTTTTTGTCACTGTTTGGCATTGTCGAGCTGCGACTGCAGCCTTACTATTTCGTCGCGGTATTGGGCGGCTTGCAGGAAATCGAGCGACTTTGCCGCCTCTTTCATAAGTTCGGTAGTGGCGGCAATGCTCTTCTCGAGCTGTTTGCGGGTCATCTTCCTCACAATGGGTTCGGCTGCAAAGGCCATAGGTTCGGGCTCTATGTATGGCTTGTATTTCGTTTCCTTGTGCTGCGTGCTGGTATTTGTGTCGCGTTTCGGCTGACTGTTTGCCAAGTCGCCGTTTATGGCTTTCTTTATTTGCTGCGGTGTTATGCCGTGGCTCTCGTTGTAGGTGAGCTGAATGTTGCGGCGTCTTGCGGTTTCGTCGATGGTGCGTTGCATGCTTTCGGTTATGGTGTCGGCATACATTATCACCTTTCCGTTCACGTTGCGGGCCGCGCGTCCTGCCGTTTGCGTGAGCGAACGGTGGTTTCTTAGAAATCCCTCCTTGTCGGCATCGAGTATGGCAACGAGCGAGACTTCGGGCAGGTCAAGTCCCTCGCGCAAGAGGTTGACACCTACAAGCACGTCGTAAATGCCCTCGCGCAGGTCGTTCATTATCTTCACGCGGTCAAGCGTGGCCACGTCGCTGTGTATGTAGCAGGCCTTTATGCCATGGTCGGCGAGATATTCGGTGAGTTCTTCGGCCATTCTTTTCGTGAGTGTCGTGACGAGGGTGCGCTCGTTTTGCTCGTTGCGCTTTTGTATTTCCTCCTCTAGGTCGTCTATCTGATTTTGGCTCGGGCGCACTTCTATCACCGGGTCGAGAAGTCCGGTGGGGCGTATTATCTGTTCTACTACAACGCCGTCGGCCTCATTCAGTTCGAAATCGGCTGGAGTGGCCGACACATACACCACCTGATGAAGCATGTCCATGAATTCGTCGAAACGCAACGGGCGGTTGTCGAATGCTGCCGGAAGTCGGAAGCCATACTCCACGAGGTTTTGCTTGCGTGCACGGTCGCCTCCGTACATCGCGCCGATTTGCGGCACGCTCACATGGCTTTCGTCGATAAACATGAGAAAGTCTTTTGGAAAGAAATCGAGAAGACAATATGGCCTGTCGCCGGCATTGCGTCCGTCGAAATAGCGCGAATAGTTTTCTATGCCGCTGCAATGCCCTAGCTCCTTAATCATTTCCATGTCATATTCCACCCGTTCCTTTATTCTCTGTGCGCGGATGTTGTCGCCTGCATCCTCGAAGAATGCTATTTGGGCAGTGAGGTCGTCTTGTATTTGGCGTATGGCATTGTCGGTCTGGTCTTTCGACGTAACGAAAATGTTGGCAGGATAAATCTGGTAGTCGTCGAAGCTTGCGATGCGGTGATAGTTGATGTTGTCGAGTTCCTCAATGGAGTCAATCTCGTCGTCCCACCAGCTCACCCTCAATATGTTGTCGCTGTAAGCCATATAAATGTCAACGGTGTCGCCTTTCACCCTGAAATTGCCGCGTTTCAGTTCGATGTCGTTGCGCACATACAGCGAATCTACAAGTTTGCGCAGAAATTCGTTGCGGTCGATTGTCTGCCCTCGGCTTATCTTCACTATGCTGTTGGCCATTGCCGTAGGACCTCCCATGCCGTATATGCACGACACCGACGACACCACTACAACGTCTTTGCGCCCCGACAGCAACGCGCTCACGGCCGACAATCTAAGTTTGTCAATTTCTTCGTTTATGGCAAGGTCTTTTTCTATGTAAGTGTCAGAGGCAGGAAGGTAGGCCTCTGGCTGGTAGTAGTCGTAGTAGGATACGTAATATTCCACGGCATTGTCGGGGAAAAAGCCTTTCATCTCGCTGTAAAGCTGGGCGGCGAGCGTCTTGTTGTGGCTCAGTATGAGGGTGGGGCGGTTGATTTTTGATATGACGTTGGCCATGGTGAAGGTCTTTCCCGACCCTGTTACGCCCAACAACACCTGCGAACGGTCGCCACGGCGTATGCCTTCAACAAGTTCGTCAATGGCCTGTGGCTGGTCGCCGGTGGGCGAATATTTTGATGTCAGTTTGAATTCCATTTGTTTGGTAGGCAATTAGCAAGTCGCAAAAATAATAAAAAAGCAATGATATATACAAAAGAAACCTATTTTTTTCAAAAAAAACAAACTTGGGCTTTGAGAGTAAGCGAATTATGTGTATTTTTGCACCTCAAAAGCGTGAATTATGAAGATACACATATATGCTGCGTTGTTGGCATCGTTCTTGTTTTCGAGTTGTGCCAATGAGTTCAACCGTGTCTACAAGACAAGCGATTTCGCATATAAATATGAATACGCAAAGGAGTGCTTTGCAAGAGGCAAATACACACGCGCCTCAACCTTGTTGCAGGATCTCGTGACAATGAAGAAAGGCACCGACGACGGTCAGGAAAGCCTTTATATGCTTGCAATGGCCGAATATTGCGACAAGGATTATGAGGGGGCTGCGGCCACATTCAAGAAATATTATTCGAGTTATCCGAAAGGAAACTATGCCGAATCTGCCGAGTTCTATGTAGGCGAAAGCCTCTATCAGTCTACTCCCGAGCCGCGCCTCGACCAGTCGCAGACTGTGAGTGCAATCTCGGCATTCCAAGATTATCTTGATTTGTTTCCCGACGCAAAGAACAAGTCGGTTGCCCAGCAACGCATGTTTGAGTTGCAGGACAAACTTGTGCAGAAAGAACTTTACTCGGCTCAGCTGTATTATGACTTGGGGCAGTATTTCGGCAACTGCACCTACGGCGGAAACAACTATGAAGCATGCATAATAACGGCACAGAACGCGCTTAAGGATTATCCTTACTCGGCTTTGCGCGAGAAATTCTCTCTGCTTGTTATGAAAAGCAAATATGAATTGGCCCAGCAGAGCGTTGAGGAGAAAAAGCTCGAACGCTATCAGGATGCTGAGGATGAGTGCTATGGCTTCATCAACGAATATCCTGACTCGAAAGACAAGACAACTGCCGAGAAATATATAAGCAAGTGTAAGGAATTTACAAAAGATTAAATATAAAAACTATTTATGGATTACAAAAAGTCAAAGGCTCCGGTCAATACTGTCACAAGAAACATCATGGACTTGTGCGATGAAACCGGTAACATTTATGAGAGTGTTGCTATCATTTCAAAGCGCTCAAACCAGATTGCTGTTGAAATAAAGCAAGACCTCAACAAAAAATTGGCTGAATTCGCTTCATATAACGATTCGCTTGAGGAGGTTTTCGAGAACCGCGAGCAGATAGAAATATCGCGTTACTACGAGAAATTGCCGAAACCCACATTGCTGGCTACACAGGAATTTGTTGAAGGAAGCGTGTATTACCGTGATCCTTCGCAGGACAATGAAGCAAACAACCAAGAGGAAGCGTAATGTTGCAGCGTAAACAATCGGTGTTCCTGTTCGTGGCTTTTGTCTTGTCGGTAGTATGTCTGTGTTTGCCGGTAGGCCAACTCGAACCGGCAGGAATGGGCATCGGCCCGAAGGTGTACAACCTTTGGATTTCGGGCAACGGTTATCACGATTTCTCTGCTTGTCCGCTTTTCGTGTTGTTGTCGTTGAGCGGATTGGTGAGCATAGTCACGGTGTTCTTGTATAGAAACCGTATGTTGCAGAGCAAGATGTGTGTGTGCAACATCTTCTTGCTTTTGGCGTGGTATGTAGTCTATGTGGTGCTCATAAAGAAAGTGGCATCTCCCGACGCAACATTCCATGTGTCGTTTGCCCTTTGCTTGCCCATGATTTGCATTTTGCTCAATCTTATGGCACGGAAAGGCATCCTGAACGACGAGAAACTCGTGAGGGCTGCCGACAGAATCAGGTGACAATACTGTAGTGTCGGCAACAGAATGTAGCATGTCGGCATATATTGAATAACTGAATGGAGACTTGTCCGTAGTGTGGAACAGGTCTCCATTCTTGTATTTTATAAACTGAATATGGAAAAAATGCAAGATAACGGCAAGGAAATGTTTCCCATCGTAGATGCCGAAGGAAATATTGTAGGATCGATGACAAGAAGCCGTGCTCACGGCGGAAGTATGCTTTTGCACCCCGTGGTGCACCTGCATGTGTTTGACAATAGTGGCCGCCTGTATTTGCAGAAGCGTCCGTCGTGGAAAGATATACAACCCGGAAAGTGGGATACTGCATGTGGCGGCCATGTGGATTATGGCGAGAGCGTGCCTGTTGCGTTGCGCCGTGAGGTTAAGGAAGAGTTGGGCATTGAGGGCTTCGTTGCCCAACCGCTTGCAAAGTATGTCTTTGAGAGCGCGCGTGAACGCGAACTTGTGAATGTGTTTGCCACCGTATATGACGGTGAAGTGTGCCCGTCGGCGGCAGAACTTGACGGCGGACGTTATTGGACGGTAGACGAAATTATAGAGAATATGGGCAAGGATGTTTTCACTCCAAACTTTGAACAGGAGTTTACCAAAGTGGTATTGCCGTTTGTGAAAACACGGAATGCATAGCCATTCTACTGCAATTGACAAAGAAAGACCGGGACAACACAAATGCTTGATGTGTTGCCCCGGTCTTTTTGGGTATGTCTTTGGGTGAAAGTCTGCGTTAGAACATCTTCTCGGGATAGACACCGTCGTCGGCAAGTTTCTTGAACTTGGCCACTACATCGGGACGGTCTTCGGGATAGGTAACGCCAAACCATTTCGAAGTGGTGTCGAGCACCTCGCATGTGGCAGTACCGTCGTGTATGAGTTTGTCAACCATAAGCGGAATGAAGAACTCGCTCTTGGGGTTTGCCATGTTCTTCGGGTCGGCGAGGAATGTCTTGAAATAATCGTCGCTGTGTTTGAAATAGTCGGGTGTGAAGCCCCAGAAATTCATCGAAACAGGTGTCGTGTCGGGTATTGCAACCCATTCGCCGTTGTCGTCGAGATATTTCACCACACCGTCGATGCGCTGTATCTTGGTGCGCTCCACGACAGATGTGAGGTGATGTTCGGAATCGTTCTCGCAGATGCCACGGCTTACGGTGCCGCTTTCAGAAAGGGTGTTGCCCACACGGAAGCCCACCATTGCATATTTGCCGGTAGAGCCCTCGGGCAGTTCGGAGAGCCATTTGCCCATTACGCGGAATGCGTCACGGTCGTAGAAGTCGTCGCAGTTGAGCACGGCAAACGGTTCGTTAATCACGCTTTCGCCCATCATAAGGGCATGGTTGGTGCCCCATGGCTTGGTGCGTCCCTCCGGACAGGTGAAGCCTTCGGGCAGAGCGTCGAGGCTTTGGAAAACCAGTTCGCACGGAATGTGGCCTTCGTATTTAGAGAGGACAATGCGGCGGAAGTCTTCCTCAAAGTCTTTTCTGATTACAAACACGAGTTTGCCGAAGCCTGCATTTATGGCATCGTAGATAGAGTAGTCCATTATTGTCTCGCCGTGAGGGCCGAGTTCGTCAAGTTGTTTCAAGCCGCCATAGCGGCTTCCCATTCCTGCTGCAAGGAGAAATAGTGTCGGTTTCATAATATTTTTCTTGTTAAATTCGTTAAAACTTTTCCGTTTAATGAATGTCCTGTGTCGTAAGGTCACGGTTATTTTTCATAGTGGCATGCGGCAACGGGTTTCATTTACAAAAGTAACAATTTTGGGCGAAACGACAAATAATGCGACATTAATTTTTAATCGTGCCGGCGACACCGTTCCTAAACGCTCAACGGCACATGACACCAGCCTTTGCAGGTGTGGCATCATGTGCCGTTGCGTGCCGCACCATAAGGCGCATGAACGGGCTATCCAAGGCGGTATCAGAACGGATAGCCTATTGCGAAGTGCAGGCTTTGGCTGTCTCCGAAACTCGGCATGTTATAGAACCCTTTTCTGTAGGGCACATGCAGTCCTACTCCCCAGTCGAGGCGCAGCACAAAAAACTCCAAATCGTAGCGTATGCCGACACCAGTTCCGAGTGCCATCTCCTTCAATGCGTTCTTGAAGTTGAATTTCGCCCCGGTGCGGTAGCCGTCGTCACGCATTGCCCACACGTTTCCTGCATCGATGAAAACGGCACCGTAGAGGTTGCCGAACAGGCGCGGTCTGAATTCAAGGTTGGCTTGCAGCATGATGTCGCCGGTCTGATCCATATATGAAAGGTTCGACTTGTCGGTGTGGTAAGAGCCTGGCCCGATGCTGCGCACGTTGAAGGCGCGTATGCTGTTGGCACCTCCCACATAGAATTGTTCGCTGTATGGCGAACTCGTGGCGTTGCCGTACGACCAGATTACGCCTGCATTGACGTGTCCTACAAGGGTGCTGTGTTCTGTCGTGCGCCATGTCTTGCGCAGGTCGGTTTCTATTTTAAGAAACTGTGCGTATGGATTTTTGAACATGGTCTTGCCCTTCTCGCTCCATTTCTTCCCGACTGCCAGATAGCCCAACGAGAGTATGTTTGACGCTTCGCTCACGGTTGTTTGCCAATATATGGGGTTGCGGAAGTTGGTGGGCGAAGAGTAGGTATAGGTGTAGCGCATCTTGGGCACGAACTGGTCGGCCATGGAAATGAGAAGATAGGGGCTTTGTTGCAGCACTTCCTTGAACTTCTCGGTCTGGTCTTGCATGTATTCGTATTGCAGAATGAGCGGACTGAACTGGTGCACCGAGGAGGCTGTGGGTTGCATGGTGTAGGTGAGTTCGCCCGAAACTATATGGCGTTTGAAGAATCCCGAGCGTTTGATGATGTCCGACGAGAACTTGACAACCGTAGAAGGAGTTTCATACCAGTGCTTGCGACGCCATATGGGCAGCAGCAGGCGCGGCAGTTCGAGTGTCGCGTCGGCACCGTATTCATATGAATTGAATTTCGAACTTGTCCCGTCAATCCGGTGTCCGGTCTGCCATTCATACGAACCTTTGAGGTTGACACTCAGTTTTTCGCCTCCACGGAATGCGTTGCGTTTGGCAAAGCCTATGGTTATGCCGGGGCCTATACGCCCGGTTGTTTTCCCAACGAGGTTTGTTTCCACATAGAAATCGTATGGCTTGTCGAAGATACAGTTGAGTGTCATGTCGAGAGTGTCGCACAGTGCCGTTGTGTCGCGTGGGGTGAACGATATGTCTACACGGCTGAAAAGCCCCATGCCGGTGAGCTTGTTCACCGATTGTTGGTGCAGATCGTAGCTGTACAGTTGCCCCGGGCGCAGTTTCAAGTCGCGCATTATGACGCGTGTACGCATCGGCGACCGCTTGCCGGAGTAGTGCACTGTGAAGCGTCGGCGGCGTATCGAGTCGGTAAGTTGCTGCATATAGTTGCGGCGAAGCTGCAAGTCGATGTGGCCGATGTGCCATTTACGGCCCACTTGTGCCGGCAGACTGTCGGCATATTGCAGATGCACCAGTGCGTGTCCGGGCACGGTTGTCGTGTCGGCGAGGTAGGAAGCATACCCCGACTGGTAGTAGAAATAACCGTTGTTGCGCAACAGTGTGCTTAGGCGTGTGCGTTCGGCATCGAGTTGCGAAACGTCAAACGGGTCGCCGTTATGTATCAGTGCCTGTGTCTGCGTGGAGTCGATGAGCTGCTGTGCGCCGTCGGGAAAGTTGAGATAACACAGAGAATCGATGGTTGACAGATGTCCGAGGTTTACGGTGTAGCCTATCTTCGCCTTGCGTGGGTTTGACTGCTCTATTATCTTATAGTCTACATTTGCCCCGAAATAGCCACGGGACACGAGCAATTCGCGGGCTACCTGAGCACGCAGCGACGGGTTGACCCAACTCATAAGCACGGGAGTCTTGCCGAAATTCTTCGCAATCCATTGCCCCAGACGGCTCTCCGACTTTGTGAATGCGTTCCAAATCCACAGGCGGTAGGGTGGGGTGCGGTAGTATGAACTGCCGAACAGTGCGCCGTTGGGCGCAGTGGCTAGTGCGGCTTCCACTTCCTCCTGCGTGGAATAGAAATGGTCGTTGCGCTCGTAGTTGCTGTATTCTATTTTTTTCAGACCGACATAAAGCTGGTCGTCTTCGGGAATGTTGCGCGTCGACGAGCAAGACACTGTTGCCGCAATGGCTGCAAGCACTGCCAGGATGCGCACGGTGGTTTTTGCCGGATTATTTGTCTTTTGCTTCATCTTTCTTCTTTTCGGTTGTGGTGTCGGTCTGTACTGCCGGAATTGTGGCGCTTTCGTTCTTGAAACGGAATATGTCACGGAAATGCTGCAGCTTGCGCTTCCACATGAAACCGCCTCCAAACTTGCTCACATTGCCTTCTAACCAGTCGTAGCTGTCGCGTTCGTAGAACAGGTTAAGGTATTTGTTCGAGGTGGCACTCATACGGTATTCAAATGTCACATTGTCGAAGAATGTGTTGTTTTGGTTTTCCACTTCGGCTCCCGACGATACCTTTCCGCCGACGACAATGCGCAGGCGGTTGTTCCAGAAACGCTTTGAGAACTTGAACGAGTAGTCGGTGTGTACCGAACCAGAACCGAGTGTGGTGTTGTCCATGCCGAAACTTAGGTCGAGTGTGCGCAGCGCGTTGCCCGAAATGGCGTTGATTTGCGAGTTGAGGAATGCACTCAGCGCACTGTTCATCGAGAACGAGTTCACGTTTCCGTCGGAGATGTACATGCCGGTTGTGAGCATTGTCACGGCAATCTTGCCGCGTTTTTCTGCCGACATGGTTTGCAGTTCGTTGTGTATGGATTGGTCGTCGGGAGCATCGATTACGAATTGCAGTCCCATATTGCTCAGCGTTTTTGAGATAACAACGCCGCACTCGAACGAAACGCTGCGTCCCGAGCCGCCGTCGGTTGATACCGTTGCCTTGGTTTGTTCGGTTGCCGTGATGTTGAGGCGCGGGTTCATTGGGTCGCCGAAGAATTCGATGTAGCTTCCATCTTGTATTACGAATGTCTTGAGCGGTATGACGGGGAGCGAATATTTCATCTCGCCATTGTTCAGGGTGTAGCGTCCCGACAGTTGCAGGTTGTCTGTCGTGTTGTACTGCATGCGCAGGTCTCCGCCGCCGATAAGGTCTACATAATTCGATTTGTCGGTGTTCAGGGCGCAGAGAATGTGCGCCCCTTGGTCGATGCTCACGGTGAGGTCGACGTCAAGGCCGGTGAGTGGCGGTCGGGTTACGGTTACGGCATCGGGGTCGCGGAAGTTGACAAACTTCACGAGATCGTTCATTTGGTTGTCGGTTGTGAGCGGTGAGTCGCGTAGGATGTATGTCAGGTCGGTGGAGCCGAGCACATCGAGCTTGCCTCGCATGGTGAGACTCTCAAGCGGACCTTTTACCGCGCCGAGGAAATTGACGTATGCTTTTCCGTAAGCTTCCGACCGTGAGTTCTCTTTTGAGTCGATGAGCAGATAGTCGGTGGCACGCACTTTCATGTCGAGGCACATCCGCTCCATGTCGGAGAAGTCGAAATAGCCGTAAAGGTTGAGCGGACTGCCGTTGTGGGCATACATTTCAAAGTTCTCAAAAAGAAGGTGGCTTCCGGTGACAGTCACCGGGTCGTCGCACAGGAGCAGCTCCACGCCATATGGAGCACTTGCAATGTAGGCCGAGTCGAAGCTTATTTCGCCGTTGACATTGGGGCGCGACAGTGTGCCGTCGACGGTAAGGTGTCCGTTGGCCGAGCCTTTGAAGCTGATGAGCTGGTCGGGCACGAAGCCGTTGAGCAGCAGCAGCGGTGTTTGGTCGAGGTTGAGTTTGGCTGAAAGGTTGCCCTCACCTTCAGAGTCGTAGAAACCGCTGAGTGAGCACACTTCGTAGTCGTTGCATGACAGCGTGCCGTCTACATAGTGCTGACGGCCGCCTTCTTTGGGCATATACACAAATTCGGTGCCGATGTTTCCAATGGGACATTTTTCATAAACCATGTTGTCGACGTTTACCGATGACGATACCGACAACTCGCCGTTGGGCATGTTTATGAGGTGGAAGTCGCCGTTGAGGATGCCCGAAATGTCGGGTGTGTAGGGAATTACCGACAACACCTTTGTCAAATCAAATTTAGTGAGCCCTATGGTTACATCTTGCAGCGCTTCGGTGCTGTCGTTGGTATATATCTGTATGCCCATACCGTCGTCGGCGCGGAGCTTCATGTCGGCCGATATGCGGCTGTCGTCGGCAAGGAACACATAGTTGCCTTTGTTCACGCTGAATTTCTTATAGCCCAAAACGGGGTCAACGCCGCCGAGGTTTATGCGTATGCCGTTTTGTTCCATCGAGGCTTTTACGCCCAGTGCCACGCCGAGCCTCTCGTCGGCATCATACACCTGTGTGCCCAGATAAAGGGCTTGCTCGAAGATTGCGCCACGGAATCTTGCGTTGAAGACATATTGCGGATTGCCTGGATTGTTGCGCACCTTGCCTTCGAAATGGGTCGTCGTGGAGTCGGAACTGAATGCGAGGCGTATGGTGTCGAGCTGTATTCCCGATGTCACTAGCGAGTCGAGGGCTACGGTTCCGTTGATTCCGGCTTTGGGCGATGTGCTCATGTCGATGTGCATGCTCTTCACCTCGTAGCCGTAATGCTTGAGGGCACGGCAGAACACGTTCTCTTTTCCAGAGTTGACATACAGCGACATGAGCGGCAAGTGGTGTCTTATGCGCAACTGGTCGATGTATCTTTCCGATGCCTGCTTCTGTATTTCGGCCATTACATTATCGGCGTGCCGCAAAATCTTGTCGTAATAGTCGTCGGCGTTGAGCCGCAGGGCAAAGTCGCCGCACATTATTGCGGCGTGGGTGGTGTCGGGGCGTGTGAATATGTCGAGCACAATGTTTTCGGGGTGGTAGCTTCTTGCGCTGTCGCTTATGGTAATGTCGTTTACGATGCCCTTTATGTTGTGCGACTGTTTCAGGTCGCTTTCAATAGCCACATTGGCCTTTACCGATGCGGTGAGAGGTTTTTTCGTGAGTTTGAGAGAGTAGAAATCGGCCTTGGCAATGTCGCAGTTTATGGTTGCATTCAGCTTCTTCCGGCTCAAAAGTGTGCTTATGTCGATTGTGCCGGCCAGCAGTTTGTTGTGGCTGTCGAGCGTTGCATGCCCCACGCCGCCACTTACGTTTGCGGCGAGTTTCATGCCCGACATGTTGTAGCCTGCGTATGTCAGACTTGTGGCTTCGGCTTTGGCATCGAGTTTAGTTGCAGGTGACAGGAAATCAAAGCCCGTTCCGCTGGCTGTGATCTTGCCCGAGAACGGGCGCAGGCCACTGCCCGGCAGGAATGATGCAAGCGGCAGCTTCGACGCATCGAGCATGGCCGAGTAGGCGAGGCGTGCAGTGTTGAACCGTGCGTTGCCGGTGATGTGTCCGCCGCCTATGCTTGCAAGGAAATTGGCCGCATAGTTGTCGCCGTCGGCATTCAGCTTGCCTTTGAAGTGCATGCCTTGCGGCACACTGAAAGAATTGGCCGAACTTCCCATCAGTGCGGTGGCAAAGCCAAGGTCGTAGGTGTCGGCTTGCACGGCGATGTCGGCTTGCAGACGTTTCGTGTTGGTAAGGTTTCGTGCCCATCCGTTTGCCCGCAGAGTGAATGCCGTGGGCAGTTTTATGAGCAAACCGCTAATGTCGAGACGTTTCATGTTGCCTTTGGCCACACCGTTTATGGTTAGAGGATGGTTGGGCCAACGCTTTGTGAATGTGCGGGGCATATTGCCGAGAAAACGCATGATGTCCTGTTTTCCCAACGATGCGTTCAGCAAAACGTTCATTTTTCCTGGAGACTTCTCGTCGAAAGTGTTGAAATCCAAGGCGATGCTGGCATTCGCTTTCGATTCGGGAGTGCTTATAATCAGGTCGGGAATTTGTATGTGGGTGCTGTCGAGTTGCACTTTTCCCGACAGTCGGCTTATCGCTATGCCGCTTTTTTCTTTTAGTTTGCTTGGAGTTATAATCAACGACAAACCGTCGGGCGAGTAGTCAAGTGAGTCAATGCCAATGTTTATGTCGGAAAGTGAGATGTGGTTGTAGTCAAGTCCTTTTATTCTTTGCTTGAAAGTGTTGTCATAACGCACGCTACCTTGTTTCCACGACAGCCGGCGCAGCGTGTATTTGTTTTTGAATAGGTCGAAATGTCCGTCGCGGGCATCCACTCTTCCCAGTCCAGCATACACTTGCAGTGTGTCGCCTGGCATGTGTATGGTTACACCCGACTGTGCCACCTGCAGTCTGCCCACGCTTATAGTCCAATAGTTAGGAGTCTTGGTTGTGTCTTCGGGCACGGTGTCGTTCAACGCGACGTCCACGTCGGCATTGTATATCATGGCCTTGTCAAGGCACAGGGTTTCGTGTTTCAGGTCGATGCCGTGGCTTTCAAGCGTAAGCCGTTTTAGGTTGCCTTTGATGCCGGCCGACTTTACAAGGTTTGAGGTGTTTACTTTTACGTCGTTGAAGTCGAGCTTATCAATCTCTACATTGCTGTTGAACAGAGGCAACAGTTTTACGTCGACAATGAGCTTGCGTGCGTTGACAATGGTGTCGCGCACCTGCGGAAGCGAGTCGTTCTGCCGTGTCACACACAGTCCGTCTACGCCCAGGTCGAGCGGAAACGAGAGCCGTATGCGGTCAATCCTAATGTCCATGCCGGTAGCCGACGAGGCGTAGGCAGCGGCTTTCTTTACGGCCCAGTTTTGGATTGGCGGTATATAAAGCGATACTGTCAGTAAGAAAATGAGCAAAAGTGGGGTGCATGCAGCGACGGCAAACCACCTGATGATTTTTTTCTTCGACATTAGAGCGTTTTCTTGTTATGGGGTTTCTTCTACTTGTTTTCTGTGTCTCGACTTCTGTTCGTTGCACTACCGCAGGCTGTTGTCAGTAGTAGCGGCAATGTCGTGCCACAGTTTGTCGTCGGGCAAAGGTGCGATTGCGCTGATGGGGTCTTTTGAAACCGGGTGCGTGAATTCCACCTTATGCGACAACAGCGATATGCTTCCGTCGGGATTGCTGCGGCGTGCGCCATATTTCAGGTCGCCTTTTATGGGGCATCCCATGGCCGCGAGCTGGCATCTTATCTGGTGGTGTCGGCCGGTGAGCAGGTTTATTTCCAAGAGCATGTAGTTGTCTGATTGCCCTGCAATGTGGTAGTTGAGCACGGCTTTCTTTGAGTTTGGCACTTCGTGGTCGTAGGCATAGCTCTTGTTTTGCTTCTCGTTGCGCACGAGCCAGTTGGTGAGTGTTCCGCTTGCCGGTATGTTGCGCTTCGGGGTGAGTGCCCAATAGGTCTTGTGCACGCTTCCGTCGCGGAACATGGCATTAAGTCTTGACAGTGCCTTTGAAGTTTTGGCGAAGACCACAAGTCCCCATACCGGGCGGTCGAGGCGGTGGGTAATGCCGAGAAACACGTTGCCTGGCTTGCAGTATTTCTGTTTGATGTATTCCTTCACGGCATCGGCGAGAGTTTTGTCGCCCGTCTTGTCGCCCTGCACAATTTCTCCGCTGTCCTTGCTTACTATTATGATGTGGTTGTCTTCGTAAACTACTTTCATCTGTCAAAATGTATGAAAAGGAAAGTGCATGACCCCCTCCGCCCTTGTTTGGCCAAGGGTGGAAAGAAATCATGCACTGATTATTTTCTTGATATAGGCGACATGCATTACATGTTCATGCCACCGTCAACCTGTATTACCTGTCCGCTGACATAGCTCGACAAGTCGGATGCCAGGTAAAGTGCAGTGTTGGCTATGTCCTCGGTTGTTCCGCCGCGACGGAGAGGAATCTTGCTTATCCACTGCTTGCGTATGTCATCGGTGAGAGCCTGTGTCATTGCCGTGTCGATAAAGCCGGGGGCAATGGCGTTGGCGCGTATTCCCTTGGGGCCCATCTCCTGGCCGATGCTCTTGGCAAGGGCTATAAGTCCGGCCTTAGATGCGGCGTAGTTGGCCTGTCCTGCATTTCCGTGTACACCTACAACCGATGCCATGTTGATGATCGAACCCTTGCGCTGGCGCATCATCACTGGTATGCAGGCGTGTATGAAGTTGAACGCGCTCTTCAGGTTGACTGCTATTACAGCATCCCACTGCTGCTCGGTCATGCGGAGCATAAGTCCGTCTTTTGTTATTCCGGCGTTGTTTACGAGAATGTCTACCGAACCGAATTCCTCTTTCACTTGCTTCACAACCTCTTCAGTCTGTGCGAAATCGGCTGCGTTGCTGGCATATCCTTTTGCCTTCACGCCTTTTGCGGCGATTTCGGCCTCGGTGGCCTTGCCGTTCTCGTCGATGACAAGGTCGGTGAATGCGATGTTTGCACCTTCTTCGGCAAATTTAAGCGCGATAGCTTTTCCTATTCCGCGTGCTGCACCAGTAATCAGCGCAGTCTTGCCTTCCAATAATTTTGTCATACTAATGTGTTTATAATGTTTGTGGTTTGTATTCTTTCGCTTGCTGCCGGCAGCTTTGTCGCCCCATGCGGTCATTGCCTTCGGGGCAGTGCCTGCATATTTTGTGCGGCGAAGTGTGCGGCGTTTATTTTATGTTCGACTTTCCTAACGCTCCATACACCACTTTTGCCACAAGCGGCTTGCTTGCCTCTTCGGTCATCCCGTGCCCGAGACGGCCGTAGATGAAAGGCACTTCAAGCCCCTTTATGCAGTAGTGTGTGATGTCGGCCACGAGGTCAACGTCTTCGATGTCAAACTCTCCGTCGGCTTTTCCTTCGGCATACACTTTGCGGAAAAGTTCTATCTCGTCTTCGTCGAAATTCTTCCGCACCTTTTCCACCATCCATATGTTCCTGAAAAACTCGGCGCGCAGGTTGCCGTTGCGCACCACTGTTTCGCGTATCATGCTCAGGTGGGTGTAGATGAGTTCTATTATTTTGTCCTGTGGGCGCGTCTTCATGGCGGCAACCTCGTCGAGTTTGTCCGACAGACGCTCCAATTCCGATTCTATCACGGCAGAATATACGTCTTCCTTGCGGTTGAAATAGGTGTATAGTGTGCGGCGCCCTTTGCCCGACGCCACGGCGATGTCATTCATTGTCGTGTTTGCGATGCCATTTTTTGCGAACAGTTGGCGTGCCACGTCAACAAGTTTTTGCCGGGTTTTGGATATTGACATACTATTGATTTTTTATTCTTCTGTTTCGTTTTGCACATCCATTGGTGTTGTGCAAAAGTACTGCAATAATTCCAATTACACAAAGTTTTTACACTTTTTCATTCTTCCTGCCCCATTGCCGTTGGGTCTTCGTGTTTGTCAGCGGTGTCTATATATAATAAGGTGAACTCCGTTTTCTCATCTATACACACGATGTTTCTTCTGAAATGCGATTGGTTGGCATGCCTTATGAAGTTCCCGTAGTATCTTGTATGCACCGCTTGCGCCAGCCTATGTGCACATGGATGGTTTAGGTAAAGTTTCTGTCAGATAATTAATCAAAACGATGTTTGTATGTTTAATTATTGTATAGTAGTGTGAAAAATGTATAGCTTTATGTTAAAAACACCATGTTTTATATGCATATATTTGTTTGTATCGAAACAAAAGAGTAATTTTGCACTCGCAATTCAGAAATGACACTGATTGCAGAAAGGTAATATCGCGGAGTGGAGCAGTTGGTAGCTCGCCAGGCTCATAACCTGGAGGTCGCATGTTCGAGTCCTGCCTCCGCAACCAATA
>CAVCLB010000032.1:0-26831 GCA_963602915.1 Dysosmobacter segnis | reverse complement strand
ATAGATAGGGGCAAGCCCCTATCCTATAATATGCGCCCCTTTCAGGGGCAATGGAGTGCAATCCATGCAACGGACAAAGGTAAGTTCCGCGCTTTCAGATGTTTTATAAAAGCCAGACGTTCCATGTTTTACAATGTTAGAACAATATTTTACCCCGACACCAACATTTTCTTTTCCATGCCGTTTCCACTTCAATGACTTTGTTTTTCATCTGCGCAGTGCCGAAGTTGCGGAACACACGATATGTGTGTGGTGCAGTTGGCGGCTTTTTTGCCACTGCCATACACCAAAAGAGTGCCGTGTCCAAGAATGGACACGGCACTCTTTATGCTAATATTTAGTTATGTTTATTTGCTCACAATCTTGCGGGCCTTATCGCCAGTCTTCACGATGTAGGCTCCCTTTGTGGGCAGCGACGGTGCGTTGCCGGCTGTGCCGCGTGCCACCACTGCGCCCTGCATGTTGTAGATGGTGACGGGAGTTGAAGCGTTGACTGTTGATGTGGCGTCAGACTGGATGCCCTTAATGCCGTTAGTGATGCTGGTGTCGAGGTAGCGGATGTCCGACTCTTTGCTGATGCCGTTGTAGTCGTAGGTGCTTACAGAGTAGGCATAGCTCTCGTTCTCGCCCAGTTCTTCGGTAGAGATGTAGAGATGATAGGCGTCGATGTTGTCCTTCACGAATTCGTCGTGGTAGAGAGCGCGTGCAATTTCGCCTTTCTTGAGCTCCTGCCATATCTGCAGGTCGTCGATGTAGTAGAACATTGCGTCGTTGTTGCCCATTTCGTTGCCCATCATGAGAATGTCGCTATGCTCCATTCCGCCTTTCAGCACAAACTCCACGTCTTGCCACTCTGTGGTGAGCGACAGGTCTTTGCGGTCGAGCACCTCATTGGGGAAGGTGTCGGTGTTGCGCAGCTGCACCGTGAAGTTCTTGGCAATGCCGTCGCCCTTGATGCGGAACTTGAAGTGCACGTCGCCGCCGCCGATGCTCATGTCGGATATTGCATAAAGCAATGCTGCATTGGCAATGGTCCAGTTGTAGGCACCGTTGAGGCAAAGCACGCCGTCAACGCCAGCGCGGTTGATTGTTGTCCATCCTGCACGCTGCGGGGCGTTAAGGTTGCCCTGCACGAAAGTGTTGGAGTTGCTTATGGGGTTGTCGGGGTTTTCTTCGGTTCCAGACGATTTAAGATAGCTGAAATCGGTGTTGAGCAGATAAAACTTCTGTCCGTCCTCTTTTGCCTGAGAGGTAACATAGGCACGCACATAGTAGCCGAGAGCGTCGCTCACGTCGCCCGACACGGGAGTCCAGTTGGCGTAGAAACCATATTCGCTTACCGATGAAGGTTTCTCGGTTGTGGGCACTGGCAGGTCGTCGATGATTACATACTGCGCCTGTGCGCCAATGCCTGTCATTGCCATTGCGGCGGTGAAAAGTAAAGATTTCAATTTCATAAGCGTTTTGTTTTAAAAGCTCCGCCGCCTCGCATTGTGCCTGGAGGCGGCGGAACATGTTGTCATTATTTTATGTATTGTTTATTTTATGCTTACCGATGCCGTTTCCACGGTTTCGTCGTCGAGCACGGCCTTGGCCACATATATGCCCGGTTTCAGGCTTGAAACGTTCATGGCGTTGGTGTCGAAGAGCATCTTCACCTGCTGTCCGTCAACGGTGTAGAGAGCGATGTAGCCCACATGGCTGTCGGTGTCGAGCACGATGCGGCGGTCGGCTGTAACGTGGAACTTCGACTTAGTGTCGCCTTTCAGCACTTTTATGCCCGAAGTTGTGTTGTTGAGGTCGAGGTAGACGGGTATCTTCATCGACGGAGCGAGCTGGTCGTTGGAATTGATCTTGATGACGGCGTCGTAGACAGTGCCGCCCAGTTTGTCGGCGTCGATGGTGAGGTTGAGCTGCGATTTGCTGCCAGCTGCAATATTGTCGGAAGTCTTGTCTATGGTGAGCCAGCTCACGGCAGGTGTGCGCTGTCCGGATACATTGGCGCGGATGAGCACGTTGGCGTCATAGCCCAGGTCGGCGAGCGACCACCAGTAGTTGTTGTTCTCGATGCAGATGAGGTCGCCGTAGCCTATCACCGCCGGACCGCGGTCGATGCCCACGAGGTCGTTGATGTTCTTGCAGCCTTCGAGTGCGCATCCTATGAAGAGGTCTTCGTCGCCCAATGTCACGGGATTCTCAAGTTCTATGTGGTTCCAGGAGTTCTCCACCGGAGTGAACTGCTGCTTGGTTACGGCCTCGCCGCTCATATACTGCACGCCTGCGCCCTTCCATACGGCCACGAACGACTTGCGTGCGGGCGACGAGATATACACGTCGATCGACGAAATCTTCATTCCCTCGATGCTCTTCAGTGTGCTTCCGGGATAGAAATGGGCGTAGTTCACATAAACGTTGTCGCTTCCCGTGTAGCCTGAATAGTCGCTGCTGTAGGTGAGCACGAGCGGGTCGCCGTTGGTTTCGGCGGGCTTTCTCTGTGCATCTGTGCTCTGTGCCTGTACATAGCTTATTGCCGGAGCCTCGGAGCGGCCTATTGCCGGAGCCTTGTAAATGGGAGTTACGTTGGGCGAGAACGGCAGCTGGTAGTCAACCGAATAGTTGGCTTCAAGCTCGGCATCGCCTTCGTTTGCAACCTCGAGCGTGCGCTTGTTGTTTTCATACACCGTTTCGTCGAGGTCAAACTCCTTGGTGTCGGTAACTATTGCCGGTGAGTTGTCGGGGCGCACCACGTTGAGCGTGTAGTCCTCGGTTTCGCCGAAGGTGTAAATCTCGCACGGTGACACGTCCTTGTCGCTCACCACGATGCGCATGGTCTTCTCGCCTGCGGTGGCCTGAGCGTTGTCGGGTATCTTAATGTCGAGTGTGCTGCGTGTGATGTAGCCCATGAGCTCGCCCGTGTCGTCGAACGATCCGTTGCCGTTCCAGTCAACCCACACTTTCAGATAGTCGCCGTTGTTGGCCATTTTCTCCACGTTCAGTGTGAGTGTCTCGCCCGGCTTTATGTCGGTTTTCAGGTTGCGGTAGTCAGAATACTGGCTCCAACTGCTTTCTTTGTGTATGCTACCTATGTCAACCGACGTTATGTATTTATATTGTGCGGTGTAGGTGCTTTGCGAGTTGCAGTCGCTTCCGTTGTTGGCGGTAGAGAATGTTATTGCCCGGGCAGCGTAAAGGTCGTCGCCGGGTGTGGCGTTCTCGATGCTGAAGTCGTGGCTTCCTTCGGCCGAACAGTCGATGCGCTTCTTGAAGGTGTATTTATATGTGGTGCCCGAATAAATTGTTTCGTCAATCTTTTCTTCGGCCAGCAGGTTGTCGTCCTCGTAGAGTTGCAGTGTGGCATCCTTCACGTCAGACGATCCGTAGTTGCTTATTTCCACCTGCACCTTGGCATATTTGCCGTGCTCAGTAGATGTCGGGCTCAGCACGCGCAGGAATTTCAGACCTTTGCTGGCAAGCGGTTTCGATGCGTCGCCAAGCATACAGTAGTTGAAACAGCCCGAATATTCAAGCGGGTCGCTGGAGTCTTCGAAATAGGCACGCAGAAGTCCGCTCTCGGTCACGTTGGCGTCGTGCACGAGTGAGAATGCCGTGTTGTATTTCTCGCCCGTGTCGGCTGCATATACGCTCACAAATCCGTTTTCAAGGCGCACCGGCTCCTTGAAGTTGAGGGTGAACTTATAGGCCGGGACAACCTCTTCGCCGTGGTCGGCTTCGCCCAGGGTGCCGTTGGATTTCTCGCCATACACGTCGATTTCTTCCTTATATATCTCCTTGCCGGGGCTTCCGTTTTTGTTCTCGTAGAAGGCCACGCCCATGCGCAGGGGCTTTGTGGGCACATAGTTCTCGAGTGCGAGGCGGCCCAGACATGATACGCTGTCGCAGGTGTAGCTGCTGTTCATGAATGCGCCGTGCACCACGATGCCTTCAATGGGGTTGGAGTTGCCGTTGAAATACATGAATGCTTGGCAGCGCATATAGCGGCCGTTGTATGAAGTCAGACTCATGTCCGACTTGGCAATGCCTTTGTTGCCTTTTACCGATATGTCAATGGCCTCGGCGTGTATTGTGTTTGCCGGGCAGGGCATACTACCGTCAACCCACGATGCATAGTGCGGTCCGCCAGACGGCGCGGCTATGCCTATGTTCATCAAGTGCGACACTGGATTGTCATCGTTGGCAAAAGCTCCGATTGGCAGAGCAAAAACCGTTGCCAACAGAATGGCATGTAAAGTTTTTTTCATAAGCGTTTGATTTTATGACTTAATCTTTCATCTCTTTCTTTGGGGCGTTCTCTTGCATCAAATTGATGCTTGTGGCAAATGATACATGTGCTGGGTGCGCACACAGTACAATCTGATATGGAAAATAACGTGTGTGGTTGACAAATGATTGCCCTAGGGCGATAATCGTGGCCACTGTATTTTTGGCAAAGTTAGTTAATTGTTGTTTCACACACAAGCATTTTGTGGGAAAATGTAATGTACGGGTGAAAAAATCTTTCTGTTGCAAATAAAAATGCGGCGGCAGTGTGTTGAATATAAGAAACGGCCGGTCGTGCTGCGCAATGTCGTTATGTAAGTGTGCTGGTGGAGTGCGCAACGGAGGCGTGATGGTTAAAAATTTTAACCAAATCGCGGAATTTTTGAAATGAAGAAAAAGTTTGTCCGAAACACGATAACCAGATGTCGGCAATGCAAGAAAAGCCTTTCTTGGCATAAGAAGAGCGTGGATTTTTGCCCACGAAGGCATCTTTCTGCGGCAAACAAGCCTTTGTTGCGATGCAGAAAAGCCTTTGTTTCGGCACGGGCAAGGCTTGTTTTTGCCACAAACAAGCCTTGTTTGCAGCATCCTGTCGGCATTTTTGGGCGAAAAAATATATGAAACGAATATGGGTAATGGCGTATTTGTTTGAATATCAATGATATTGTAGTTATGGTGTGAGAATGGCTGTCTTTGCAGACAGAAAGAGAAAGGATTGCGATGACATGATTATCGAGGTTAATGAATGTGAATATCTGCTAAAAATGAGTGTTATTGAGTTAAAAGGAAAACGCCAGCCGGCATTTCCAACAGTGCATATTCGTGGCGCAACTGCTAATTTTCCGACTGCGGCGCAAAACATTGCCGTCATGGCGGCATATTGTGCAAAAAAATGCCTATCTTTGTTGTTGCATCACTTTCTGCGGCCACGGCAACTACACCGCACGGCAAGTGACGCTCCAACTATACAACCAAAATTCAATCACACCGCACATGAAAAAATTATGTATTGCCTTGATGGCAATGATGTCTGTCTTTGCGCAGACGGCCAAAGCGCAGGTCAACGCACAGATTCTCTACGATTTCGGTTCCGACCGCAAGTTTGTCACGCTCACGCTCGAAATGTTCAAGCAAGACAAGTGGGGTAGCACCTATTTCTTTGTCGACCACGATTTCAACTACGACAAAATGGTTGTGGGCAGCAAGAACATCGCTCAGGGCGGCACATACACCGAGATTTCGCGCGCATTGAATTTCTGGAAGAACACGTCTTTGAAGAACTGGAGCCTGCATGTGGAGTATAACGGCGGAATAACCAAGAACTACCCCATAAACAACGCATGGCTCTTCGGCGTGGAATATTTCTTGCACGACAAGGCCTACCGCAACACCCTCACCCTCGAAGCCCTCTACAAGACAATTAAAGACACCGACCAGGACGCGCCGCTGCAGTTCACCGCCGTGTGGACGTGCAACGACATCTTCGGCGTGAAAGGCTTGAAATTCGACGGTTTCGCCGATTTCTGGTGGGAGACGCACGCCGTTGACTACCGTGCCGACGGCACGGCCGACGTGGCAAAGACCGTTTTCACCACCGAACCCCAGCTGTGGTATAACGTGGGGCAACACTTCGGATGCGACAACCTGAGCGTGGGCGGCGAGGTGGAAATAAGCAACAACTTCGGTTCGACGGGCGGTTTCAAGTGCCGTCCGTGCCTCGGCGTAAAGTGGGATTTCTGAAAACGTCGCGCCATGTATAACCATAAACATAACGCGCAAAGATAAATCTATAAAACACTACATAACATCATGCTACAAAAATTGTTTGGTTTCGACCCATCGAAAAACAAAGTCCGCACCGAGATAATGGCCGGCATCACCACATTCCTCACCATGGCCTACATCCTCGCGGTCAACCCCACCATCTTTGCCAACCTCGCCTCGCAGGGCATGGACACCAACGCCGTGTTCACCGCCACGGCACTTGCCGCAATCGTGGGCACGCTCATCATGGCTGTCTATGCCAAGAAACCGTTCGGTCTGGCCCCCGGCATGGGGCTCAATGCCTTCTTTGTGTTCACCGTGTGCCTCACCATGGGCTACAGCTGGCACTTCGCGCTCACCGCGATATTGATTGAAGGCTTGCTGTTCATCCTGCTCACCGTGACCCACATACGCACGCTTATCGTCGATGCAATACCTGCCACGCTCAAACGCGCCATAGGAGCGGGCATCGGACTGTTCATCGCCTTTGTCGGACTGAAGAATGCCGGTATCATCGTTGACAACGAAGCCACATTCGTGAGCATAGGCAAACTCACCGAAGGCACGGCTCTGCTCGGCGTTATTGGGCTGCTCATCACCGGCACACTCGTGGTGAGAAAAGTGCCCGGCGGACTGCTTCTCGGCATTCTCGTAACCACCCTCGTGGGCATACCCATGGGCATAACCCACTTCAGCGGCATCATAGACACGCCGCCAAGCATAGCCCCCATATTCTGCAAGTTCGATTTCGACAACATCTTCACGCTCGACATGGTGGTAATCGTGTTCACATTTCTCTTCATCGACATGTTCGACACCATTGGCACACTCGTGGGAGTGTGCACCAAAGCCGGAATGATGCGCGAGGACGGGAGAATACCCGGACTGAACAAGGCTTTCATGGCCGATGCCGTGGCCACCGTGGCCGGAGCATGTTTCGGCACAAGCACCACGACAACCTATGTGGAGAGCGCGTCGGGAGTGGCGCAGGGCGGACGGTCGGGACTTACGGCATTCACCACGGCGGTGTGCTTCACGGTGGCCATGTTCTTCGCCCCCGTGTTCCTCTCCGTTCCCTCGGCTGCCACGGCACCAGTGCTCGTCATCGTCGGACTGTTTATGCTCAGTCCGATAAAGGACATCGACCTCGACGACTACTCCGAATCCATTCCGGCATTCATAACCATTATAATGATGCCGCTGGCCTATAGCATTTCCGACGGTATACTGTGCGGCATGATTAGCTATGTGGCTATAAACGCACTGTGCGGCCATTTCAAGAAGATGAACGCCACGATGTGGGTGCTTGCCGTGTTGTTTGTGCTGAAATATATCTTTATATGATGCCGCGCGGCACTTTGCCGACACAGCACCAATGCATTAAACCGCAGTTTTGCTACGAATGGCATAGCTGCGGTTTTGCTTTTTCTCCGTCACTTAAAAAACATTAAAAGCCGCATGCACGGCAGACAGGCTATCGTAAAATGTGTAATTTTGCCGACGATATGAAAAATCTGCCCATACTCATCCTTGCGCTCCTGCTTGCCGGATGCGCCAAGACCGACGACGAGAAGGCCGCGCCTCTGCTCGCCAAGATAAACGCCCTCTACAAGAGCGGAAACTACCGCGAGACGCTCGACTCGATTGTTGCCTTGCGCGAACGCTACCCCAAAGCCGTGGAGTCGCGCCGCGAGGCACTGAAAGTGTGGCAAGAAGCGTCGCTGAAAATGGCGCAGGACGATGTGGCACACACCGACGTTCTGCTGCAGCAAACCACCCGCGAGTGGCAGGACGAGACCGACCTGCGGCGCAAAAACCAGCTGAAGGTGCGCGTGGATTCGTTGCAGGCACGCTACGAGGCTATGTGCGGCGTGGTGAAGATGATACGCCTCCGCCAGAAGACGGAATGATGCTGCAAATGCGGTAAAACCCGCGTCTACACATTATTTATATATATACTTGCCCATTTCGGCGGAAATTACTATTTTTGTACCCGATTATGGATACTGCAAAAACAGAAGAACAGTTTAATGGCGTAATGGCCGAATGCCGCAGTCTGTTTGAAAAGAAACTTCACGACTACGGTGCGTCGTGGCGCATTCTGCGCCCCTCGTCGCTCACCGACCAGCTCTTCATAAAGGCAAAACGCATACGTTCGATCGAAACAAAGGGCACGGCTCTCGTCAACGAGGGCATACGCTCTGAATACATAGCACTCATCAACTACGGCATCGTGGGGCTTATTCAGCTCGACCGCGGCTTCGTTGACACCGTCGACGTGACTCCGGCTGAGGCTCTCTCGCTCTACGACCGTTTCGCCCACGAGGCTCTCAATCTCATGAAACGCAAGAACCACGACTACGACGAGGCTTGGCGCGGAATGAGAACAAGTAGCTATACCGACTTCATCCTCACGAAAATAGAACGGGTGAAGGAAATAGAAAACCTCAACGGCAACACAATGGTGTCGGAAGGTATCGACTCCAACTATATGGACATAATCAATTATGCTGTGTTTGGAGCCATAAAACTGGATGAGCAGCAGGCACAATGAAAATGCTCAGGGCCACAATAGTCAACGTGTGCCGCCTTGTCGTGGCGGCGACATTCATAATGTCGGGCTATGTAAAAGGCATCGACCCACTGGGCACGCAATATAAGCTGCAGGACTATGCAGCCGCGTTGCACCTGCAAGACTATGTGCCCGACTGGCTCACTCTGTGGGGCGCAGTGGTGCTCGCGGCAGTTGAGTTCACGCTCGGCGTGCTCGTGATGTTCGCCATAAGGCGGCGTGCCGTGTCGAAGGTGCTTGCCGCGCTCATGGTAGTGATGACCGCCGTGACCGTGTGGATATATGTTGCCGACCCGGTGAAGGACTGCGGCTGCTTCGGCGACGCTATAACGCTCACCAACGCGCAGACGCTTGCCAAGAACATCGTGCTCCTTGCGTGCACGGCGGCAATGGCACGGTGGCCGCTCGCAATGCCGAGGCTCATATCGAAGAGCAACCAAAGCATCGTGATAAACTACACGGCAGTGTATATCCTCGTCACAAGCATGGCCTGTCTATACCGTCTGCCGGTGTTCGACTTCCGTCCCTACCATGTCGGAGCCGACCTACGCAAGGGCATGGAGGTGCCCGAAGGTGCCGAACAACCCGAATTCGCAACCACATTCATAATGCGGAAGGGTGGCGTGACAAAGGAGTTTACACTCGAAAACTATCCCGACTCCACATGGCAGTTCGTGGACAGCAAGACAGTGCAGACCAAAAAAGGTTATGAACCGCCCATACACGATTTCTCGATAACACTCGCCGCAACCGGCGAAGACATAACACAGGAGGTGGTTGACGACCCTGGCTACACGTTTCTGCTGCTTTCACCGCATCTGGAGAATGCCGACGACAGCAATTTCGGCGACATCGACCAGCTCTATGAATATGCCGCCGAGTGGCACATCCCGTTCTACTGCCTCACCGCAAGCACCGAGAAGGGCATCCAACGTTGGCGCGACATAACGGGAGCCGAATATCCGTTTGCCATCACCGACGAGACCACGTTGCGCACAATGATACGCAGCAATCCCGGACTGATGCTCTTGAAGGATGGCAAGGTGATAAGGAAATGGAGCCACAACGAGCTTCCGAAACAGACTGAGCTTACTGCAAGCCTCGACAAACTCGAAATCGGACACATGGACGATGAACCGGTTTCGGAGAAAATAGCAAAGGTATTGGCACTTTTCTTCGTGCCGCTCGGACTGCTAACACTCGCCGACCGCTTGTGGGCATGGACAAAATGGATAAAGGAGAAACGGAATTCAAACAAAATATACAAACTCTTTAAAACAAAAAGAAAAATGAGAAAGAAAATTGTAGCAGGTAACTGGAAAATGAATATGAACCTGCAAGACGGTGTAGCTCTCGCTAAAGAAATCAACGAGGCACTCGTAGCCGACAAGCCCAACTGCGACGTTGTGGTGTGCACTCCGTTCATCCACCTCGCATCGGTGGCTCAGGTGCTCGACGCATCGGTAGTGGGCCTTGGTGCAGAAAACTGCGCTGACAAGGAAAAAGGCGCTTACACCGGCGAGGTTTCGGCCGAGATGGTGAAGAGCACCGGCGCACAATACGTAATACTCGGCCACTCTGAGCGTCGCCAGTACTACGGAGAAACAGCCGAAATTCTGAAAGAGAAGACTCTGCTCGCACTGAAAAACGGCTTGAAGGTAATCTTCTGCTGCGGAGAAACTCTCGAAGAGCGTGAGGCAAACAAGCAGAACGAGGTGGTTAAGGCCGAACTCGAAGGAAGCGTGTTCAACCTCAGCGCCGAGGAGTGGAAGAACATCATCCTCGCCTATGAACCCATCTGGGCTATCGGAACAGGCAAGACCGCCACTTCCGACCAGGCTGAGGAAATGCTCGCATACATCCGTTCTATCGTAGCCGAGAAATATGGCAACGAGGCTGCAGAAGAAACTTCTATACTCTACGGAGGCAGCTGCAAGGCAAGCAACGCACCCGAACTGTTTGCTAAACCCAACATCGACGGCGGACTGATTGGCGGTGCTTCACTCAAAGCAGCCGACTTCAAGGGCATCATCGACGCTTGGAAGAAATAATTAACAAGCAACTCACACAGTGGGCCTACAAGCCGGAAACGGCTTGCATGCCCACTCGTTTTCATTAAGGAACAACACTCATGTCCCGTGCCGGGGACAGAAAATTCCAACACGCACACACGAAATGAAACACAAGGTCATCACAACAATAACCGCACTGGGCCTCACAATGCAGGCCGGGGCGCAATCGTTCACACAGCACTTGCAGCAAAATAAAGGCAACGCAAGCGTCACCGTGACACAAAGCAAGGAGATAGACGACTTGGTGAACAATGCCGACGTGAGCGCAAGGACACAACATTCGGCATCGGCCAACAACACCAAACAGCAGACGCAACAACACTCTGCAACGCAATCTGCCGCCACACACAAGGCCACGACGGCACAGCCGCATGCCGATGCCGCAAAGGCCGAACAGGCACACCGGCACGACAATGACTCAACAAAGAAAACGGTGAGGCCGCACGAAACCGAACACGGCGCGGCAGAAGCCGGAAACAGGAAAAAAGAAGAACCTCTGCACCATGATGCCGATGCTGCACAGACGGGCAGAGAACCCGAAGAAACCGAAACGCAAGGCATCGACACGCGCAAGAAAATGATGCGGCGCAGCTATAAGGTGAACGGCTACCGTGTGCAGGTGTTTGCCGGAGGCAATTCGCGCAACGACAAAATAAAGGCCCAGGAGGCCGGAAACAAAGTGAAGGCGGCATTTCCCGACCAACCGGTGTATGTGCATTTCTATTCACCACGCTGGATATGCCGCATAGGAAATTACCGCACTTATCAGGAAGCCAGCACCGTATTGGCAAAAGTGCAGAAGTTGGGCTACAAGCATGCATGCATCGTGAGCGGAAAAATCACGGTGGCTTACTGACCCGGCAAATGGCATCTGCCGACACCGGCAGACTGCATTTTAAAGAGAATATACACCATACTACACCATAAATTACAAGATGAACCCAGAAACAGAATACCGCGACGGTCTTGAACAACTTGCAGAACACTACAAAAGCATAATCGGCCTGTTGGGCGAAGACAGCTCGCGCGAAGGGCTTTTAAAAACTCCCATGCGGGTGGCAAAGGCCATGCAGGTGCTCACCCGCGGCTACTCGCAAGACCCACACAAGGTGCTCACCGACGCATTGTTTGAAGAAAAATACAACCAAATGGTGATTGTGAAGGACATCGACTTCTTCTCCATGTGCGAACACCATATGCTTCCATTCTACGGCAAGGCTCATGTGGCCTACATCCCCAACGGATATATAACGGGATTGAGCAAAATCGCACGCGTGGTTGACATCTTCTCGCACCGCCTGCAAGTGCAGGAACGCCTCACACAACAGATAAAGGAATGTATAGAGGAAACCCTGCATCCGCTCGGAGTAATGGTGGTGGTAGAGGCAAAGCACATGTGCATGCAGATGCGCGGGGTGGAAAAACAGAACTCCATTACCACCACAAGCGATTTCAGTGGGGCTTTCAACCAGGCAAAGACACGCGAGGAATTTATGAACCTTGTGCACTCCGACTCAAGAAAATTCTGAAAACAAATGCCGCAGCCATGCAATATTCACGGCAATGGTGCATTTGATATGTAGAAAACACTACAAAATAAACAAAAAAAGAGAACCTGAAAATGAAAAAGACAAGATCAATCTTCATGCTCATCGTGTGCTGCATCATGACGGCAGCAGCATTCACTTCGTGCCTTAGCGAAGGAGAAGACACATCGTTGGACATAACGACACAGAAGCAATATCAGCAGCAAATGGCCGGACAATACTCGGGCATGCTGCGCATGTACTATGCAAAGACAACCGCTACGGGCGTAAAAGCCGAGAAATACGACTCGTTAAGAACCTACTGGACAGTGAACAGCGACTCTACACTCACCTTGCGCAACTTCCCGGTAAGCAAACTCGACTCGGCAATCTCGGTGCCTGCCAACGACTTGTCGGAAAAGGCTAACATGCTGCGCGAACTAAAATCGCAGCTGAAATCGGCTCCCAGCACCAACCTCAAAGCCTACTATTTCATACCGAACAAGAATGCTGTGACATCAAGCTCGCTGTATTTCTATGTAAACCCGGTGACGGTTGAAACGACATTCAACTACAACAACGCCGAGAAAAAGGTGTATTTCGTGTTCTACATGAATACCTACACTGGTTCATGGACCTCGAGCGACCGCCTGTTCCAGTTCCAGTTAGGCACCTACGCAATATGCTTCGACACCCTCGACCTCAACAATACGACGGCAATCACAAGCTATTATCTGCGTGATCTCTACATGACATGCACCGCAAAATAAGGCGCAATGAAATTCATCTCATGGAATGTGAACGGGCTTAGAGCCTGTGCCGGAAAGGGATTCGGCGATGCTTTCAAGGCTCTCGACGCCGATTTCTTCTGTCTGCAAGAAACAAAAATGCAGGCCGGACAGCTCGACTTGCAGTTTGAGGGCTATCAGTCGTTCTGGAACTACGCCGACAAAAAAGGCTATTCGGGCACTGCTATATACACGCGCCACACTCCTATCGGCGTGACCTATGGCATGGGCATCGACGAGCACGACCATGAAGGGCGTGTGATAACGCTCGAAATGGACGGCTTCTTCCTCGTTACGGTCTACACTCCTAACTCGCAAGACGGACTGCGGAGGCTTGACTACCGCATGAAATGGGAGAGCGATTTCCTCGACTACATCAAGAAACTCGACGCCAAAAAGCCTGTCATAGTGTGTGGTGACCTCAATGTGGCCCATGAGGAGATTGACTTGAAGAATCCGAAGAGCAACCGCCGCAATGCAGGATTTACCGATGAGGAGCGCGCCTGCATGACAACAACGCTCGCAAATGGCTTTGTTGACACGTTCCGCGCACTGCATCCCGACGACGTTACCTACTCGTGGTGGTCATACAGGTTTCATGCACGCGAGAAAAATGCAGGCTGGCGCATCGACTATTTCTTGGTTTCAGAAAGTCTGCGCGACCGCATCGAGGCGGCAGAAATACACACCGGCATCTTCGGCAGCGACCATTGTCCGGTTGAACTCCGGCTGAAACAATAAACCGCGAGGCGGCGCAGCTTGGCGCAACAATACAAAAAAGGCAGCAATGCACGGCACACTTGGTGCGGCATTGCTGCCTTTTCTCGTTTCAATAACCGCTGGATTGCAGTCGGGTAAGGGCTATTTCATGCCTTCGCTGCTTCGAAGTTCACCACGCGCGAACCGTCGCCCGTCTCCTCAATGCACACTTTGCACACATCATCGGGCAGCAGACTTTCTATAAGTTCAGGCCATTCGAGGAAACACAGCGAACCGCTGTAGAAATAATCCTCATAGCCCATGTCGTAAACCTCGTCGATGTTTTTTATGCGGTAGAAATCGAAATGGAAAATCTTTTCGCCCGTTGTGTCAGACTGATACTCGTTGACTATCGCGAAAGTAGGCGATGTCACGACATCGTTTACGCCGAGAGCTTCGCACACGGCCTTTATGAAAGTTGTCTTTCCAGCTCCCATCTTGCCGTAGAAAGCGAACACCTTGCTGCTGCCCATGTTGTCGATGAATGCCTTTGCGGCATTGTCTATGTGCTCCAAAGAGTCGATTCTTATTTCCATGTTTATGTTGTTTTGATAAAATTCTGTTACTGATGCCGTGCCTACGGCGGCATACTCACGTCGCTATACGGCTATGCTCCGCGCTTGCGCGAGGTGAGCGTTATGAGCGGAATGAGCATCTCTTCGAGCGAAATGCCGCCGTGCTGGAATGTGTCGCGGTAGTAAGACACATAGTAGTTGTAGTTGTTGGGGTAGGCGAAGAACGTGTTGCCGGTGGCAAACACATAGCTTGTGCTGAGATTAACGACCGGCAAATGAGCCTTGCGGGGGTCTTTTATGGTGAACACTTCTTTGGAACTGCAGTTGAGGTTACGCCCCAATTTGTAGCGCAGATTGGTGTTTGTGTTTCGGTCGCCCACTATCTTCACGGGCCGCGAGGCGCGGATGCTACCGTGGTCGGTCGTTAAAATTATCTTGCAGTCGATTTGTGAGAGTGCTTTCAGCAGGTCGGCCATGACCGAATGTCTGAACCACGACAGTGTGATGCTGCGGTAGGCCGACTCGTTGTTGGCCAGTTCGCGCACCATGCGCGACTCGGTGCGGGCGTGCGAAAGCATGTCTATGAAGTTCACCACAATCACATTCAGGTCATTTTGCTTCAAGTTGTTGAGCTGTTCAAGCAGGCGGTCGCCACCGGCGGAGTCGTTGATTTTGTGGTAGGAAAAGCGGTCGTGTCGCCGATAACGCTCTATCTGTGTGCGTACGAGCGGCTCTTCGTTTAGGTTTTTGCCCTCTTCTTCGTCTTCGTCAACCCACAGTTCGGGAAACATCTGCGAAATTTGGCTGGGCATTAAACCGCTGAATATGGCGTTGCGCGCATATTGTGTGGCTGTGGGCAGGATGCTTGTGTATATGTCTTCGTTTATGTCAAACATGTCACCAATCTCCTGTGCGAGCACGCGCCACTGGTCGTAGCGGAAATTGTCGATAACGATGAGAAACACTTTGTTGCCTGCATCGAGTTCGGGAAAGACCTTCTTCTTGAATATGTCCGGGCTCATGAGAGGCCGTTCTGCCCCTGGTTCCATCCAGTTGAGATAGTTGTTGCGTATGTATTTGGCGAAGCCGAGGTTGGCTTCTTCCTTTTGCATGTGCAGCATCTCGGTCATTGAACTGTCGGTTCCGCTCAGTTCCAGTTCCCAATGCACGAGCCGTCGGTAGACATCCTGCCAGTCGTTGAGCGTGCGGCAGTCGGATATTTGCATCGCAATATTTTGGAAATTGCGCTGATAGGTGGTTTGTGTCACCTCGGTGACAATCTGTTTCTGGTGTATATTCTTCTTAAGTGTAAGGAGAATTTGGCTTGGATTTACCGGTTTTATGAGATAGTCGGCTATTTTCGACCCTATCGCCTGGTCCATAATATTCTCCTCCTCGCTCTTAGTCACCATGACTATGGGCGTGGCCGGTGATATTTCCTTTATGCGCTGAAGCGTTTCTAGCCCGGTGATTCCGGGCATCATCTCGTCGAGGAGTATCAGGTCGAACGTGTGCTGCGAGCATTGTTCTATGGCATCGGTGCCGTTGCTCACGGTAACAACGTCGTAGCCTTTTTTCTCAAGAAACAGTATGTGGGCGCGCAAGAGTTCAATCTCGTCGTCAACCCAAAGTAAATATCCGTTGCTCATAAGTTTTGTCTTTGTCAGAAACCGTCAAGTTCGTAATATTCATCATCAGTTACGTCGGTTTCGCGTTGCTTATTTCCGGGAGCGGTTGTCGGCGTTCCGGCGTTGTTGTCATAGCTCTCGTCGTCGTCGAAATAGAAATCGTCTTCAAGCGATTTCGACTTGGCCTTGGGCGCATCGGGCTGTGGCGTGGGCGTAACGGTGTTGGCAGCAGGTTCTTGTTGCTGCTTTGCGGTTGTTGCTTGTGGCTTTTGTGCCGTATTGTCGGGCTTTTGTTTTGCCTGCGGTTCGTCGTCAACAACTGTGGCACCAGTAGGTTCTTCCTGCCGTTTGTCGGCCTCGTTGTCGTCGGCAATAGTGGTTGTCGTGGCATCGGCAGGTTCGGGTGCGGCATCTTCTATTACGGTGTTGCCGCTTTCTGAAGCGTTGTCAGTGTTTGTCACAGGCTCTGTCACCACCGTAGTTTCGGTTGCGTTACCCTGCTTGTTGGGTTCGCTGTAGTCTTCAAGCATCGTTCCCTTGTCGGCGGGCGCGTCTTCAATCCAGTTGTCTATGACGGTGTTGTTGTCGGGAACACCGTCGAAGTCGTCTTCTGTCTGCACTTGTTTGCGTTCAGGACGAGTGGTTATCATGTCGGGTTCATCAAGCAGTTCGGCGGTGCTCACCTTGAGCGGCGCGAAATGTTTGGCGTAGAATTTCACATAATCGTCGTAGCTGTATTGCTTGCCGAGCAATTCAAGGTTCTGCTCACTTATTATAATCGTGCGGTTGTTGGCTGCCATACGCCGCAGAACGGGTTGCGCGTGGAAATTCCGAGCATACTGCAATGCCTCGTCGTAGTTGCGGAATCCGCTCACCGACATGAGGCGAATGCCGTCGGCATCGGCTATGCTTATGTCGAAATTGCGCACAAGATAGCTCGTGAAATTATATCGTGCGAGTTCAAACAACAGCTTGTTTTCGTCTATAGAATCGGGCTTGTAGGCAATGATGAACATGAAATTGGCATCGCGTTCGGCCGAAAGTTTCTTCGTTCCGGTAGTGTCGTTGTCGTTAAGCACGGCAGTGCGGCGTTCCCATATATTCCCGATGTCGAACGTACCTCCGTGAAGTCGCCGTCCGGCCTGCACTCCGTTTATAATCATTCCGGCCATTGGGCTAACTCCACTTTGCGGATATTTCTCCACGACGGTCTTCATATCGGCGAGGCATCCGTCGGCATCTCCTTGATTGAGCTTGCCCAATCCGCCGATAAAGACAAACTTGTCGCGGTTTGCCCCGAGCGGGAAACGTGTGTTGGAAACGTGTACATTGCCCGCCACCTCGGCGTAGCGTGCGGCCTTGAAGGCTTCGTAGGTGCAGGCATAGAGCGAGTCTTCGATATGCACACCAAATGCTGCGTTCTCTTTGAAATACGGGTCGGTGAGCAATGTCGTCCAGTCGTTGTCGGGATATTGGCTTTTCAGTCGGTCAACATATCCGTCGGCCACCGCCGGCATGCCTTTGCGCGAATACAAGAGGAACAGATGATAGTAGGCATCAGGCATTTTCTCGTAGTCGGGATAGTTGTCGGTGAGGCGCAGAAGCTGTTTCTCGCTGAGCGTGAGGTTGTCGAGTTTGTCCTTGAATATAACCCCAGAGTGATACAGTCCGTCTTCTATTATCTTGTTGCTTGCAGCTTTTGCCTCGTCGGAGAACGGAATCTGTGCCATGTAATATTCGCGTTTGTGCGGGTCGTTTTGTGCACTGTCGGTCACCTGCGCAATCGAGTCGAGTGCGGCTTCGGCCTTGGCTATGGAGTCGAGTTGCTCTTCCGACATTTCTTCTGAGCCTATTGCCGACACCACAGTCTTGTTCACGCGTTGCCAGTTGTCCACATTCTCGCGCTTTCCCCACAGTTTTTGGAATGCCGTCTTGCCTTGGCTCACTGCCAGCGGGTTGTAGAAATACCACAAACCGTTGCCTTGCTTGTCGGCTGTGTTACTGTTTGAGGCGTTGTTACTGTTTTGATTTTGCCCCATGTTGTTGCCTCCGTTCTTGGCCATCGTTTCCTGCGCGTTCTGTTCGGCCTGCTTGTCGCGCTCTTCCTTTTCTTTCTTTTTGAGTGCGTCGATTACACGGTCGATGGCTGCGTTGCGCTCCTTTTCGTCCATACGCGACAGTTCCTGCAACGAGTCTTGCAGGTGCACGGCATCGGTGAAGGGCACGAGTTCGTCGAGAACTTTCGACCTTTCCGAGAGTTGGGCATAATCCTTGCGGTCTTTGTCGAGCATACCTATTGCCGCGCCATAGCACCGCTGGGCATCGTTGTAGCGTTCGCGTTCCCAATACAGGTCGCCAAGACGCAGCAACAACACTCCTTTCTCAATGCCGCTGCGTGTTGCCTTGGCATTGCCGCGCTCATATGCGGTTATGGCATTGGCGGTGTCGCGTTGGCTGAGATATATGTTTCCTATGGCATAATACACCTGGTCGAGATATTCCTTGTTCTTGTCAGATGCCGCCATACGTTTCAGCTTCCCTATCATCTTCTTGGCCTGTCCTTTCGATGCCACTTCGGTCATGGCAATGCGGGCGTTGAATTCGAGTTCGTAGGGAGGGTTCTGGCGCACCACATGACGGTAGGCTTTCATGGCAAGGGCGTCGTTTCCGAGTGCGGCTTGCAGCTGTCCCATGAGAAACCATTCTCTCGCCCGTTGCTTGCGGCGCATTTCGTGCTTTATCACTTTGCGCAGATAGGGCACTGCCTTGGCATAGTCGCCGGTGTGTATGTAGTAGTCGGCATAGGTATAGTCCCATTCCTTCTGTGCGCTCCAGTGTATTGAGTCGCGCTGCATGTTGCGTATTACGTCTTCGGCATCATACAGCCAGTCCTCCTCCACATAGCATTTGGCAAGCCAGGCGCGTGCCTTTGCATATATGGCGGGCTGTGTCTGGTAGAGACGGCTCATGTAGGAGAACGTGGATGCAGCCTCGTCGAACGCCCCTTTATGGAATTGTGAGCGTCCCATAAGCATCCATGCCTTCCAAAGAAACGGGTTGTACTCGCGCCGCGAGAGCCATTCAATGTCTTTTTCGGTCTTGCGCCGCTTCTTGTTCCACACCGGTCTGCGCTTTATGCTGTGCAGCTTTATGGTTTTCTGGCATTTCTCTATTGCGCGTTCAAAGTTGGCCTTGCCCGTTTCGCGGTTGGTCTTGTTGCCCACGGTGTATAGAGGGATGATTTCGGTGAAGTTGTCTTTGTTGCCGTTTTCCTTCTCGAGCGAACCGTCGATATAGGCCAACGTGCCGTTGTAGTAGGTGTTGTAGCGTGCCTTGAAGGCATGCCACCACCTTGTCTTCGCAGTGTTTTTCTGCGTTCCGCATCCCGTCACGACAAGAACTGCCGCCATGACGAGACCAATGACTGTATGTCGGGTGTCAGGTATTCTCACATTTATTAAACTCGTGAAGGGCACCTTTTATTGCGCGTGCCGCTATGTAAATCACTACGCTGGCGAAAATTATGGCCGCTCCCGACGGCACGTTGAGCCAGTAAGACATTGCAAGACCTGCAATGCAGTCAATCCATCCCACGAGGATGCTTGTGGCTATGATGCGCTTGAAACTGAACGAGAACAGATTGGCCGTCATCTGCGGCACTGTGAGCAGGCTTATTGCGAGCACCACGCCCACCATGCGCAGCGTGGACACCACCGTAATGGCTATCAAGGCCATCATCATATATTCTATTGCGGCGACCCTTATGTGCTGCGAGCGTGCGAAAATGGGGTCGAACGCTATGCAGAGTATCTGTCTGTAAAGCAATGCAAACACCGCCACCACCACTATGGCCACGGCTGCCAGCAACTCAATGTCGGCATGCCCAATGGTGAGAATGCTGCCGAATAGAAACGATGAGAGGTCAGACGTGAAGCCCGGCGTGATGAAGCAGCACATTATGCCTATGCTCATGCCGAGAGTCCAGAACACGGCTATGGCCGAATCTTCGCGCACCTCGCCGCGCCCCGACATCCATTGTATGCCGAATGCCGACAGCACCGAGAACGCCATGGCCGACAATATGGGGTTGATGCCGAGGCACACGCCTATGCCTATGCCTCCGAACGAGGCGTGGGTGATGCCGCCGCTTATGAAAACGAGCCGCCGGGCAACGATGTAGGTGCCCACAAACCCGCACACGATGCTGGCAAGGAATGCCCCTATGAGGGCGTTTTGAAAGAATGTGTATTCAAGAATGCTCATCTCCTATTATCATTATCACATCGTCCTTTATCTGGTCGGGCAGTTCTATTCCGCGCAGGTTGAGGCTTCGGCACCATCCGGCCACGTCGCCTGGGTTCATGGTGTCGAGCACATAGGCGAAGTCTTCGGCCTCGTCGTCGGTGTAGTCTGCCGACTTTATTCCGGCATACTTGTCGAGTTCCTCGTCGTCGTAGTATTCAATTTCGCGTGTGGCGGCCTCCATCATGCATTCCTGCTCGCACTTGTCGCTCGTGCCGTT
Source organism: Dysosmobacter segnis (assembly GCA_963602915.1). Classification (GTDB taxonomy): domain Bacteria; phylum Bacteroidota; class Bacteroidia; order Bacteroidales; family Bacteroidaceae; genus Prevotella. Next base: position 6,407 of record CAVCLB010000032.1, on the reverse strand, counting down.
GCAGGTGGAGCAGGTGGCAGGAGCTTCTGTCACGTCCTGTGTGGCATGCTTGCCGCGCCGCGAGAATATCTCGGTGAGTGCGGCAATAATGCCTATTGCCACTATCGCTGCTATCAGTATGACCATGTGTCAGAGTGTCTCTTCGATTGAAAATCCGGCTCGCCGTAGGTCATCCCAGAATTCCGGGTATGACTTCGACACCACGCCGGGGTCGTTTATGCGCATTTCGCCGAACTTGAATGCGGCCGGTGCGAAGGCCATTGCCATGCGGTGGTCGCAGTAAGTGTCTATCGGCTGCATTGTGGGGTCGCACTTCTCGCCGTCCCAAATGAGCGTGTCGCCGCCCTCGTCGTGCAACACATAACCCAGCTTTCTAAGCTCGTTCTTCAGTGCCTCTATGCGGTCGGTTTCCTTTATCTTGAGACTTGCTAGCCCGGTGAAGCGGAACGGTATGTTCATTAAGGAGCAGGTCACGACGGCGGTCTGTGCAAGGTCGGGCGAACTTATGAAGTCGTAGTCGAGCCGTGGCAGCATGCAGCGTTGCTTCTTCAGCGTTACCTTGCCCGAGGTGTTGTCGTCGCGCGAGGCGAAGTGGGTCTTCACGCCGAGCAGAGAAAATAGGTATTTCACCACCGAGTCGCCCTGTTTCGACCCGTCGCGCAGTCCTTCAAACTGCAGGCGCGCCTCCTTGTCGGGACAGAGTGCCAGCATTTCATACCAATACGACGATGCGCTCCAGTCGCTTTCTATCGTGTAGCGGTAGCGGCAGTAAGGGCGCGGCATCACTTTTATGGTTTCCATGTCGCTCCAGTCGGCCTCGGCTCCATACTCGCGCATCATCCACAGCGTCAGGTCGATGTAGGGGCGCGACACAATGCCGCCCGTAAGCCGCAGTTCAAGTCCGCCGCGCAGCACCGGAGCTATCATCAGAAGAGCCGAGATGTATTGCGAGCTCACGTTGCCGGCAACCTCCATGTATCCGCCGTCGAGGGCTTTGCCGTGTATGCGCAGAGGCGGAAATCCGTCTTTCTCCAAATACTCTATCTCGGCCCCGAGAAACTTGAGCGCGTCAACAAGTATGGCTATGGGGCGTTGCTTCATGCGTTCGGTGCCGGTGAGAATGTGCTCGCCGGGGGTGGCGGCGAAATATGCCGTGAGAAAACGCATGGCCGTTCCGGCGGCTTTTATGTCCACCGTGTAGGGATTGTCGCGCAGTGCTGCAACCATAACGTCGGTGTCGTCGCACTGCGAGAGGTTGTCGGGCAGCACATCGCCCTGCGACAGGGCGTGTATTATGAGAGCGCGGTTGCTTATGCTTTTCGATGCCGGCAGCTTTATTGTAGTGTCAAGGCTCGCGGGAGCCGTTATCTTGTATTGCATTGCCTTGTAGTTCTTTTCGTTCGGGCGCAGCCGTTGCGGCGGCGCACCATGTATGCTATGTCGTTGCGGCGGTGTGCATTGTGCGGTGCAGTCATGCCGCCGTGTTGTTGGTAATGTTCAAAATATTACTTATTGCAAAGTTAAGAATTTATTTTAACCTGACAAAGAAGGGCACGGCGCATAAGGCAACATTAGTGACGATAAAAAAATAATCTGGTAAGATTTGAGAACAGTGAAATACATATTTAGAAGTTTGTCCGGCTCATCTTTTTGGATGTTTTTGCCTCTTTCATCGGTCACATAGCCCGCTATGCTCCCTCTTCAAGAGACCAAAACATATCAAAAATATAAGCCGCAAATCATACCAACTTATTTTTTTACCGTCACTTGATGGTTTTTGAGTATTGTGTGAAAATGCGTTGTCGCGTACAAAACTGGGAGGCATAGTGCGCAGCAAACAAAAAGCCGGCCTTACGCAAGTGTTGTCTGCGTAAGGCCGGCTGCAAGTGGGCTGTCGCCTTGTGTGGCTCAGGTCATGCTACCATTCGAGTTCCTGTCCGTTGCTTGGCCAGCTAGGCCATTCGTCCTGCTCGTCGTCGTAGTCCTGCCATTCGTCGGTGTTCTTGTTTCCTTCGGCCCAGGGGCTCTGCGAACCGGCGAGTATCGGGCATTTCTCAATAATCTCCGTCATGGTTATGGCCGGAGCCGTATATGTTTTCTTTTTCATAGTGAGTCTGTTTTTTTTAGTGTCATTTAGTGTTGTGTTGATGGCGGTTGCCATCGGTGGCGCATGGCCCTATTTCACGAGAACCTTCATGCCGTTGACGATGTAAATTCCGGCAGCGAGCGGCACACGGCACACGTCGCCTGCCTTCATTGTCAGTGCCTTCACCGTGAGTCCGCTCACGTTGCGCACCACGGCGCGTGTGTCGCTTACGGCCTTCACCACAAGCATTCCGTTGTCGGCCGAGAGGCGCATTGTGCCGTCGGCATCGGCTGCAATGTTGTCAATGGCGTTGGTGGCATCGCCCGGCTCGAGCGAGATGAACATCGTCATCACGTTGTTGAGTGCCTGCGAAGTGCAGTCATACCATGTGCGGAACGGCATGATGTAGACATAGGGATAGCGACTGTTGAGGTTGAGCGACGACACGAAGCGGTCGCGCGAGAAGTAGAACACGCCCTCGTTCTTGTCCATTTGCAGTCCGTTGAACGTGCCGTATTGCTTGAGCGTTGCGCTTGCCGTGCCAATGGTGGCCTTTGCCGTCTCGCCCTCTATGATTGTAAGTCCGGCACCTGCGTCGGTGGTAGGCGTCTTTACTATCGTTGCTCCGTGCTGGCGGATGTCGAGTATCACCTTCTCGCCGCTGTCGTCGGTCTTGAACTCTTCTATGCCGATGAGGTAGGGCTTGTTGGCTTCGGTGCTCATGGCATTGGTTATGGGCGAGAAATGGCCCACTACCGAGTAGTCGTAGTTGTCTTCGGTCTGCATGTTGTCGAGTGCATTGTCGGCATTCATCGTGTAGAACGAAATCTTACCTATGCCGTCTTCGGCATTGTGTCGGCCTTCGTTGTCAACGGCCACGGTGAACGGCAGAACCGACGAAATCCACTGCGTGCCGGTGTTGTTGTTTGTCACCTTGCGTGAGTAGGCCACATAGTTGGCTGCATCCACGCGAATGTCGGCTGGGGCGAAGAATGGCTGCTGGTCGGTGAGCACGATGTTGTTGTCGGCCACGAAGTCGCCCTCGTTCTCGGAAAGTGTTGCCACGTTGTTGGCCTTTATGCTTGTGCCTTTGGGCAGATACACCATGGCGTTGGTGGCGATGATGTCCTGCAGCGAAGCTATGCTTCCCCATTCGGGCTGGTCGGCCGAGAAGAGCACCGAGTTGAGCTCGCTTGCGTCAACATAGAGCACATGCTTGGCATCGGCAGGCGCGCCGTCGGCCTTGGCCGCGATGTCGGCATTGAGCTGGTCAACAATCTGCTTTGCATACACATAGCCCTCGCTTGCCGTGGCCGTTGTGCCGCTTTCGTCGTTTATGCCTACGCTCACGCCCACATATTTGTTGTTGTCCAGTCCGTCGGCGAGCATGGCGTTGTCATACACGGTGCGGTAGGTGAGCACCGGGGTGAAGTTCTTGGTGCTGAGCGAAATCTCGGTGTAGTAGTAGGCGTACACTGCATGGCGCGGTGTGGTGGTGGGAGATATGTTGTAGCGTGTTTCGTCGCACACCACGAGATAGCATTCCTGCTGTTGGCCGTCGGCCAGTTCCACGGCAGTCCATGTGCCGCCCTGGGTGGCATACTCGGCATTTGAGTAGCGGAACTCCTCATAGCTGAACGTGCCGCTGCCGGTGGTTCCGGCCTTGAAGCGGTCGGAGTTGTTCACCTTAAACTGCGATGTTCCGGCCACGTCCACGCGTATTTTCTTAGTGTAGTCGTAGTCGGCGGCCTCGGTGCGGTGTGCCTGCAGGTTCTCGTCGATGAGGTTGTAGTAGTCAGACTTCACGAAGTTGTAGCGTGCATACTTGCCTGCCTTGCCTATTCCCGTATAGGTTTCGTCGGCGCTCTTGTGGTGCAGCTGCTCGAAAGAGAATTTCATCTTACCGTCGGCAAAGTTCACGGGCACGGTGAAGTCAACCTTGCCGTTCACTCCCACGGTGAAATCGGTGGTGAGATACTGGTTGCTGAGCGACTTCGAACCGTCGGGACGGGTGCATGCAATGTCCATCTTGTCAACATACGGGTTGAGTGCTTCGAGCGTAAGCTCAATGGCGACATAGGCCACATTGCCTTCTTCCAAACCTTCAACCTTGAATTTTATGGCGTCGTTGTTGGCATCGTCAAGCGCCACATGGCCCTCTGCGTTGTCGCTGTTCACCTGCACCGTCTGCACGGCATTGCTGCCGGTCTTGTCATAAAGTGTTAGGGTGAATTCGCTCGCAGATGTTGCTGCCGCGTCAGCTTTCACCACAATGGCGCGTGTGCCCTCGTAGCTTGCCTTGCCGGCGGCAGTAAAGCAAATGTAGTCGCTGTTCCAGTAGAGGTCGTTGCCGTTGGTTCTGTATTCTCTTGCACTGTTTTTCCTTGTAGTGGTCTTCAGGTCGCTGGTTCGGCTGTTTGCACGCTTGTCATGAGTGAGATAGGTGGTGCTGCCCGTGTAGACGCGCCCCTCGCTGTCGGTGTGCCACACTGTTTTTGTCGTGGTGAATTCCAGATTGGCATTCATGTAGTTGCCGTTGCCGTCGGTGATGCAGATGTCGTCGCCAAGCGAAAAGGTGTTGGTTGTGCTGTTGGTGTAGTGCAGCTTCGCGCCTACGATGCGGTAGCCCACGGGTATCTCGTTGCCGTTTTGCGATGCTGCCGTTGCCGGAGCTTCAATCCAGTAGGTATCGTTTTTCAGTCCGATATATACCCGATTGTTTTTTGATGCCGTTGCCGTGATGTTGCCGTTGGTCTTGGCGTTCTCAGTGGCAGTTCCGCTCTTTATGCCCCCCTCGTCGAAAAGCATGAAGTTGGCATGCAGGTCTTTCACGTTGTTGTAGTTGTATTTGTAGGAGGTGTATCCGTTTTTCGTTTCCTGCGTAATCTCTCCCAAGTCAACACGTTGTGTGGCAAAAGGCAAGGCTATGCAGTCAACTCCCGTTGCCATGCTGCTGCCGGGCTGCAATGCCTCGGTGAACGGGTCGGCACATTCAAAGCTTACGGTGAACGACTCCACCGACACTGCAGAGTGTCCGGTTTTGTGGTCTTGCAGGAAATAAAGAATGTTGCCCATGTCGTTGCCCGTGAGCGAAGTGCGCGACATGGTGACTTTCTTTGCGCCGCTTGCCACGGCAACGCTCTTTATCGTTGAGCTGAAATTGCTTGTGGTTTCACGGAAAGTGGTGGCCACTGCATCTCTATAAGCATGCCATGTCTCGTAGTTCAACACTATTGTGTAGCCCGTGAAGCGGTAGCCCTTGGGCAGTGATACCGACATGTGGTTCTTTACATCCTCATGGCCTGAAATAAACCCGAGTTTGCCGTCTTGCACGCCCACGTTGTTGGCATGCACTTTCACGAGTCCCTCGTCGGAGAGTGTGGCTTCGTCAGATGTGAGCAGGGTGAGCGGTATTTGGTTGTGTATCCATGCTCCGCCATAGCCTGAAACGTGGCTCTCGCTGGAATAGCTTGCCGCCGAAACGACGTTGCCCGTTTGCGGACTTATGGTAACGGTCTGTGCAATCGCCCTACCATAAAAGACGACGAATAGAACAAGTGCTGCCAGCCTTGCTATTCTGCTGCATAACAAAGTTTTTGATTCCATTAGTGATTTTTTGTTTAGTTGTGTTTATCTTGTTGTCGTTTAGTGTAGTTGGCCTTTCGGTGCCACGAAAGCATACGGAGCCATTCGTGGCAAAGGTCGTCGTGTTTATTGCCGCCAGTGTTGGTGGCGGTTGAGTGTGGCTGGGTTACTGATTTTTTGTGTTGTAATCAGTCTGTCTTTATGTTTTCGCGTTTGTCGGTTAACGACAGAGACGGTGTGGCATCAAAGCCCCCGTGTGTTGTAACGTGTGTGAAACGTAACATCGGCAAAGATAAGAAAATATTCTGAAAGCGCCGCATCAAAACCTTTATAATTTCATTTCTTTGTGTTTTTTCTGCCGTTGGGTGCGTGTGTTGTCGTGGCGCACCGTCTGATGCACGCCCGTGCAGCAAGTGCAACACGCGTGTGCACCGTATGCTGCACACGCTTGCCGCATCTGCCGTGTGCCGCCAATAAGTAGTGCCGGTGGCGCGGCGAAAGTGTAGCATGGGCTTGGAAAATGCTTGTCTGTAGGCCGAAATCAAGTTTTTTGCGCGAAATGTTTTGCCGTAAAGATTTTTTGTATTACCTTTGCACACGCAAAAACGCCCAGATGGCGGAATCGGTAGACGCGCTGGTCTCAAACACCAGTGGAGCAATCCGTCCCGGTTCGACCCCGGGTCTGGGTACTGAGTCGGAATCTTCTTCGGAAGGTTCCGATTTTTTGTTTTTAGGC